>JAIVHO010000048.1 GCA_020201035.1 Bacteroidales bacterium
CGGTAATCGCCTTTCCACTTGCTGTCGCGCAGGTATCGTATTGTGAAGTATACCACGAACTGTGAAAATCCGGCTATCACTGTCTCGGCTCCATACTTCTCCAGCCTGTCGACCATAAAGGCGCTGCAGTAGGGATTATCTCTCATAAACACTTCTCCCATCACGGAGATAATCGGTTTGCGCTGACCGTTTTTCAGGGGGATCTCGCTGAATGACCTTCCGATCTTTTCGAGGGTTTCGGGATAGCCTTTCGCATCGTTCTCGGCACATTTTACGAGGGCGTCGAGCCCGCGCTGGTAAACTTTATCCGTCAGTCCGGGTATCAGTTCATAGGGTCTGTGTTCCTGTTTGAATTTCCTGAGGAGATCTACGGCGACAAAGCCTTTCCAGCTGTTGTAGCGGAATTTTGTACCATGTCCTGCCGAAATATCTTCATAGGAGGTGTCATTGGAAGGAGAAATGATCTCTGCCTTCTCGAATCCCAGCCTGTCGAAGAGCACCCGTTGGAATTTATTGTACTGACCGAAGCGGCAAGGCCCGTTATGGTCGGGCATAAAGAAGCTGACCCTGGTCGGATCGACACCCGGTTCCATGAGTTTTTTCAGGAAACTTCCGGTTGTTGCTATCATGGGGAAGCACTCCCGTGAGGAGGTATATTTCCTGGCCAGTTCAACATCTTCCGCGGTCTGCATCGGAAGTGATTCGGAATTGATACCAAAGCTCCTGCACGTTGCAGCGATAACATAAGAGGCATCATTCATATAGGGGAAATACAGGACGCGGTCCTTCATAGGCGCAGATGATGTTTTCCGCGGAATAGTGATCTTCTTCAGCTCCTTCTTTCCTAATCTTGAACCTCTCAGGCTGTCGAGGAAGGCCTCATACCTTGTAATATGTCCGGCGTCGGCGCTATGCTCATCCACCTCGATCTCCATAAATGGCTTCCCGGCCATTTCTTCATGCACGAAATGCGAGAGGAAGGAATCCGGTCCGCAGCGGAAATTACCCATATACACCTTATCTTCCGGCAGGTTGGCCAGCACTTCGCGTCCGCGGGCCGTAACCCTGTCCTCGAATGCGATCTGTTTGTCATCAGCCAGCAGCATGGCAGCAGTTATCTTTTTCTTAGTGATCCTGAATTTCTTTCCGAAGTAATCATACAACTGCTGCGAGGTTACTTTCCCGAAGTACCTGAAAGTGAGTGTCGGCATCAGGAGCTTTTCTTCCTGTACTTTTGTCATGGAAGATTTTACCATATAAGGGAATGCCTGTACCCACGGACAGTTGCAATTATTGGTGGGGTTGTCGTCATTACCCTTGGCATTGATCATGAATGGCGTGAAGATATAGTCCACGCCCTTCTCCAGGAACTCATAAACATGACCGTGCATTACTTCAACGGGGAAGCATGTTTCTGCGACGATCAGGTTCTTGGATTTCTTAACGGTCTGGTTGTTGGTCTCCTCCGACACGACCACCCGAAAGCCAAGTTCCTCAAAGAAGGTACGCCAGAAAGGGAACTGTTGATAGAACACCATCAATCCGCGTGGAATACCGATGGTGACCTTATCTTTGTCGGCTTCCTGCTCCGTGTAGCCATCCATCAGCATGGCCAGGCGCTCGTCGAAGAGGTTCGGGATCCCTTCTCCCTTGCCTTTTCTCTCCTCTACCTCGTATTTTTCACACCTGCCGCCATAATACAGTGGTTTGTTTTCTCCTTCGATCCTGACCCTGCGGATCTCGCACTGGTTGGAACATTCCCTGCAGGTGAATTTATCAACCTTGTAGGGTATCTTGCTGATGTCAAAACCTTTAAACCTGGTCTTCAGCTTATATTCCACGACATGGTCCCTTGCCAGCATGGCAGCACCGATGGCCCCTGTCACATCGAAATGAGGGGGTATGTGGATCTTTTTGCCCGTGACCTGTTGAAAGGCAGCAACCACGGCTTTGTTATTTGTGACCCCCCCCTGGAAGAGGATATGGTCGCCGATCCTTTTTTTCCTGACTACTTTCTGGATGTAGTTATGCACGATCGAATAAGCCAGTCCACCGACGAGGTTATCTGTTTCAACTCCTTTCTGCTGGAAGGAGTTCAGGTCGGATTCCATGAATACCGTACACCTGTCGCCCAGTCCGGCCGGCCGTTTGGCACCGAGGGCCAGGTTGCCGAATTCCTCCTCGATATTTATTTCCAGCTTCTCGGCCTGCTCTTCCAGGAAGGACCCTGTTCCGGCGGCACACACTTTGTTCATCTCAAAATCCACTACCACACCATTGTCAATACTGATGTACTTGGAATCTTGTCCGCCAATTTCAAAGATAGTATCCACCTTGGGATCAAAGACGATAGCTGCTGTGGCCTGGGCAGTGATCTCGTTTTTTATCAGGTCGGCCCCGATGAAATCCCCGGTGAGGTATCTGCCGGACCCCGTGCTTCCTGCGCCCTTCACAACGACTCTGTGGCCAATTTCTTCAGCTATCTCCGACATCCCCAGCCTGATGGCCTCCAGCGGTTTGCTTGCGGTGGGCAGGTAGCGTCTTGCGATGACGCGGTTCTCCTTATCGATCAGAACCACGTTCGTGCTCAGTGATCCGACATCGAGACCAAGGTAAACCTCATATTTCTCATCAGAATCAGGTATTTTATACACCTCTTTCCTGATATCAGATTTCGGATCCTTCAGGGGTTCAAAGGATTTTCCCTTCGATTTTTCTCCTTCTATATGGGCAATAAGATCAGCTGTGCCCTTATACGGACGAACTTCTGTCTTATTATCGAAGATATCGTACAGGGCACCTATGGCTCCCATTGATGCATAATATTCAGGTATGATCAGGTCCTTGTCTTCAACCTTCAGCAGTTCCTTAAAGGCTCTGACCATCCCGATATTGGCTGCCACTCCGCCCTGGAAAATAACCGGGACCTCGAATTTCTTTCCCCTTCCCAGTGAACTGATGAAATTCCTGGCAACTGCAAAGCACAATCCGGCGACGATATCGTGTATCGGTGTGGCGATCTGTTGCAGGTGGATCATATCACTTTTTGCAAAAACACTGCAGCGTCCTGCGATACGCGGAGGATTTTCAGATTTAAGCGACAGCTCTCCAAACTCATTTTCTATGGAAACCCCGATCCTTTTTGCCTGCTGGTCGAGGAAGGAACCGGTACCGGCGGCACACAGGGTATTTAATTCAAATTCAGACAAGCGGGAGGTTGATGCATCGATGTGTTCCATGAAGATCAGCTTTGAATCTTCTCCACCCATCTCAATGATCGTTTTTGCCCCGGGATAAAGTCTGGAGACGGATGATGATTGAGCGATGATCTCATTAATAAATTCTCCGCCGATCAGGTCGGCAGCCAACTGTCCTCCTGTTCCGGTGATCCCCACGTAGCCGATTTTCCCGCCGCCGTATTTTTTCTCAATATCCTCGAGAATGGATCTCAGTCTCTCAAAAGGTTTACCGTGGTTGAAGTCGTAGCGGCTTTCAATAATGGATGCATTACCATCCATAAGCACAGTGTTGATTGAAATCGAGCCAATATCCAGACCAAGATTTATGTTATTGTTCTTTTCAGACATACTATCCAGGTTTTTAGAAATAAAACAGATGGTTTTAGTTGTTATAAATCCGGTCTCAGGACCATTGAGAGAAGAAAATACCTGTTTGTAATACGTCAATTTTAAAACCAAGATACAAAAAATGTGTTAAGTAAACCTACCCCGATAAAGTGGACGGCAAGTTAAGCTACAATAAAAGTAGTAAATTGCCATATTAACAAAAAAGAGAAATTACTTTAAATGCGAAACTTGAGTTAATACTGATATGAGTGACCTTAGAGCGATCAAAGCATACATTGAGGATATATTTAAAATCAGCCGGTTTGCTGTTCTTGCTACTGAAGCCGATGGCCAGCCCCATGCCAGCCTGATTGCGGTTACCCCGATGGAAGGCTTCCGGAAACTGATCTTTGCTACCTATCGGAATACACGTAAATACAACAACCTTGTTCACAACGGCAAGGTAGCTGTCCTGGTTGAAAGTATTGATATTAACAGGTCGGGGCTGCATAAAAGCTTTGTTTTAACTGCGTTTGGTCGTGCGGAAGAGATTGGGGCCATAGAGAAAAACATGGTTTTCAATGCACATCTGGAGAGACATCCTGAACTTTTATCTTTTTTGCAGTCAGGGGAATGTACCCTTTTCCGGATTAAAGTTGATACCTATCAGGTTGTTCGTGGAATTGATGATGTTGAATGGTGGACGATAGACGATCTCAATAAATAAAATAAGTAAGCGATAATCAGTACCAATTAAAAAATATTTACCACAAGGAAGATCCGCTAAACATTGGTTGTGCCGGAACCAGGGAACCCGGGAACCCGGAGGCCGGATTGCAGAAGATGTTACCGGTTATTACCCGTCCTTTTTTCCGTATTGGAAAAAAAGCAGATAAAGATCTTTCGCTTAAATACAATGATTATGATAATTGACAAAGAAACGATGGAGAACTATGAAGGCCGCTTCCGTGCCACCATGATTAATTCTCTGGCCGGAATAAAGCAGGCATTTCTCATCGGCACCAGATCAAAAGATGGCTTGAGCAATCTTGCTATCTTTAATTCACTTATTCACATTGGGGCAGACCCTCCATTGTGGGGTTTTATATGCCGCCCTGATACTGTAAGAAGAGATACGCTGAATAATATTTTAGAAACGAATAATTATACGATCAATTATGTGGCTGCAACCTGTTTTGAAAAGGCACATCAAACTTCAGCCAAATATGAACAAGAGGTTTCTGAGTTCAAAGCCTGCGGATTTACAGAAAAATATCTAACAAATTTTGATGCGCCATTTGTAGCCGAAGCACATGTTAAGGTAGCAATGAAGCTGGAACAAAAAATAGATATAGCCATTAACGGGACCATCCTGATTATTGGCAGTATTCAACAAATTGAATTAGATGAAACCCTGCTTTCTGCAGACGGATTCGTAGCATTAGAAAAAGCCAAAACCCTGGCCTGTGCCGGTTTAGATGCCTATTATGAAACCACTTTGATTGAAAGGCTCTCTTTTGCCAGACCATTTCAAGCCACAACAAAATTGCCTGAGAAATGAAAAAAGTGTCTAAGCAAAATTTGCCGGCTAAGATCTGCCCGGTATGCGAACGACCCTTTCTCTGGCGAAAGAAATGGGAAAAGGTTTGGGATGAGGTGAAATATTGCAGCGACAAATGCCGGATGAAAAAACATCAATTATGAGTAATACAGGTATTCTTTTTCCTCATCAGCTGTTTGAGCATAACACGCTTATTTCAACATGCAACACCATTTACCTGATCGAAGAAGAGCTTTTTTTCAGGCAATACAACTTTCACAAACAGAAAATTGCATTTCACAGAGCCAGCATGAAGTTTTATGAGGGCTATCTTCAATCACAAAATATCACGGTAGTTTATATCGATTCATTTAATGAATTAGCAGATATAAGAAAACTTATACCGTCCCTGAAGTTACAGGATATTCACACCTTCGAATATATTGATACAACTGATTGCTGGCTTGAACAAAGAATAAGCAAAGCTTGCAGGATGTATAATCTGGAAGCCAATAAAAATCCTTCTTCGCTATTTCTTAACTCTTCGAAAGAGATAACGTCATACTTTTCCGGTAAGAAGCGACTGTTTCAAACGGATTTTTATAAAGATCAGCGGCAAAGCAGAAATTTATTAATGGGAAATCAGCAAAAGCCTTTAGGCGGGAAATGGACCTACGATGATGAAAACCGCTTAAAATATCCCAAAGAAAAAACGCCACCCAAAGTAGATTTTCCCAAACCCAATGCTTTCTATGCAGAGGCCATTGCTTACACAAAAAAGCATTTTCCGGATAACTACGGAAGGCTGAATAATAATTTTATATATCCGGCCACCCATAACGAAAGCAAAAGATGGTTAGAGGATTTTTTAAGAACACGGTTTTCAGAATTCGGGGCATATGAAGATGCCATCGTTTCAGACGAAATTATTTTACATCACAGCGTTTTAAGCCCCATGCTGAATGCTGGCTTATTAACGCCTCAGCTTATTATAGAGAAAACCCTGAAGTATGCCGACTCACATGAAATCCCATTAAATTCTCTGGAAGGTTTTATCAGGCAGATCGTGGGTTGGAGAGAATTTATCAGAGCAGTATATGAATTAAAAGGTGGTGAGGAAAGAACAAAAAATTACTGGGGTTTTACGCGAAAAATTCCTGATTCCTTCTGGAATGGTACCACAGGAATAGAGCCGGTTGACAACACCCTGAAAAAAGTTTTGGAAACAGGTTATTGTCATCATATTGAACGATTAATGGTATTAGGCAACTTTATGCTTTTGTGCGAATTTGATCCCGATGAGGTGTACCGATGGTTTATGGAACTGTTTATCGATGCCTATGATTGGGTGATGGTTCCCAACGTTTATGGTATGAGTCAATTTGCTGACGGAGGAATCATGGCCACAAAACCCTACATTAGCGGAAGCAATTACCTGATGAAAATGAGTAATTATAAAAAAGGAGAGTGGCAGACTGTATGGGATGGTCTGTTCTGGCGGTTTATGCATACACACAGAGATTTCTTTTTTAAAAATCCGAGGTTAAGCATGTTGGTAAGAAGTTTTGACAAAATGACCGGCGAAAAACAGACCGCCCATTTGCAGCATGCAGAACAATACCTTGAAAAACTGGTTATGGGGTAACCAGTTTTCCTCCCCGGACCGTTGCGCCCAATACAATCCCGGCACTGATTACCACCAAATTTTTGATGATATATTGCCCTTCGAGCGTCAATGAATAGGGGAAAATATGAAATGTCTCTGCCGGAAAAATAAAAAGAGGCGTGAGCGTTCCGGCCATCTGCAGGTACATGAGAAGAAGAATTTCACGCATAAATTTATTTGTCAGGAGCCCCAGTCCGATCACTACCTCCCAGGTTGCCAGTCCGTATAAAATTGTCTGCTCACCGAACAACCCGAATGTAAGTACTTCAATGGTTCGGTAAGCGAGTGTCTCTGCCGGACTTGCTCCCGGGAAAAATTTTAATACCCCAAACCAGATAAATATAACCGATATACTTATTCGAAGCAGGAACAATCCATACTTCGCCATCCACCCTGTCACCGTCAGGTCGATCCTGTCAAATGTCTTTCCTCTGAGATTCATTTTTTTTAAACTTTTAGGGTACCAATCCCTCCATCTGCCCGAATCGTCTCTCCTGTAATCCACTTTGCATTTTTACTCAGCAGAAATTCGACCAGAACCGACACATCATTGGGGTCACCAATTTGTTTCATAGGATGTCGCTCCTCCATTGCTTTCATTTTACTTTCTGAGTCCAAAAAGCGGTTTGCCATTTTAGTGTCGGTCAGAGATAATGCAATGGTATTTACCCGCACTTTGGGCGCAAATTCGGCAGCAAGAGAACGTGCCAATCCTTCAACCGCTCCCTTGGCCGATGCTATAGCTGAGTGAAATGGCATTCCCGTTTTAACAGCCACAGTCGAGAAAAGGACGATTGATGCATTTTCTGATCTTTTTAGCGATTTTTCAGCAGCCTGTATGCTCTTCACAGATCCTATAAAATTAATTTCATAGGCCTCTCTGAAGGCTTCTGCTGAAAGAGCCCGGAAGGGTTTAAGGTTGATGTTCCCAGGCAAATATACCATTCCGTCAAGCACCTGTGGCAAATAATCTTCCGGAATTTCCTCTTCAAGAATATTCATCTTAAGTGATTTAACGGAAGGATGCGACCGCTCTGGGTCCGACCTGGAAATAACATAACAGGTATGTTCTTGCCGGACCAGAGAGTTGATTAAGATTTTTCCTATGGTGGAGGTTCCTCCTACAATCAGATAATTCATTGATCAGATATTAATGTTTACTTTAAACACTTACAAACAAGTTTTGTTTAAAATACATCATTTTAAAATAAACATTTTAATGCTTCAAGCGCATTACCATGTAGAAAGTACGCACCGGAAATTGAGTGCATCACCCGGTGATACACAGAAAGGTGTGTGCGGCCCCTTCCTGGCCACACACACAAATCAACGGATTCTGTGAAAACCCGTGGACATTATATTATATTCCCCCCAAATGTGATTTAAGCTCCCTGGATTTTTATAAAATCCGTCTTCCCTGGATAAGCCTTATTACTATTGCAATCACTGCAATTACCAGTAAAACGTGTATAATCCCACCTGCACTGTACCCAATAAATCCTACTGCCCATGCTATAATCAGTATTACTGCGATGATGTAAAGTAAATTTCCCATTGCCTTAGTTTTTAATAATTTATTTATGAACACTATTTTTTTGACGAACGAACTTTTACCGATATCCTGAGTTTATGATAACAGGCTTTTCTGTAGATAAATACTGATTCATGCCAATTCAGCATTTAATTCTTTACGCATTATTTTTTGTTATTAGTTGTGAAATCGGATAATGCTTTTCTCAGGTCAGCCATATCACGATTAAACTCTGATTTGAATATTTGCCACTGATCTGTATTTCCTTCCTGATATTCGGCCAGTTTAACTTTAAGGGCGCTGTTTTTTTCTTCCAATTCAGCCACCTTTTTCTCATAGAGTATCTTATTCTCCTGGCTCGCATCTGCAAATCTTAACTTTAACCCTGCAATACTTTTTTCATTGGCGATGATTTCATTTTGAGATTCCAGTTTGAATTGCTGGAATTCAGTGATTGAGTCCAGAACCGCCAGATTCAAATCGGTTCTTGCGTCTATAACAGCCTCTTTTGCATTCTGTAAGTTGTCCTCTGCATTTTCAATTTTCTGCGATGATGAATTACAACTTGTTATAATAATTACGGCTATAAATGCTGTTGCCGCCAGGGTAAATACTGTTTTTTTCACGGTTTCTAATTTTAATTTTCAATTACATTATTACATCAATAAAGGTATTTCTATTTATCCCCTAAACGGTTACATAACTTTTATAATTAGTTACATCATTTGCCCATTTGGTAGTTTCATTTTCTTCGGAAAAATAGCTGTATACCATTACTCTTAAATTACCTCTGTCTATTGGTTTGGCGATATAGTCGTTACATCCTGCTGCAATTGATTTCTCCCTGTCACCGGCTAATGCATAGGCAGTTTGTGCGATTATTACCACCTCCTTATTAAATTCCCGGATCTTCCGGGTAGCTACATAACCATCCATTTCCGGCATATTTATATCCATAAGAATCAGATCGATGTCAGGATTTTTCCGGCAAATTTCAACTGCTTCAACTCCGGTTGTTGCTTTTATTATATTTCTGGTTAATCCCTCTACCATTTTTATCAGAAGTATTTCCGACATTTTATCATTTTCAACAATTAGGATATTCAGTTTCCTGGCTTCATTTTTTGTCATTTCTTCAGATTTAATGTCCAGAGTAATCTGGTTAGACTCCTTTGGACGAATTGGTATGGTAAAATAGAATGTGGCACCTCTGGCATTACCGTTTCTGCCAGTATTATTCTCTACCCAGATTTTCCCGCCCAGCATTTCAATATATGCTTTTGATATAGACAATCCCAGGCCAGCTCCCTCGTAGTTCCTGTTTAATGTTTCGCTGCCTTGTCTGAACCGTTCAAAAATGAACTCTTTCTGTTCTTCCGGAACTCCGGGTCCGCTATCTTTTACATAAAATTCGAAAAATCTGTCATACTTAAGAACACCTAATTCAATAGAGCCTGTTTCTGTAAACTTAATGGCATTTTTAACCAGGTTAGTGAGTACTGCATAAACCTTTTCGCGGTCTGTCTTTAAAAAGGCCTTAATTTTTGGTAACGTCTTATTAAAAGAGAATTGTAGTTTTTTATGTTCTGCTTCCAGCTTGAAGAAATGATAGATGTACTCCAGCTGTTCATTTACATTTGTTTCTGAAACAGAAACTTCAATCTGATATGATTCAATTCTAGAAATACTGATGATATCGTTCAGAATGCTGAGCATCCGGTTACCGCTTTTTTCGATAATCTGAATGAATTCCTGTTGCTCTTCATCCTTAAGGTTTAAGTTTTTAAGTAGTTCAGTAAAGCCCAGAATACCATTCATGGGAGTCCTTATTTCGTGACTCATGTTGGCCAGAAAGGCAGATTTAAGTCTGTCGCTTTCTTCCGCTCTTTCTTTTTCTTTAATCAAATCTGTTTCCAGTGTTTTTCGTTTTGAAATATCACGACAACTGCTGTAAACCCACCCATTTGGGAGCCTGACGGCATTCAGGTCTGTATCTACATAGCTTCCGTCTTTCCTCACAAGTTCTATCTCGGAATAGTAGCTACCCGTTGCAACCAGTTGCTGAAAAAATTGCAAATACTCTTCTATTTTGTTTTTGGGCGATATATCGGCAAGTGTAAAGGTCAGAAGTTCTTCTTTAGGATAACCCAATAGATCAACAGCCTGTCTATTGACATATATGTATTTACCTTCTTTATCAGTAATTAAAATTGCATCAGCGGAGTTCTCGGTGATGATCCTGAACTTTTCTTCGCTTTCTTCAATCTGTTTTTTTATCTGCCGGTTCTCTGTAATATCGCGGATATTGCATTGGATTACTTTAATATTGTTAGCCAGATATACATTACTGACAAACTCAACATAGATTTTACGGCCATTTGAAGTTACAAGAGGTAAATCATCATAACGGACGTACTCAGTTTTTTGCAATTCAAGAAATTTTGCCTTGTTTTTATAAATATCTTTAAAGGCGCCTATTTCCCAGATTGACTTTTCTATCAGATTTTTTTTCGAATAGCCAAGTAATTCTATTAAGAACGGATTTACGTCAACTATCTTCCCGGTTTCGGCATCGAGAATAAGAATCCCGTCCTTTGCCGATTCAAACAAGCGACGATAACGCTCCTCGGAGGCATATAGTTCCTCTAGTAAGAGGGATTTCTTTTTATTTGAGGATCTCTCCTGATTGTTTGTGACTGCGACTTTTCTCATAGGATCTTATTCCTGTTATTGCAGCGCCGGTCTGATTAGCGCAGCAAGTTTTTTCTTAATCTTTATTTCATATTTGAACCTATGTTCCCCTGGCTTATTATATTTTCAAATTCTGCTGTTGTTTGATAAATGTTGATGTATCCATCGTAAACCAAAAAGTTATCATAAGTAATATTCTGCCCGTCATCCAGATTCCTGATGTTGGTATAGCTGTAGCCGGTAGTACCATCCACACTGTTCAGTGTTTTTGTTACCGGTCCGCCGCCTATGGTTGCAATTGAACTCAGGTTAATGGTTGCAGGATATACTTCACCTTCAATAGTTCCATCAAGGCTTAGGGTTACCAACGTTTTTCCGTTTTTCCTTTTTTCAAAGAGCGCGGTTCCTGAAACGCCATAAGCATCCATGGTTTCAAGTGTATAGGAGACATTGGTATCAGTAATGACATTGCCGCCGATATCAGCCTGAGCCAGAATAACACCGGGTTCATTGCTGCTTTTTACTATTTTAATATGACCGTCGTATTCAATCAGCTGATCGTAACTTAACGTATTTAGGATGGTAGTACTTGTTCCGGAATCTTCAACCGGATTCAGTTCAATAACAATCGTACCGCCTTCGGCAATTGTATTCATGTATAATGCAGCCGGATGTATACCTGCAGGTGCACCGTAGAGCTGTAATGTAATGGTTGATTCGGTGTTACTTGTTTCAATAAAAGTGGCAGTGCCTGTAACACCTAACTCATCCTGCACCTCCAGTGTGTAACTCGTCTCTCTGTCAGGGTCTGCCTCTTTTTCGCAACCGCCGACTAACATAAGTAATATTGCAGCAACAATAACTGAAAGTGCGGCATATAATGTTTTTGCTTTAATCATTTTTATTCTTTATTAGTTATTTCCCGCGTCAGGCGGGTCTGTTGGGTTACGATTCCCGCGTCAGGCGGGTCTGTAGCGTTAAAATTCCCGCGTTACGCGAGGCTGTTCTGTAGTGTTAAATTGTTATGTTCTGCAAACCATCCAAAACTCCAAATACTTTCAGCAGCCAGATTACAAGAATGATTATCACAACTGCATTGAGGATTCCTTTAATTGTTCTTTGCATTGGAATATAGCTGTTTATCAGCCAAAGTATCACTCCGGCAACCACAATGACGATAATTATTGTTAGAATGGGCATACTAATAGATTTAATAATGTTTCACAATACTATAAAGCAAAGGTCGGCTTACTGATGTCAGAAAGTATTACACCATTCATGAAAAGAGTTACATGATTTTAACATTTAGAGGTAGTTTCATGTTTACTGGTTTAAATTCCCCCTTTTGAAATCATTTTTAAACTGCTGAATGAATCGAGTGAGAAAACAAAACGAATCCTGTTCTTAAATGAACCTCCTGCAGTTTCAATATTTTTGGATACGAGCAACGGTACATAAACTTCCAAAATATTCCGGATTTCAATTTTTAATCCTGCCTCAAAGAAAATGGGTGAATCGTTTACACTGCTGTAAGCTTTATCGTTTAAGAGCAGGTTGGCAAATGGTTTCACTGGCAGTTGGCTGATTTTGCCGGGCATACTGCTTGTAAAAGACAGAGAAACAAGCCATCGGCTGTAACCCAGGCTATCATTCACCGGTGACACCAGAGCACCTTCAGACAGATTCATTTGCCTCGACCATAAACTGGTTGGGAAAACGGCAAACCGGTCAGGATAGGTTCCCTCGAAAAGATAAACCTCCCGCCCGCTTCTTCCGCCCGGGGAAAATGAGTAAAAAGGAATTTCCGAATCCTCCTTCATCATGGTTCCTGCAAATAAGCGGATATCCAATCCATTGTCCTGCTTATAATAACTCAGTCTGTAATTTAATTCGACCGAAGTTTTCTGGTACGATTGACCGGATTCAAATTCTGCCTGCAGGGTAAAGGGATTTATGCTACTGTGACGTTCAAAACGATAGCCAAACTGGATCCAGGAATTCATTTTTGCCTTCTCCTGCAGCTCAATCTGATAAAGGCTGGAGGCAGCAGTGTAATTTCCAAATACTTTTTGGCTAAAAGGGTTACTCATATTTCTGTTTCTGAAATAGAGGTCAGCACCGGTTACTACCTTTTGGTAGTTTTGATTGCCAGGTGCGCCGTACCGGGTTCCTTCCAGATAAATTTGGGCAAGCCTTACAAATTTATCATATGGTGTAATATTGTATGCTACCCTTCCAAGTCCTGCCAGATCATTATTGCCGAATGCATAAAACGGTATTACAAAATATTCAACGCGTTTTGGAATTAAAAAACCGTTGTGGAATGCCAGACCTGCCATAAAGCCGTTTTCCCTGGTCCAGTTTATTAGCGGCAAATACATTAGTGTATGTTTTTCGGGATCGGCAATGGAAAAGAGTAACTGGGTTTGAATTGGATCTGTACCGGGTAAGGAGCCGGTTTTTCGGATATTGTTATTCATCCTGTTAATTTCCGGCATCTCATGGCCGGGATCGATTTTTATTTCTGTATAATCTCCCCGGGGCAAATCAATCCATTTCTCTCCTTCAACGCCCTCTATCCATTTTGTAAAAAAGATTGAATCTTCGCTTATGCCGGTGACTGCTAATGGAGAAACCAGCTCACCTTTATTTTTGATAAGCAGCTGTCCGTTCTCATAGCGAACCATTTTATAGTCCAGTCGTTTGGCCGTGCCCAGTAAATCATCAAAAAACCAGGTTAAATCCTTGTCGGTAAGGTTTTCAAATTCGGCACGCAAATCATTAGGTTGTGGGTGCCTGTGGGTCCAGTTGCTGTAATATTGGCGCATGGCGGTATCAAAAATTGAATCTCCGAGGTATGCGCGCAGATAATTAAAGGCTATAGTTGCTTTATTGTAAAGGATAATGCCATAATTTAAATCGCTGAATTCGCTTGCCGGCAGGTTGATTGGCTGTTCGAGGTTACTGCGGGCCTGTGTAAGCCATTCCAGTTCCTGCATCCGTTCCACAGGCAAATGGTCGATATTTAAAAACCGGGCAAGTTTCCAGTTTTTAAAATGGATCTGCCAGAGTTTTTTCAGCGGATATTTTTCCTTCAAATACCGTGCTGTATAGGCGCTCGTTATGCCTTCGTCCATAAACGGATGCTTCCGCTCATTGGATGCCAGCGCTGAGTAAAACCAGTTATGAATAATTTCGTGGGAAAGCACTTCATCAAGCGAGTAAGTATCTTCAACCATACCAATTACAGTAATCCCCGGGTATTCCATTCCGTAACCGGCGCTCAGGGCGCTTTGAACTGCAGTGAAATTGTCATAAGGATAATCACCTGTTTTTTCTGAAGTCCATAAGATTGCTTCATTCACGTAGGTCAGGGCATCTTTCCAGAGATTCGACTGCCTGTTTGTAAACATCACCCAGGTTGTTATCTCCCTGCCCGAGTGCGGGAGCTTAATTCTCCCCTTCATCACATTAAACCGTTTATCAGCAAACCAGGCAAAATCATGCACCCCACTGGCAGTATATTGAATTGTTTTCATCTGTTTTGATGAAGCCGGGAAAGGGACTTTTCCAATGTGTGAAGAATTTATCCAAGAGGTATCGGCAGCCAGTTTATCAAGCATTTTAACTTCCTGCCGGGTTTGCAGGCTACCTGTTGCTCCCACGATATAATTGTCGGGTAGTGTAATACTGATATCAAAACGTCCAAACTCCGAATAGAATTCACCCTGATCGAGGTAAGACATCTGATGCCATCCATCCCTGTCATAAACTGCAGGCTTGGGATACCACTGCGAAATTTGATATGACTCCCCGATATGGCCTAGCCTGGATGTTACGCCTTTGGGGATTTTAACCCGGAAGGGAGTAGTTATATATATTGTATCGCCGGCGACAAGGGGTTCGTTCAGATTGACACGGCAAATGTCAATCTGGCCGGGCAATAAGTTCCACCGGGCCGGCCTTCCGTTAATTTTAAAGTGCAGTGAGTCAATATATCCGTTCAGCTCCGGATCATTAAACAACTCTGACTTCCCGTTTATACGGAATATCTGTTTGGCTAAATGCGTGTTGTTATTTGCGTAGGCATTCGGCCACAGATGAAAAAAGAGAAAATGAAGCGTATCGGGAGAATTATTGATATACTCCATTTTTGTGAATGCATTCAGCTCATGGAGTGTATCGTTGAGAAAAACATTTATTTTATAATTGACTTCCTGTTGAAAATATTCCTGAGATAAAGCTTCCTGGAATGACAGGGTAACAATAATACACACAAATAATAAACTCCGGACACCCAGGGCGCCGGAAAGTATTTTCAGATTATATTGTAAGGATTGGATTGCCGCCATAATGATCATTTAATGGTGTATGGCATCTTCAATATACAAAAAAATTTGTGCAATAGCAGAACACTATTGCACAAATTTTAAACCGAACAAGGGGGGATCAAACTAATAAGATTATCAGGATGATAATTAGGATAAGCGACGCTCCACCGATGTAAACCGTGCCCCCGGCTTGCTTTACATCCTTTTTCATTATCTTCAGCTCGCTTTTCAGTTCACCCATCTCTTCAGCTGTCAGTTCGCTTTTATCCATACTGCGGATTTCTTCAACACGTTTTGTAATCCGGTCAATTTCTTCATCAGACAGTTTGGTTTCTGTTTTCACGGGAATAGCCTCTGTCTCTGTTTTAGCGGGTTTATCCTTTTCACTGGCAAATGTAAGTGTTGAGCTCAATGTAAAAACCGCTGCAATTACGAAAAAAATTATTCTTTTCATCCTTTTTGATTTTAATATATACACAAAGGTATCGGAGAAAGTAATCCTGCCTGTTACACAATTCAGATTAATAGTTACATAATTAGCATATTTTGGATTTTAACGTTAGAGAAACCTGTCTGCGATAGCCTTTTGAAGGTGAAGCCCCGTCCGGCCCCACGGTTAATAAGAAACTAAAGAAGGAATATCCGGGAGGTTGGGTTTAGGTGGTTAGTTGTAGGTTTAGATACGCCGTAGTGTCAACAAGGTTTAACAAATGAGATTGTTCCGGAAAGGAGTTCTGTATAATAACTTGGATTTTCAGATGATTGTGCGGGAATTGTAGGGCGAAAGTCCCAGTTTGTCAATTATCGCCTGAAATTCCGGATTGCCTCTCAGGAAGTCGAAATCAGGATTCACGGCAATAAGCATGAAATATGTGTAACTACTTTCAATCTTTCCCAGTGCTTTTTGTAAATAGAAGATTGATTCATCCTCGTTTCCCAGCAATGCATTCCACCACCCGTTGTAAAACGGTTGTCCGTTAATACCATCAATAACACCCGGATGATTATCATTTATATAAATCAGGAAGGCAAACAATCCTTCTATCCCGGACGAATTGTAGTAAGTGGAAATATCATCCGCATATTGCATTGCGATTGGATCAGACTGAAAGATTTTTTGTAAATGCTCCACTGCTTTATCACCATTTTTAAGCTTAGCATAATTCAGGAAAAACAACCAGTGGGTTATAGCCCAATCAGGTTTTAATTCTTCAGCAAGCTTGCATGCTGTAATTGCCTCGGTATGTTTTCCTTCAAAATAGTATATCCAGGCATCAAGGTTACGCATAAGCCAGAAAAAGGGTTCCGCCTCTATGACCCTGTCCATGTGCCTCCGGGCCTCTTCGATGGGCCCCGTTATCATTAGCAGTTGCGCATACCACTGAAGGACAGGAGGGTATTCCGGTTTTACATGAAGCGCCTTTTGAAACGCCTCTCGTCCCTTTTCAAAATCAGGTTTCCCTCCTCCCCAGATTACCAGTGCACCCAGTACGGCATTAGCCTCGGCACAATCCGGGTCCAGTTCCAGAGCTTTTTTTGTGAATTGCGCCGCTTTCATCATCCCTTCCACCCGGTCAGGAAGCCAGTTCCATGCAGCCAGGTTTAAATAGGTATGCGCCATACCGGCGTAAGCCTGCGCAAAACTGCTGTCCAGTTCAATTGCTCTGGCAAAGTACCGGAGGCTTGTTTTAAGTCCGTCCGGACTGATATCGATGCGTTGTTCAGTATTTGCCTTATTTGCCAAAAATCTTCCTCTTAAATAGTTGTCCCATGCTTCTGAATTTTTGGTGGAATATGCCCTTATCCGTCTGGTTTCTGATTCGGTCAGTGAAGCGTTAAGTTTACTCGCAACCGTAAGGGCAATATCGCTCTGGATCCCCAGAATGTTTTCATACTTTCTATCGAAGTTCTCTGACCAGATATGGGTATCCTTCTTTCCGTCAATAAACTGCACGGTTATCCTGACACGGTCGCCTGTTTTTTGAACACTTCCTTCAAGAATATACCTGGCCCTGACAGTGTGGCTAATTTTTCTCAAAGGCATATTTTTAGCACCGATAAAATCGGAAGTGGTTCTGGATCTTACGGACAAATCCTCTATTATGCTCAGCTGATTCAGGATACCATCCATGATTGCATCGGCAAAGTATTCTGCCTCCTTTTCGGTACCCAGGTTTTTAAAGGGAAGCACCACAATTGTATTTTTGTCCTTATCTGAGGGAATCATATCCATGAATAAGATTACGAGCATTATAAGTACAGGAATTCCAATCAGAAGAGGTAGTTTATATCGTAATATCAGGAGCTTCACTCTGAGTCCATGTCTCTTTTCAGGTTGTTTCTGTTGAAGATTGATAAGACTTGAAGACGCCTCCGCCTGGTGATGATCTGCAGACATGCCGGAATGCCTTTTACGTGCTTCTCCCGGAGGATAACCAAAGTATTTACTAAAACAATTGTTAAAGTATGAAGGGCTGCTAAAACCAACTTTATAGGCAACTTCAGAAGCAGTGCTTAAACCACCAATAAGAAGTTCCTGTGCCTTTTGTAAGCGAATCTCTCTTACAACCTGACTTACATTTTTACCGGTTATTGATTTTACCCTGCGGTAGAGGCTTGTCCGGTTCATATCTGCTTCTTCAGCCAGTTGTTCAACGCCGAAATCCTCATTGGAAATATTCTCCAGTACGATATCAATCAACTTATTGATAAAAGCATTATCCACTGGAGAAGGATTTTTCATTTTCACAGGTTTCAATAGCCAAATTAGGCAATATAATTCAAATCAGGCTTTTATAAGGAAGTAATTTTGATTGTCTGATAAGTTATTAAACTGTATTTATGAATTTGAATTGTCCTGAGGTCTCAGGGTATCCCCAATATCGTACTCCATATTGATTATGCATCATAAGTGTAATAAATGAGATATTTTTTTAATAAACTGTATCATAATTACTATGCCTCCTCTTGATTTGCAGCTTAGCTTTGTATTATAGAATTAATTGACTATGAAGATCTCTATAAAACCCTGTAACCCTGGAATTCGGAAACATAAGGTTTGTGATAAGATTAGTGAAGAAAACCGGCAGAGAGGCAGGCATAACACCAGATAGTATCTATAAATTAATATAAAAAGAAAGGAAGAAACATGGTACGGACAGCAATTATTACAGCAATTCTGGCATCAGTAATCTCTGGTGGGTGTGATTCGGATATTGCAACCCAAAATGACGGTCAGGAAATCATTGCGCTGGAGCGTAGCGCGCTTGACAAGTGGGCCCAAAGCAATACAAGTGGGTACATCAGCATTTCCGCAGACGATATTACCTGGTTCGATTTCTTACCCGGTCAGCAGAGCAGGGTAGACAGCCTTCAGGCAGTAAGCAAATATCTGGAAGCGCTTGAGGATATTCTACAACCTCACACTTATGAAATGGTAAAACCAAAAGTTCAGATTTATGGCAATACTGCCATCCTCACCTTTCACTGGTTTGGCTCAATGACAGACGGTACGCCTCTCGGTGGATGGAAAACAACTTCTGTATATACCATGAAAGACGGTAAATGGCGTCAGGTTCATGCCCACTGGTCGACTGTGGAAAGTGAGTAGATCAGACAGGCAACTGAACCCAACTTCGGCCATTCAGACCTTTGGCTGGCATTAGATGCCGCAGCGATTGTATGGGAACCCTTGTGTCAATGGCTGGTTGAGCTTTAAAGGGATTGACCGGGTCAAAGACGGTTTGCGGATTATTTGAAACAACCTGGAATCATTCTAAAAACCTTAAATATTTGATTTTAAACTTTATGAATTATAAATTGCGCACTTTTAAGGGATACCGGTACATGCCAAACACGGCCCCCCGGTGTTCAGGCTTTTAATGAAACCCATTTGTCAGTTTATCGAAGGGTTCAGGAAAATTCAGTAGAGAATGATTACATCGATTCGTGAAAAGGAGATCAATGAAATTTACCAGACACCGATTATTCAGCAAACCGCATTCTGGTCTGAAGTAAAAAGAAGACTCGGCCTTCGTACGGCAGCGATAGATTTCACAGTTAATAGACAGGATATCCTTCCGCATTCCGAAAGCAACTGTAAGACATATGGCGATATGGTTGTTCTGGTAAGACGACTCGACAATAATAATTCAATTGCATATGTTCCGTACGGACCAGAGATGGAGCCGGATGAACAGAGTCAGGGTATTTTTCTGGAAGAGCTTTCAGAAAGTATACGATCCTTCATTCCTTCAGACTGCATAATGGTAAGGTATGATCTGGCATGGGAATCATACTGGGCGCGCGATCCTGATTTTTTCGATACCAACGGTACCTGGCTGGGCCCACCCGGGAATTCTGTCCAGGAAATCCGGTTTAATTACAGCACACTTAACTGGAACTTCAGGAAAACCTTTTCCAATAATTTACCTGTCAATACAATCTTTATTGATCTTACAAAGGGAAGAGATGAGCTTTTGAGATCAATGAAGCCGAAAACCAGATATAATATCCATCTTTCTGAAAGAAAAGGAGTTACAGTGCGTATAGCCGGTATAAATGAACTTGATATCTGGTATAACCTGTACAGTGAGACTGCTGCAAGAAACCGGTTTCATCTTCACCACCCTGATTATTTCAGGACTATTCTCAGCGTTAATGCAGATAGCAGCCGGTCGCCTGCAGATGTATTGCTTCTTATTGCAGAAAAGGATGGAGAACCTCTTGCATCAATATTTCTGGTAATCTCAGGAAACCGCGGCACCTATCTCTATGGGGCTTCCTCATCGGAAAGCAGAAATCTTATGGCCAGTTATGCCCTTCAGTGGAAAGCCATGAATATTGCCAGAGAAATGGGATGCAGTGAATATGACATGTTTGGTGTCTCCCCGGCAGCTGATCCTGACCATCCTATGTACGGTCTCTACAGATTCAAGTCAGGCTTCGGGGGGCGAATGTATCATACACTAGGGTGTTGGGATTATATTCTGGATCCTGGTAAATACAATGCTTTCAGCACTATGGAATTAGTACAGGAGGGGTATCATACAAACTGATCCTGCGAGATGTAAGGACTTAACCCGTTTAATCCTGTTACTGTAAACAATTTCTTTATCTATACGTATATATAACAAATTCCGCAGCTGGCAGCAGGGCTCCCGGTTTTTTTAAGGGCCTGAAGCTTTCTATTCCACTGTCCGGAAGAGAGGATTATTTAGTGATAATGGCATGAGATCCGGCAAAGGGTAGCTTCAGAAAGCCTCATAAAGCCGGATATTTGTTATTATTGGAAGGATTTACCGGTAATAAGATTTCATTGTAAGAGATTGTTTCCGGTATTAAGGGTTTTGCTGGAGTATTATTAACAGGTAGTTATATTTGGCAGTAGTAAGATTTTACCGGAGGTAAGAATTTACCAGAAGGATGAAAAGGATTATTCGGATATTGCTCGTATGGCTCCCTGTTGCAGGTGGAATTTATGGCTACGGACAGTCGGCCCTTCTGTTTACTGCAGAGTATGAAGGGGGCAGCTATCCGGTTATCCTTATCATATCTGTTGGCATATGCCTGTTCAAAACAGAGATTACGGGACTGCCATTCAGGACAATGCCCTTTTCCGTAAAAGTATTATACAGCGTTTTCAGTGCAAGATCAGGAGTATTGTTATTATTGCTCAGATGGGCAAGGCAGATATGGCTCAGCTTGCCACCGATGATATCAGCCAGGAAAGCGGAGACCTGGTGGTTTCCAAGATGGCCCCTGTCAGATTGTATTCTCTCTTTCAAAAACCAGGGATATCTTCCTTTTATCAGCATCTGTTCGTCATAGTTTGATTCTATTACCAGCAGATTGGCTGCCTTGATATATTCAGCGGATTTATTGCATATATATCCCAGATCGGTAGCGATTGTTATTGTATTTTCTCCTGACCGGATGTGGAAACCGATAGTCTCAGGAGCATCATGGCTGACAGGGAATGCTGTTATTTCAAAGCCTGCCAGATGAAACTCCTTTTCCAGCGGTATTTCCCGTATGGAATCTGGGGCAATTCGCTTTTTAGGGGAGAGAATGCTTTTTCTCACTTTAGAAGTGGTAAATGCCGGCAGAAAAGATCTTCTGGTCAGATACTCCAGCCCCCTGGTATGGTCAGTATGGTTATGTGTTACCAGTATTCCCATTATTGATGCAACAGGAATAGAGGCCATTTTAAGAAATCTTATAACGGAGGACCCCGGAATGCCTGCATCAATGAGAATACCGCCTTGCCCGTTCCCCAGGTAATAACAATTACCGCTGCTTCCGCTGCTGAGACTGTAAAAATTTAACTCCATCACTTTTTTTCCGGGTCAAAGGTACAAATTAGCAGAGCAGAACGGATCCTGTAAGCTATAAATGTCAAATATTATACCCCCCCCCAATGGCGGGAGAAATATTGTGATCATGCATACAGCACTCAGAACGAATTTACTGTCAGTTTCTGATATTTTCATACAAGTTAATAGAAGAGGCCGGCCTCTGAAAATCTTTCGTCTTTTTGAGTCCTTTAATCTTTTTGCTTTTACCTGTGACATAGAAAATGGTTTTACTCAAAATTAGTTATAATCAATAAACAGGAGCAAATAAATGGTATTATCCCCCAGGGCAAGCCCTGGACCCTTCTTTCCGGGGCAAGCCCCGGGGAATTTAACCACACTCTCTCGTCCGCCGAAGCGGAACGCGAAGGTGGATTAAAAACAGAAAGAATTGGTGAAGGAACAATTACTATCTTTGGTAAATTAGTTGCCGGAATGGTTTCAGGAGGGTTTCCCGGTTATTCAGGTTATTCCGGTGGAACCTGAACTATTACAGTAACAGAATTTTGTTCAGAAAGTAAACAGAAAACAAGCTATAGTAATGAGTGAACCGGCCTATATTGATGCATTGTGGCTTACCATAGCATTTGCATGCGGGATCATAGCAAAGAGGATTAGCCTGCCACCCCTGATAGGGTTTCTTGTAACAGGCTTTATACTTAATGCTACCGGACTTACGCAGGGTCATATACGTGAGATACTTCAGGTTTTATCTGATCTGGGGGTTATGCTTCTGCTGTTCACTATTGGTTTAAAGATCAATATTCAAAATCTTATTAAAAGGGAGATATGGGCAACGGCAACAATACACATGATAATATCGGTGCTGGCGCTCTCTTCTGTTGTGTTCCTTCTCTCATTTACCGGATTTAAGGTTATTGGTGATTTTTCATTCAGGTCGTCACTGCTGATCGGGTTTGCCCTCAGTTTTTCAAGCACCGTTTTTGTTGTTAAGGTACTTGAAGAGAGGGGGGAACTGAACTCCTACCACGGGAAGATTGCTATAGGAATTCTTGTTATTCAGGATATTTTTGCGGTACTCTTTATCACGTTATCCAAGGGGGAGTGGCCTTCCATATGGGTGCTGGGACTGCCACTCTACCTATGGCTTGTCAGACATCTTTTGAACAGGATATTTAATCTGGTTGACCATGGTGAGCTGCTTACCATATTCGGTATGTTTGCTGCTTTTATAACCGGGGCGCTCAGCTTTTATGCGGTTGGACTTAAGGCTGATCTGGGAGCGCTGGTAGCAGGGATGCTTCTTACCACCCATCCCCGCTCAAAAGAGCTGTATGAAAGGATGATGGGCTACAAGGATTTCTTCCTCACGGCCTTTTTTATCAATATAGGGCTATCGGGCATTCCAGGTGGGGGTCATATTATTATTGCAGTTATACTGGTACTGCTGGTAAATATGAAGGGAGGACTCTTCCTGTTTATACTGTCGAGGTTCAGGCTTAGGGCCAGAACAGCCTTTCTGACCTCAATTAGTCTGGGTAACTACAGTGAATTTGCCCTTATAACCGGCATGGTAGGGATGAAGGAAGGATGGATTACGGGCGACTGGATAATGATACTGGCTGTAGCAATGTCTCTCTCCTTTCTTGTCACCTCTCCCATCAATCATCGGGCACATGATCTTTTTGACTACTTCAAACCGTGGATCACACGGCTGAACAGGAGAATAAAGAGTGATGATGAGGAACCCGACCTCTCCTCCATAGTGCTGGTAATTTTTGCTCTTGATGATTTTCCCACCAATCTGAACTCCATCAAGGAGATAAAGAAGGTGAGCCGGTACAACTTCGAGGTGGGTGTAATAAGTCATTTTCCTGACCAGGAGGAGAAATTCAGGGAGCTGGGGGTAGATCATATCTACAACTACCGCCTTAGACTTGGCCGTGATCTGGTGGAGAGCCTTCTGGAAAAGGAGTAGGTTATCTCCCTATGCGTGGTATCACCTTTAATAATAGGTCAATAACATTATGAACATTACTGTTGAATACCTTCAGTACCTCCTCCCATGATACCGGCTCTTCATCCTCCTTCCATGAGTCAAAGTCAGTACTCATGGCAATGGCGGCGTACGGGAGTCCGGCCTCGCGGGCAAGGATAATTTCAGGAGCAGTGGACATATTTATCAGGTGTGCACCCCATGTTCTGAACATATGCGATTCGGCCCGGGTACTGAACCTCGGGCCCTCGATGGTAATTATTGTTCCTTTAGTGTGAAAATTCAGTGAGGCTGATTCTGCTTCTTCTGCCAGTATCCGGCGCATATCCGCATCGAACGGTTCGGCCATCGGTTCGTGCTTCATCTTCCCGGGTGCAAACTTATCATAAAAGGTTACCTCCCGGTGGCGGGTGAAGTCGATAAACTGATCGGGGAAAACCAGATCTCCCCTGCCAATATTTTCGGTCAGACTCCCGCAGGCGGTGGTTGTGAGAAGGTGGGTACATCCAACCGATTTAAGAGCCCAGATATTAGCCCGGTTATTTACAATTTTAACAGCCATATTACTCAACACCAATATATGACATCAGCACGTTGATGGCCTCGTCCATATCATTACCAAAGGTGATAATGCCGGAAGGATCGCCACCCATCACTATAATCCTTTTCTCTATCACATCAGTATCCTTAAAGAGCCTGAAGATATCAGATGCCAGTCCGGTAGTACCATACTCATGCTCCGGAAGGGTTGTGGGAACCTTATCCTTAAGCGCTTCCCACAGCTCCATGCTGTGTACATGGATAACCGCATTTGTTCCCGGATCTGCCTGATAGATAGCCGCATGGGTAAGGGACTCGGAAGATGCCTTCAGCGGACCGGTACATTTTACCGCATTCTCGGTAAAATTACATCCGTCAACCTTAACATAATGACCTGGCTCAAGCTGCGGAATCTCACCGGTGGCCGATGCAGTAATAAAGAATTTAATGCTTTCTCCTATCCTGAGGCTGACATTTCCAAACCCGACACCATTTTCATATGCACCAATAAGATCCATATTGAACAGGACCTCCCGCCAGTAGTTCATTATAGTATAAGGCTCATCGGTGATCACGGGCCCTGTCTGGTTCCAGTGGCAGTTAAACTTTACTACTCCTTCCATAATTTTTATTATTCCTTGAACAAATTTACTATTTCTTTATTATTTGCACCACAAAGTCCCTTCTCTGTTATTAAGCCTGTTACAAGGGCTGCTGGGGTTATATCAAACCCGTAGTTTGAAACAGGGGAATCCAGGGGAGCTGTTCTTACGTTTATTATCTCACCATTATACCATCCCTCTGTTTCCGTTACCTCGGAAGAATCTCTCTGTTCAATACCGATCCCATCCAGCCCGTTACTTACAGAGAGATCAATTGATGAGAGAGGAAGGGCAACCCAGAAGGGAATTTTGTTATCGCGGGCCGCAAGTGCCTTGAGATAGGTGCCTGTCTTGTTTGCCACATCCCCGTTTGAAGCGGTGCGGTCGCTTCCAGTGATTACCATATCTACCTGGCCCTTCTGCATAAGATAGCCGCCGGCATTGTCTGTAATAATGGTATGAGGCACTCCGTGTTTTCCAAGCTCCCACGCAGTAAGCCTTGATCCCTGGTTACGTGGACGGGTTTCGTCAACCCACACATGCAGATCAATCCCGTAATCGTGGGCCATATATATGGGTGCGGTTGCCGTGCCCCAGTCGACACACGCCAGCCAGCCTGCATTGCAGTGGGTAAGTATATTGACCCGCTTGCCCTCTTTCCGCTTGCTGATCTCCTCAATAAGCGGCATACCGTTAACCCCAATCAATCTGCAGTTTTCAATCTCCATCCTTCTGATCTCCCCGGCACCCTTCAGGGCTGCCGCCTGCAGGTTTTCCCTGCCGTCAACTCCTTCAAGCCACTCCATTTGCTTTTTTACTGCCCATTCCAGATTAACGGCCGTGGGACGTGATGAGATAAGATATTTTGCTGCGTTTGCAATATGAGCTGCATCATTTGCCAGTGATGTTAACTCAAGTGTTGCCAGCCATAACCCGTAGGCAGCAGTGACTCCTATCAGGGGAGCACCCCTGACCTGCATGCTGCTGATTGCCGCAAACACATCCTCAACGGATTTCAGAGATACCATCCTGAACTCAAAGGGAAGCATCGACTGGTCAATCACCATTACCTCTGAAGGGTTATCCCCCTCTGTCATTATGGTTGTATAATGTTTTCCGTCAATAAGCATATTAGCCCCGGGATAAATAGGATTTAATCTGTAAAGATATGAAAGAGTTTTGATAGCCTGTTATACCGGTTATGTGATCTTAAGCATAACAGGGGATGTTTCGACTTTTGGACTGTATAGTTCCAAAAACCATTCCTGTCTGTTTTGTTTTTAAATGATAATATCTATCTTGTTAAGGTCAAAAACCGGGAGGTGCAAATGGTTGATAAAGAAAAGTATAGAGAAAGGATAGTGGTCGCAGCAAGCGAGATCTTCAGCAGGTACGGCTATCGTAAGAGTACAATGGAGGAGATAGCCAGGGCTCTCAGAAAAGGTAAGAGTTCAATCTATTATTACTTTAAGAGCAAGGAGGAGATTTTTGAGGCTGTTATTGACAGAGAGGTTCAAGTGCTTAAGGATGAGCTTACAACGGCAATTAAAAGCACTGATGACCCGGGTGAGCGTTTACGGCGCTATGTTGCGGTAAGGATGAGAGCGTTCGAAAAACTGTCAGAATATTACAGGGCAATATTTAATCCCGATTTTGATCATTTTGATTTTATTGAGAAGCAGAGGCAGAAGTATGACCATCTTGAAATAGCGCTTCTCAGATATATGCTATGGCTTGGTGTTAAAAAGGGTCACTACCATATTGCCGATACAGGGCTTACCGCTCTTGCTGTTCAGACAGCATTAAAAGGGCTTGAAAGGCCCCTGTTCTGGGAGAAGCAGCGGGGAGGACTGGAGAAGCGGCTGGAGGCAATGACCGACCTGCTCTTCTATGGCATAGTATGTGAACCACGGCCCTCAGGTGAACCACGTCCTATTCATTGAACAGCAACCTTCCCGGAACGGACCATAGGATTATTTTCAGAGGTTTATGGCCTGGGGCGAATCAATCAGCACTGCTTCAGAGTTATACCCGTTTACTCTGAGTATGCCCCTTTTTCTCCATGGCAGGAGTAAACTTTCCCTTAAATGACATCCATAACAGAATAATTCCGGTAATGACAAACGGAATACTGAGCCACTGTCCCATATTAAGCTTCATTCCGGCTTCAAAAGCCACCTGATCCTCCTTAACATATTCAACAAAGAACCTGAAGGCAAAAACGAGTATAAGGAACAGGCTGAAGAGAAGACCACTGGTGAACACTCCCTTTTTCCTCCAGTAGAGCCGGAAAAGCAGAAGGAAAACACCCAGGTAGGCCAGAGCCTCATAGATCTGGGTGGGGTGTTTTGGAGCTGTTTCACCGTTCCTGAGGAATACAAATCCCCAGGAGAGAGTTGTTTCAACCCCGTAAATCTCTGAATTCATCAGGTTCCCTGTTCTGATAAAGAACCCGGCAAGGGCAACAACTATTACTATCCGGTCCAGAATCCACATATAGGGCTGTTTAACCTTTCGCACAAAAAGCCACAGGGCCAGCAGAATGCCGATGGCTGCACCATGACTCGCCAGTCCGCCATGCCATACCGCCAGTATTTCGAGCGGATTGGCAAGGTAGTATGCAGGCTCGTAAAAGAGACAGTGCCCTATCCTTGCTCCTGCAATAGTTCCTATGGCCATATAGATGGTAAGCCGGTCCAGAACATCTTCACCCAGACCTTCATTTTTGAATATCCCCCTGAAAATGAAATATCCGAAAAGGAATGATGAAGCAAAAAGAAGTCCGTACCAGCGAACGGCAAACCGTCCGATACTGAATATTTCGGGGTCTACATCCCATGGAATTACAGCAAGAATCATGATTTACAAATTTGGTTTGAAGTTCAAAATTAAGAAAATTTTGATGTAGGTTTGTAATCCACGGTGAATTTAAAAGAGATGAGGGGTAAAGGCCTTAAATATTTTTCAGGATATCTGATACTGGCTGCAATATTTTTTTCCTGTGCAAAGCAGAGTGCTCCGGCTGGCGGACCAATAGATGAAGAGCCGCCTGTGGTGGTTTCCAGCATCCCACCTGCAGGTACCGTAAACTTTTCCCATGACAATTTTGAAGTCACTTTTGATGAGTACTTTGTTCTTGATGGTGTGGATCAGAAAATGCTGATATCTCCCCCTCTGGAAAAAAAACCTGAGATAAAGGTAAGGAAGAAAAGTCTTATTGTGACATTCGGGGAGGAGCTGCGTGACTCGGCAACCTATACATTCTATTTTCAGGATGCCGTTCGCGACCTTAATGAGGGGAACCCGATAGAGAATTTTCAGTATGTTTTTTCAACAGGACCGGTTCTGGATTCCCTCTCGGTATATGGCACAATATTTAATGCCTTTGACCTTCAGCCCGGAGAAAATATTTTTGTTGTCCTCTACTCAGGAACATCAGATACCCTTCCTGCAACAACAATTCCTACATATGTTACAAGGGCAGAAAAGGATGGCAGATTCAGACTTGACAACCTTGCAGGCGGAGTTTATACCATGTACGGCCTGAGGGATATGAATAACAATAAGAGGTATGACCTTCCTGACGAGGCTTTTGCTTTTATGGACAGATCAATTTTCCTGTCCGCTGAAACACACTATACCCCTGTAGCCGACACTTCTGTAGCCGCAACCGATTCTCTTCAGCTATCCGATTCACTTGTACGATCCGATCCGCTTGCGGAGACAGATTTAATTATACTGTCCGATACACGGCGTGATTCGGCTTTAACTATACTATCCGATACTCTTATAGTATCTGATTCAATTGTAGTATATGATACGCTGATGGTAGTAGACCCTATTGCACGATACGATACTCTGATGGTATCAGATTCACTTACACGATCCGATACTCTTGGGGTACCCGATTCACTGGGTTATATGATTACAGACTCCACCCTGAAAGAGACTCCGGCTGACTTCCCCGGGATCTTTAATAAGGAGAAGGGTTACTCTCTTTACCTCTTTAAGTCGGCGGCGGAGAGACTATACCTCACACGGTCAGAAAGGAGTAATCCCTACAGGCTTACCTTCGTATTCTCCATGCCCGTTGACAGCGGAATGTTTAACATCTCTTTTCCCGAAGCGCCTGGCACAGATTATATTACACGAACCTCATCATCCCGCGACACCTTTAATATCTGGATCACTGATAGCTTAAGCTACTCACAGCCAGTAATGCCGGTTGTAATCAATTACCCGGCAGTTGATTCTGCGGGGGCAGATATTACTGCCAGCGACACCCTCCGGTTGCGCTATATACAGCCGGCAAGGGGAAGAGGGGTTCAGGCAGCAAAACCGGCAGGGACCAAAATAACTGTCACTCCCGTTCCCGGTAAAGGACTTCCTCCGGGAAGCAATATTATCTTCAGGGCAGAAACGCCACTGCTATCAACCGATACATCCCGTATTTACTTTAAACAGATATCTGATACCCTCCTTAAGGATATTCCCTATACATTCAGGGAGGATTCAGTAATATCTGACCGTTTTAT
>JAIVHO010000037.1 GCA_020201035.1 Bacteroidales bacterium
TTTAAGATACCGAGCACCATCAGTGCAACCTCATCGCTACCAACCTGACTCCGGGCAAAACCAAACACAAAAAAGACAATAAGCGCCCCTATTAAGCTTAAAACTCCAAACCCGATATGTAAAGCTGCAACAAAGGTTACATGCTTTCTCATGTCTCTTCTTCTTTCCATGATAATACGTTTTATGATCTGTTTTATATAAAGATAGAGAAATTTACAAAACGCTGCGCGGGAACAGGTATCAAATTAAAATTACTCCAGATGCAACCCATGTGATTACAAATTTGTCATGTATATGTAAATATGAATACGTGTTACCGGATTAAATAATGATTTTACATAAATTTGAATTTTTCCAATAAATATTAAAAGGGCTGTTCTGATACTGTTTTCAGCAGAATGTACCGTAGGTTTTTAAGGGGGAAAATGTAACACTATTTGATCTTTACACGATTTGATCTTTATAAGAAGCCTGAAAGTAAGTGCTTAATTAAACCCAAATATAAACCATGAACAAAAAATTGATGTTTGGCCTGTTTCTGACGGCGGTATCAGTTTCCTTCACAGGATGTGAGGGGCTGCTTGATGACTGTAAGGTATGTTCGATCAACACCTATGAGGACGATCTGCTTATTCACAGTACAGATGAAACTGAGTATTGCGGGGCGCAGCTCGCAATTATCCTTTCAACACCTGAGGAGGTTGACGGCAATCTGGTTTCCAGATGGGAATGCCGGTAGTGGTGCTTTGTTTTTTTAATCCTCCTTCGCGTTCCGCTTAAGCGGACAAGACAGTTCAAAGATTTTTTGACTTTTAAATATGAGTGAATCAATTTACCTTCAGCACATAAGAAACTTTATACGTTTTTAATGTGAAAAAGTTGTTAACAACAACCGCAATTGTTAAACAATTTATCTAATTTCATATCGTAAATTTGTTTCTGCAAAGAAGTTCCCTGATGTATCCAAACCAGAGCCAAATAGATCTTTCCGGTAAAATGATCGCCATTATTGATGACGATCTTGCCTCATTAAGGTATTTTGAAGTTCTTCTGAAGACTACCGGAGCAAGTGTAATTACCTTTATGAACGGCACTGATGTGATTGAATTTACCGGCAGGGGAATGAAGGATGTTGACATGGTACTGACTGATTATCTGATACCCTATATAAACGGTATCGACTGTGTAAGGCAGATCAGAAAGGCTAACCGGACCATCCCTGTTATTATGATAACTGCCTATTTTACCCGCGAATCAAAGGAGGAGGCTCTTCTTGCCGGATGCAATGAGTATATTCTTAAGCCTATAGTACCGGAAAAGGTACTTAACCTGCTGGAAAAGTACCTTGTCAATCCCGAATTTGCCCACTTAACATCCTGATCAGCACGCTACAGGGTATATCTTTCGATATACTCCTGCACCATACTGTTTATTTCGTAACTTCTTTCATTTTCTCCGTGCTTCCCGAGAATCTGTCCGGTTCTGTTAAGGTTACTCAGTGCCGATTGTATCTCATTCTCAGCCATCTGTTTCAATCGTGCCGACAACGAAGTATAGTAATTGAGTCGCTCCCTGTAGTACTCCTCCATCTCTGATGAGAGTTCCAGAGCCTTCTGTGTGGCTCCTGCCTGCAGGTAGGCATCAATTATATCAGGCATAAACATATCCCAGGGCAGTTGTTCAAGGGGAAGTTCATCCATTACGTAATCAAGCACCTCAAGCGCCCTTGAGTTATCACCTTCTTCAGCAAGTGCCTTGGCAAGACGGGCATAGTTGAGTCGTGCCCTTACAACGGTAAAAGTGCGCACATGGTAATAATCAAGGTAGACATCGGTATCTCTGGCATTCCCCCAGTTGAACCTGTTTATCAAATGATCATACAGAATATCCGTATCAATACGTCCGTAATCAAGCCAGCTGTTATTATGTGATTTTATCGGGACAAGCCTGTATGCACTTCCCTCAAGCTGAAAATACTCCTCAAGACCAAATGCATCATTATGGTAACCGGTTGCAAAGTAGACCGGCCTTTCCCAATCATTATGAGCAAGCATATCAAGGGTCATCATCTGGCTCTTAAGTATAGAATTTCCTGTAAGGGTTATATCAATCCAGGGGACTATCAGGTCTGCATCCTCAGGTTTTACCGTACCCGATCTGAGCACCTTCTCACGGTCAACGGGTATTCTGATTGTACGGGTTGGTATATAATCACGCTGTTCACCGTTCTGGAGAGTCAGCCTGGTTCCCGGATCATTACTGGCAATAAAATCTATCACCTTTTTTATCTCTACAGGTTCATTAATCCTCTCATAGATAAAGACCTGATTGTTCACTCCATCATAATATTTTTCAATTGGCAGAGTAAGGGGAAGAGGCTCTGACTCATAGGCCTGCTTTTTCATTTGCTCAATATACCAGTCGGTATTAAAAAGCATCAGGTTGCATACCCTGACATCAGTCCGGATACCCCTAACCTCCTGTGTATACCAGAGCGGGAAGGTATCATTATCTCCGTTTGTAAAAAGTATTGCTCCGGGGGCACATGACTCGAGGTAGTTTCTGGCAATTGCAGGTGCTGTATAACGCCCTGAACGGTCGTGGTCATCCCAGTTCTGTGATGCCATCAGTGCAGGAACAGCAGCCAGGGATATTATTACGGCCAGCGGAGCTGCCAGTTTTTGTCCTGTCACCCTGGAGAGTATATCCCACACGAAAAGCACACCCATCCCTATCCATATTGAAAAGGCATAAAATGAGGCTGCATATGCATAGTCCCTCTCTCTGGGCTGGTTAGGGTACTGGTTAAGATAAACCACGATAGCCAGACCAGTCATTATAAACAGGAGCGTAACAACCCAGAAATTACGTATATCCCGGTTCAGCTGATAATACAATCCTGCCAGTCCCAGAAGAAGGGGAAGAAGATAGTAGACATTTCTCGATGGTACATTTTTCAATCCCCCGGGAAGGCTCTCCTGTGGCCCTAAACGGGGATTGTCTATAAAAGGGATCCCTGATAACCAATTCCCGTTAAACGGTCCGCCTGTGGACTGTATATCATTCTGCCGGCCTGCAAAATTCCACATAAAATATCTGAAATACATAAATCCGGCCTGATAGGTAAACATAAAACTGAGATTCTCTCCGAAGGTGGGCTTATACTCAATCCGGCCCTCCCCCTCCGGAGATGATATCCTCACCGGCTTACCCTTTACAGGAACCCACTGCTTGTAAATCCGTACATGCCCCGGATCCTGACTCCACATCCTGGGGAAGAGAGTTACAAACCTTTCATCGTAGACAGGCTCGATTGACCTGTTGGTAATCTTATATTTTCCGTCAACAGGTGAATAGGTGGGCTTATCCTCCTCATATGACTCCAGCGGTGCATTGTAATAGGGTCCGCTTACCAGTGGTCTGCTCCCATACTGCTCCCGGTTCAGATAGTAGAGCATACTGAATGCAGTGGATGGATTGTTCTGGTTCATTGGGGGCTGGGCGGCCGCTCTTATCATAATAACTGAAAAAGAGGAGTAGCCTATCATAATCACCAGAATCGATGTAAGAAAGGTGTTTAAAACGACCCTGTTACTACCGGCAAAATACCATATTCCAGCTCCGAAAGCGGCAATAATCAAGATATTAAGAATGGGGTTTCCCCCTATTGTCCATGCACCTGAAAACAGGAGCGTCAGAAATGCGAAGAGGGCCATCCTGTTTCTGTCAGCACCGGACATAGTATATCTGATAGCGAGTATTATTGATATCACGAAAGCGATAATAAGAACAAAGAATCCGCTGTTATAGGGAAGGCCAAGGCTGTTCACGGTAACCAGTTCAATCCGTGAGGCAAGAAAGACAAAACCCGGAATCAGTCCGTACATTATAAAGGCAAGGATAAGTACCGATATTATCAGCGATGTTGTCAGTCCCTTCCAGCTGAAGGTGAATTTTTTAAAATAATATACACATATAACGGCCGGTATTGCAAGCAGGTTAAGCAGGTGAACCCCGACCGAGAGTCCCACCATATAGGCAATAAAGATAAGCCATCTATCGGCATAAGGCCTTCCGGCCTCATTCTCCCACTTAAGTATGGCCCAGAACGTTACTGCAGTAAAAAGTGAAGAGGTTGCATATACCTCGCCTTCAACAGCTGAAAACCAGAAGGTATCGGAAAATGTATATGCAAGTGCTCCTGTAAGTCCGGCTCCCAATATGGCAATAATCCTGCCTGCGCTCTCTTCCACACCTTCAGGTATAACTATTTTTCGTGCAAGATGTGTAACAGACCAGAAGAGAAACATTATTGTAAAGGCACTGGCAAGGGCTGACATAATGTTAACCATCAGCGCCACGTTGTCTAAGTCTGAAGCAAAGAGTGAAAAGAATCGTGATAGCAGCATAAAAGTAGGTGCTCCGGGGGGGTGGCCCACCTCGAGTTTATATCCGGAAAGAATATACTCACCGCAGTCCCAGAGACTCATGGCGGGTTCTACAGTCATAAGGAAGGTAACGGCTGCTATCAGAAAGGCTGCCCATCCGGCAGCAATGTTATAGAAGCGGTATGATTTCATCTGAGTAAAGTTCTTAACCATTTGATCACAATTGTTTAAATTTCAGAGAGCGGTTTCATTCGCTCCATGTCCCGTTTACCTTTTCAATAATTGACGTTGGCAGAACCGTAAGTCCGGTACCTGTCGCTTTAAAGTGCAATATGCTGACTCCTTTAGCCATCTGTCAGATTGCGAATTTAATCATTTTTAAATTAATTGTCCTGACGCAAGGTCCGGGTTAGTAAACCGGCATGTCTGGTACAACCCGTCAACTCCGGTGCCACCCCCGGTGAACCTGTTCCTTTATAACTTGTTTCACTCTATATGATTGAAAATTGAAATTCATTTCTAATTTTACCGCTGAATGATTAAAGCCATAAAGTATATCATCCTTCCGATGCTTTTACTGATCTCAAAGCAGTTAACGGCACAGTATTACGAAACAGGACAGGATCCGGCCGTACTTAAGTGGGAGATAATAAAAACCGATCACTTCAGGTTTATCTATCCGGTAACATACCGTCAGGATGCCATCAGGGCTGGCAGAATATATGAAGATGCCTGGAAGCTTATTTCTTCAGAGGTTCCCAAAAACAGGTCACTGAGGAGGTTCCCGGTAATTTTTCACAACTACTCCATTGAATCAAACGGATATGTTGCATGGGCCCCCAGGAGGATGGAACTCTACCCGCTTTCGCCGCAGGATAACCTGCCTATGGATCACCATCACCAGCTGGCACTTCATGAACTGACTCACGTGCTGCAGATGGAATCCCTGACCAGCGGAATCAGCAGGCCGCTGTCATGGTTGCTTGGTGAGCAGTATACCGGTGCACTTGCAATCTTTACACCCTACTGGCTTCTTGAGGGTAATGCAGTGATCAACGAAACAAGATACTCCCTTTCGGGGCGTGGCAGGAGTCCTGATTTCGAAAAGGAGCTCAAGGCTCTGCTGCTTGAAGGGGAGGGCAAATATTCCTTTAGCAGAATGCTGCACGGGTCATACAGGGATTATACTCCCGACTACTACCAGTTTGGTTATCAGATGAGTGTCTGGGGGATGGCTCTCTTCAACAGGGATATCTGGAATGACGCCCTCCGCTTTACATCAAAGGCTCCCTTTTCCCTCAACCCTGTAAACTTCAGTCTGCGCAGGAACTACTCAACAACAAAAAACAGGCTTTACCATACCACAATGAACACTCTGGACTCTATCTGGCGAAGTCGTGAAAAGGAGATGCTCTTTACCTCTTTTGATACCGTTAACAACACTTTAAAAAGAGAATATACCAGCTACCTGTCACCGGTTGCCATTAATGAGAATAGCATTGCTGCAGTAAAAACAGGATTATCCAGGACTCCCTCCATTGTGCTTATAGACCGTAAATCGGGCCGCGAAAGAGTTCTTCACAGGCCTGGATATATGCAACCCTCAAGGATCTCAGCATCCATGGAACTGATTACCTGGGCTGAGATAAGAAAAGATCCCCGCTGGAGCAACAGAGGGTTCTCTATAATAAAAATAATTAACAGGTTAAACGGGGATGTACGCACCCTGACGCATCGTACCAGATATTTCTCTCCGGCCCTTTCAGGTGACGCATCCCGCATTGTTGTTGTTGAGAGCAGACCGGATAACCGTAACAGTCTGGTCGTTTTGTCAGCCGCCAGTGGTGAAATTCTCAAGCAGGTACCGCTTCCCGGGAATATCATGGCCCAGTTTCCTGCATGGGCGCCTGATGACTCTGTGATAGTTTTTATCTCCCACTCGGGAGAGGGCGAGGGAATTATGACTCTTGATCACGATCTGGCCAATTTCACAACCATTATTCCACAACAGGTTGAGAATCTGGAGTCAGTAGCCATGACAGGCGATACAATTCTTTACACATCATCTGTAAGCGGCATAACAAATATTTACGCGATAACCCCCGACGGGGAACGGTTTCGGCTTACCTCCTCAAGGTTCGGTGTTTCAGATATCTCCGTAAGAGATAACATGATCACATTCTCCGACTACTCTTCCTCGGGCAGTAACGCAGGAATAATTGATTCATACCGGGAGAGGCTGACAGCGGAGTTGCCTGCCCCGTTTACAACTCCTCAGGTTACGCTTACAGACAGCCCCGTGAAACTTGCAGAGCATAGTACTCCCGACAGCAGCAAGTTTATCCCAGGGCCATACCGCAAGGGGTTACATCTGTTCAATTTTCACAGCTGGATGCCTTTCTGGAGTGATATAAACAATATTTCCACCGACAATCTGAATGTCAGTCCGGGAGTTACCCTCCATTCGCAGAACCACCTGAGCACAATGATCAGTTCTGTTGGTTATGAATATCTTGACGGGGATCACCTGCTTCATTCAACCATTGCATGGAAAGGATGGTACCCCGTGTTCGAACTGGATATGACATATGGCGGCACACCGGCCATTATCCAGAACAGCAGCAATACGTCGGAGCCATCGGTGCTCAATCCCGGGCTCTTTGCCTCCGGCACAGTATATCTCCCGCTCCAGTTTAACAGGGGCCGGTTTAACAGAACCCTGTGGCCCCAGGCAAGGGTCTCATATACAAACAACTACTTTTACGAAAGCGAGACAGGTCTGTATGATTACGGCCAGACACTCCTTTCGGCCCGACTCTTTTTCTCAAATACTCACCGGATGGCCTATCGTGATATATGGCCCAGATGGGGCCAGGTAATTGACCTTAACACCCGTTTTTCTCCTTCCGATCCTGATCTTTACGGGCCGGTGACATCAGCAAAGGCTCTTTTCTATTTTCCAGGTATAATCAGAAACCACGGTTTAAAGATTACCTTACAGCATGAACAGAAGGAGTTCAGAAAGCTGCTTACAGGCAACAGGATCACCCTTCCCAGGGGATACATAAATGTTATTCCTGAAAAGATATCTGCTTTCTCGGCTGATTACACACTTCCGCTTCTCTATCCGGACCTGGGGATAGGTCAGCTGATATATATTCAAAGGTTAAGGGGAGAACTTTTTTATGATTATGCCATAGCAGAAGAGAACTACTACTATCTTGAGGAGAACCTGATAAGCGGCAGTGAGGAGTTTATCTCATACGGCTCCGGACTGATGGCCGATTTCTACCTGCTGCGAATCCCTTTCAGATTTACAGCCGGTGTAGAGGCAGCATGGTTACCGGTAAAAAATGAACCATGGATCAACTACCTGTTCAAGATAGATGTGTTTGGTTTTGTTCTGAATCGCGAAAATCCGGGAGGGTGGTAATTCCTTTGCAACTAGCAGGTGCTGTTCCCGGGTTTGTACTAAACCACAAAAATCCAGGAGGGTGGTAATTCCTTTGCAAGAAGCAGGTGATGCTTCCGGAGTTGTACTAAACCACAAAAACCCAGGAGGGTGGTAATTTCTTTGCAAGAAGCAGGTGCTGTTCCCGTAGTTGATCTTCACGGATTAGTGCTTAAGTGCGATAAGTGCACACGCTGATAATCCTACTCCGTCTCCATTTTCATTGAGGTTTCCACCACCTGTTCCCACGCTCTCAGCACATGATCAAGAGTCACATTTGTCTGTGCCGTTACCATTCTGAGACAGAATTTCCCGTTAATGCGGGTATGGGTCATATAGAGATTACCACTGTCATTCAGGTTATGCATAATCTTCTCGTTAAGAACATCCAGACTATCTGTGTTATGATGTCCCCTGCCCACAAATCTGAATACAACGGTGTTGAGAGGTACCGGTGCCATCAGTTCAAACATCGGGTGCTGCTCAATTCTCCCTGCAAGTTCTGAGGCATATGTAATATGGCTGCGTATCAGTTCACGCAATCCCTCCACCCCGTAACTTCTTATCACAAACCATAGCTTTAGAGCCCTGAATCGTCTGCCAAGGGGAATTCCCCAGTCGCGATAGTCATTTACCCCGCCCCGTGTTCTTGTCTTAAGGTATTCAGGAAGAATTTCAAATGTCCTGATAAGGCTGGCTGCATCCTTTACAAAGTATGCCGTACAGTCAAAATTTGTAAACATCCACTTGTGGGGATTGAATACGAAACTGTCGATATACTCTTTCCCTTCAATCATCCAGCCAAACTCAGGAAGTATCAGTGCAGTCCCTGCCAGTGCGGCATCCACATGAAGCCAGATACCGTATTTACTGCATAACTCTCCAATCTCCCTTATCGGATCGAGTGCTGTAGTAGATGTGGTGCCCAGGGCAGCAACCACCATAAATGGTTTGTATCCGTTTTTTATATCAGACACTATTGCTCTTTCAAGATCTTCAGGGTCAAGGGAGAAATCGGGACGCACCGCAACCCTGACCAGACTCTTCCGTCCAAGTCCGGCCACCCTGATCCCCTTTTCAACCGAGGAGTGAGCCTCTGTGGAGCAGTAGGCGCGCAGCTTCTCACTTCCTGAGAAACCATCCTCATTTACAGCGTAGCCTGTTATCTTTTCGCGTGCCGTAATAATTGCCGCCAGTGTGGCTGTTGAGGCCGTATCCTGTATTACTCCTTCAAATTCAGAAGGGAGGCCTGTCATATCCCTCAACCAGTTCAGAACCCTCTCTTCCAGTTCTGCAGCGGCAGGAGATGTTTCCCAGTTCATACACTGGGCGCCAAGAGCTGAGATCAGCATTTCAGCAAGCAGGGATGGAGGAGAGCTGTTTGCCGGGAAATAGGCAAAAAATGAAGGACTCTGCCAGTGAGTGATCCCCGGCATTATAATACGGTTAAAGTCCTTGAATATTCTGGCGAACTCTTCTCCCTCAAGTGGAGGATTCTCCGGAAGCTGATTATATATTTCCCCGGGCTGTGAGAGTGACTTTACAGGGTACTCTTCAATACTTTCAAGGTACCTTACGATCCAGTCGACTAACCCATGAGCATTCTTTTCAAACTCTTTAAGATCCATTGTCAGTTCCTTCAATAAGCAGAATAATCCTGTTCTTAAGTACTTCTATTACTCCTCCTGTAATATCAAAAAGGAGTACATCGGATCCTGTGTTTACAGTTACCTGCCCCGCTCCCATTGTTGATATAATTGGAGCGTGATCATTCAGAACCTGGAATTCCCCCTTTCGTCCGGGAACGGTTACAGATTTTATCTCTCCCTTGAAAAAGCTCTTATCCGGTGAAATAATTTCTATATGCATATAAGTAAGCCTTTCAGTTACTCTTCTGACTGTGCCAGTATCCTGTCACCCTTCTCAATTGCCTCTTCTATTGTTCCTACGAGCATGAATGACGATTCAGGGTATTTATCCACCTCACCGTCCATTATCATATTAAATCCCTTTATTGTGTCCTCTATTGAGACCAGCTTACCCTCCAGGCCTGTAAACTGCTCAGCCACATGGAACGGTTGTGAAAGAAATCTCTGTACCCGGCGTGCACGGTGCACCACAACCTTATCCTCTTCCGATAGTTCATCCATTCCCAGGATTGCTATAATATCCTGCAATTCATTATAACGCTGAAGGAGTTCCTTAACCCTTTGTGCACAGTTATAGTGGTCAGGACCCACAATTTCGGCTGCAAGGATACGTGATGTTGAATCGAGCGGATCCACGGCAGGATATATCCCCAGTTCTGCTATCTTACGGCTCAGTACGGTTGTTGCATCAAGGTGTGCGAAGGTGGTTGCCGGGGCAGGGTCAGTAAGGTCGTCGGCCGGTACATACACAGCCTGAACGGAAGTTATAGATCCATATTTGGTTGAGGTAATTCTCTCCTGCATAATACCCATCTCGCTCGCCAGTGTAGGCTGGTAACCTACAGCTGAAGGCATACGGCCAAGCAGTGCCGATACCTCGGATCCGGCCTGAGTGAAACGGAACACATTATCCATAAAGAAAAGAATATCCCTTCCTTCGTCTGTACTCTTACCATCGCCGTCACGAAAATGTTCTGCTATGGTAAGACCTGACAGTGCCACTCTGAGCCTGGCCCCGGGTGGTTCATTCATCTGCCCGAAAACCAGGGCCAGCTTTGACTCCTTAAGGGCTTCCGGATCCACCTTTGAAAGGTCCCATCCGCCCTTTTCCATATCTTCCATAAACTCGCTGCCATAATTGATAACGCCGGCTTCAAGCATCTCCCTCAGCAGATCATTCCCCTCCCTGGTACGTTCACCCACGCCTGCAAAGACCGAAAGGCCTGCATACGACTTTGCGATATTATTAATCAGCTCCAGAATAACAACTGTTTTACCAACTCCGGCACCTCCGAAGAGTCCGATTTTGCCCCCCTTGGAGTATGGTTCAATAAGGTCAATAACCTTGATACCCGTATAGAGTATCTCCTTTTCCGTAGAGAGGTCTTCAAACTTCGGAGGTCTTCTGTGAATCTCATATCCTCCTGTCCTGGGCAGGGGGCCCATCCCGTCGATAGGATCACCGGTAACATTCATCAGCCGGCCCTTTATCTGTTCTCCGATGGGCATAATAATAGGTTTTCCTGTTGCCACAACCTCCATTCCGCGACGCAGGCCATCGGTAGAATCCATTGCCACCGCCCTGACGGTTTTCTCGCCGATATCCTGCTGTGTTTCCACAACAAGAATGGTTCCGTCATCACGGGTTATCTCAAGGGCGTCATATATATTGGGCAGATCTGCACCCTCTCCATCAAATGTTACGTCAACAACCGGACCGATAATCTGGCTTATAATACCGATATTCTTTGCCATTAAGCTTCGAATTATAGTTAATGAATCTACAAATTTAACAAAAAATAGAAACGGCACCAGTATTGTTACGCATTTTCAGACAGATACCTTATGTTATAAAAAAACATCTTTAACCTGCACCTTGTATTATCATCAACTATATTCTAAATTTGACTAAACCAACTTAAACCAGATAGTCATGAACAGAATTTTGACCCTGACTGCAGCACTGTTACTCTCGGGTTCCCTTTTCGGTCAGATCACAAAAGTAGGTGGTGGCCTATTCTATAATGCGGGCTACTATTACAATAATGAAGCATTTGATGACCACAAACTGGGTAATCCGGCCATCTTCCTCACCGGCATCTACGAACTGAATCTGCCGTTCCATATTGCGCCAAGGATCAGTGTTCATATGCCAAACATCCAGACCCTCGAAGATGCTGACGGGATGTCAATCAGAACTGCAGTCAATGCTTTCTCCCTTGATCTTGATGCTCACTATGTGTTTAACTACCTTGACCGGTTTGAGATTTACGGTCTGGCCGGACTGAATATGCTTTTTGCGCGACGCAGCACTGAATATGACACGCCCAATTTCAATGAGTCATTCAGAGACTCCAATACCTCTGCCGGCCTAAATCTGGGAGTGGGATCATATATGAAGGTAGCTGAGCAGCTTGATCTGTATGGTGAGGTTAAGTTCATTGTTGCAAGCCAGGTTCAGTTTGCCGCAACTCTGGGTCTGCTGCTTAATGTTCAGTGGCTTGCCAGGAATGAAGATCCCGGCTTCTGAGACTACCTGTTTCTTCCTGTCATTGAAGAGGCGAGGGTTATCATCTCCTTTTTCCGGGAGGCATCAACAGAAAGGTTGTCAAGAGACTCATATGCACGGGTAATAAACTCATTTGCCCTGGTCTCAGCAAACTCCCTCACTCCCAGTTCCTCGAAGATAGAGATAATCTCGTTTACCTTGGTATCGGGATCAATATCCCCGTTTTTGCCGGAGATCAGTTTCTGAATCCTTTTAAGGGTTTCCCCGGAAGAGAGTTCCAGTGCCTTTATCATCAGCAAGGTCTTTTTATTGGCTACAATATCACCGCCTCTCTTTTTGCCAAAGAGCGCAGGATTACCCCATGTATCCAGAATATCATCCTGAACCTGGAATGCAAGTCCAAGGTTACGGCCGAAGGCATATACTGAATCAGCGTCCTTATCGCCTGCTCCTCCCAGGAGTGCCCCTATTTTCATACCCCCGGCTATAAGCACTGAAGTTTTCAGCTCCACCATCCTGAGATAATCATCAATAGAGACCCAGTTTATCTTCTCAAAATCCATATCGAGTTGTTGCCCCTTGCATACCTCCACAGCAATCCTGTTATATATTCTGAAGATTGCAGGGAACAGTGCAGCCGGGGCTTGTGACAGGCACTCATTGGCCATAAAAGCCATCACATCGCCTGACAATATTGCCTGATTAAGATTCCACTTGGAATGGACCGAAGGGGCATTGCGCCGAACTTCAGCATTATCCATTATATCATCATGGACAAGTGTAAAGTTGTGGAATATTTCCAGTGATACTGCCGGGAATATTGCATGGTCAATCTTATCGCTGAACATATTACATGCCATAAGGACCATTACGGGTCTTATTCTCTTGCCTCCTGTTGAGAGGATATACTTAACCGGCTCAAAGAGTCTGGGTGTCTCATCATCAAAGCTGAGATTGAGAATTGCCCTGTTAATAACATCCTTTAATTCATCACGGCTATACATATTTCATCTGTTTTTGCAGGTGCAACGGGAGGTCCGCAGGGGAAAGCTGTTGTTCACCAACGGGGCATCAGCCCTTCAGGGCTTCCGCTCCGCTAACAACTTCAAGAATCTGGTTTGTAATTGATGCCTGTCGGGCCTTATTATATTCCAGAGTCAGAGAACTGATCAGTGATGTGGCATTATCCGTTGCCATATGCATAGAGGTCATTCTGGCTCCGTGCTCAGCCACCCATGAATTAAGGATAGCCTGATAGAACTGAATTTTCAGCGACCTTGGAATCAGTTCCCTGATTATTCCGGCTATGTCAGGTTCAAGTATATAATCTGTTATCAGGTCTGCCTCCACCTCGTCAGGTGCTTTAACAGGGAGGAAAGGTTCATATATCAGATCCTGCACAGCGGCATTACGAAACCTGTTATATACAAACTCTACCCTGTCAAATTCACCATTCACAAATCTCTCCATAATCTCACCGGCAAGATCTGATACCGACTCAAACGACAGGTTATCAAAGATATCGCTTTTGTCTGCAAAAATGGTGTAATCCCTCTTTTTTAAATAATCATGACCCTTCCTGCCAATAGCAAGTATCTCTATAGCACCCTCTCTTCTCTGTTCAGGATATATTTCATTTGCTACCCTAACGCTCTCCCTTATCACATTGGTATTAAAAGCGCCGCACAATCCGCGGTTAGAGGTTACCACCACCAGCAGAACGCGACCCGGAGCCGTTACCCTTGCGAAGGGGGTTCCGGCATCAGATTCTCCTGCCACGCTGCTTACCTGTGCCATTATTTCACGGAGCTTAGCGGCATAGGGTCTGAGTCTGACAATCAGGTCCTGCGCTTTACGCAATCTGGCAGCAGATATCATCTTCATGGCAGCCGTTATCTGCCGTGTAGATTTTACAGAAGTTATCCGGGTACGTATTTCCTTCAGGTTAGCCATTATGCCTCCCTGTATTTTTTAGAGAGATCTGCAGCCAACTCTTTAAGGACCGCTGTCACCTCATTATCAATTACTCCCCCCGCAATCTTTTCAAGCATTTCAGTATATCTCAGTTCAAGAGCCTCATGAAATTCACTCTCAAACTCCTTAACCCTGTCCACCGGTACATTTCGGAGCAGTCCCTCTGTTCCGCAATATATTATTGCCACCTGATTTGCAACCCTCATTGGTGCATACTGATCCTGCTTAAGTATTTCAACGTTTTTGGCCCCTTTGTTAAGGATTGACCTGGTGGAGGCATCGAGGTCGGATCCAAATTTGGCAAAGGCCTCAAGTTCGCGGTATTGTGCCTGGTCAACCTTTAGTGTTCCTGCAACCTTCTTCATTGACTTTATCTGAGCATTACCCCCCACTCTGGAAACAGATATACCAACGTTAATGGCAGGCCTCACACCCGAATTGAAGAGGTGTGATTCAAGAAATATCTGCCCGTCAGTAATGGAGATCACATTGGTAGGGATATAGGCAGACACATCACCTGCCTGTGTCTCAATTATCGGAAGTGCCGTCAGTGATCCCCCGCCCTTTACCATATGGCGTATTGATTCAGGGAGATCATTCATCTTTGCGGCCACCACATCCGATTCAATCACATTGGCTGCTCTTTCAAGCAGCCTTGAATGGAGGTAGAACACATCACCCGGGTATGCTTCCCTTCCAGGAGGCCGGCGAAGCAGCAGTGACACCTCGCGGTATGAAACGGCCTGCTTGGAGAGGTCATCATAGACAATAAGGGCATCCCTGCCGGTATCCCTGAAAAACTCACCTATTGCGGCTCCTGCAAAAGGAGCATAAAACTGAGAGGCTGCAGGGTCAGCTGCCGTTGCCATAATAATCACCGTATAATCGAGAGCTCCGTGTTCCTCCAGCGTAGCAGCAATATTTGCAACCGTTGAACCTTTCTGTCCTATAGCCACATAGATACAGTACACAGGGTTTCCCTTTTCGTAATTGGTTCGCTGGTTTATTATTGTATCAATTGCGATGGCTGTTTTCCCTGTCTGCCTGTCCCCGATAATAAGTTCCCTCTGTCCGCGTCCGATCGGTATCATTGCATCAATGGCCTTGAGTCCTGTCTGCAGAGGTTTCTTTACCGGCTGTCTGAAAATAACACCCGGTGCTTTACGTTCAAAAGGCATCTCATAAAGTTCGCCTTCAATAGGTCCCTTGCCGTCAATAGGCTGTCCGGTGGTGGTTATTACCCTTCCCAGGAGACCTTCTCCCACCATAATGGATGCTATACGCCCGGTACGTTTTGCAATATCACCCTCAGTAATGCCGCCTGTAGGACCCAGGAGTACTGCTCCTACATTATCCTCTTCAAGGTTCAAAACTATTGCCTTCACCCCGCTCTCAAACTCAATAAGCTCATTGGACTGCACATTGGAGAGGCCGTAAAGCCTGACTATGCCATCTCCGACCTGAAGCACCGTTCCTATCTCTTCAAGCTCAACGCCTGTCTTTACTCCTTCAAGCTGCTGTTTGAGTATCTGTGATACCTCTGCTGGTTTTATAGTTGCCATATTCGGTTTAATTGTTCTGCGGCATTTTTCCGTTCAAAATTCTATTCTCCGGTAAGTTCCTGTTTTATCTTTCTGAGCTGGGTTCGTACGCTTCCATCTATATAGCTGTCACCTATATTTAACAAAAATCCGCCAGTAAGGGAGGGATCTGATATAAGGCTGATAATCACCTCACCATCAGACTCTTTTTCCAGATAATTTCTGAGTATTTCCATTGTTTTTTCACTTGCCGGGAGTGCCGTTGTAAATTTTGCCCTGGTGACCCCGCGGTATTTATCTGCCTGATCCATATAGCACCTTGCTATACCGGGCAGGAACATCTCCCTGTTATTCTCAAGCACAAGCTTAACAAAACTAAAAGAGAGATCATTAACCCTGCTGCGGGTAAGCTCTTCAAGTGCTTTATGCTTAATATCAGATGTTATCACAGGACTATCAAGCATCTCTTTAACATTTCCCATTGACGCAAGGTCAAGGATATACTCCATGTCCTCCCTTACGGTATCAATAAGATTCCTTTCCTCTGCAGTAAGAAAGAGTGCCTTTGCATAGCGTACCGATATTTTACCCTCATTCATCAGCTGCTAGTTTTTTGAAAGGTCAGCCTCATCCAGGAGGTCATTAATAAGTTTTTCATGCTGGTTATCAAAGCTCAGTTTATTCCTCAGGATTTTCTCTGCAATTGATACTGACAGAGATACCACCTGTTCCCGGAACTGAGTCAGAGCAGCTCTCTTTTCCCTTTCTATTTCCTCACGGGCCTTTACAATGATTTTGTCAGCCTCTGTTTTTGCCTGCTGCCGGGCTTCGGCCATCAGCCTATCTTTGGCGGTACGGGCCTCCTTCATCAGTATATCCCTCTCGTGCCGGGCCTCATCAATAATTGCCTCGTTATCAGCCTTAAGTCTCTCCATATCCTTTCGTGCCTCATCAGCTGCCTCAAGAGAACTACGTATGCTCTCCTCGCGGGCCTTCACCGCGCTCAGTATAGGCTTCCATGCAAACACCCTGAGTACAATCATCAGAATAAGGAAGATGAAGGTAGTCCAGAATATAGTTCCGATAGCAGGCGTTGCCAGACTATTTGCCAGTATTATCATATCGTAACTTTTGATTGGTTAAAAGAGCCGGCAGCAGGGCCAACTGCCCTGCCCGACTCAATGTCTTACAATGAAATAAGAGCCACAACGATAGCAAAAAGTGTTGCTCCTTCGATAAGAGCCGCTGAAATAATCATTGCCATCTGAATCTTGCCGGCTGCTTCAGGCTGGCGGGCAATTGCCTCCATTGCCTTACCACCTATATGCCCGATGCCCAGTGCGGCACCTATTACGGCGATTGCTGCTCCCACTACTGCAAATGTACCTGTTGTCATAATAGTTCAATTAATGTTGATGATAAATGTATTATTAATGTTCTTCCTGCACAGCCAGTCCGATAAAAAGGGCTGACAAAAGTGTAAAAACGTAAGCCTGTATAAAAGCCACAAGCATCTCAAGTAAATTCATAAAGAGAACCAGAAAAACCGATACCGGAGCTATTACCAGTGACCCGAAAATAAATATCAGGCTTACAAGGCTAAGGATAATTATATGGCCGGCAGTAATATTTGCAAAGAGACGAACCATAAGGGCAAATGGTTTGGAAAAAAGGCCTATCAGCTCTACCGGGATCATTATAGGTTTAAGCCAGAAAGGTATGCCTGGTGTGTTAAAGATGTGTCTCCAGTAATTCCTGTTCCCGCTTATCTGGGTAACAAAAAAGGTAAAGAGAGCCAGCACCATGGTAACGGCGATATTTCCGGTCACATTTGCTCCTCCGGGGGCAATGGGTATAAGGCCCATCAGGTTATTGATAAGGATAAAAAAGAAGACTGTAAGAAGGTAAGGCATAAATTGTTCATACTTCTGCTTACCGATATTGGGAAGTGCTATGTCATCCCTGATGAAGAGAACCACCGGTTCGAGAAAGCCCTGAATTCCTTTAGGTGGTGAAATACCATAGCGGGCGTAGGATCTTGCCATAGTGACGAAAAGCCAGATCAATATCAGAGCCGAAACCATCATTGCTGTTACGGTTTTGGTAACTGAAAGGTCCAGGATAAATTTATCCGGGATAACAATCCCGTCATTATCAACCATAACAATACTTCCCTTCAACTCACCCTCTTCCGGGATCATGTATCCTTTATGAATATGGCTGTGCGACAGCTTCGCTGAAGAAAAGATGGAGAGACCTCTCTCCTTTGTCCATACAATTACAGGAAGAGGTATTGAAACATGTTTTCCGTCGGGGGTGGTAAAAAGGTGCCATTCATGAGAGTCTCCGATATGATCCATGATAAAGGGGGTGGCATCAAAACCGGTTTCGTCAGGCTTCTCTTCCTGATGACGCGGTGCATCCTGGCCGTGGCCCCTGTCAGGTGGCACTTCTGACCCGTTTATGGGAGTGTTAAGTGCCAATGCAATAACAATCATTGCTGGCCAGAGAAATGAATAATGTCCCCTGTCTCTCAAAGCTTACCCGTTTTTTATTGACCTCCTTTTAAACTCCGAAACAATTTTCATGATCAAAAATATGGTTGCGGATAAATATAATACAAAAAACAGAAGAATTGAACCTCTTCCACTCTCTTTTAAAACACCAAACCATATCAATGCAAAGAGGAGTGAAAAAATAAATTTAATTCCAATAGCCAATAGTGTATAGAGTGAATCTTTCCCTTCACCTTTATTTTGACCCAGGCTGAAAACAATAAGCGCGAAGGCTGTAATGAGAAAGAAGAAAAATACTGCCAGAATCATTAAACCCCTGTCATAGATACCTGGTAACTTCATTTCAATAATCACGCCTGCAATAGCCATTATTGTTCCGGCAATGGCGGTATGCAAAACATTACGCATCAAAGAATTCACCTGTTCTACTTTTTATTAATAAAATCCTTAAGGGAGGTATACAGAGCAACAAAAATCCCTAGGAGGGACATTATAATAGTAAAAACCGGGGTATCGCCCTCCCTCCTGGAATCGAGCCAAACGCCGGCATAAGTCATAGCGGTAATAATAACTATCATCTGAAGAGCCATCCCGGAATACCGCGCGTACCCCTTTAATGAGTCATCAGTCTCATTTTCCGTTTTCCTTTTTTTCCGGTGCTGTGTTTTCTTTTGCTGATTCATCTGTCTCACTCATATTACAGTTACCGGTAAAGCGTGATCCGGGCTCAATTGACAGCTTGTTTGTAATAATATCACCGTTGATACGTGCTGATGATTTAAGTGTCAGCAGCTGGGTTACATTAATTTTACCCTCTATCTCTCCTGAAACTTCCGAGAATTTACAATTTATCTCCCCCTTGACTTTCCCGGTATTTCCTATCACAACTTTTCCCCGTGTCATAAGGTTACCGATGAGCATACCATCAATCCTTATATCGCCCTGCGACTTAACATCACCTGTTATCTCTGTTCCATTGCTAATCAGGTTGATTGCCGTGCTCTCTGCTTCATTCAATTTTGCCATATCTTCGAGGTTTAATAATCCATTGTGATAACTCACAAATGTAATAACTATTGTATTGAAAACAAGAATATCCGGTTAACGAGGATCGTAAGCCCATTTAAGATAGAGGGATCCCCAGGTAAATCCACCGCCGAAAGCAGCCAGGATAATATTGTCTCCTTTCTTCAATTTCTTCTCATATTCCCAGATACAGAGAGGTATTGTTGCGGCGGTTGTATTACCGTACTTTTCAATATTGATCATAATCTTGGCCGGGGTAAGGCCCATTCGTCTGCCTGTTGCATCTATTATCCTGAGGTTTGCCTGGTGAGGAACCAGCCATGCAATATCATCTGAGGTAAGACCGTTTTTCTCCATTATTTCAACAGCTACATCTGCCATTTTGGAAACGGCAAATTTAAAGACGGTCTGTCCCTCCTGATAGACGAAATGTTCCCTGGCATCGACTGTTTCGTGACTTGCAGGCCTCATTGAACCTCCAGCCTTCATATGGAGATAGTTTTTCCCTGATCCGTCAGTTCGTAAGATATGGTCAATTATACCGTTTTCACCGGTAGTCGGTTCGAGCAATACAGCACCTGATGCATCACCAAAGAGAGTACAGGTTGTACGGTCTGTATAATCTGTTATTGATGACATCTTATCGGCACCAACCAGAATCACTTTTTTATACCGGCCCGACTCCACATATACTGCCGCAGTCTGAAGTGCAAATATAAAACCTGAGCATGCTGCATTAATGTCAAAGCTGAAAGCGTTTTTTATTCCTGCCTTGTCAGAAATGATATTTGCGGTAGCCGGGAAGGCCATATCAGGTGTTACAGTTGCGCATATAAGCAGATCAATCTCATCAGGTGATGTTCCAGTTTTTTCCAGCAATCCCTTAACAGCATTGGCACCCAGTTCCGAAGAACCCATATCAGCACCCTTAAGTATTCTCCGCTCCTTTATTCCTACCCTCTGCATTATCCACTCATCGGTTGTGTCAACCATCTGAGAGAGCTCTTCATTTGTAAGACGATACTCGGGAACCCATGCATTGATTCCCGTTATTGCAGCTCTTAGTTTCCCCATGATTTAAATTTCTTCGATTATTTTTCGTGCCAGGTCAGCGGCAATCACATCCCTTGTCTGCAGAATCATATTTTTTATTGCTTTTCTGCGGGATATTCCGTGACCTATAACAACGTTCCCGTTTATTCCAACAACGGGTGTTCCTCCGATATTTTCAAAATTGAGCCGGTCAAAAAACTCATCCCTGAGTCCTCTTTTCCGGTAAATTTTATAAAAGGCCTCTGCCTCCTTCAATACAATATTACCGACAAAACCATCACAGACTACTACGTCAGGCATCTCCGGTGTAAATAGTAAATTTGCCTCCACATTACCCGTAAAATTGACCATGGGATTATCCTTCATAAGTTCATGTGCCGATTTTACGGCAACAGAGCCTTTGGACTCCTCCTCACCTATGTTAAGCAGGCCTACTGTGGGATTATCTATGTGCAGTACATATTTTGCATAGAGCATACCCAGCCGGGCATACTGCAGCAGTACATCAGGTTTACTGTCGGGATTAAGACCTACATCCAGCAGTACTGTCTGTCTTCCATCTGTTGACGGAAAAAGAGTTGCCAGTGCCGGCCTGAATACTCCGGGTATAACATTTACAGTATAACTGGCGCCTACCAGCATTGCCCCTGTGTTTCCGGCACTTGCAAAACCATCAATCTCTCCTGACTTAAGCAGCCGGTATCCTACGGCAATGCTTGAATTGACCTTATTTGAATAAGCTCTGGCGGGATGATCACCCATACCGATCACCTGATCGGCATGTACAATATCAAAAAGGGAGGTATCTATACCCTCCTCCTCAAGTTTTGCAATAATAATGGTTTCATTACCAATAAGTACAAGCCTTTCGCCTTTGGACAGTTCAGGCAATACATCAACCGCTCCCTCCAGGATTGCTCCCGGGGCGAAATCTCCTCCCATTACATCAAGACCGATCCTCATCAGTTACAGGATTGGTTACTAAGCCGTGATCTCTTTCTCAATTGCGAGCTTACCCCTGTAGAAGCCGCATTCAGGACATACCCTGTGGTACTGTACCGATGCACCGCAGTTAGAGCATACTGCAACAGTAGGAGCAGTTGCCTTATAATGCGTTCTGCGCTTATCCCTTCTTGTCTTTGATGTTTTTCTTTTAGGATGTGCCATTTTGGTAAAATTTATAAAATATTAATTCAATAAGTCGTCCTTAAGTCCTTCGAGTCCTTTCCAAACCGGATTGAACTCACTCTCAATCTCCTGATCCTCCTGATCTGCTACTCCGCTTATCCTCGCAAGCATCTCAGGATCACAACCACTTTCCCCGTCACTGCCTTCAGGATGATTTCTGCGGATAGGAAGCGCCAGGTGTGCAAATTCATATATTAACTGATCCAGGGAGAAAAGTCCCTCTCCCCACGGAATCATAATCACCTCATCATCAACCTCTTCATAATGATCTCCAAATCTTGCAAAAATCCTGTTCTGAGCCTCCAGACTATACGTAAAAAGCTCAAGACACCTGTCACACAACAGCTGAACGTTTCCGGCCAGGGATAATAAAAGTTCAAGATGAGATGAACGTTTAACCAGATTAACCTCTACCGCTAACTCTCCTCCTGTAATCTCAGACCCCTCAAATAAAGCAAAGAAGTCACTCTCAATACTGAACCTGTAACTATGACTCCCCTCTTTCAGTCCGGTCAATGGTATCGTGCAATGACCTGCTTTCATCATACAAAATTGGAGTGCAAAAATATAAAAGCTTATTCAATTATTAAAAATAAAGCGTAAAAAAGTAAGAATTTGGCATTATATTCATCATTTACCGGTTTTTAACTGCCGTTCACCGATTTCCTCTTTCCCGCACAGGGTTGCGGTACTACCTTTGAAATACAATAAAAAAACCGGAACAGAAATATAATTATTATTCTCAATAAATATGAAAAGGGGAAAAAACAATCCACACAACGCAGGACGGTCGCTGGGCATATTTCTTATAATGATGGGTATTATGTCAGCCGTGGTGGTTCTTGACATACTCCGGCTGGGGGATCCTGGCGACTATTTCAAATGGCAGGTACTGCTTATTTTTATCGGTATGATCTCACTCTTCAACAACAGCGGACTGACAGGCATTGCCATGATAGTGGCAGGAGTCTGGTTTCTTATTCCGGAGACCTATTTTGAGTTACCCGAAATATTCCTCACCCTCTACTGGCCGGCGGCCTTTGTTATGGCAGGAGTTATAGTCCTGGCAGGAGGGATATTAAACAGACGTAAAACTGACAGACAGACGTAAAACTGACAGTAAAGCTATTAATAGTTAACCCATTAAAATAAAACGATCATGGAAAACAAATTTAATGAAGAGCACCATCCCCACCATACGGGAACAGGAACAGGTAAAATAGCAACCGGCGTGGTGCTTATCTGCGTAGGATTTATCCTGGTACTCAGGAATACCAATATTCTTCCCAATTATTTTGAAGATATCATCTTCAGCTGGCAGATGCTCCTGATAGCAATAGGGTTTATTGTTACCCTGGGATCCGGTAACCGTGGGCCCGGCCTGGTGGTTATGGCTGTCGGAGGCTTCTTCCTCCTGCCTGAAATACTGGATGTCTCCTGGAGGCTAAGGGGGATGTTCTGGCCAGCTATTTTCATTATTGCCGGATTTATTGTGCTCTCCAACAACAGGTGGTTCGCTAAGGAGAAATGGCATAAAAGTGACTCCTCTGCATCAGACCAGATTGATATGGTAAATATTTTCGGGGGTGGTGAACGGATTATCAGCTCCTCTTCCTTCAGCGGAGGAAGGGTATCCTCGGTCTTTGGAGGAGCCGAGATTGATCTTACCAGATCCTCCCTTGCTCCCGGCGACCAGATTCTTGATATTTCCTGTATATTCGGAGGTGTATCATTTGTGGTGCCATCTGACTGGAATGTTGTGATTGATGTAACACCTATCCTTGGCGGTTTCTCAGATTCAAGGAAGCTGTTACCAGGCAGACCGGTTGATACAACGTCAACTCTTGTAATAAGGGGTACCGTTGTCTTTGGCGGAGGAGAGATAAAAAGTTACTGAGAGAAATAATGACACCTGCTATTCAGAAGTCCCGGGGACATGGTACCTACATTTTATACGCAAGCAGTGAAAAAGTGTAATTAGCTGAAAATATAAGGGTTATATTAATCATTAAAAAAGATGATTCATCCGATAACAGATAACCGTTCACGATTTACAGCATGGTGGCTGATCTGGCTCACAATAGGGGCAGTTCAGTCACTGCTGCTCCATTTTCTATGTGACTGTACTTTCAGCACTGCTGTTACAGACGGTCTAAGCTCGGCACTGCTTTTATCCCTGATAGCTATTGCCGTCTGGTATCCCGTAACCCTTCTGGTACCCCGTAACAGCGGTATAATCAAGGCTGTCAGCAATCATATCCTTATCGCTGCAATTGCCCTGACTCTATGGATTCTGGGGGTTAAACTGGCAGTAGACCTTATCAACGGGCCATCCATGGTGTATGATGAATTCTGGAACAGGTGGCTGTTGCTGCGTCTGGGAGCCGGACTCTTTATTTACGTGGTAATAGTTCTCTCCTATCACCTTATGGTAAGCTTTGACAACATAACAAAAAAAAATATCCGGGAGGCATCTCTCGAAAAGACATTGCGTGAAACGGAGCTGATGGCTTTAAGGTCGCAGATTAATCCGCATTTCCTTTTTAACAGCCTGAACTCAATATCATCACTTACCATTGATGATCCAGCGCTTGCAAGAGAGATGATCATTAAACTGTCAGATTTTATGAGATATGCCCTTTCAAGAAAGGAGCAGAGATTTGTGCCCCTTTTAAAAGAGCTGGAAAATATGAGGCTCTACCTGGAGATTGAGAAGGTGCGTTTTGGAAACAGGCTGGTGTGCAGGGAAGAGTGTGAGCACGGTACGCACGCCCTGTTAATACCCAATATGATTCTGCAGCCGCTGTATGAGAACGCTGTTAAACATGGTGTTTATGAGAGTACTGAAAAGGTGGAGGTGTTAGTTTTCTGTTACCTGAAAGAAGCAGTTCTTACCATTAAAATTGAAAATAACTTTGATCCGGGGATGATATCCCGGAGAGGTACCGGTACCGGACTGGAAAATGTAAGGGAAAGACTGAGGCTTGCCTACAGTGGCATGGCTTCCCTGCAGACATCTTCAGAACAGGGAAGGTTTACAGTGACGCTTATTATTCCGGCACTATCCTCTCAGGACAATTAACGGAAAAAAACAGGAACCAATGACAGAATCTGAAACAAGTATAAAGGCACTGATAATAGAGGATGAGGAGCCTGCCCGCAAGCTGGTCAGGCATTTCCTTGAATCCCATCCCATCATTGAGATAGCAGGTGAATGTGCTGACGGATTCTGCGGGGCGAAACTAATAAGGGAACTCTCCCCTGACCTTCTGTTTCTGGATATACAGATGCCCCGTCTTACCGGGTTTGAACTACTGGAGGTAATTGATGACAGACCTGAAATTATCTTTACCACAGCCTATGATGAATTTGCAATTCAGGCCTTCGAGATCAATGCGGTTGATTATCTGTTAAAGCCATTTTCACGTGAAAGGTTCGATGCGGCAGTGGTAAAGGCAGTAAAGAAGATTGCTGCCAGGGGTCATTCCGGCGAAGGAAAAAGGATAAACCCTGACAGCCGGATGGAAGGATCAATGCCACTTAACCGGATTGTTATCAGAAAAGGGACAGCTATATCATTTATCGCTGTCAGGGATATTGAATATATAGAAGCGGAAGATGATTATGTGATGATCTGGTATCCAGGGGGTAAAGCACTCAAGCAACAGACCATGAAGTATTATGAAGAGAATCTTCCCGCGGAGGATTTTGTAAGGATACACCGCTCATGTATAGTAGCAATTGATCTGATAGAGAGAATTGAGCCCTACGGCAAAGAGACATACAGGGTTCTGCTCAGGGGAGGAAAGAGATTGCCGGTCAGCAGGAGCGGATACAAGGCACTAAAGGATAAAATCTCATTCTGAAATCAGGCATTAACTAAAGCAGCACGGAGGACAAAGGTTAACGGAGCTGAGAACTGCTTTGGACAGCAGACAACTGCCCGGAGGAAAACAGTTAACGGAACAGAACCAGCATTGGACAGCAGACAGCTGCCCGGAGGACAACAGTTAACGGAACAGAACCAGCATTGGACAGCGGACAGCAGAGATCGGACAACGGACGTTACATTAATATGGTGATTCCGGCAAAAACTATAATCTGGATTTTACTCCTGTTAATCCTTAAGCCGTTTTGAAAAAGGATAACGATTGGTGCAGCACCTTACTCCTCCATACCTTTTTACCCATATTCTGGGTGCAGGATCAAAACCGTGTGTGCCACCAGGCCTGCAACGGAGGAACCTGTTGGTGGCAAGTATAAATCCCCTTACCGGACCGGTATTCCTGACAGCGTCAATTGCATATTGCGAACAGGTAGGTACATGACGGCATGAAGCACCGGTCAGAGGAGATATAAAATATCTGTAAAACCACACAGGCAGAAGCAAAATAAAGCCTGCAAGTTTTTTAACCTCTTTCATGGCAGCAAAGATAGTCACAATCTTCTGCCAAAATGTCAAAATAATTGAGTCGGTGAAATATGGCACTCCTTTTGAGCCTGACCAAGAGATTAACTGAAAAAACAGAAATATGTCAATCTGGATACTCTTTATAGGTTTTATGATACTTAGCTGGCTTGTGAGCCATCAGCTTAAGGTAAGGTTCAGAAAATATTCACAGATTCCTCTTGGCAATGGTATGACCGGACGGGATGTCGCAGAAAGGATGCTGCGCGATAACGGAATTACCGGTGTTAAGATAGGGAGTGTGGGCGGACAGCTAACTGACCATTATAATCCGGCCAACCGTACAATTAACCTCAGCAGCGAAGTGTACAACAGTAAAAGTGTTGCTGCAGCAGCCGTGGCTGCTCATGAGACCGGCCATGCAATACAGCATGCCGATGCATATGCATGGCTCGGGTTACGGTCCAAACTTGTGCCTGTGGTAAGTTTTGCATCAAGGTATGTACAGTGGGTACTGCTTGCAGGGATACTACTGATTGAGACCTTTCCTGCCCTGATAATGATTGGTATAGGGCTCTTTGCCATGACCACCCTCTTTTCCATTATTACACTGCCGGTGGAGGTTAATGCCAGTAAAAGAGCCCTGGCATGGTTGTCAGAATCAGGTGTTACTGTTTCGGGAACACATGATAAAGCTGAAGATGCTCTTAAATGGGCTGCCTATACCTATTTTGTTGCAGCGCTGGGATCAATAGCCACCCTGATCTACTACGTACTGATGCTTACAGGATTGGGCAGGGATTAACCCCTGCCATATAATTAAGGGTAACGGTGATACCGGTACGGAACAATCCAAAAATCATTAAGCTACAGGAAACCTTCAGGCAGAACATTGCCTAAATATTATGTAAGCCGTTGGACTCCTCTGTAGACAATATCCCCGTCAGGCAATAATTCTAATGAGGCAATGTTATAATATTGAAAGATTTTTTATCTTTAACAGATTATATCCAAAAGACCTCATCAATGGCAAATCTTAAACTTTCGCTGGGAATGATTCCTTCTACCATCAAGGTAGAACAAGCTGAAAATGACCTTATTAAGGAGTTTGAAAAACTCAAGGCCTTTGTCACTTCTGAAGAACTGGCCAGATACAATGAGCTTGACGCCAGGGTAAATTCATCTGATTTCAAACAGGAAAAGAGGGAGATTGAATCGCTCACCTACAAGGATTCGGAGGAATATAACCGGGAAAAGGAGTTCGGCAAACTTGCGAAATCGAAGGATATAAGGCAATACTTCAAGCTCCGTGACTCCAATGAACTGAAACGTTTCAGGGATCTCGACGGATCAGACCGGATTAAGAGATTTGAGGAACTCAGAGACATTGTCTCGTCTGCTTCTTTTAAGCAGAAATTTAAAAGCAAGGAGTTTAAGGGCTCTGAAGAGAAGAGGCTCCTCGAAGATTACAAAAGCCTTAAGGGAAACAGTGACGTTAAGTTCTTTTTTAAGTTCAGGGATTCAAAACCGTTTGCCCTATACAACAAAACTGAGGGTTCTACACGCCTGGCACGGTATGAGGAGTTAAAGGAATATATCTCCACCGGGGAGTTCAAAAAGAGCAAAGAGTATCTCCTGGACAAAAAGCGTTTTGAAAAATCTGAACTATACCTCGTTGAACAGGAGTATCTCAAACTTAAGAGAAGTGATGATATAGTATGGTACTTCAAGGTTAAGGATTCTGATAAGTTTGATGTTCTGAAAAAGAGGGAAATTACCTTTTCAGATGAGTTTGACGGGGATAGTCCTGATTCTGCAAAATGGATTTCCAATCTCTACTGGGGTGACAAACTGCTGAATGACCGCTATTCTCATGAATCTGATCTGCATTGCTTTACAGAGAAAGATAATCTTGAAGTGAGAAGCAGCATTCTTAAAATAATTACCAGACCTGACAAAAAGGAAGGTAAAGTATGGAATCCTGAACTTGGCGGTTTCAGAACAAAAGAGTTTGCCTTTACATCAGGCATTGTCAGTACCGGAAAAAGCTTCAGGCAGAAATATGGCATCTTCAGTGCAAAGATCAAGCTTACTACAGGAGCAGGACCAAGGCATGCATTCTGGATGCTTTCAGATAAGATTACCCCACATATTGATATATGCCGTACTCAGCGCAATAAGGTCTGGATGGATTATTTCGGCAGTGACGGCTCAGCCAAAAAGAGTTCTGCCGGATCAAAATACGCCAGAGGGTTCTACATTTTCACTCTTGAATGGAAGCCTGATCTGCTTGTTTGGAAAATTAACGGCGTGGAGGTGATGCGTGTAACAAGGAATGTTCCCCATGAGGAGATGTATATTATTCTTTCTGGCGGACTTGACCAGCCGATTCATGGCACTTCAGCGATGGAGGTAGACTGGGTGCGCGTTTACCAGTGGAAAAATTAAATCTGACACCATGAAAACCCGATTGATAATTCTCCTGATCATACTGACAGGGGCAGAGACTTCATTTGCACAACTACAGGAAATAGTATTCACCCGACAGGACACTCTACGGGGGAGTATAACCCCTGAAAGAGAGTGGTGGGATCTTGTCTGGTATCACCTTGATGTAACCGTGGAGCCTTCTGACAGCACCCTTAAAGGAAGCGTGGAGGTTGGCTACAGGGTAATTACTCCCCGCAGCAGAATGCAGATAGATCTTCAGCCTCCCATGGTTATAACATCAGTTACGGAAAACGGAAAAGAGCTCCCTTTCCGGGCCGATGGAAATGCATGGTTTATTGATATTCCCGTGAATAAGGAAAAAGGATCCTTTCACAAGATAACTGTCAATTACGGCGGCAAGCCAAAAGTCAGCCGGAGACCTCCATGGGATGGAGGAGTATCATGGAGAAATGATACTTCCGGAAATCCATGGATTGTCACTACCTGCCAGGGAGATGGTGCCAGTCTGTGGTGGCCGTGCAAGGATCATATGTACGATGAACCAGACAGTATGATGATTTCAGTTACCGTTCCACGAGGGTTAAAGGGTGTGGCAAACGGACGACTGAGGAGTATGAAAGAAAACAGCGACGCCACAAGCACATGGCACTGGTTTGTCACCAACCCCATAAGTAACTATGTGGTAAATATCAATGTTGGTAATTATACACGTTTCGGGGAGATATTTAAAGGAGAAGCGGGAGATCTCGACTGTGATTACTGGGTTTTGCCGGAGAATCTTGAAAAGGCCAGGGTGCATTTTAGGCAGGCACCAATGATGCTGGAGGCCTTCGAGTACTGGTTTGGACCCTACCCCTTCTATGAAGACAGCTATAAGCTGGTTGAGGTTCCCTACCCCGGAATGGAACACCAGAGTTCAGTTACCTACGGAAACGGCTACAGGAACGGGTATGGCGGAAGGGATGTAAGTACAACCGGATGGGGCGACAAATTTGATTTTATCCTTATTCATGAATCGGGTCACGAATGGTTTGCCAATAATATCACCTACCGTGATGTGGCTGATATGTGGATTCATGAGAGTTTTACAGCCTATTCGGAAGGACTTTATGTTGAGTACTGGTTCGGTAAGGATGCCGGAGCCGAATACCTTCGTGGCATAAGGTCCAATATTGCAAATGACAGACCTGTTATCGGAATCTATAATGTTAACAAAGCCGGCTCAGGAGATATGTACCAGAAAGGGGCAACCATGCTTCATACCATAAGGCAGCTGGTTGATAATGATCATAAATGGAGGGGTATGCTGAGAGGACTTAATGATGAATTCCGGAACCAGACAGTAACCACAAAGCAGATTGAAGATTTTATGATCAGCTATACCGGACTTGACCTGCAACCGGTATTTGACCAGTTTCTGCGCAACACATCCATTCCGGTGCTTGAATACCGCTTTACAGACAACAGTCTGGTCTACAGATGGGGAAATGCCGTCAGGGGATTCAATATGCCTGTTAAGGTGATGATCGGAGATAAGGAGCTTATGCTTACTCCCGTGCAGGGCAGATGGAGCACACTTAATGACCTAAAGGGAGAATCACTGACCCTGCATCCCGGTTTTTATGCCGCATCGCTCAATATCATGGGAACCCGATGAGCATTGAACCGGAAGGCTGCCAGTGGCCGGGAAGTGATCCTCTCTATCAACATTACCATGATACGGAATGGGGTGTACCCGTGTATGACGATGCCAGACTCTTTGAATTTCTGCTCCTTGAGACATTTCAGGCCGGTCTGAGTTGGATCACCATTCTGCGTAAAAGGGAGAATTTCCGCCGGGCATTCGACGGTTTCAGCTATGAGGACATCTCAAATTACGGAAAGAAAGAGATCGAAAGAGCCATGTCAGATGCCTCAATAGTAAGGAACCGCCTTAAAATTGAGTCGGCAGTAACCAATGCCAGAGCCTTTATCAGGATTATTGAAAGATATGGTTCTTTCAGTCAGTTTATGTGGGCCTTTACCGATGGCACACCTATTATCAACAGGTTCAGGTCGCAATCCGAAGTACCCGCAACAACATCCCTCTCCGACACCATAAGTAAAGAGTTACGTACCCTGGGCTTCAGGTTTACAGGTTCAACAGTTATCTATGCCCATATGCAGGCTACCGGAATGGTAAATGATCATCTGATTTCATGTTTCAGGCACAGCGAAATCTCCTCTCTTAACCATTAAGGCTCTCTTTTTCGGTTATCCCGGCAAAACGCACTATAACGGCTCTTCAGATAAAACACCCTTTTAACAACTCAACTGCCAAATCTCCCTTTTTCCGGCTCAGCAGTCAAACCTCCACTTATAACGACTCAACCGCCAAACGTACTCTTTTTACGGCTGCACGGACAAATCACCCCGTGATTAAAATAAATTTATATCTATGCTGTAACTTTGCAGCTATATATCCGTCTCACTATTGTAAATTGAACTATGACACCGGGAGAATATAACAGGGCAGCAGACGAATTCTCAGACCGCATCTACAGGTTTGTGCTCAAAAGCATGGGCGATCCCGGCAGGGCAGAAGATGTGGTACAGGACTGCTATGAGAAGCTCTGGGTAAATGTTACGGAGATAGATTTCAGTAAGGCAAGATCATGGCTTTTTACAACAGCATACAACAGGATGATTGATATCCTCAGAAGGGAAAAAAGAGTTATCTGCGAAGAGGAGTTCAGTGTTGAGGTTCAGTATTCTGACGGTTATTCAGATCTTAATGAGGTACTTCACCGCTGCCTTGAAAAACTGCCGGAGAACTGGAGATCCGTAATACTGCTGCGTGATTATGAGGGTTATTCCTACGAGGAGATAGCATCAGTTACCGGCCAGACAGATTCACAGGTCAAAATCAATATCTACCGCGGCAGGCTGGCCCTGAGAAGCATGATAGGAAAAATGGAGGCGGTTGTATAATGGAAAAAATTAACATCAATAACTACCCCGTCTGGATTACAGACTACTTCGACGGCACTCTTCCGGGTGACCGGGTTGAGGAGTTGTTTGCCTTCCTGTCAGAACATCCTGATCTGATGGAGGAGTTTGAGCAGTATGATTATGCCCCTCTCCACCCCAGTCTGTCGGTCCGATCACTTAGAAAAAACCTTACCAGAGGATTCGGGGACCTTGCCCTGTCTCAGCAGGAGGAGTTAATTGCCGCATTGGCTGAAGGAGACATTACTGGTGAAGAGGCTGAAGAGATTTTAAGCTATATTGATGGCTCACCCCACCTGGCAGGCCTTTACCGGTCACTTAAAGATATCCGTCTGGTACCTGACCATATACCTTTTCCCGAAAAAAAATCACTTAAGCGCTATCCACCCGTGCCCCGGTTTCATAAAGCAGTTGTTACATTACTGACAGCGGCTGCTTCAATTGCGATTCTTTTCAGTTTCTCAATTCTTCTTAACAGGGATAAACCTCTTTCTGTACCCCTTACCGGTTCAGCTCAAATTGATCCGGTAATTATAATCGAAAGGGAGAGAAGTAACAGCCGGTCCACAGCAGAAAATGTAGCCTCAAAACCCGAAGAGGCCGAATCGTCAGAGAACAGTAATGAGGTTAAAAGCTTATCCTCATTCAACACAACATCGGAGAATGACACCAGTGTTGGCAGAACTGCCGATGAAGGCAACAGAAGAGCCGTAACTGCCGAGAATGACACCAGTGTTGGCAGAACTGCCGATGAAGGCAACAGAAGAGCTGCAACTGCGGATGTCAGCACTTATGGTCAGGCAATTACCGGCAACGATACATCAGACAGATTACCTGTGAGACAGAAAATCACTGCCGGCATAACAGAGGAAAAAGAGTTGCAGGGAAACGGTATCGAGGCAGCCGCACGGGAGGAGAACAGGTCGGAAAGTGATAACAGAAGAGATAATGAGCAGCCTAAAGGCAACTATAACCTTTCCCTTATCAGAGAGCATTCAACGCCCAGCATTAAGGAGGGCCCCTCTGCTGCTGCGCAACTCGCAGAAATGGTTCCCATTGAAGTTACAGAAAATGACTATAGCGGAAGTCCGCGCGAATTTATTGCCAAAAACTTCAGGAAGCTGGCCTTTAACGATCAAAACGCCTCATCTGATCGGCTGAAGCCCATAGAGCTGGCAGAAGCCACCGTCACAGGAATCAATAAACTGCTGGGGTGGGAGATGAAGCTTGAAAAAAAGAACGATGATAACGGAACCATGAACAGTATCAGTTTTGCCTCCCAGCTGGTAAAATTTGACCATAATTTAAAAACCAGCGGTAACTAGCTGTAACTTTTCCTGGACAGGTTCGTCTCAGGAAAAACAATTAATCTTAAAAACCATGAAACGAACATGATACTTTTTAAGCATAAATATCACAAAAGAATATGTTTAAAAAATATTATGCGAGAGCGAAGCGGTTCCATTCGTTCTCAAATTTTTAATTAATTTCTTGTCAGATAATTACAAAATTTTAAACGTATGAAAAGAGTAGTACTGGTAATTACAGCCATATCCCTTATGCTAAATGTAGTTTGTGCCACCGGCCAGGTAAAGGGAGAAGAGAAAGAAGAAACAACAAAAGTTACTGAAGTTAATAGCTCAGAAACCGTCATCTCAATCGGTGATGACCGTATGAAGGTCGAAAGCAGCGAGGATATCACCACCGTCAGGCTTGGAAGCAGAATAGTAACAATAACATCCGGCGAGAAGGGTCCAAAAATGAATATTGAGAAAATAGTCAGGGATGAGGATATTCCGGATCAGGAGATGTTAACCTGTAACGAAGGTACAGGCCGTTATGATGATGGGCACAGCAGCTATCCCTCCAGGTTCAGATTCAGGCCTCACTGGTCAGGGTTTGAATTCGGTTTCAACAACTACCTGGCTACGGGATACGAAAGCACACTTCCGGACGAATATAATTTTATGGATCTTAACACCGGAAAATCTTTTAATGTAAATATTAATTTCGGACAGCTGGGTATTGGATTCACCCGCCATTTTGGAATGGTAACAGGCATGGGTCTTCAGTTTAATGACTATGTTTTTGAGGGCAATAACAATCTCATGAAGGATGAGAACGGGGTAATTGTGGAGTATGACGCCGGAGTAGACGGTTTAGTGCTTGACAAATCAAAACTCTCCACCACATATTTCGTAATGCCCCTGTTGTTTGAGTTACAGATTCCTGTTGATAGACATAACACAATTAATATTGCCGCAGGAATGATTGGAGGAGCAAAGATAGCCTCAAGAACAAAGATGGTTTATCACGATGATGGCAAGCAAAAAATCAAGGAGAAGAATGATTACAGTCTGAACCTCCTGAGGTACGGTCCAACTGTGCGACTGGGATATGAAAGTTTTCAGGTTTATGCAACATACTATATGAACGGACTCTTTAAGGAGAACAAGGGCCCCGAGCTCTACCCTGTCCAGATCGGTGTCGCATTTACCCTTGACTGAAAAACAGCACCGGAGTTGTCGGCTTACAGCGGGCAGCAGTCGGAACCGACCGGCAGTAACGGAGAAACCACCGGACAGAACTGAAAATAACGCACAGCAGCCAGAACCAGCCGGCAGTAGCAGAAGAGGTACCGGAGTGATCTGAGTACCGACCGGAGTAATCTGAAAGTGTTCAGAAAAAGCAGTGGGTATTCCAATAACGGGATACCCCTGTTTTTTCTATATTTGCTGAAATAAACCTTCATATAATGGAGCAACTTACAAACAGGGAGATAAAAAGATATGAAAAGCATATCATGCTTCCGGAAATCGGGATTGAGGGACAGATTAAGATACGTAACTCATCAGTTGCCGTAGTGGGTGCGGGCGGACTGGGATGTCCGGTTTTGCAGTATCTTACGGCAGCAGGTGTTGGCAAAATTGGAATTGTGGAATATGACATGGTAGATGAAAGCAATCTGCAGCGTCAGATTCTATACGGCTCTGCCGACAAGGGCAAGCTCAAATCGATAATCTCGCGTGACAGGCTCAATCTGATGAATGATCAGGTTGAGATAACCCTGTTTAACATCAGGCTGGATAATAAAAATTCAGAAAAGATACTTCAGGGTTATGATATAATTGTTGATGCAACGGATAACTACTCCACCAGATATGTTATCAGTGATGCCTCTGTGAAGCTGGACAGGCCAATGGTTCATGGTGCCATATATAAGTTTGAAGGACAGGTTTCCGTATTTAACTATATGAATGGTCCTTCATACCGCTGTTACAATCCGGAGCCGGAATTGAAGAAAGGTGACCCGGCACCTGCGGAAACAGGACTTTTGGGAGTACTGCCGGGAATTACCGGCACCTACATGGCAACAGAAGTACTGAAGATAATAACAGGTACCGGAAATGTTCTTTCAGGCAGGGTTCTTGTATTCAATATTCTTAAAAACACCTCCTATACAATTGAGATATCCAGAAATCCTGATAATTTCTTAATAACAGGATAATTTTTTCGTTTAATATTTAAATTTTACACAATATGAGACTACTACTTATCAGCAATTCAACAAATGCAGGTGAAGCATACCTGGACTATCCGAAACATGAAATAGCCTCTTTCCTGGGGAAAAGAAGTATTAAGGCTCTGTTTATTCCATATGCAGCCGTTACTTTCTCATTCGATGACTACGAGAAAAAGGTATCAGACCGCTTCAGGGAGGTGGGCCATGATGTAGTATCCATTCACAGGTTCGATGACCCGGTTAAGGCCGTCAGAGAGGCGGAGGCTATAGTTGTTGGAGGCGGTAATACCTGGAACCTTCTTAAAATGATACAGGAGCAGGGACTGATTGATCCGGTAAGAGAAAAGGTGCTTTCAGGAACCCCGTATATCGGCTGGAGTGCCGGTTCAAATATGGCATGCCCCACTATCAGGACAACCAATGATATGCCCATAACAGAGCCGGCATCATTCTCGGCCTTTTCACTTATCCCTTTCCAGATCAATCCACACTATCTGGATGCCAATCCTGACGGTCATGCCGGTGAGACAAGGGAACAGAGAATCCAGGAGTTTCTGGAGATAAATCCCGGTCTTTATGTTGCAGGACTAAGAGAGGGAACATTATTCAAAATTGAGGACTCTACGGTTGAACTTATTGGTCCCCGTCCCATGAGGCTCTTTATAAAGGGAACTGAGCCTGTTGAATATAATGCAGGGGATAACCTCAGTTTTCTGATATAAGCTGGTAAGGGAGGTTATCAGGCACCATATGGGCATGATTATCCCAGAGGATAAAGATCCGGTGAGCTATTCTGACAATAATATCGCAGGCAGGAAATACCGGAGGTTTATTAATTATAAAAATCCGGTTGTTTAAGGAATGAACAGATTACGCAAAATAGTTGTGGCAGGTTTGTCAGGTATGGCAATTGTTGCTGTTATTCTGGTTATTCTGTCGACAATACTGGAGCCCGGGATAACGCGTCTCTTATTAACCAAAATCAATTCATCCCTTGAGAATCCGGTTGAGGTTAAACATATTGAATTTTCACTCCTTAGGAACTTTCCGCGTGCATCGGTAACACTAAAGGAGATTGTTATTCTTCCAGCAGAGAGAGAAGCTCAAATACAGGACTACCAGGCAGACACTCTCCTAACCGCCGGTAGCTTAAGGTTATCGCTCAGGATTCCGGCACTGCTGAAAAAGAGATATATAGTTGACCGTCTTGCTGTGGAAAACGGCATTATCAATATACGGCGCTTCAATGACGGACGCCTCAATTTACATCTCCATCAACGCGAAGGACGGCGCGACTCCTCTTCTATTATGGCAGATCTGAGATATATTACCATAAAAAAAACCAGAATCAATTACACTGGTGACGCCTCAGCCATTACTGCATCCGTAAATATTACAGAATCGTCAGGCAGGCTGAAGATATCAGACGGTTCAACAGAGGCGGATGCAATGGTTACCCTGGATAATTTCAGGCTTGCCACGGAGAGCTTTTCCATCCCCTCCTTAACGGGCAGGATTCGTTCGAGATTTTCACTAAGTGAGAAAGCTGGTATTATCACCCTGAATGGTTTTACCATCAATTCAGGTAACAGCGAGGCAGAGATGGCCGGCAGCCTGAACCACGAAACCGGCCGTACAGAGATTCAGTTTATGATGTTGTCAAAAGAGATTGACAGAATTATTGCCGGCAGCGGAACTAAAGGTGCAGGCTTTACCGACAACTATAAACCATCAGGAACATTATCTCTCTCCGGTACCATATCCGGCAGCATCTCAGCAGGAGGGAGCCTTAACCTCTATTCACAGGGTGAATATTCAGGAGGAGCCATTACTATCCCTTCAAAAGGATTCCGGATAAAGAATATCAGTGCCCCCTTTGCTTTTGCTGCGGATTTAATGAACATCAAAAAAATATTCAGGCTCACGATAGACAGTTACACGGCATCAGCGGAATCTGAGCTGGTTACCGGATCCTTAGCCATCAACAGGATTGAGAATCCGGTTATTGATTTCAGAATAAATGCTTCTCCCGATCTCTCTATATTAACAGCACTTACAGGGAACAAATCTTTCAAAGCGGGAGGTAGCAGCAGGTTTTCACTTCGCCTTTACGGTCCGCTTAACATGAAAAACAGTGACATATCTCCGCTGCTCTCACTTGAGCGATCGGCAAATATCTTCCTGCAGAATGCAACACTGGAGATTCCGGAAGAAATGTTTTCCGCAAGTGATATTACGGGTAACATAATGGTAACGGATAATATATGGTTCGATGCTGTCTCACTGAATTACTGCGGGTCCAGAACGATATTAAACGGAAAACTTTCCCGATTCGATGATCTTGCAGGCATCACTGGCACCTCACCATCCATCTCGGCTGCTGTCTGGACTGAGAAACTCAGTGATCCCATGCTGATTCCTTTCACCGGCAACCGCACTGACCGGTCAGGTACCGGAATTTTTTCGCGATCAGAATTTAACCTTGACATACGATCCGATTCCCTGACAATAGGGAAGTTCAGGGCATCTGCACTGAATACAAATTTAAGTTACAGAGAGAAGACTATCAATATAGGCTCTTTCAGGCTTAACACACTTGACGGAACAGTTGAAGGCCATGCCACGCTGATTCCGCTTTCCGGAAACAGGTATGCCGGAAGAGGATGGTTTGATATTAATGGTATTGATATTAATAAGACTTTTACCCTGTTTAATAATTTCGGACAAAATTATATAACTGACCAGAATATCAGGGGTAAACTGACAGGAGAAATAACCCTGTCAGGGGAAACCATTACCCGTTTTAAGCCTGATCCGTCATCAATTATCATAGATGGCAACTATCTTATCTCCAATGGTGAACTGGTAGAATTTGAACCTTTGCTTAAACTATCCCGGTTTGTTGAAATAAGTGAACTTGAAAGAGTCAGATTCTCTGAACTTAGCAATGAGATTACCATCAGTAACAGGATTATTTTAATTCCTGCGATGGAAATCCAGAGTTCAGCATTCAATATTTCACTTGCAGGCATTCACAGTTTTGACGGGGAGTATACCTATCACCTCCGACTGCTCCTTTCTGAACTGCTGAGCAGAAAAAGGGACAGAAGTAACGTGGCAGACCCTTTTGGTTCGGTAGAGGATGACGGACTGGGACGGACAGCCCTTTTCCTTAAGGTAGAGGGAGACCGGAATGGTTCAAGGGTCTCTCACGACATGAAATCGCTCCGTAATGAGATCAGGACTGATATAGAAAAAGAAAAGTCAAACCTCAGGACTATTCTGAATGAAGAGTACGGCTGGTATGGCAGTGATACAATAACAGCCCCTGCCCGCGAAGCAACCAAGCGCTTCAGGATAGTGTGGGAAGGGACAGATACAACAACCATAAAAAGGGATTCCGGGGAGGAAAAGATATTACCTTTGAAAAATATTCTGCGCCGTAAAAAAAAGGAAGAGGATCTGTTCTGATGGGAGTTAATCACTTATTCCGATGAATATCTACCAGAAAAAAATGATATGGAAACTGCTGCTGCTGACATCTGCAGTGGTCATTGCTGCAGGCTCCCTGGTATATACCAACAGGCTGGTGGAGCAGATAAAGAAGGAGGAGAGAAAAAAGATTGAACAGTGGGCTGAAGCAACAAGGCTGGTGGTGAGTGAAGAGGATGATGATATACTCAATTTTCTGGTTTCAATAATTGATGATAACACAACTGTTCCAGTTATTCTGACAGACGGCAGCGGAAATATTATCTCCACCCTTAACCTCGACACAGCGAGAGTTTCGGACAGCAGGTATCTGGAACACCAGCTAGACAAAATGAAGGAGTCAGGAGAGGTTATCCCATTCAGTTTCGGGGATGATGAAAAGAACTATATTCACTACCGTGAGAGCACTATTCTGCGCCGACTGATCTATTATCCCTATATACAGCTCGGTATCATAATGCTCTTTATAGCTGTTGCCTATTTTGCATTCAGCATGGCACGGTCAGCAGAGCAGAATCAGGTATGGGTAGGAATGTCACGTGAGACGGCTCATCAGCTCGGCACACCAACCTCGTCACTTGCCGCATGGACCGAGTTGTTGCGACAAAAGCTTCCGGGAAATACCATCCCTGATGAGATTTCAAAAGATGTGGGGCGACTTGAAAAGATCGCAGACAGGTTCTCAAAAATAGGCTCACGACCTGCCCTGAAGGTGTCTGATATCAACGATATCATTGAAGGAACCATGCAGTACCTTCAACCAAGGCTTGGCGACGGCATAGAGATAAAATTTGATAAAACTATCAACACTGACCTTATAATTCCTGTTAACCGCTCTCTTTTTGAATGGGTGCTTGAGAATCTCTGTCGTAATGCAGCTGATGCCATGAGCGGTAAAGGCATAATCACCATCACCACCGGAAAACAATCCGGCCATATTACAATAGATATCTGTGACAGGGGCCGGGGGATCCCCAAAAGGGCCTGGAAAACCATTTTTAAACCCGGTTACACAACAAAGGAGAGGGGCTGGGGCCTGGGACTGTCCCTTGCTGCCAGGATTATTGAGGAGTACCACAGGGGTAAAATATTTGTAAATAGTTCCGATCAGGAAAAAGGAAGTTGTTTCAGGATTGTTCTTCCACGTAATAAGGAGCAGGCCTGAGAATAAATTCAACTATGAAACGATCCGATATAGAGATAATGGCGCCGGCCGGTTCATGGGAATCGCTGACGGCCGCCATACAGGGAGGAGCAGACTCAATCTACTTTGGAGTTGAACAACTGAATATGCGTGCCCGGTCATCACGCAATTTTACAATTGATGACATGCCCGGCATTGCATCATTGTGCCGCAAAAGCGGTATAAAATGCTACCTAACCCTTAACGTTGTTATCTATGACCATGAAAATGACACAGCAAAATCCATTATTGATTCAGCACTGTCGGCCGGAATTGATGCCATTATAGCCTCAGACATATCGGTAATAAGGTATGCTGCAGAGAGAGGAATAAGCGTACATCTCTCAACCCAGATAAATATTACCAATGCTGAGGCTCTGAAATTTTACAGCCAGTGGGCTGATGTTGTGGTTCTGGCAAGAGAGCTTAATCTAGATCAGGTCAATCATATATATCGCATTATTGAAAGTGATAATATAACCGGGCCATCAGGCGTCCTAATGAAGATTGAGATGTTTGCCCACGGTGCATTATGCATGGCCGTTTCGGGCAAATGCTATCTCAGTCTGCATGAAAACAATGCCTCCGCCAACAGGGGAAACTGCTATCAGACATGCCGCAAGGCATACATTGTAACCGAGAAGGAGAGCGGAAATGAGCTGGAGGTGGATAATGAGTATATTATGTCTCCCAAAGATCTGAGCACTATAGGTTTTGTAAATAAATTACTTGACTCAGGAGTGAGGGTGCTTAAGATTGAGGGTCGGGCCCGTGGCCCGGAATATGTTAAAACTGTATCAGAAGCATACGGCGTTGCCGTTGAGGCTGTTATCTCCGGTGTTTATACTCCTGAACTTATTGCAGAGCTACGGGATAAGGTGGCAACTGTTTTTAACCGTGGTTTCTGGGATGGATATTACCTGGGTCAGAGGCTGGGCGAATGGAGCACCAATTACGGATCCAGTGCCACCAGAAGGAAGGTCTATCTGGGAAAGATAACCAACTACTTTTCACGACTGGGAGTTGCAGAGATAAAGCTTGAGACAGGTGATCTAAGCAAGGGTGAGTCACTGATGATAACAGGACCAACAACAGGTGTAATTGAATTTACTGCAGGGGAGATAAGGCTTGACGAGGATGCGGTTGAGATGGCTCCCAGGGGATCTGTTTGCTCAACACCGGTTCCCGGCATGGTAAGACGTTCAGACCGGCTTTTCAGGATTGTTGACGCATCACTGGTAATAAAACAGTAGCGTTACTTCTGTCTCTCTCCTGCTGTTTTCACAATAAGCCTGGCGCTATCAATAAATGATTTACCGCTGGTATCCAGTTTGATTACCTCATCCTGGTTCCTTTTTGAAAGTCCGAACAGATATGCTTTATCATAATATTCAAGAGCAATCTCCACTGCTCTTTTTATATTACCAGCATCGATAGCCTCAAGGGCTTCTCTGGTCCGGTCTCCTCCCAGCCGTTTAGAGATTCTTAATACCGACTCCCTGAGAAGCCGGGGCTCGAACTTTCCATACTCCTCCATCAGGAACCCGGTACGTGAGGCTGAGTCGGGCATCAGGGCAATTACGGGAGATCTTCTTATAACATTATAAAGTTCGTCAGGCATAAATACTGATCCGATATTCCTGCTCTCATCCTCCATAAAGAGTGTGGCAGAAGGAGTGGTATAATTCAGTTCACTGAATACCATATTTGCAAAGTGCTCTGAGGTGGGCTGGTCGGGCATGCCAAGCGATCCGAATGCTGAACCCCTATGTGATGCAATATCCTCCAGATCAATTACCTGCTCTCCCATCTCCTTCAGGATATGGAGTATTTTTGTTTTACCGCTACCTGTATAACCACCGATAATCACCACTTTCCTGTCTGCTTCCATTGCGTTCAGGATATAATTACGATAGTTTTTATATCCACCTCTCAGCAGGGTAGTACGGATTCCTCCAAGCCTGAACAGCCATGCCATGTTTTCAGATCTCATACCGCCTCTCCAGCAATAGAGGGCAATATGTTTGCGCGGACCTGCGATTTTCAGGGCAGAGGAGAGTATGGAGCGCATTTCGGGCCCTACAAAATCGAGTCCTCTTAAAATGGCTTCCACTCTTCCCCGTTTTTTATAATCAGTTCCCACGACTGCCCTCTGCTCATCTGAAAAAATGGGCAGGTTAACAGCCCCCGGGATATGGCCTCTCCTGTACTCTGAGGGAGTACGCACATCCACCACAGGAAGGTCAGCCGCCAATTCTATAAAAGAGGCTGCATCCGTTATCTGGTTCTCTCTATCCAACTGTTTGAGCAAAAAACCTTAGTAAAATCTTCTTTATATCTTCCTGTCTTACCGGCTTTGAAACAAAATGGTGCATCCCGCACAGTTCAGCCTTCCTGACAGCTTCACCCGAGCCGTCAGCAGTAAGAGCCACAACAATTATGTCAGCATCCTCGCCTATAATTGCTGAAGCAGCATCAAACCCATCCATTACCGGCATTATAAGATCCATAAAGACAATATCATATTTTGACAACCGGCATTTCTCCACTGCTTCACGGCCATTGGCTGCTATATCTGCCTCATAACCCAGGCCCCTGAAAAGTGTAAGTGCAACTTTCTGATTAATAACGTTATCCTCAGCCACAAGTATTCTCAGATCCTTTCTCATTAACTCACCAGGTATCAGGAATGCAGGCACCTCTATTCCATGGTAATGGTTCTGAATCATATTAAAAAGTTCGCTTAAATGGAATGGCTGTACAAGGTATTCATCCACTCCGTAACGTATAGAGCGCGAATAGTTTCCCCTTTTATCGTTGGAGCTTACCATAAGAATCATAAACTCTGAATAGAGGTTTGATTCCCAGAGTTCCCGGGCCACTTCAAATCCGTCAAAATCGGGAGTATCAAGAATAACAACCATCCTGTAGCGTTCCTGTCTGTTCTGCAGGTTTGCCTTTACCATGCTGATAGTCTGATTCTGCCAGGATGTAACATACGCAGAAAGTCCAAATTTATGAAGAGCATCCATCAGCTCTTCATCGCGATGACGTGTGCCGCTGACTACCAGTGTTTTAATCTCGCTGTACTTTGTTATTTCAGAAGCTCCGTCATTTTTTTCCTGCTTTACATTAGAATAGACCTTTACATAAAAGTGAAACCTCGCACCGGGTGTCTCAGGGTTATCCGAGAGCCCTGACGGTGTTGAGGGCTCCAGTGTACCACCCATCATCTCAATTATCTGCCTTGATATAAGTCCGGTCAAACCCTTTCCCTCATATTCATTAATACTTTTTGTTTCGGTAGTCAGGTAGTCCCCAAAGAGTCTTTTAAAAAGGTTACTGCTATAGCCGGCACCAGTATCACGGAGGTCGAATATAAGTTTGATAACACCATGACTCTCCTCTTCTGCGGTGCACTTCAGGTCAATTACGCCTTTACTGGTGTGTTCAACAGAAGTGATAAGCAGGTTTGTAAGTGCCTGTCTCAGTCTGAACGGGTCTCCTACAAGGCTCCCGGACACATTATCATCAACCGCCCATTTTATGGTAACATCATCATTCAGAAGAGTGCCTGCTACATCAACACAGTAAGCTATCTCCTTTCTGGCGTCAAACGGTATTTCATCAAGCATCAGTTTGCCTGACTCAATCCTGGAGAAATCGAGCAGGTCATTAATAATTCTCATAAGGAGGTCTGAGCTGTTCTTTATCAGGTTAACAACGGCTGATACCTCTGGTCTGTTATTCATCCCTGAAAGAATATCCGTCATTCCTATGATACCATTGAGGGGTGTTCTGATTTCATGGCTCATTCTGGCAAGGAATTCCGACTTCGCTTCATTGGCTCTGGCCTCCTGTTTACGGGCCACCTCCAGCAGGGTAACATCTATCAGAACTATCATCAATGCTTTCTCATCAAGATAATTTACCGGTATCTCCTTACGGTAAAGGATCATATCTGCGCCCTCCTTTTCAATAACCATAAACTGGCTTCCTTCACTACCCTGCCCAAGGTTTTCAGCAAAATAGAGGCCCTCACCGGAATGAAGGTTCTCAGGCATAAGCTTACCTTTCATCTCCTCCTGGGTATTATATGAAAACATTGAAGCAGCCGAACTATTTGCTCTGATAACTTCCTTTGAAGAGGTGGTTATTATAACACCCACGGGCAGCCTTTCTATCAGATCAATCATTGTTTGTTCCGATGATTTCAGGGTAGTTTCAGTTCTGTTCTGTCTACGTATATACCTTCTGAAGAATATTATTATCAGATGCACCAGAACAAGGGTAAGTGTAACAATCAGGAGGGAATTCCTGATAATATATTTCTGGTAGAAATCTGTAGGAGCAGAAAACACCAGGCCAAAATTCCTTTTAAGAAGGGTTACCGGGTGGTAGCATGAGATCAGTGTACGTGCGATTCCGTCAGCTTCAAACCGGTGGGTTCTGTTTCCGCTGATCTCATTTCTGAGGTCAGCAGCGATCTGATCAACACCACTGATCCTGAGTTCAGGATTTAAATTTAAAAGCACCGGATCGGTGGAATAGTAATTATTATATATTACTTCTCCCTCAGGGCCTATCATCCATTGCCACTGGTAATCCTCCAGCTTATACTTGGCAAACTGGGAATTAAAATATTTAATATAATCCACTGTAACCACCATGTTCCCAACAATGGTACCATCTGATGCCAGGTAGGGCAGGTAAAAGTCATATCTTTCCCTGTTCTCCTTCAGCATATCACTTTCCAGTATTTCTCTCTGGTTCTGCGCCAGGTATGTATTGCCAATCCATGCATCCTCAGAATCGATATCGCGGTAGAGACTGAAAACTTCAGCACTGGTATTATGCATTGTTATATTGACTACAAAATCATCATATTTGGTATAGAAGAATTTCAGTTTTTCAATCACCCTGCTTTTAACCATCTCGTCCGAAAAAAAATCCTCCATATTCTCCCCGAAGAAGATCTTATTTATGTCACTTTCAAAATAGAGATTTGTCTCTCCGACTTCTGATCCGATCAACTGTACCTGCTGGCTCAGCAATTTTACAATATAGTTTAACTGTTTCTGATACAGATTATTATAATACACGGCGTTAATACCCAGTATCAAAACAAAAATCAGGTAAGCGAAGAGAGTCAGTTTCTTCATGTCAAATCAATATATTCGGTTATCAGGATGATGCAACAAAGGCTTTAAAGATATCACTATTTAGACTGGATAGGTCATTATACCCTGTATTTTGAGTTTGCATCCCCAATGAGGCTGAGGTAACTTCTGTATCTGGTCCAGGCAATCTCTCCCTTTTCCACAGCCTCTGTTACAGCACACTCCGGTTCGTCCACGTGCAGACAGTTATAGTACCTGCATTTCCCCGCCAGGGCAAATATTTCAGGAAAGAAGTGATAAATCTCCTCTTTCACAAGGTATGCCGGAGCAAAGCCCCGTATTCCGGGTGTATCAATAATGGCACCACCGTCAGGAAGCCGGTACATCTCAGCAAAGGTGGTGACATGTTTTCCCTGTCTGTGGTATTTTGATATCTCACCTGTACGTATATCGGCTCCCGGAATCAGTCTGTTCAGCAGGGTTGACTTTCCGACGCCTGAATTTCCGGCAACAAGGGTTATCCTGTTTTTCAATTTGTCAGAGAGAGTATCTGTTCCCTCCCCTTTTAGAAGAGAAAGAGAAAGAGTTCCGTAGCCTATTGACTCATACACCGATATCAGGTAATCAAGCTTTTCAAATTCAGTATTGCCATAGAGGTCGGTCTTGTTAAAGATCAGTAAAACAGGTATGCGAAATGATTCTGCGGCAACAAGGAACCTGTCAATAAACTCTTCAGGCGTAGAAGGGTCACGAAGTGTAATTATAAGTAGTGCCAGATCTATATTGGCGGCGATTATCTGGCTCTCCTTTGAGAGGTTTGAAGATTTCCTGATAATATAGTTTTTTCTCTCTTCTATTTCCCTGATAAGACCAGTTTCACCATCCCCTTCTTCATAGAGAACAATATCACCAACAGCAACCGGGTTTGTAGTACGCAACCTGTCCATCTCCCTGAATCGGCCGGTAATAACACATTCATCAACAGTGTTATCCGGTCCCAAAACCCTGTACCTGCTTCCGGTTGATTTAATTACTACACCTTTTTTCAATAGCCACTGTTTTGCCGGCAAATTTAAACAATTTCCCGTATTGGGCCCTTTCAGTTATTCATTGGAGAAGAGAGGAGGGTGTTGTTCATCAAAATTTGTTGCCTCCTGATAGGCTCTGGCCGCCATAAGTATTGATGCTTCATCGAATAATCTGCCTATAAAGCTTATGCTGGCGGGGTTGCCTTTCTCATCATATCCGTCAGGCACAACACAGCAGGGGTGGCCGGTAAGGTTTGTAACAAGCAGTTGATTACCTCTGAAACTGGGGGCTATCACTACATCGTAATCTTTCATAATCAATTCCATCTCCTCCATCAGAACTGTCCGGTGTCTGTTTGCCTGAATATACTCCACGGCAGGGATAAAGCGGGCAGCCCTGAAAGTGTTGGGCCAGTCGCCCCGTCCCTGTCCGGCCAGCAGTGCATCCATATCTTTTCTTGTCAGTTCATCAAATGCCGCTGCTGCCTCTGCAGTCAGGATAATCCTCAGGCTCTGCAGAGGCAGATCGCCAAAATCCATCTCCACAGGTATAAGATCAACCCCCATCTCCCTGAAGGTTTCCAGAACTGCCTGGTCATTATCCCTGTTATCATAATCACCATCAAACAGAGACTTAAGGTACCCTATACGAAGAGTCCGGATATCACTCTGTCCGCGATAGTTAAACGGCATATCAACAACTGTGGGATCCTCGCCGTCGCTGCCCCTGATTACCCCGAACACAAGTGCAGCATCGGCTGCCGACCTGCATATAGGGCCTATTTTATCCATGCTCCAGCTTAGAGCCATTGCTCCTGATCTGCTGACCCTTCCGAAAGTGGGCCTCAACCCTGTGACACCGCATCGGGTTGAAGGGGATACTATTGATCCCAGCGTCTCTGTCCCGATGGAGAATGCCACCAGTCCGGCCGCAGTTGATGAGGCAGATCCTGCAGATGAACCACTGGATCCCTGTTCCATGTTCCAGGGATTGAGTGTTCTCCCTTCAAACCAGAGATCGCCCATTGCAAGGGCTCCCATGGAGAGTTTTGCTACCAGAACAGCTCCAGCCTCCTCCAGCTTCCGTACTACCGTTGCCGTCTCAACCCTTACCTGCTCCCTGTAGGGACCTGCCCCCCAGGTAGTTTTATAACCCTCAACCGCCAGGAGGTCTTTTACCCCGTAGGGTATTCCATGCAGTGGCCCGCGGTAGTTTCCGGCAGCAATCTCCCGGTCGGCCCCGGCCGCCTGTTCCAGAGCAAGATTTTCAGTAAGGGTAATAACGCATTTCAGAGTATCTCCGTGCCTTTTCAGTCTGTCAAGGTAAATCTTTGTCAGTTCGGTTGATGTAATCTGCCCGGTTCTTATCAGATAGGCGAGCTCACCAACACTCATAAATGCCAGATCGGTATCGCTTTCAGGTCTTGCAACCTTATCAGGAAGAAACCACTGCTGGCTTTCAACAGTTTCAGGAATCCCCCTTCCCGGTAGGAGTGGGTTAAAGACAATGGCGGGATAGACGCCGTTATCAAGGCTTTTCGATCTTAACTGTTCATATGACTGAAGAGCCCTTACAAGATTTGGCTGCATCATCCTCTGTTCGGCGGTGTCAAAAGATATTCCCAGAAGGTTCTCAGCCTCTGTAATCAGGGTGGGGTCAAAACTATATTCACTATTGTCAGCCTCATTCATATCTGCGCAGGAGGTGAAGAATAATAGAGCCGTCAGAAATACCAGAAGGCCGAGGTTACTTATTTTACGGTTCATAACCTGAATATTGATTTATATAAATACTAAAATATCTCACTTATAACCTGATCTTCATAAGAGATGCAGCAAGGTTTCTGAAACTGAAACCTCGCCCTCCTCTAAACCGCCTGACCTGTCTGCAGGACAAATTACGTCAACTACAAACCCTATACCTCGGCAGCCATCAGGAATATCGGCTTCATCTCAAAACTGTGGTAATAGGGTCTGAGCCTTTCCGTGTTATAGTATTTTTCTACGTTTACCAGTTTTTTTGATGCTGTAACCACATCAAGGGGAACATTGTCATACCTGCCGTTTTTCAATACCACCAGTCTTCCATGCACTCCCTTAAGTATCAGATCAAGGGCAAGGTTACCATAAGCCATGGGCACGATTGAATCAAGCGAATCAGGATCGCCTCCCCTTACCATATACCCCAGTTTCTGATGTATAATATTGATCATCTTACCCTTATTGAACTGTGAGGTAAGATCTTTTACCTCTGAGGAAATTATATCACCGATACCGCCTAGTTTAGAATGTCCGTAAGCATCCTTTTCCGAGCTTGTAAAGATCATTTCACCCCCTTTAAACATGGTACCCTCACTAACAAGGCAGACGGAGTATTTGCTCGGGTTATTGTTACGATCTTCCACAAGCAGCTCTGTAAGGTGGCTGATTTCAAATTTATGTTCCGGGATAACACATCTGTTTGCGGCACCTGCCATGGTAGGCAGCATAGCAGTAAATCCGGCATATCGTCCGAAAACCTCAAGTATCATAATCCGTTCGTGCGAACCGGCAGATGTCCTGAGGCTATTGGTCATTTGTATAGTACGGGTAACGCAGGTACTGAAACCAATACAGTAATCGGTTCCGGGAACATCATTATCCATTGTTTTCGGGATAGCTACCACATTGACTCCTTTTTTGAAAAGATGCACACCGTAGCTGAGGGTGTCATCTCCACCAATTGGTATAAGATAATCTATACCAAGCCATTCAAGGTTTTTTATAACTTCCGGGGTAAGGTCATTTATCTCCTTGTCATATTTATCCTTAAGGTGATCCGGCACTGCGCTCTTAACCATATGGCTGGGCCTGGTTCTTGATGTATGCAGGAAAGTTCCTCCTGTACGGCCTGACTTATTAACAATATCATCAGTAAGCTCCTGATAGCAATCACTGTTGTCAACCTTTGTGTCCCTTATAAGCTCCACGATTCCTGCCCATCCGCGCCTGAGGCCAATTACCCTGTAGCCTTCCCTGTTAGCCCTGATTGTTACTGCCCTGATGGCAGGATTAAGGCCGGGTACATCCCCTCCTCCTGTCAGAATGGCTATTACCCCCTTCACTTTCTTCTGGTTTGCCATAATTGTTTTACTTTTTTACTTTTTTTATTAAAAATGTTAATGTTACTTCACAATTAAGGGATAAAAATAGAATATTTCATCCTATTAACAAATATATAGCCCTGCCTGAAGAACCATGATTGCAATTACCTTCATAAATCAGAAATTACGGCAGAGTTCTTTACCGGGAGTTACCCATTTAAAAATTTACAGATAATATGAAACGAACATGATATTTTTAAGCATAAATATCACAAAAGAATATGTTTAAAAAATATTATGCGAGAGCGAAGCGATTCCATTCGTTCTCAAGTTTTTAATAAACTCCTTGTCAGGTAATTACAAAATTTTAAACATATGAAAAAACGAAAAGTTGTACTAATTACAGGCGGAAGCGGACTGATCGGACGCAGGCTTACAGAGATTCTGAACAGCGCGGGTTACAGTGTAAGAATTCTCTCCCGCAGGAGAGTGCTTGTCCCCGGAGCAAGGGTTTTTCTGTGGGATCACCGGTTGGGTACAATCGAAGAGGGAGCCCTTGATGACATAAGCATAATAATTCATCTGGCCGGAACAAATATCGGAGCCGAAAGGTGGAATGAAAAGGGGAAGAAGTCGATAATTGAAAGCAGGGTTGGTTCAGCCCGGTTTATTCACAGGGAGATAAGCGAACGGGGCATCACACCCGATCTTTTTATCAGCGCCTCAGCAACCGGTTATTACGGGGCTGAGACAACAGACAGAATATTTACCGAGGATGACCCGCCAGGAACCGGTTTTGCATCACTGACAACACAGATATGGGAGGAGGAAGCGAATAGTTTCAGCAACGTGGCCGGGCGAACTGCCATTGTCAGGACAGGCATTGTGCTTTCTTCATCAGGAGGTATGCTGCAGCGGATTATCCCTACGGTAAAAATGCATTTCTCACCTCTTTTTGGCAACGGAGATCAATGGATGCCATGGATCCATATTGATGATATAGCCGCGGTATATCTGAGAATCATTGAAGATGAGTCACTAAATGGTATAATTAACGGGGTTTCTCCCTTCCCTGTAACCTATGACACTTTAGTCAGGGGGCTATCGGAGGTAATGGGAATGCGCGTATTTTCTCCACCCACTCCGGAATTTCTCTGGAAACTTATATTCAGGGAAAAAGCCGGTATACTCCTTTACGGGAGCAGGGTATCTGCAGAAAAGTTGCTGAACAGCGGTTTCAGCTTCAGCTTTCCTGATCTGCAGGAGGCCCTTTCTGATCTGCTTCACTGAAAAGATGGCCTGATCTTACTTTTGTATGTAGTTCATCACCGGCCAGAGCCACCTCTCTGTTACCAGACCCTCTCTGGTAACCTTTTCCTCACCGTAGGTAAATGTAACATTATAGCTGCCGGGAGTTACCTGCATGGTATTCCAGTAGACCTTCCATATTCCTTTTTCAGCGGGTACTGTTTGTTTATAAAGTTCACGTCCATTTTCATCCGTTACGGTAATCGAACCCTCACCTTCAGCGTTATCACCAAACATATACCATATCTCAAGTCCGTCAGGCTCATTGGGTGTTCTGATCTGATTGCTTCCCTTAATATTATAGTTTCCCCATGAGGCCTGCTGGGATCTGTTCATCTGTGGCTTGGGCTCTATTTCAAAGAGATGGAAATCTCTCTTCTCCACTTCGGAGTTTAACTGCTGCAGGGGAGTGATATCGGTAATCCAGGCAGCTCTTCCGTATGTTCCTACAACAAGATCCCCTTCACGCGGATGAACCAGCAGATCCCTGACAACTACCGGAGGCATATTTGCCCTGAGTGAAACCCATGATGATCCGCGGTTAGTTGAGTACCATACACCTTCGTCATTCCCAACAAACAGAAGATCAGGATTCTTTGCATCTTCAAATAATACATTGATCGGAAAATCAGGCAGGTTGGATGAAATATCCATCCAGATTTTGCCATAATCATCAGTCATATAGAGATATGGCTTGAAATCATCATTTCTGTATCCATTTTTTGCAACCCATGCTCTCCCGGCGCTATGTTTTGATGCAACAACCCTTGCTGTCCATCTCTCGTGAGGCATTCCCAGTTTTTCAAGGTCACGGGTAAACTCCTTCCATGATTTTCCTCCGTTTCGGGTAAGATGAATACGTCCGTCGTCAGTTCCAACCCATATTAGACCCTCCTCAATCGGAGATTCATCCATGGAGGTAATTGTACAGTACATAACATGGCCTGTTCCCGCTATCTTTACCTTGTCATTCTTTGTGAGATCAGGGCTGATCTCCTCCCATGTCTCACCGCGGTCAGGAGAGCGCAACAGCTTCTGGGCTCCTGCATAGACAGTACTGCTGTTATGGGGGGAGAGGGCAATGGGAGTATTCCAGGTATAACGATAACGCTCTCCGCCTTCAGGAACCTCGGGTACAATACTAACCCTTTCACCCTTCTTCTGGTCAACCCTGTGATGTGCCCCGAACTGGCTTGTATAATAGAGCCAGCGGTTATCCTCCGGATCAACCTTTGTATGCATTCCATCCCACATTCCGGTAATGACCCAGTCTTCTGTTGAGATCTCACCGGACCAGCTGTTGGATGGGCCTTTCCATGTTTCATGATCCTGCAGTCCTATATAGATATTGTAGGGCACCTCGTTATCAACCTCAACCATATATATTTCACCAAGGGGTATATGGTGATAATGCATCATATTCTCCCCCCCGTCCCATGTCTCATAGATTCCGCCATCTGATCCCAGGAAGATATGATCACCATCGCGCGGATTGATCCACATAGTCCGGTTATCACCAAAATTTGTACGGAAACGGGTTGCTTCTCTCCCGGTTGGCCATGTTTTTCCCCCGTCAAGGGTATAGAACATCCCCGCACTCAGGATATATATTATATCCGGATTATCAGGGTGAACAGCTATTTTATTAAAGCTGTATGCCGCCTTGCCGCTCACGTCAATCTTTTCAGGATCATTAAGCCGTTCCCAGGAATCTCCCCCGTCAAAAGAGCGGTAGCACTCTCCTCCGATCAGATTGTCAAAACTGTGATCCGTAAACTCATCAAAAGGTACAGGAGCATCCGCATCAACTCCCTGTTTCACGTTCAGATTCTGAACAACTGCCACCAGCACATTGGGATTATTGTACTGAAGGTCTATGCCGATCCGCCCCAGCGGACCGCCCGGAAATCCACCGCCACTGATTACATTCCAGTTATCTCCTCCGTCTGTTGACTTATACAGCCTGCTCTTTTCTCCTCCTGGCTCAAATGTCCACGGTAGTCTTACCTTCTCATATGCAGAGGCATATATAATATCCGGATTTGCAGGGTTAAGGGCAATATCAATTATTCCCGTTGCATCATCAATATATAGTACCTTTTCCCATGTATCACCACCATTAACCGACTTAAAGAGGCCCCGCTCCTCATTCTCTGTCCAGAGATGTCCCATTACGGCAACCCATAAAATATCGGGGTTGTTGGGATGTATGGCTATCTCAGCTATATGGTGAGAATCTCCCAAACCCTTGAAAGCCCATGTTTCACCGGCATCAACCGACTTCCATATTCCGTTGCCGGCGTATGATGAACGCGCATTAAAATCCTCTCCTGTACCTATCCAAACGATTTCAGGATCTGAGGGGGCAACCTCCACGTCACCTATTGAAGTTGTGCCAATAGCATCAGAAATGGGTCTGAATGTGGTACCCCTGTTTTCTGTTTTCCAGACTCCCCCTGCCCTGGGTGCAATGTAGAAGCTGTTTTTATGTTTCTCTCCCGGGTTAAGCGGTATTGCCAGTTCTCCTACCCATGCACTCACCCTGAAGGCTCCAAGGTTACGATAGGTGAATCCCTCAGGTTCAGCATCACGCTGGTATCTCTGGCCGCTGGCCGGGGGCAGGGAGAGCGCCGCCAGCAAAAATAGTGTAATAATTACATTTAATTTGTTCATGTTCTTATATTCATTTGGTTATCATAGAATTGAAAATATTCAGATATAATTCGCCCAGACTATAAATATCCAAAAGAGTTGGGATTAAAACAAATGTTTTACAGTATGCCGTTCGATTTATGAACAAATGATTTTTAAACGATTCGGAAGTTTGGCTAATACACTCTGACAACCGCATACAGGTTTCCGGAGATTAACCGGCCTGATGTGGCTGATTGGCTTCCCCCGGTATTTTTCGAAATAGCTGTTTTGTATTATCTGCCTCCTATCTGCATTTCAGCGACCCTTAGCGTTGGAGCTGCAAAACTGAGGTTTTGGTCTATATCATTCCCCATCATGTCTATTCCATTCAGTATAGATTCAGCACTTCCTGCAATTGTAAGACCTTTCACAGGGTATGCAATTTCTCCCCTCTCGATCCAGAATCCGCTTGCCCCTCCGCTGAAATTTCCGTTAACGGGGTTAATACCGTAACCGGTAACCCCTTTAAGAAGGAGTCCGCGGGAGGTGTTTGCAATTATTTCATTCCGTGACATCTTACCGGGCTCAAGGCTCAGGTTATGAGTTCCTATTCCGGGCAACTGTGAAAAACCTCCTCTGGAGGCATTTCCTGTACTGACAGTACCTGCTCTGCTTGCAGAAGATGTATTATGAATAAAGCTTTTCAGCACTCCCTTTTCCACCAGAATCCGTCTTTGAGTAGGCACACCTTCTCCGTCAAATGGCGAGCTTGCCAGGCCTTTGGCTCTGGTACCGTCATCAATGATTGTAAGCAATGGAGAGGCAAAACTTTTATCCATCATCTCCTTCAGGAAGCTTGCACCCTGCAGCACTCTCTCTCCGTTAATTGCGGAGATAACTCCCCCGAACAGTGATCTGCCAACATCGGGATCGAAAATTACCGCTGCCCTCTGCGTATTTACCATCCTTGGATCAAGCATTTCCCATGCTTTTCTTGAGGCTGCTGCAGCTATCTCTTCAGGGTTGAGCAGATCTGATATAAACCGTCTGCTGCAATATTCTCCTCCTGTGTTTTTCTGATCCCCCTTCTCGGCAACAACGCTGACACCAAGGGAACAGGAGGAGGACTTATAGCTTTTGCTTAATCCGTGTGAATTGGCAATAAATATCTCTCTCTCTGATTCGCCGAACCCTGATCCTGAGCTTTTTGTTACTCTGGGGTCTTTCATTGCCAGTGTTTCAACCAGGGTAGCCATCCTGATCTTCTCTTCCATTGAAACCGACTTGATATCCGGGTCAAAAAGGTCACTGATCCCGGAGACTGATCTGTCGGAAGGCAAAACATTATTGGGATCTGGTGTTGTCAGTTTTGCAAATGCCACTGCTCTCTTAATTGTTTCGTCGAGAGAACTGTTGCTGAAATCATTACAATGGCTGAATCCCATTTTCCCGTCAACGAACAGTCTGAAACCGACACCATGTGATGATGCCTCCTGAATGGTTTCAATTTCACCGTTCAATATATTCACACTCAGGTTTCGTGATACCTGGAGATATACTTCAGCCTCATCTGCTCCAAATTTCAGGCACCTTTTAACCAGTTTTTCCGTAAGATCCTTATAGTTCATCTGTAAAATATTTACTTTTAACAACATTAAAAAGGCTGATTATCACCCCCTGCTTCCACCAACATTGATTCCCCTTATTCTCAGGGTTGGCTGACCGGCATCCACTTCAGCCGATTGCCCCTTACCGCAAATTCCGGGGCCAAAAGCAAGGTCATTACCCACGGCATCCACGTTTGATATAACATCGAGGCATGATCCTATAAGTGTTGCACCTTTTACAGGTCTGGTCTTCTTCCCGTTCTCTATAAGATACGCCTCACGGCATGTAAAATTAAATACTCCGGTTACCGGATTAACGCTACCCCCGCTAAGGCTCTGGACATAGAGTCCTTTACCGGTGGAAGAGAGTATATCTGCGGGATTGGAATCTCCGTTTTCAATAAATGTATTAGTCATACGTGGAATGGGCATATAGCGAAATGATTCACGACGGCCATTCCCTGTTCGTTCCATTCCAAGCTGCCGGGCACTCAGGATATCTGTCATATATCCTTTCAGCACTCCGTTTTCTATCAGCACATTTCTGCGGGCCTGGGTACCCTCATCATCGTAGTTTATGGTTCCCCTTGCATTGGGAATTGATCCGTCATCAACCATTGTAAAGAGGTCGCTGGCCACCTTCTGTCCAACCTTACCGGTAAAGGCTCCTACACCCTTTGCAATATTATCTGCCTCAAGAGGATGACCAACTGCTTCATGAACAAGTACTCCTCCCCATCCGTTTTGCATAACGATATCCATCATCCCTGCAGGGGCATCCTCTGCACCGAGCATATCTACAGCCTCTCTGGCAGCATTACGGGCTACCTCCTCGGGTGTTACCTCATCAAACATCTCGAATCCGCTGTGTCTGCTGAGCCTTTCACGTGAAAGGTGCCTGGCTCCACCCTCTTCACCCATGGTCTGAACAATAAAGAACAGGAGGGGAAGTTCATCTCTCAGGTATATTCCTTCGCTGTTGGCTATTACTCTTGATCTCACCTCATCATAGTAATCTATCATTGCCATCTTAATTCTGGGATCGTAGCCCATTGCTGCCTGATCAGCCCGCTCAATTACTTCAATTCTGGCAGAATCGGCTATCTCATCCAGTGGCCGGCCCACGGTTATAAATGAATTCCTGCTGCTTTCAGACACATTAACAGGAGGTGTTGATATCCCGGCAGTTGCCACGTAAGAAGCAACTTCGGCAGCCCTCATAAGGCTCTCCTCGGTAATCTCATCCGTATATGCATATCCTGTTTTGTTCCCTGAAATAACCCGTACTCCTGCACCCTGACTTATTCCATAGAGACCCGATTTAAAACTGGATTCTTCCATTACTATATTACGGGAGTGTCTGTTTTCAAGATAGACCTCAGCAAAGTTGCCTCCCTTTTCAAGCGCTTTTGCGATAACCCTGTCAAGTGTTGCTTTATCAATTGTCAGGGGGTCGGTAACCGGTCCCGACTGGCTGCATGATACCAGTTGTGAAAGAAGTGCCGGGGTAGCAGCCACCAGAAGTCCTCCCTTAACGCTCATCTCCAGGAATTTTCTCCGGGGTATGTCACGCACAAAATATTTGTCGCTCTTCATTGTATAATATTTATGTGTTAATCATGTAACAGACGGTAATAAAACCCAAATATAAAAGCCGGCAGTTAAAATTAAAAATCTCAATTGTTAATAAAACAAAACAGGGCCTTTCCCCTGCCATGTCAACCCCTATTTTCCGACGGTAAACTCTCTATTATTCAGGACTCCGCCTCTGGTAGATGCAACAGAAGCAGAGCCGGTAACCGATCTGTCACCATAAATACGGACATTGAATATCACCTCCGCCACGGATCCTCCGTCCAAAAACCCTGCACTCTTAACAGCTGAAGCAGAGCCTGTTTCTCCTGAGCTAAAACGAGATCTTCCCCCTTCATTTTCATCCTGTAATATTCTCACTGCAGCATCTTCCCCGGAAACATCACTTCTGTCAAACCCGAGTGTTACCATATCATTCCGTACAATCTTGACAAGATCTGCCTGCTTCAGGGCTGTTGGCAGCTTACCGCTATTCCTGTACTTAACCCTGACCTGATAGTCTGTAGAATCGGCCCGGTATGATTTTTCCTTTTTAATATCAATATCCACCCATTCAAGCCGGGGCAGGTGTTTAACCATCTCCAGGTTAAAGAGAGCCTGATTTTCAGCCCATGGGAGCAGATGTTTTGCAGGGGCATTCTGGGAGAAAAACTTGGGATGAAAGCCGCCAATCTCCACCTCCCCATACTCCGGGTGGTGTGCCTTTTTCCATTCAATAAACCCGTCACCGTTATTTTCAGTGTCATCCCATGCGAGCAGATCGATCTGATCTATATCATCGTCACCGTCGTAATCCTTATATCTTCCTCCATTCCACAACTCATCACCATACCATATGGAGCCATAGTACCAGTATCCAAAATCAGGTCCGTGACCGAAGAGGGGATTTCCACCACCATAATCCTGATATACGTCTCCCGCCCTCTCGTAGCCGGTAATATCCTTGCCGATCTTATCAAACAACAGGTACCACTCCAGATCTTCAGGATACATTCTCTCCTCTGATGCTGATGTGGAAGGTGGACGAAGATGCATGGGCACTCTTGTGTCCATCGAATTTACTACATATACGTTAGGATGTGAAAGCAGGAATGTTACCACCGATCTGGTTTCTGTCTCGCTCAGCGGATATTCCCCCGCCCCGCCCTGGGTGAAACCTCTTCCGGTAGCTTCCATATGCCTCTCAGGCCTCCAGTTCTCAGGATAATTACGGTGCAGATCCAATCCGCCGATACCATCCTCATTAATCCTGCCGTCACCGTCGTTGTCTACTCCTTCCGATGAGGTCATCCAGTCGCCGGTACCTGCAGGAACCCTCTTCATGAGTCGGCCCGACGCATCATCGGGATCAATGATATAGTCGCCTCCATCAGGAGCTTTCCAACGCATGGTAAGTATAATTCCGTCTCCGTCAATATCTTCGGGCGAATCCTCATCCAGCAGTCCGTCCAGGTCATTATCTGTCGGCCTCACCGTGCTTCTGTTACTCTGGGCTGTATGGATATAGAGGTTATGTCCGTCAGGATTATTAACCGGTCTCAGGTAAATAGTATTATTATCAACGATATCCGTAATTACAGGGTCCTTACCATACTCCTCAAGCAGGTGCTTTGCCAGCCACATAACAGATTCAGCAGATGTTATTTCCCCGCTGTGCCTGTTTCCCTCAAAAAATGCGGCAGGCTTGTCAGTATGCTTTCCCGTTTTCTTGGCAGTAACTGTCATCTGGAGTATTGGTCTCCCCTCAAAGCTCTCTGCCACCTGATACAGTTCGGTAAGATCAGGGTACTGTTCAGCCCATCTTATAAGCCACTCATAAATAACATCTGCCGAATGATATTTATCAAACAGCAGTTCGGTGCCGGCAACATACTCAACATCCGAATGTTGTACCTGCGGAAAGAAACTGACTCCATGACGGTATCCTGCCACCGTATAGACTGAATCGTTGCTGTCAGATTCGGGCCATACAACCTTGTTCAGCGGAGTATACTCCTGAGATGTCAGGTTAGCGAAAGCGGACAACAATGCCAGAAAGAAAATAAGCTTTTTCATACGTTTAAAATTTTGTAATTATCTGATAAGAAGTTAATTAAAAATTTGAGAACGAATGGAACCGCTTCGCTCTCGCATAATGTTTTTTAAACATATTCTATTGTGATATTTATGCTTAAAAAATATCATGCTCGTTTCATATTACTGCTGGTTTTAGTTTGATTTATCGGCATAATTCCAGGTAATAAATGTATTCAATTTATTAAAGCCAAACCGACGGGGAAAAAATGTTTTGGAGCAGTAAGTATTATCCGCGGGCTGAGATTACCCCGAGTTTTTCCGGATCTGCTATTTCAAGGGTTTTGCCGTTAAGTCTGATTATGCCCTCACGCCTGAAATCGGAAAGAGTCCTGATAACGTTGGCTGTACTCATGCTTATATAATCAGCTATCTCCTTCCGGGATACGGGAAGATCAAATATCCTGGAGCCGTAGATTACATCAGAAAAATAGAGAAGCACATATGCCACCCTCCCGGCCAGATTTCGTCTGCGGATATCTAGTGACTGAACAATGATTTTATCGGTTATCTGTGAAATCCTGGTCATCAGTTCGAGGGCAAACCTGCCGTTCATGCTGACCAGTTCCCTTATATAGCCAAGTTTAATACTGCATATTACAGACTCCTCAATGGCAGATACAGAGTAAATATAATGATCTTCCGAAAAGATACTCATATTGCTTACAAACTCAAATGGCCGGGTAATGGCAATAATCTGCTCCTCGCCTCCGGGAGTAATCCTGTAAACCTTTACAAGTCCGCTCTTTAGATATTTGAAGTCCTGGATCGGATCTCCCTCCCTGTGAATAATACCACCCTTTGGGAAGGAGAGTTCCTGCCTGAAATCACACAGTCTGGCAACCTCTTCATGATCAAGTGTTGAAAAGGCAACATGACGGAACTGACAATCTGCACATTCACAAGTTCTATTCACCATCCTCACTATTTTATACAAAGTAATTCCAAATAAAGATTAATCCCGACAATTTTGTTCAGATTTTAACAATTTCTTTTTTTTCGCTAATTTGCGCCACCCGTAACAAGTTGAAAAACCGAGCAGATGAGCAATATCACCGGTTTATATGGGGGGTGTCTCGGCACAGGCCAAGGCATACCTTGACAGGTGGTATTCATTCAAGGACAGCAACAAGATTACAAAATTCGACCGTGACCGCAGGGCAGTAGGAGTCTATGCCCAGGGCGCAAAAGAGGGCACATATTACAGGCTCTTTGAAACAAACGAACGTCTTTTCAACTCAAACAATTTCGCCTATCTTGGAACACTGGTAGCAACCGATTACAGAGTTCCTGTTGACGGAGATCCACTGCTCAAAAGAGCCTGGACAATTGGCAACTCTCTATGATTTATAAAACAGATTATCATATACATACACGCTACAGTGACGGAAGTGACTGGCCGGAAGCATATCTGCCGGCTGCCCTGAAATCGGGTATTTCGGAGATAGGCTTTGCAGACCACCTTACCCTGATGGATGGCCAGAAGGAGTGGAGCATTGATCCGTTACTGCTGGAAGAATATTGTGAGAGGCTTTTAAGGTTACGTGAAACAACAGCTGATGTTGTTATCAGGATTGGCCTTGAGGTGGACTATTTTCCCGGAAAGGAGGAGTTAATCCTTAACACCATAAAGGATCTGCCACTTGACTATGTAATAGGTTCAGTGCATTTCCTGGCTGACAAAGCTATTGATCTTGGCCCTGAATATTATGAAAACAGGGATATTGATGCAATTTTTGACTCCTACTTCAGCACCATTGAGGAGGCAGCAGCTACCTCCCTCTTTGATTTTATTGCCCATCCTGATCTGGTGAGGATGTTCAGATATCATACCTCCCATGATCCGTCACATCTCTACCGGCGACTGGCAAAATCACTACACCAGCATAATGTGGGGTTCGAAATCAATACCAATGGTATGAATAAACCTCTCTCCGATTTTTATCCTGACCGCAGGTTTCTTCATATTTTCCGGGAAGAAAAAGTGAGTGTTTGCGTAAATTCAGATGCACATAAACCATCACGAGTAGCCCAGTATTTTGATGAAGCATATTCTCTGGTTATCAATGCCGGATTTACTGAAATGGCCACCTTTGAGAACCGGGAAAAAACCATGGTTCCGGTTTCGGGGGCAGTCCGGACAGTAAGGTGATCGAAGGGTTTCCACAAAGTGCCGTACTGCAATTAACAGCATCATATAAGGTCGGTGCCAACGATCAGCCCAATTAATTGAATCAGACAAGGCAGAGATGTTCGTAGAGTATCTTTGTTCCTATGATTATCAATATTATACCTCCCGCCACTTCAACCTTTGTTCCAAGCCTGTTTCCTGCCGATTTTCCCAGTCGGATAGCTACCATGGAAGACATAAAGGTAACCGTTCCAATAATAGTTGCAGCGTAGAGTATCTGCGTATTAAGGAAGGCAAACGTAACCCCTACGGCGAAAGCATCAATGCTCGTCCCAATGGCAAGGGCAATCATAACACTAAATGAAGTGATATCACGCGACTCATTTCTTCCGCTGCCGGACAAACCCTCGGCTATCATCCTGACGCCCAGCACAAGAAGGACGGCAAAAGCGATCCAGTGATCCACCGCCTCAACATAACCGCTCACCGCTGTTCCGAGGAAATAGCCTGCTACAGGCAATCCTCCCTGAAACAGGGCCATCACAACTGCTATCCTCAGGGCCTGGGTGAAAAGTATTCTTTTCCGCTGAATGCCGCAGGAGAGTGAGACTGCGAAAGTATCAAATGAAAGACTAAGTGCTATACCTGTTAAAGTAATCGTATCCATTATATCACTGTTCAGCCTGCAAAAATAGTAAAATGATTCATTATGCTCCCCTCCTATTTCCTATCTTTGCAGACTGATCTGAACAATATGAGAACGGTAATTCAAAGAGTCAAAAAAGCTGTCGTAACGGTAGATGATAAAGTTACAGCTTCTATGGGCACCGGCTTACTCTTACTGGTGGGAATAGAGGAGGATGATACACTGGAGGATGCAGAATGGCTGGCAAGAAAGGTATCACAGATGCGGATTTTCAATGATGAGAAAGGGGTAATGAATCTATCTGTCTGCGATATATCAGGTGACATTATTGTTGTGAGCCAGTTTACCCTTCATGCACGCACACGTAAAGGCAACCGTCCTTCATATATCAATGCTGCCTCCCCTGAAAAGGCAATACCCCTATATAATCAGTTTATTGAGATTCTTGAGTCACTTACCGGCAGGAGTGTAGGGCGGGGAATTTTTGGAGCGATGATGCAAGTTGAACTAATTAATGATGGTCCGGTTACTCTGATTATAGATACAAGGGCAAAGGAGTAGATTGCACGTTACTGAAGGAGCTGAATGATATATGAATTGCCATCAGTAATAATAGGATGATAATTAATCCTCCTTCGCGTTCCGCTTCGGCGGACGAGAGGGTGTGGTTAAATTCCCCGGGGCTTGCCCCGGAAAGAAGGGTCCAGGGCTTGCCCTGGGGTATAATACCATTTATTTGGGAATGTAGTCAGAGTATCAGGAGAGAGTATCAACTCAAAACGTCATAAGGAAAAGTGAGCAGGTAGCGTTACCGGGAAAATGAGCAGGCGGCGTTACCGGGAAAAGTGAGCAGGTGGCGTTACCGGGAAAAGTGAGCAGGTGGCGTAATAAGGAAACAGCCTGCCGGTATAAAATCCGTAATAAGATGAGTATGCTGGTATAACAAATTATAAAATGGAAGAGAGGGTATTAAAAAGATCTGTTTTATGGGTTGCTACATTTTCCGCATTTCTGACACCTTTTATGGGAGCTGCAGTCAATCTTGCCCTTCCTGCGATAGGGAAAGACCTGGATGCCAATGCCATACAACTGAACTGGGTTGTTACCATATACCTCCTCTCAACCGCAGTATTCATTTTACCTGCCGGAAGGATGGGCGACATTGTCGGAAGAAAGAGGGTCTTTATAACCGGGCTGACACTCTTTACTGCCACTACCTTTGCAATAATATTTTCACCGTCAATCAATATTTTTCTGATGCTTCGTGCCCTGCAGGGGGTCTCTTCCGCAATGATTTTCGGAACCAGCATGGCGATTATTACCTCAGTCTTTCCTCCCGGGGAGAGAGGTCAGGCACTGGGCATTAATATAACAGCCGTTTATGTGGGTTTATCAAGCGGCCCTTTTCTGGGTGGGCTGTTAACTGAGTATTTCGGCTGGAGAAGCATCTTTACAGTACTCGTCCCCGTGGGAATGGGAGCAATACTACTTACCCGCCTGAGAATCAAAGCTGAATGGGCTGAAGCGAGGAATGAGAAACTTGATATACCAGGATCGCTCCTTGCAGGTGCCGGACTAATACTCCTTATTTCAGGATTTTCAAAGATCCCCGGTATTAACGGTGCCATAATGAGCCTGTCGGGTATAGTTCTTCTGCTTGCATTCTTTCTCTGGGAAAAAAGGGCCACTAATCCGCTGCTTGATCTCCGTCTGCTTGCTTCCAACAGGGTATTCAGCTTTTCAAACCTTGCAGCACTGATCCATTACGCAGCAACATCGGCAATTGCCTTTTTCCTGAGTCTCTATCTCCAGTACCTGAAGGGCCTTGATCCAAGGACGGCCGGACTGATACTGATGACCCAGCCCGTTATGATGGCCATCTTCTCAATACCGGCAGGCAGGCTGTCGGATCGTACTGACCCCGGAAGAATTGCTTCAACAGGCATTGCACTCACCTCGGCAGGAATACTTCTGCTGACCTTTATCCGGACCGATACATCCCTCGCCTATATAATAGCCGTACTTGCACTTATAGGGGTGGGGTACGCCCTATTTTCAAGCCCCAACAGCAATGCCATTATGAGTTCCGTGGAAAAAAAGCATCTGGGTGTTGCCTCCGGGATGCTCGGCACGATGAGGATGATAGGACAGACTATGAGCCTGGGTGTGGCAATGATACTTATGGCGCTGTTTCTGGGTTCCGAAAAGATCACTCCGGCAAACTATCCCGAACTGCTTGAAACAATCCGGACAGGACTGATTATATTTGCACTTCTCTGTATTTCTGCAATATTTGCATCTCTTGCCAGGAACGGGAAAAGAGTCAGAACAAAATAAAATCCATAAATGATGAATCCGTTTGAAAATATCCAAAAACATGAAATTGCCCTGATGGCTGAAAAGCTGACCCTTCCGTCAGATGAATTTACTTTCCGCAGAATATTTACATATCTCGATTTTACGAGCCTCGATATCTCCGATACTGAGGAGAGTATTGGGGCAATCTGTGATAAACTGAATAATTTCCCCTATGTGTTTCCCGATCTTCCGGGGGTTGCAGCCATATGTGTCTACCCCCGTTTTGTAAAACTTGTCAGGGAGAGGCTTACCGGTAAAAGGATAAGGATTGCCTCTGTGGGAGGATCATTCCCTTCATCACAATCCTTTACCTCAGTAAAGGCGGAAGAGTGCCGTCTGGCGGTTGAGGCCGGAGCAGATGAGATTGACATGGTTCTGTCAGCAGGAGACTTTATTGCCGGCAATCTCACTTATGTTGAAAATGAGATAAGGAGCATAAGGGAGGCCGTAGGTAAGGCCCACCTTAAGGTTATTCTTGAAACCGGAGTAATTGATTCTCCCTTTTTAATATATGAAGCATCAATGATTGCCATGAGGGCCGGTGCCGATTTCATCAAAACATCAACAGGGAAAACGGCAGTATCTGCAACACCTGAGGCAGCATGGGTTATGTGCAGTGCAATAAAAGATTTTCATGCGGAAACCGGAAAGAGAGTAGGTTTCAAACCGGCAGGCGGAATCTCAACATCACAAAAAGCTGCACTCTATTATACCATAGTGGAAAATATTCTGGGAAGGGAGTGGCTTGTACCCCATCACTTCAGGATAGGAGCCAGCAGGCTTGCCAATGATCTGCTTAAATCAATAGAAGGAAGGACGGCAGACTATTTTTAAAAACGCTGCACAGGCATGATAATTCTGACAATAACAGAGAGGGCCATTGAGCTTGCAGGCAGGTCGCCGTACCGGTCCGACTGGTTATTTGGGCTGCTGCTGCTGCCCATCATTCTTACAGCAGTAATTTCAGCCACCTCAGGGAACCGGACCGAAACACTCACAAGAACCGTTTTACGCCAGAGCTACTCTTCCACTATCTACAGGAGTCTGGCAACACCCAGCTTCACGGTAACAATGACCGGATGGATTCTCACAACCATATCTTTTGCCAATATTCTATATTTCAGCCACATAGCGTTTTCGTTCTATCCGTTTTGCCTTACAGGACCCCTTCTCTGGCTGACAGACCTTGCCATTGTCTCCGTCTGCATAGCCGCAAGATATCTGATTACGGTGCTAACAGGTCAGACAAGCGGTCAGACAGATCTTTTCAGGGAGTATCTATTCAACGTATCATCATTCTACAGGTTCACCGCAATCATTATAGCACCGCTGAATTTTATGGTCTCCTATCTTGATGTAATACCTGAAAGGATAACTGTTATTTCAACAGTTTCAATTGTTGGGATACTTCTTCTGATGAGGGAATTGAGACTGATACATCTATTTATAAGAGGTAGATTTTCAATATTCTATTTGATTTTGTATCTTTGCGCACTGGAAATTGGACCACTCCTGATATTTGTAAAATATCTATCGGGGACTGTTTGTAAAATAGCCTTGTAGTTGGTAACATAAATTGAGGAGCCTTGAAGATTAAGAGCATTTTGGTTTCCCAGCCGGAACCACAGAATCCTAAGTCACCCTATTACGAACTTGCCAGAAAGTACAATCTGAAGGTCGATTTCAGGCCTTTTATTGAGGTTGTAGGGGTACAGGCAAAGGATTTCAGGCAGCAGAAGATCAACATTCTGGATTATACTGCTGTAATATTCACAAGCAAAACGGGTATTGACCACTTTTTCAGGATTGCAGAAGAGCTCAGGATTTGTATTCCGGACGATATGAAATATTTCTGCATTACAGAAAATGTTGCTTTCTATCTGCAGAAATATATTGTTTACCGCAAACGGAAAATTTTCCACGGGAAGGCTCATTTTCAGGATCTGATGACCGTTATCAACAAGCACAAGGAGGACAAGTTTTTCGTTCCCCTGTCTACTCCTCATAAAGCGGAGATTCCACAGTTGCTTGACAAGCACAAAATTAAGTATAAGATAGGCAACCTTTACAAGACAATAAGTGCTAATCTGTCTGATCTGGCAGATGTCTATTATGATATACTGGTCTTTTACAGTCCGTCAGGTCCAAAATCCCTGCTTGAAAATTTTCCCGATTTTATACAGAACCACACACTGATAGCAACGTTTGGACCAACCACTGCTGCGGCAGTTAAAAAGCTGGGACTCAGACTTGATATTGATGCACCCAACCCTGAATCACCATCAATGACAATGGCTCTTGACAGTTTTATCAGGGAGTGCCGGAAAGGAAAATAAGATCACAGCACTGATACCGGGATCCCGAAGGTGAATCTTTGATTTTCCGCTTTCGGGTTTTTTTATGGAAAAGGAGAGATTCACATTCGGAAAGAATGACCGCCTCAAGGGTGTTAAAAGTGTTGCCCTGCTTTTCGGGGATGGAAAAACCTTCTTTTCATACCCATTCAGGATAGTTTGGAACTTTACACTGGCACATCCGGAAATCGCATCGCGTACAGGTATCAGCGTTCCCAAGAGGGAATTTAAGAGAGCTGTTGACAGAAACCGTATAAAGAGAATATTCCGGGAATCATGGCGCCACAGGAAAAAGAGACTTGACGTCCTGATATCGGAGCACAATAAAGAGATTGATATTATGTTTATCTATACCGGCCGGGAAATTCCCTCACTTAGCAGTATGGATGGCTATATTGATAAGGCGATGGCAAAGTTTTCACTAATTTTGAAGCCGGAACTAAAAGAGGATGGCAATCCGGAGAATATCTCTCCCCGGACAAAAGGAGATAAATAATTATGATTAAGAGAACCATAAAAAGAGCTGCCCTTATTTCACTGCTGGTAATTACCGGTGTGATCTCTGCAGGCTATATTCTCAGAAATGAGAGTGACGATTTCAGGCTTATAAAGAATCTGGATATTTTCTACTCCCTGATCCGTGAGCTGAATACTTTCTATGTTGACGGCATTGATCCCGAAATACTTATACGTACCGGAATAGATGAGATGCTGGAGACGCTCGATCCTTACACCGTCTATTATGCAGAGTCAGATATGGATGATCTCCGGTTTATGACAACCGGTAAGTACGGAGGGGTTGGGTCTCTTATCCGAAAAGAGGGTGATTATGCGGTACTGACTCAGATATACCGCGATTTTCCGGCCGACAGGGCGGGACTAAAAGCAGGAGACCTGCTGCTTGAAATTGACGGAACATCTCTTAAAGGGCTGCAGGTAGAGCAAATCAGCGACAGGTTGAAAGGGGATCCGGGTACAGATCTTATAATAAAGGTCCGCCGGGGAAATGAAGATATATCAGCGAAGCTGACGCGGAAGAGAATCTCCATACCACCTGTTCCCTGGTTCGGTATGGTTGATTCAGAAATTGGTTATATCCGCTTTACCAATTTTACCCAGGACTGCAGCAATGATGTACGCAAGGCGCTGGAAACACTGAAGGAGAAGCATGGCGCCACAAGGGTCATCCTCGACCTGAGGGGTAATCCGGGAGGACTTCTGCCGGAAGCTGTAAAGATTGTGAATCTCTTTGTGGGACCCGGTCACGAAGTTGTAAGTACCAGAGGCAAGGTAAACCAGTATGACGGAACATACAAAACCACCTCAAAAGCTGTTGATGAGACAATTCCGCTGGTTGTAATGATCAATAACAATTCGGCCTCGGCTTCTGAGATCGTTGCAGGAGCAATCCAGGATCTTGACAGGGGTATTATTGTGGGACAGCGCTCCTACGGTAAAGGACTGGTGCAGATAAGCCGCCCGCTGAGCTATAATACATCACTTAAGGTAACAACTGCAAAATACTATATACCAAGCGGTAGGTGCATCCAGACCCTTGATTTTGCACACAGGAATGAGGATGGCTCGGTTGGTTTTATTCCCGATTCATTGACCAGTGAATTCAAAACCAGAAATGGCAGGATTGTAAAGGATGGCGGCGGTATACTTCCAGATTATTCCGTTGAATCGATGCGCCTGAGTCAGGTAGCCACCGAACTTTACCTGAGATCCTATATCTTTGATTATGCCACTCTTTTTGCCCGCCGGCACGACTCAGTTCCACTGCCGGGTGAATTCAGCCTTGGTGAAAAGGAGTATTCAGAATTTGCGGATTATATTAAAAGCAGGGACTTCACCTACCGCAGCGCCACTTCTATTGCCCTTGAACGGCTGGAGGGTGCAGCACGCCATGAGAAGTATTACGAAACCGAAAAGGAGCTTTTTGACTCTCTACGCATAAATCTTGGACAGAATATTGACAAGGACCTGGATCTTTTCAGGGAGGAGATACAGAAACTGCTCGAGGATGAAATTATCGGAAGGTACTATTATGAAGAGGGAGTAATAATACACACCCTGAAAGATGATAACCAGATAAAGAGAGCTCTTGAAATTTTGAATGACAGATCCCTTTACAGCTCCACTCTCAATGGCACTTCAGGCAGTCTCACTTCATCGGCCGGCAATGGATCACGATCTGTTAACCGTTTAAATATCAGCACCTATGGATTATCCGTCTCTTGTTAACGGAGCTATTGATCCTGAAACCATTTCAGGCATATTAAGAACGTCGCAGGAAGATACAGGTGCCGGGGCTCACTCGCTCTTTCTGGGGCAGGTACGGGCCGATATGGCCGACAAAAGGGAGGTAAGGGCTATAGAGTATTCAGCCTATAAAGAGATGGTTGACAGCGAGGCTGACCGCATCAGAAAAGTAACAACAGATGCCTTTCCCGATATCAGGGATATTGTGATTGTACACTCCACAGGCATAGTAAAGGCCGGGGAGGTCTCTCTTCTTGTCATTGTCACTGCCGGTCACCGTGATCAGGCCACAAGGGGTTGCCGGCATGTTCTTGAGCTGATAAAAAGCAGTTATCCCGTATGGAAAAAGGAGCTCTTTGATGATGACTCCTCGAGGTGGGCCGAGAACCACTGATCTTTATCCACCGGCAAAGGGAGGCATAAAAGCCACCTCATCACCATCCTTCAGCAACACCGTATTCCCGGGTTCAAGAACCCTGTTTACAGATAGCCTGTAGCTGTACCTGCTGATTGAAGGAAACCTCTCTTCCATTGTTCTCCTGAAACCCTCAAGAGAGCCCTCATACTTAATTTCAATGGTGTCATTGCCGGTCTCGTCTGCCAGCACTCCGAAAAACAGAACCTTAATATTCATCTGTTCGTTTTCTTATTTGTTTTTAATCCACCTTCGCGTTCCGCTTCGGCGGACGAGAGGGTGTGGTTAAATTCCCCGGGGCTTGCCCCGGAAAGATGGGTCCAGGGCTTGCCCTGGGGCATAATACCATTTATTAGGTCAGATGGAATCGCATAAGCATAACAACATTTCTATCATTTAGTCAACCACCGGGGCAGTAAAGATTATCAGCTATATACCGGACTGTCAATGATTGTCTGTGAGTTGCCGGGCAGTCAGCTAATATCAGTGAGCCTCAAGCCAGTTACTCCCTGCTCCCCATTCAACAATAAGGGGCACTGCCAGTTCAGTGGCAGATGACATCTTCTTAAGCACCATTCCCCTGAGAGAGTCCAAGTCGGCATCCGTTACTTCAAAAACCAGTTCATCATGCACCTGCATAATCATCCTGGCATTAAGACCTGACGCACTGAGTTCCCTGTCAATATCAATCATTGCTATCTTGATAATATCAGCAGCGGAACCTTGTATGGGAGCGTTAATTGCGTTCCGTTCGGCGTTACTCCTGAGCAATGCGTTTCTGGAATTTATATCCCTTAGCTCCCTCCTGCGTCCGTAAATAGTTGTAACATAACCCCTCTCCCTTGCTTCTCCTATGCACCTGTCCATATACTCTTTTACTCCAGGATAACTCTCAAAATAGCCATCTATCAGCTCTTTTGCCTCTGAGCGACTGATATTTAGACGCTGTGAAAGACCGTAGGCTGAGATACCGTATATAATACCAAAGTTGGCTGTCTTGGCCTTTGCCCTCATCTCTCTGGTTACCTCGCGGGGATCAACACCAAAAATCTTTGATGCAGTGGCAGAGTGAATATCCACCTCCCCCATAAAATCATCAATCATCGCCCTATCGCCGCTTAAATGAGCCATCAGTCTCAGTTCAATCTGGGAATAGTCGGCAGCAAAAAACCTGTAGCCACCGGCAGGGATAAATGCTTTTCTGATCTCCCTGCCCCGTTCATCCCTTACCGGGATATTCTGAAGATTGGGATTGTTTGAGCTAAGTCGTCCCGTTGCCGCCACCGCCTGGTTATATGAGGTGTGAATTCTGCCGGTAGCCTGGTTTACCAGTGCCGGAAGTGCCTCCACGTAAGTTGAGAGCAGTTTTTTCAGACCCCGGTACTCCAGCACTTTACCAACCACCGGGTGTCTGTGTGTGAGTCGCTGCAGTACCTCCTCGTTGGTTACAAACTGTCGCGTTTTAGTCTTTCTGGCCTTATCATCCAGCTTTAGCTTAAGAAAAAGAACATCCCCAAGCTGTTTTGGTGATGAGATATTAAACTCTGTTCCTGTAAGAGCATAAATCTCCCTTTCAAGAGCAATAATATCGGTTCGTAAATCTTCCGCAACTGCCGTGATCTCTCCACTGTTTATCTCTACTCCATGCCGTTCCATCCTTGCCAGCACAGGAATAAGAGGCATTTCAATCCTTTGTGCCAGGTCACTCAGGTTCATCTCTTCAAGCATCTTCCCAAACACTCCGGCAAGCTGCCAGGTAACATCAGCGTCTTCCACTGCATACTCACATACCAGTGTGGGATCAACAGATCTCATGCTCTTCTGGCCCTTTCCTTTCTCACCTATCAGGGACTCTATCGGAACGGGTTTATATGAGAGATAGTTTTCCGAAAGGAGGTCCATATTATGACGCATATCCGGTTCAATCAGGTAATGGGCGATCATCGTATCAAACAGTGGTCCCCTGACCTCAATGCCGTAACCCGCCAGCACCTGGATATCATACTTCAGGTTCTGGCCTGTCTTAGTGATATTTTCATCTTGCAGAAGGGGTATAAAGGGCTTCAGCATTTCCGCGGCCTCCTCCTTCTCTTCAGGTATCCACACAAGGTATCCCTTCCCCTTCTCCCATGAAAAGGCAATGGCTACCAGTGAGGCCTCAAGGGGGTTGATGGATGTTGTCTCAGTATCAAAGCAGAAATTGTTTAGTTGTGACATCCTCTCTGCCAGAGCTGCTGCCTCATTTTTTTCCATGATAAGGGTATACTCATGAGGAGTGCTTTCGATATCAGCTGCCTGAGAAACCTTCATACCTCTCTCCTGGGAGCCAAAAAGAGAGCCCTGCTGCGGACCCGGCGATGATTCCATGGCTGTCCCGGCATCGCTGTCCCCTTCACCATGTTCATCCCCGGTAATTGTGTTGCTTAAGGGAAGCTTTGATGCCATTGACCTGAACTCCAGCTCTTCATATATACTCCTTAACTTACCGGCATCAGGCTCACCCCTCAGCATATTCTCCTCACTGAACTCAACGGGCACCCCCGTTTCAATGGTAACCAGCCGTTTTGAAAACAGCAGCTTTTCACTGTACTCCCTGATAACCTCCTGCTGCTTACCTTTCAATTCATCACTTCTCTCTATAAGGTTTTCAACCGATCCAAACTGAGCTATCAGTTTTCGGGCGGTTTTTGGACCTATGCCCGGAGCTCCGGGCACGTTATCTGCCGTATCACCCATCAGGGCCAGAACATCAATCACCTGCAGCGGCTCCTGAACCATAAACTCACTCTTTACCTCCCTTACACCCCATATATCGGCACCGCCACCGGCCCGTGCAGGTTTATATATCAGCACATTATCCCGTACCAGCTGAGCAAAGTCCTTGTCGGGGGTCATCATATAGGTAACGAAACCCCTCTCCGAGGCCTGCCATGCTATTGTTCCTATTACATCATCAGCCTCAAAGCCATCAACCTGCAGGATCGGTATCCCGAAACCTTCCAGAATAGATTTGATATACGGAACCGCCAGTTTAATATCCTCGGGGGTCGCATCCCTGTTAGCCTTGTATTCGCTGTATATAACGTGCCTGAAGGTAGGAGTAGGCGGATCAAAGGCAACTGCTATATGAGAGGGGTTCTGCTTCTGCAGCAGCTCCTCCAGGGTAAGCAGAAAACCGAAAATGGCGGAAGTATTCATTCCCCGGGAGTTGATCCTGGGGTTTTTTATAAAAGCATAATAGGATCTGTATATCAACGCATAGGCGTCTAAAAGAAACAGTTTCTTTCCGGGTCTTTCCTGCATATCATCTCTTATTATTCATCATCTCTTGTTATTCATTATCAGATGCATACCACTCTGCATATGAAGTAGCCGTTTCATAAAGCTTTACACTGAAAAGGGTAATATCAGGGGGTAGAAGAGGTTTTAGCCTGGCAGCTATATCGGCTACAAGATTTTCACATGTGGGCTGATAATCTGATACCAAAAGGTTGCCGAAAGCCCTTCTCAGTGCTTCAATACGCTCATTGCTATCGGTACCGCTGATCAGCACCGTATGATCAAAAATATCCACTATATTCTTTTTTACGATCCTCTTCAGGTCACCGAAGTCGATCACCATCCCTTTCTTCGGATCACCCTTTTTTTCTGAAGGTTTCCCTGAGATAGTAACGAACAACCTGTAGGAGTGACCGTGGACATTACGGCACGGTCCGTCATAATCAACAAGGGCATGAGCCATTTCAAACCCGAACTCCTTTGTTACTCTGATAATGCTCATGGTATCTTTATTTGGTTACATGCAAAAATAACCATTTAGGGCGAGTTTTACCGGTGCCGGTTCAATTATAAGAGTATTATCTGTTTAAATGTTATCAATGGTAACTTTTTAACTATTTTTGCACGATTATTTGAATGAATATGAATTTTGAACAATTTGGACTGAACGGGGAGATCCTCGATTCGATATCATGGATGGGATTCAAGGATCCAACACCCATACAGCTGCAGGCTATACCAGAGATTATGGCCGGCAGGGACATTATAGGCTGCGCACAGACCGGCACAGGCAAAACGGCAGCCTTTCTGCTTCCGGTGATGCACAAGCTCACGGCAGGTGTAAGAAAAAATATATCGGCACTGATAATTGTGCCCACCCGTGAACTCTCGATACAGATTGATCAGCAGATTCAGGGACTTGGATATACAATGGGCGTTACCTCCTGTCCTGTTTACGGGGGCGGGGATGGTGACGACTGGGATGTTCAGAAAAAGGCTCTGACCAGCGGAACCGATATAATCGTTGCCACCCCGGGAAAACTTATCTCCCATCTCAATATGGGATATGTTGATTTCTCGGAACTACGCTACCTTATTCTTGATGAAGCCGACAGAATGCTTGATATAGGTTTTCTGGATGATATCCTCAAGATTATCTCCAACATTCCTGAAAAGCGTCAGACCCTGATGTTCAGTGCTACCATGGCTCCTAAGATCAGGTCTCTTGCAGGAAAAATACTTTCATCACCGGCCGAGATAAATATTGCCATGTCAAAGCCGGCCGAGGGAGTGCTGCAGGCAGCCTATCTGGTGTACGAACCACAAAAGGCAGCGCTGCTAACCCATCTGGTGGCAGACAAGCCTGAATACAGCAGTATACTTATATTCAGTTCCACCAAGAAAAAGGTTACAGAGATTGCCCGCACCCTCAAAAAGAGTTGCCGCGAAACGGAGTGGATCTCGTCGGACCTTGATCAGGGAGAACGGGAAGAGGTGCTTCTGAGGTTCAGGGCGCGGAGAACCAGGATTCTGGTTGCAACAGATGTGCTGAGCAGGGGTATTGATATTAAGGATATCAACCTGATTATCAACTACGATGTGCCTCAGGATGCTGAGGATTACGTGCACAGGGTTGGCCGTACAGCAAGAGCCGAAACCACCGGTGTTGCACTTACATTTATCAGTCCTGACGATATGTACAGTTTCAACCAGATTGAAAAACTGATTGACCAGACTGTTTATAAGATAGCCCCTCCTGCAGCGATTGGTGAAGGGCCTGAATGGAAAGTACCTGAAAAGAGAAACGGCTTCCGTAACAAGGCAGGCGGCAAAGGACGGCAGCAGGGACGCTCAGGTTCAGGCAGAACGGGCAACAAGGGAACGCGAAACAGTTAACGCAGCAAATGACGGTCACCGGAACCTGCCGCAACAGGCATACCGGGCAAGTACAAAGGGGGGGGCCGGGAACAATTAATATGGTCAGAGTCTGTTGTTGCCGCTGTAAATGAACAAATATCATATTCTGATACTTATAGATATAGAATTAATTGATTAAAATTGTGTCCACAAATAATTTAAATGATATGAACGGTTCCATAATGACACTTCCGGGTCTTCTGGAAGAGACATCGGTAAAATATGGCCACAGGCCCGCTTTTGCCTTTGTGGGGGAGAAGGGATTTACATACAGTGAATTCAGAATCCGTGTATATGCCCTTATAGCCTGGCTTGAGAAGATGGGGATTAAGCGGGGCGACCGTGTGGCAATCCTGAGTACCAATATGCCTAACTGGCCTCTTGTATACTTTGCAGTTACCTCAATGGAATGTATTGTTGTTCCTATTCTGCACGACTTTAGTGAGGAGGAGATCGAAAATGTGCTTTTACACTCGGAGACTGAAACAATCTTTGTTTCCTCAACCCTTGAAAAGAAGCTGAAAGATAATAAAGCGGGACTGAAAAACCTTATCCGCATAGAGGATTTTACTGTTATCAGGTCCCAAAATGAACCTGAAGCTTTCTCTGAAACCTCGACTCCCGAGGAGGTATACAACAGTAACCCGGATGATCTGGCAGCGATAATCTATACCTCGGGTACAACTGGTAAATCCAAAGGGGTGATGTTAACCCATATGAATGTCTGTTCCAATGCCGTCGCAGGTAAAAAGATACAGGAGATCAATGAGAATGACCGTTTTCTTTCGGTTCTTCCTCTTTCACATACCTTTGAGAATACCATTGGAATGTTGATTCCGGTAATGAGCGGTTCTGCCGTTTACTATCTTACCAAGCCACCTACGGCACCGGTACTTCTTCCTGCACTCAAAGAGATCAGACCTACACTGATGCTTGCCGTACCCCTTATTATTGAAAAAATATATTTTAGTTCTGTCAGACCCAAACTGACGGGAAGTGCTTTTCTTAAAACATTATATGGTATAGCCCCATTCCGCAAGGTGCTTCATAAAGCTGCAGGCAAAAAACTTATGGAGACCTTTGGCGGTGAGGTAAAATTCTTTGGGATTGGCGGAGCCAAACTTAACTTCACTGTTGAAAGATTCCTTAAAGAGGGCAAGTTTCCCTATGCCATCGGTTACGGTTTAACCGAAACCTCTCCTCTGCTGGCAGGCGCCGGACCAACAGAAACAGTGCTTGAGTCAACAGGTAGAGCAGTTGTAGGTACAGAGCTTAAAATCAATGACCCTGACCCAAAGACCGGCGAAGGCGAGATCTGGGCTAAAGGCCCCAATATCATGAAGGGATACTACAAAGAGCCTGGTCTTACAGAAGAGGTGCTGACACCTGACGGATGGTTCAGAACAGGCGATCTGGGTCTGTTCAATAAAGAGAACAAGCTATTTATCAAGGGACGGCTTAAGAATGTAATCATTGGAGCCAGCGGAGAGAACATCTACCCTGAAGAGATTGAATCAATGATAAATAATTTCAAGCATGTTGCTGAGTCACTTGTAATTCAACAAAAGGGGAAACTTGTTGCACTGGTGCACATCAACCGCGAAGAACTGGAAGCCAAATACCAGGATATGCGGGATGAGATGAACCGTATTGTTGAAGAGAAGATCAATGAGATACTGGAGGAGTTACAGTCACAGATAAACATGAGGATAAGCAAATTCGCAAGAATACAGAAAGTTGTTCTGCAGCCTGACCCGTTTCAGAAGACAGCAACACAAAAGATCAAGCGGTATCTGTATTATTAGAATCAACCATCGCAGAAAAGAGCAGGGGCACACGTCAATCAGCAGTTGACCCCGTAATATACAACAGAGGCTCCTTTTTAATAAGAGGAGCCTCTGTTGTTATAATGAATAATCTCTGTTTCAAAACTGCTCAAGGATGGAGATCCTTTTTGATATGGGCGGATGAGTAGCAAAAAGTCCGGCCAGGGATACTTTCTTTTTTTCCCCGGGATTCTCAATAAACATCTGGGCCACATCCTTTCTCTTTACAGCCTCAATAACAGGGTCACCCGATACTTTCCTGAGCGCTGAAGCCAGCGAGTGAGGTTTCCTCGTCAGTTCAGCCGCACCTGCATCAGCCAGATACTCCCGTTTGCGGGAGAGGGCAAACCTGAAAAGGGTCGTCAGAAGCCATCCAATCCCAGCCAGGGCTATAATAATGATAATGGCCGGGCCGCTGTTCTTATTCCTGCTACGGCCTCCTATGGCCCCAAAACGAAGAGATCTGAGAAGGCCTTCAGTAATAAATGCAAATATCCCCACAAAAATTATGGAAATAATCAGCAGTCTGACATCCCGGTTGCGTATATGTGTCATCTCATGCGCTATCACAGCCTCAAGCTCATCATCATCAAGTCTTTCAATTATACCTCTTGAGAGAGAGATTGTATAGGTTTTGCTGCTTATCCCGCTTGCAAATGCATTGAGGCTGTCATCCTCAATTATATTGACTGCCGGCATCTTCATACCTGCGGTCATGGCAACATTCTCAACCAGGTTATATACTCTCTTGTTCGCTTTCCTTTCGAGCGGACGGGATCCGGTAGCCTTCTGGATCATTGCAGTATGTGAGAGCCATGCGATTATAAACCAGATGATAACACCTGCTGTTATCCATGGGAATACCGAAAGGAAGCCCGTTACAGGATCAGGATTCGTACCATCCCCTGAACTGGTGTTCCAGATAATAAAAAAGACAAACACTAGACCGAAGAGTACCAGCGGAAAGAGTATCAGCAGCAATACCGAGTTTACATTATTTCTCCAGACCTGCGTCTGGAGGCCTACATATTTCATCTTGTTCCTTTTCTAACTGAAACTGGCAGATGGCGGCTCTTCCATCTCTACCCGGCGTTCACCGAGATCAAACATGGGCTCCTTACTGAAACCAAACATACCCGCCACAATATTGGAAGGGAAGGATTCAACGGCCACATTAAGCTCTTTGGTTGCAGAGTTAAAAAATCTCCGTACGGCGGCAAGCTTATTCTCCACATCACTTATCTCCTCCTGCAGATTCAGGAAGTTCTGATTAGCCTTAAGGTCAGGATAAGCCTCCACTGCAACCTTAATTCCACCAAGGGCCCCTGAAAGCTGTGATTCAGCAGCAATCTTTTCATTGATTGTACCGGCATTCATAGCCCTGGCTCTGGCCTCTGTTACCTCGGTAAGCAACTCCTTTTCATGCTTCATATAGCCTTTAACTGCATCCACAAGCTGTGGAATCAGGTCATGACGCTGCCGAAGCTGCACATCGATATCAGCAAAAGCATTCTCCCTGTTATTCCGCAATCTGACAAGCCTGTTATAGGCGCCGATAAGGAAAAATGCAAGAACTGCGACAATAATAATAACAATTAGTAGTCCACTCATTTTGAATAGTATTTATAACCTTAAAAATAGGAATATTTAATTAACTTTTGCATTCTCTTCCCTTCCTAATTGCTGAAGTTCATCAGAAAGGTATATGCTCCTGTTCTCCTCTGTTCCTGTTAGCCAGATCATTGCCCTTGCAACGGTACGGGCATGTATAGCCCTGTAAATTGAGAGTTTCCCTTTCAGGATAAAGCCAAGGGGTATAGCAAGCACCTTAGCCACTTCCTCAAAAAAACGAAAATCCTCTCTTTTCCCCAGCAACAGGGATGGTCTTGCTATCACCGTACGGTTATATTTCAGCTTTTTGATATCATTCTCCATCTCTCCCTTAATTCTCCTGTAGAAGTTTTTTGAAGAGGCGTCTGCCCCAAGGGATGAAACAACAGCTATTCTGCCGGCCCCTCTCTTTTTTGCCTCCGATGCTATTCTCACAACCATGTGCCTGTCTGTCTCCTCCTCCTGTGACACGGATCCTGCTTTACGCAGGGTTGTGCCAATTGCAATATAGACATCATCACCCCGCATCTGATCGCTGTAAGATGGAACATCTCTGATATCAGCCAGGTGTTCCACCACCTTGATATGTTCAATATTAAGAGGTCTCCTTGTAAATACCTTGACAGTGCTGTACCTCATACTGCGTATCAGTTCTTCAACCAGATGCCTTCCTACCAGTCCGGTAGCCCCAAATACCAGGGCTGTTCTGTTTTCCATAATCTTTCCTTTCGTAAATTTTTCATCAATAACCGTCAAACATCCGGAACCATGCTCTGTTCATTACAGCCATTGTCAGGGCAAATATATCAGGTTTTAAATGAGCACCGGTTCCCGCGGTGAACTGGCAGCACATATTTCTATATACCACTGAAATCCACATCATTGAAGAGCATAGATGGAATCTGCCATGATGAATTCAGGTAAGGGTCATTACCTGTCTCGGCCAGCCTCTTCCATATCTCCTTCATGTTGCCTGAGATATTCATTTCAGATACCGGGTGTAATATTTCCCCGCGCTCAATATAAAAACCTTCAATACCGAAGGAGAAGTCGCCGGTAGAGCCATTGCTGTTGCCGCCATTAAATCCGGTAACAAGAACCCCTTTTTGAACCTGCCCTGCAAGTCCGGAAAAATCATTTTCCCCGTGGCCGAAAATAAGGTTTGAGGTATCTCCTGAATTGGGATTCATCTCCAGCTTTCGGCCATAATAGGTATTTATATAGTAATCCTTAAGCACACCTTTTTCTATCATTGTGCGCCTGCGCATTGCCAGTCCCTCGCTGTCAAAATAAGCTGACCCCTGCCCTGATATTACAAAGGGATCATCTGTTACCGTAAGTGCTTCGGATGCAATCTGTGTCTCCAGTGCATCAATCAGGAAGGAGTTTTTCTGCTGGATTGAGCTGCCATTCATGGCGGTTATCACCGCTCCCAGGAGTCGGCCCGCAATTCTGTTCTCAACTATCATGGACATACGTCCTGATGCTATTTTACGCTGACCAATCTTACGAATAGCCCGGTCAAGTGCTTTTTCACCAATACCTTTTCTCTGAAGCCTGTTATAAAAAAGAGAATTCTCACTCCAGTATCCTTCGGGTCGGGCCTCACCGCTCCTAACGGATACAGAAGCACCCATCCCAAAAAAGGTATTTGCTTTTTCTCCCCTGAAGCCATTGCTTGTGACCATAAACCTGTTGCTATATCCGTCTGAATATCCTGCAGATACAGAAATTATTCTCTCGTCACTCCCCGCTATCTCTTTCTCTGCTGCAAATGCTGCATCTATCCGGGTGCGGGGATCTACCGATTCAATTGTCTCATCCCACAGTTTAAGATCCGGACCGCCTCCCTGATAGTAGAGGCCCGGGTCAGGAAGAGCCCTCAGCGGATCCTCAGAAAGAAACCGGGTAGCAGACACTGCCTCCTGAATAAACCTTTTCACCTCCGAGGCATCATCAAGCCTGTTTGTTGAATGGGCAGAAAACTTATTATCGACAAGTAACCTGATTGAGAGTCCCATCTGATCTGACTGTTCAAGTTTATCAATTTTGCCCTCCCTTACTTCAACAGCACTGCTTTTACTATCTGATATTATCACTGCCGACTCCTGTGCCCCGCTGTCAAGGGCTATATTTATGGCCCTTTCGGCCAGTCTCTGTTTTTCCTTTGCTGTCATTTTTCAATAGTTTTATTTAAAGCCACCTTATCAGTTTGTACCTCCAACGGTGAGCTTCTTAACGAGTATTGAAGGAAGTCCGCATGTTACAGGCACCGTCTGGCCATCCTTCCCGCATGACCAGGTACTGTTATCTATAAGATAATCATCAGCTGCCATTGTTATATCTGCAAGAGCCTGCGGGCCGTTTCCTATTATATTGATATCCTTTATGGGCTGAGTGAGTTTGCCCTTTTCAATCAGGTACCCTGACTTGGCAAAAAAGGTAAAATCTCCTGCGCCTATTTTCACCTCCCCGTTTGAAAACTGATCCACATATACTCCGTAATCAATATTATTAAATATCTCTTCCCGGGTAAAGGGTCCGGCTTCCATATAGGTAGCTCTCATCCTGGGAAGGGGCATATTCCTGAAATCCTGTCTCCGGCCGTTACCGGTAGGATTAACACCGTAGTAAGCTGCGCTTATGCGATCATGTATATAGCTGTTGAGCACCCCGTCCTTGACCAGGTATGTTTTCTGCACCTCATTACCTTCGTCATCAATGTTTAGGGACCCCCTGTTATTGAGAAGGGTTCCGTCATCAATTATATTGACAAAATCTGCTGCAACTTTTTTTCCCATCTTATCACTGAAAATGGAGGTTCCCTTTCTGTTGAAATCTGCCTCAAAAGTGTGCCCTATTGCTTCATGAAGGAGTATTCCCGATCCACCGGCGCCCATCACCACCGGCATCTCTCCGGCCCTGGGCTTTACCGCATCAAACAGCAGATTGGTATTATTCACAACCTCAGCCGATAGCTCATCTACGAGGCTTTCGCTAATCCATTCAAAACCGGTACGGAACGACCGTGACGAGTAGGAGTTTTCTATCTGACTTCCCTTCTGCATTATACAGACCACAGACATACTCACCAGAGGACGGTAGTCCCATGAAAGCATCCCTTCCGAATTATAAAACATTATTCGCGAAGTTTCATCATTAATGGAGGCACTCACCTTTACAACCTTGCTGTCAAGAGAGAATACCCTGTCATTGAGCATTTGCAAAAAGGGCACCTTTTCACCCACAGACACATCTTCCCACCGCTTCTTCAGTTCATAAAAGGAGGCTGGCGCCTTCTCAGTTAATGGGCTGGCCGAAAAGGAGTTTCCGGACGAAGCTATATTGGCTGCCATCAGTGCGGCATCAGACATTGATTTCTCATTTACTGATTCCGAATAGGCGAAACCGGTCTGGTCACCCTTCAGTACACGTATACCCACTCCGTAGTCAATATTGGAAAAAGCCCTGTTAACAGTACCATCCTGCAGGGCAAGTGCGTTTGATATTTTATGCTCAAAGAAAAGATCTGCATAATCTCCTCCCCGTGACATTGCTACCGAGACAATTTTTCTCAGTATTTCGGGTGTTACACCAAAGTGATCAAGATACTCTTTCACATTTTCAGATATTACGGCACTGCTGCAGGAACCGGCGAGTGATGGCAGAAGCATTACACCGGCCACGGCAGAACTGCCTGTTTTAATAAACGTTCTCCTGTTAAGGTTCATCATGGTTTCGGTTTGCAGGTTTAAACCGCAATATACAACTAAGTGATAACCTATAGATATTACTATTGCAACAGAATCTTTAAAATTAACAATAAAAAGGAGGTTATTGTTTCCTGGCAGGATATGACTGGCTATATAACTCTGGCAGGCAGTTTCTGATTACTGCTTCTGAATGATTATCGCTGGCTCCGTACCAACTCTACTCTCTCTGCCAGGTCCCGCCCTTTAATGCCTGTGGGTGAACATTGATTCAGCCAGCGTGTGTCAGGTCAGCCCTTGAATGCCTGTGGGTGAATATTGATTCAGCCAGCGTGTGCCAGGTCAGCCCTTGAATGCCTGTGGGTGAATATTGATTCAGCCAGCGTGTGCCAGGTCAGCCCTTGAATGCCTGTGGGTGAATATTGATTCAGCCAGCGTGTGCCAGGATTGTTTTGCCTTCCACAAAAGCTCTTGCAATTGTCCTGAGGGCCCTGTTATAGATTCGTGTAAGTGTTGGCCGTGAGATATTCATAAAATCAGCTGCTTCCTCCTGAGAGAGGCCATCATATTCCACGAGCCTGAGGCTTTCATACTCCTCTATCTTAAGAAGAGCCTCTCCTGGTGTATATGTAGCTATTCCAAACGGCTTAAAACCCTCCATTCTGGGTGGTGATACCACCTTTCTCTCCTTACGCGGTCTTGCCATTTTCCTCTTTTTTCAGCAGGGCTCTAATATCGGGAAAAATATAGAAAAAAAATAAACCCGCTGAGAGTAGAAGCAATATTTTCCCTGCTAAACAGAAGGGCCCGCAGTAAAAATCATCACCCAGGCCAAAAAGACATGTAGTACAGCCGACAAACGCCATGATAAGATAATCTGCCATTATTATCAATGGCAGAACCACCAGCAGCTTAAACCAGAGCAATTTTTTCATAACCTCCCATTATCAGTTATATTTTGGTGATCAAAAGATAATGAACCTGCGTTCATTTACCAATTAAAACTGCAACTAAACACGAGATTATGATTACAATCAGCGAGAAAGATGATCCCGGTCACTATTATTTTCTTTCCCGATCAATGCAGGTATTCCGCCCCTGTCAAGTTCCACCCTCACGTTATTATTGACACCCGAGAGGACTATTATTGTCCCGTTTTGCTTCAGCATTTTTACCGCGGACTTAAAATTTCGCATTTCGGTTGATTTCATTACCTCTGAAAATTCCCTTGCGGAGCCAAAAAAGAAGGGACACCTGAGGGTATACCCCGGGCTATAAGGGTAAAGAATTTGGGGGCGAATACTCTTTCCATGTTACCTGATATCGGGATTTTTTATAATTGTTCTTCTTCTGGTTTGCTATCCAGCCTGGCGGGCCACCACACGATGATCCAGTGCAATGCTCAGGGACATCATCCTTCGTATTGCAATTTGATTATCAACAACTACAGGCTTTTTTATCACCCCTCCCATAATAATCACAAATGCAACATCAGAAATAGGGAAAAGAGCCGGATAACCGGTTTCCAGCCCCAGAGTTCCTATATTGGATATCAAAAAGGAGCCGAAACTGTTGCGGGGAAGTCCTAGTCCCGGGACAGGGATACTCAGGTTAATGGTAATTATCCTTACCAGTCTGAATACCCACCCCCTGAATGGCCAGGGAATCAAAGTAATAATTCCCCCGGATTTCATTGTACTATTCTCCTTCCCTGTACGTTTCTCCCTGATCTTTTCCCTTAACAAATGTGCTGCCTCTGAAAGAGTAAGCCTGTCTGCCTGGTTCAGTCTTACGGAACTCATCCGTGATCCATCCAGCAGTACACTCACCGTGGCATCAACCTGTTTACGCTGTATGACCCTTCCGCGCCGGATATAACAGTTCAGTTCCGGGACCTCTTCTCTAAGGGCTCTTGCAACAACGAGGGTAAAAAAATGGGTAAGAGTAACTTTCTCTCCCTCTCTTCTCTTTCCGGCAATATAATCCTCCAGACCGGTAACATCTATCTCCACCGCTCCAAATATCTTCGAATCTGAAGGTTTGCGGTAGATTGAAGATGCAATCTTCCTCCATTCAGTGTTTAGGTTATCCATCCTATAAAAGTAACAATTGCTTATATTTTTAATGACGGCGTTATCAGAAATATTATCTGCTGACCTGCCCCGCTATTGGTTACATCACACCAGGGCCTTAACTGCACGTTATTCCTTGCTGATAAATCCGAAGGATATTTATTTTATCACCTTCTCACCAAAATTTACTATTTTGCGCCTCCAAATTATTTATCATGTCAGTAAAAAACAGATCTATTCTGCTTATCCTCTTTATCCTGTTTGCTGATCAGGCTCTGAAGATATGGATTAAGACATCCTTTACCATTGGAGAGGAAATACATCTCCTGGGAGACTGGTTTATCCTCCATTTTATTGAAAATAACGGAATGGCATTCGGCATGGAGTTTGGCGGGGAGACCGGTAAAGTTATACTGAGTCTCTTCAGAATTGTGGCATCTGTTGCCATAGGATGGTATATACTGCACCTTATAAAACAGAAAGCTCCGGCCGGACTAATACTTGCAGTAAGCGCAATATTTGCCGGAGCGGTTGGTAACATTATTGACAGCCTCTTCTACGGCATGATATTTACTGAAAGCTGGTTTGAACCTGCGGTAATGTTTCCCCCCGAAGGCGGCTATTCAGGGTTTCTTCACGGCAGGGTGGTGGATATGCTCTATTTCCCTGTTATTGACGGGGCATGGCCATCATGGGTGCCCTTTAAAGGAGGAGAGTCCTTCCTGTTTTTCAGACCGGTATTTAATCTGGCCGATACGGCTGTTACCACCGGCGTTTTCACAATTATTCTCTTTCAGCGGAGATTTTTCAAGGACCTTGACTAATTACTATTTACACATACTGACACAGTTGATGATATTCTTAAGGTTCTCATGCTTAAGAGAGTAAAAGGTATTCTTTCCTTCGCGTCTTGAAATCAGCACACCCTTATCCTTCAAAATACCAAGGTGATGAGATGTGGTTGATTGTTCTATTCCAAGATTTTCATGCAGCTCTGTCACGGTGAGTTCCTGTCCCTCTTCCAGCAGTCCAATAATAGCTATTCGCATCGGGTGAGCAATAGCTTTCAGCATATTGGCAGCTCTTTCAAACTGTCCCGGATCAATTGTATTAACTCCCATCTTCAAAATTATTTAATTATCTGATCAAATTGATGTTGCAAATATATATAAATATGTTAATATGTTAAATGCATTATTTGCTAAATTGAGCAGCCAGTAAATATTATTTATATATTTGAAGCTGTTAAGCTGAGAATATGTCAAAACTTCGTTCCATCCGCAGGCCTGTTGAAGAAGAGATGCAAAGGTTTGAAGGCTATTTCAACGATACCCTCAAAAGCGATGTTCCTCTTCTCAGGATAATTTTAAACTATATTCTTCGGCGCAAGGGAAAACAGATGCGGCCGTTACTGGTATTTATATCAGCAGGTATGAACGGAACCATTAATGAATCAACCTTCGTAGCCGCTACCCTGATTGAGCTTCTTCATACAGCAACACTTGTTCATGATGATGTTGTTGATGACAGCCATGAACGAAGAGGTGCGCTCTCCATCAATGCATTATGGAACTCCAAGATTGCAGTTCTTACCGGGGATTACATGCTATCCCAGGGTTTGCTGATCAGTGTGCGAAAAAACCGCTTTGACCTGCTGGAGCTGGTCAGCGAGGCCGTTCAGTCTATGAGTGAAGGAGAGTTGCTTCAGCTTCAGAAATCACGTAAGCTCAATATTACGGAAGAGGTATACTTCGAAATTATCAGGATGAAGACAGCTTCTCTGATTGCAGCCTGTACAGCATGTGGCACATCATCTGTAACCGATGATCCTGAACAGATCAGAATTATGAAGGATCTGGGAGAAAATATTGGCATTGCTTTCCAGATACGGGATGATCTTCTTGACTATACCGGAAACGGACTGACAGGTAAGCCGGGAGGGAATGATATCAGGGAGAAAAAAATTACCTTACCTCTGATTCACGCGCTGCAACAGGTATCTTCAACCGAACGACGGCGTATAATGTCAATTTTAAAACAGAAACGTAAGTCGGGGCGGGAGGTAAATTCCGTAATAAGTTTTGTTAAGGATAACAACGGACTCTCCTACGCTGAAACAATGATGGAAAAATATCATGACAAAGCTCTTGCAATCCTGGATACCTTTCCGGATTCTGATTACAGGGATTCAATGGGTGAATTTATAAATTTTACAACATTGCGTAATAAATAGCAATTAAACAAAACCGGTTTTATTTTATGCAGCCATCCAATCAATTAACAAGAGCTGCGTTATTGCCCGGAAAAGATGAATTAACCCAAATTAAACTTGAAACAATTATCTATGAGAAAACTGATTATTTTCGGAGTCATACTTGCTCTGGCAGCATGCAGTACTGATAATTCCAAAAAGGAATCTCTCCTGTCAGGGACAGTATTGAACAGTAATGAAGGTTTTGTACTGTTATCAATGGCAGGTAAAACAGACACTATTCCCCTTAACGAAGCCGGCAGTTTCAGCCATACATTTTTGATGGAAGATGCCTCAAAAGCCATCCTCAGCACAGAACGCAAATATGTAATCACATGGATGGAACCCGGCAGCACTCTTAACGTCTCCTTTGATGTAAGTGATCCTGAAGCAACACGGTCCTTAACAGGAGATACACAGGCGGAGTCGGAATACAGTAATAAAATTGATAAGGTCAGCAGGGAATTAAACCAATCGGTTCGAGAGACATACAAACTGGAACCCGAAGCATTCAGGGCAAGCATCCTTGCCGACAGGCAAAAAAAGGAGGATATGCTGAATAACCTGATATCCGGGAACCCTGATATCAGTCAGAGATTTATTGAAGATGAAAAAACGGCCTATGAATTCTCATACTACTCATTGCTTATAAGCTACGAGCAGGCCCATAAATACTATGCCGGTGTTGATACGGTTGATTTACCAGCAGACTGGTATTCATTTATGAATGATGTTGATGTTAATAATGAAGCTTACCTTGACATCCCGGAAAGTGCAAACGTTATTTCGTCCATCATCAACAAAAAGATAAATGAATCGTCAGAGCTGGGTGACGACGCCTGGGGAACGGAAGCGCTTCTTGAGGAGCAGTTTAACTGGATAGAAGCCAATATTACCAATCCGGTAGTCGCAGATCATTTTATGAATTCCTTTATTTCAGGCATTCTTGATTTTAATGGTCCGGCCGGCATTGAAGAGTATATTGACAGGTACTATCAGATATCAGTAAACGAGGATAAAAAAACTGCTCTTGCATCTGCTGTAGCTGAATGGGAACCGATAATGCCGGGAATGGATGCTCCGGTATTTAACCTTCCCGACCTTGAAGGGAATATGGTGTCCCTTAAGGATTTTGCCGGCAAATATGTATATATTGATTTCTGGGCAACATGGTGTGGACCCTGCAAGATTGAAATTCCTGTACTTGGTCAGCTTGCAACAGATTATGCAGATAAAAATATTGAAATCATCAGTATTTCTGTTGACCGCGACAAGCAGGCATGGATTGATATGGTTACAGAGGATAAACCCAACTGGATGCAGCTACATGACGGAGTAAATCTGAATGATGAATACCTTGTTAAGTTTATACCCACATTTGTGCTGATTGACCGTAATGGTAAAATTCTGGATCCGCGGGCACCAAGACCATCTTCCGGAGAAGAACTGACCAATCTGTTTAATTCACTTGAAGGAATCTAAGAATAATTTCAGAACACTAATAGAAAAGGGCAGGAAATTCCTGCCCTTTTCTATTCTAACGTTTAGCCATGGTTTTCCGGCTTCCTGACACCTGTTCTGAACACAATATCCTGTACATTACCAGGGATCAGATAAAAATATTAAACTCTGATTAAGTCTATAGTTAACCTGACACCAGATATGTGTCTGTCTATGTGCTTGTTAATTTATTTTTAGAAGGTGTCGTTAAAATTACGTTCCACCAAATTTCCGAAGCTGTTTAAGCAGTTTTTCCGATCTGGAGCGACCAATAAGGTCTGCAATCTTTTCAGGAGGTGCTGCGGCAATCTTTTCAAGGGATCCAAACTCTTTTAGCAACTTCTCCCTTGTAACCGGACCAATCCCCTTAATTTGATCAAGCATCGATCTCTTCATTGACAAGGAACGCTGATTGCGGTGAAATGAAATTCCAAAACGATGAGCTTCATTACGGGCGTTCTGAATAATCTTCAGCGAAACCGAGTTCTTATCTATATAGAGTGGAACCGGATCATCCGGAAAATAGATCTGTTCAAGCCTCTTTGCTATTCCAACAAGAGAAACCCTGCCCCTTATCCCAAGCCTGTCAAAACTTTTCAAGGCGGAAGAGAGCTGTCCCTTTCCACCGTCAACAATAACGAGTTGTGGCAGTTTTTCGTCCTCATCCAGTAAACGCCGGTACCTCCTGAATACCACTTCCTCCATGCTTGCGTAGTCATCCGGCCCCGTTACCATTTTTATCTTATAGTGTCTGTATTCACCCCGGGATGGTTTTCCATTACGGAATACCACACATGCTGCAACCGGGTTGTCTCCCTGAATGTTAGAATTATCAAAACATTCTATATGCACAGGAATTTCAGGAAGCCTTAAATCATTTTGCACTTTTTTAAGAATTTCAACTCCACGGTCCTCCTCCCGTCTGTTTAACCTCTGCTTTTGTCTTGACAAACGGTAATGGACAGCATTTCGTTCTGCAAGTTCCAGCAGTCTCAGTTTATCGCCGCGCACCGGGAGAGTATACTTGATCCTATCGTCCTGTATATCAGGTCTTAAAGGAACAATGATTTCACGGGCATCACTCCTGTACCTTTCACGCATCACGCTGATTGCCAGCGCTATAACATCCTCCAGAGATTCCTCTATCCTTCTCCTGAATTCCACACTGTATGCCTGCACAACCGCTCCCCTCACAACTCTCATATAATGAATAAACACCTTCTCATCCTCTTCGCTGTAGGCCAATACATCTACATCCCTGACAGCAGGGCCAACAATAGCTGACTTACTCTGGTAGTTCTCAAGTACAGCAATTTTTTCCTTTACGGCCTGGGCCGCCTCAAACAGCAAATTATCCGCCAGAGATTTCATTACCCCTTTAAGATGATGAGCTACATTATGAATATTCCCTTTAAGTATCTCTTCAACCTGAGCAACAGCAAGATTATACTCTTCCTCCTTCTGTTTCCCTACACATGGCGCAAGACAATTTCCCAAATGAAACTCCAGGCACACCCTGTATTTTGACTCCCTTATCTTTTCCGGAGCCAGATTATAACCACAGGTCCGCAGTTTATAGAGCTTTCTTACCAGTTGCAGAAGTGTTCTGGCCATGAAAGCAGATGTATATGGACCATAGTAACGTGATCCATCAGCCACAATATTCCGGGTTATAAATACCCTTGGAAAATTTTCATTCTTTACGCAAATCCACGGAAAGGATTTGTCATCCTTCATCAGCACATTATATCTGGGCTGATACTCCTTGATAAAATTATTTTCGAGCAGAAGTGCATCCGATTCGCTCCCCACAACAATATGTCTGATCTCATTTATACGTGCAACCATTACCCGGGTCTTTCCTTCCACCATATTGCTGAAATAGCTTAAGACCCTCTTTTTCAGATTCTTTGCCTTGCCTACATAAATTATATTTTCACCTGAATCAACAAAAATATAGATTCCGGGGAGACCGGGAAGCAGAAGCGCCTGTTCTCTTAAAGATTCTCTTTCCTTCATTAATACGACATTATACCCCTTTTGGAATAGAGGCACCATTATCCTGAAGAGTGACGGTGCAATCCCAAAGGACAACTATCCCAAAGGACAACTATCCTAAAGGACAACCATCCCAAAGGGACAACCATCCCAAAGGGACAACTGGTATATTAAAAATATTACTCTTCAAACTGATCCACAAACGAGAATGATGATAGTTCAAACAATCCCCTGTCTCCCAGTTTAATCTCAGGAATAACCAGCAAAGACATAAAAGAGAGTGTCATAAACGGGGCCCGGAGTCCGGAGCCCATCTCCTTTACATAGTCTGACATCTGCTCATACTTCCGGGCAATTGTTCCACATGGAACATCTGACATAATACCTCCAACTGGCAGTTCCAGCTTCAGCACAGGTCCGTTATCATACACAGAAAGGCCCCCTTTCATTTCGACTACCATATTAATGGCCTCGGCAATAGACCTGTCGTCGCATCCCACAGCAATTATATTATGGCTGTCGTGTGCCACGGAACCTGCAAAAGCTCCCCTTTTCAATCCAAATCCGGTGATAAATGCAGAAACAGCTGCCTTATCATTATATCTTTCCTTTACAACCAGCTTAAGAATATCCCTTCCGGTATCAGGTTTTACTTCCCAGCCTTTTTGGACATCAATGTATTCATTGACTGTTATCAGCTGTCCGTCATATGCTCTGATAACCCTCATCCTGTTTCCTTCAGCTATTACCCTTAGACGTCCAGAATTAACCTTGGAGGAATTAAAACTATTTACAGGCTTCACTAATGGCATATCAAAAAGAACACTGTTGTCTCCAAACACTATTTTACCTTTAATATACACCTCCTTAACTGTCAGATTCGATAAGTCGGACACAACCTGAAAATCAGCACGGTGGCCCACCTGCAGAAGACCAACATCTATACCATAATGGTTAACAGGATTAACGGTCGCCGCACTGAATACATCAAAAATATCATGCCCAAGTGACAACAATTTCTTTACAATAAGATTTATATGACCCTTTATAAGAGTTTCAGGGTGAATATCATCACAACAGAGCATCACCTTATCAGGGTTGGTCGATACAAGAAAATGCAGGGCATCCAGGTTTCTGGCTGCACTCCCCTCCCGGATCAGTATCTTCATACCTCTGTTTATCTTTTCCGTTGCCTCCTCAAGAGTTACAGCTTCGTGGTCTGTTGAGATTCCGCAGGATATATAGTTTATCAGCTCCTTACCCTTTACACCGGGAGCATGCCCATCTATCACCATTCCGAGCCTTCTGGCGCTCTCCAGTTTCATCATCACCTCCTTGTCCCCCGCAAGAACACCGGGAAAGTTCATCATTTCTGCGAGAAATCCTACTCTCCCCTCTGCAAGAAGCCTATCAGTATCAAAGCCATCGATTACAGCCCCCGATGATTCCAGATGAGTAGCCGGCACACATGAAGGCAGGCCAAAAAGAAACTCCAAAGGAACATCCTCGCCATTATCAATCATAAAATTTATTCCCTCTTCACCACAAACATTTGCTATTTCATGTGGATCGGCAACTACACCAATCGTTCCATGCTTGACGGCAACCGCCGCAAATTCCGAAGGAATTAACATACTACTCTCAACATGCACGTGGGCATCAATATATCCCGGAATAATATAGTCAGAATAATCTTCATCACTCTGTTCAATAGCCTTAATAATGCCATCCTGGACGGTAACAATGGCATCGAAAATCGTTCTTTTCAGAGGATCTAATATTTTTCCTTTAATAATCATAGTATATTTATTTAAAATAGTGTTCCACGTGGAACACTATTTTCCAAGATAGACCAATAAAACTGATATATCTGACGGACTAACTCCTGATATTCTGGTTGCCATACCGATAGTTTCTGGTCTGGCTTTAGCCAGTTTTTGCCTTCCCTCGGTTGAAATGGAAACCAATTGTTCATAATCTATATCGTCCGGGATCGGAAGATCATTAAGCTTACCTACTTTATCTGCAAGGTTTCTTTCCCTCTCTATATATCCCTTATACTTAATTCTTATCTCAGCAGACTCTACTATAACCTCTGACATCTCTCCTAGTTGTGCCAGTAATTCCCGCCCTTCACCGGAATACTCAAGCAAATCCATCAACCGTAGCTGGGGCCGCGACACAAGGGCACTCATTTTAACTCCCTGGGTCAGGGGGGTTGTTCCTCTCTTCAAAAGAAAATCATTTATCTTATCTGGCTTAAAGGTAATGCCATCTGTAAAAACAATCATCTTTTCAACCAATGATAGTTTAAACTTTAATCTACCTGCCCGCTCGTCAGAGGCCATTCCAATAGTTTCCGCCACCGGTGTTAATCGTTCATCTGCATTATCCTGTCTGAGAAGAATCCTGTACTCAGCACGAGATGTAAACATTCTATATGGCTCATCAACACCCTTGGTGACAAGATCATCTACCAATACTCCAATATAAGCCTCGTCCCTCTTAAAAACAAGCGGATCCCTGCCATCCAATTTTAATACTGCATTAATTCCCGCCATTATACCCTGAGCACCGGCCTCCTCATAACCAGTAGTCCCGTTTACCTGCCCGGCAAAATAAAGCCCTTTTACCAACTTCGTTTCAAGGGTCGGCTTTAATTGTGTAGGTTGAAAAAAATCATACTCTATGGCGTACCCCGGCCTGTATATATTAACATTTTCAAGACCTGGTATTTTTCTTAAAGCAGACAACTGAGTCTCCAGGGGTAAACTGGAAGAATAACCATTAATATAATATTCATTTGTGTTCCAACCTTCAGGTTCGATAAATAACTGATGTGACTCCCGATCTCCGAATGTGACAATCTTATCTTCTATACTCGGACAGTATCGCGGTCCTATTCCCTTAATTCTTCCCTGAAACAGCGGACTATACTTTAAACCTTTCCGTAGTTCATCATGAACTTCCATAGTGGTACGGACGACAAAACAGCTCCTGGAGGAGGACATATCTATTTTATCATGCATATAGGAGAATGTGCGCCCCTCGTTCTCTCCAGCCTGCTCCTCCATAACTCCAAAATCAATAGACCGTCCGTCGAGACGGGCGCTGGTTCCGGTTTTCATTCTGTCAACAGAAAAGCCCATATCCCTTAACTGCTCGCTGATACCTTCTGAAGCTGCATCGCCGGACCGCCCTCCTTTGCTTGTATTATATCCAACATGCATTATCCCGTTTAAAAAAGTGCCCCCGCATAAGATAACTGCTTTAGCATAAAAACTTGTACCAAATGCGGTCTCTACTCCTTTTACCTGTCCATTTTCAACTAATAAACGGACAGCCCTGTCCTGCCACAGGTAAAGATTATCCAGGTTTTCGAGTAATTCCCTCCAGACTGCACTGAACAACATTCTGTCACATTGTGCCCTCGGGCTCCACATTGCCGGACCTTTGCTCCGATTAAGCATCCGGTACTGAATCATACTTCTGTCGGTAACAATACCAGACAATCCTCCAAGCGCATCTATCTCTCTGATTATCTGCCCCTTAGCAATACCCCCCATAGCCGGATTGCATGACATCTGTGCCAGTTTCGTCAGATCCATTGTAACAAGCAGGCAACTCTTACCCATAGTAGCAACTGCATTGGCGGCCTCACAGCCGGCATGACCCCCTCCAATAACTATGACATCATATTCAAGCTTCATCAAAATATCTCTTAAGATAATACTCCTCTCTTTCCCTCATCATTCCGCTTGAAAGATCATCACTATCGTCATATCCGGTCAGGTGCAGTATTCCGTGCGCCATTACCCGTGCCATTTCACTACGAAAATCAGCTCCCAGATGCTTTGCATTTCTTTTTACGGTATCTACGGAGATATAAATCTCTGCCTTCACCGTACCAGCTTCCTCTGACATATCAAACGTTATAACATCCGTCAGGTAATCATGTTCAAGAAATTCCCTGTTCAATTGCAGTATCATCCTGTCATCTGTAAACACATAGGTAATCACATCATAGCCGTAACCCTCATTAACGACTATATTCAGGATCCAATTCTTAAGGGCTCTACTCTCCCTCAATCTGAATCCCTCCTTCTGATAGTAAACTTTTACAGCCAACCTCAGTGAATCTTAAATTCCATGATTACCTCATTTCCCTTTTCAGAGAACCGGATACTATCGCAGAGCTGTTTCATAAGAAAAACACCTCTTCCATGCAGATTTTCAATATTTTCCGGCGAAGTAGGATCCGGCACCAGAGAGGGATCAAAACCGCTTCCCTGATCAGCCACCTTAACAACAAGATTATTATCAGCATGCTCAAACGCCACATCAACAGTTTTCATTCTGTCAGCCTTGTTCCCGTGGATAATTGCATTATTTACAGCTTCGATTGTTGCAATAAGTATCTTACCATAGTCATCAGATCCTATGGCCAGCTCGCTAGATATTTCATCTATAAGGCTTTCCACCAGGCGAAGATTAACCCTCTCGGATATTATGCTGATATTCCTGATCATTAAGCTATTCAATCTCCAATTATACATGATTTTTCAGTAAAAGGTTGCATCCCCGCAGATTTTTTAATCCACCCTTTCACCAACAAACATAATTTATATATTAACCAATACAAATAAGAAGCAGCTATTAGCCCTACCATCACTAAAAAATCGTCGGTGATATGCACTGATACTAATCTCTTCCCACAATCCACTCTTCAGGATTCAGCTTTACCTTTTCGTTATATATCATAAACTTTATAACAGATTTTCCATCCTCCTGCGGATCACTGAAGACTTCTCCGATTGATTGTCCGGTGACAACATCCTCTCCAGGTTTCACATTTACATTTACCAGATTCTGGTAGACGGAAAGGTACTTGCCATGTCTGATAATCACTGCCATATTGGCTCCTGAGATACCGAATACGCTCATCACCTTTCCCTTGAACACAGCCCTGGCTGTCACCATACCACGGGAGGTAATCTCGACCCCTATATTATCAACCCTTGTTCCCTTAAAGACAGGATGATCATGCACTCCGAAATGATTTGTTACCACACCTCTTTCTACAGGCCACGGTAATCTGCCTCTGTTCTTTTCAAAATCATCCCCTATAATTCTATCAGCAGGAGCCATATCGTTATTTGCCAATCTTTTCCTCTCCTCTTCAATAACTCTGGCTATTTCCTTTTCAATCTCAGCTGCTATCCTCTGCTTCTCCCTGAGATCCTGCTGCAGCTGCCTCTCCTTGCTTGTGAGTGTATTAACAAGTCGTCGTTTACCCTGTTGCTCACCCATCATCTGTTCCACCTGTCTCTCTTCCCTTCGCCTGAGCTCAAGAATATCGTCGAGATCCTTTTCCTGAAGATTCCTGTTAAGTTCAATATGCCCCTTCAGTTCTCTGATTATCTCCGCCTCACGTCTCCGGAATTTGGCAACCTGCTGAAGGTGCTTTATTCTCTTGTAGCCCTGGTTAAGGTCACTTGCTGAAAAAATATAAGCAAAAGCCGGCCTCCCCTTGCTTACCCTCTGCGCATGTACTATAGCTCTTTCATATTCCTTAATCAGTTTACCAAGATCCTCTTCCATCAGTTGAATTGCAAGATCATTAAGAGCTATTCTTTCATTCAGAAGAGCTATTTCTTCCCTTACTCCATTTATTATATCCTCACGCAGCGTTATTTTCCTGTTCAGAATATTAAGCTCATTCAGGCTCTGGCTACGCTCCTTTGATGTTTCACGAAGCATATTATCGATATAGGAAATATCCTCCAGCGTTTTTGCCCTTCGCTGTTCAAGCTCCGCCCGTGTTTGACCGGTAAGGCCCAACGGCACAATTATTAAACCAATCAGTAAGAATACTGTTCTCATCTTAATCGTCCTGTATCATACCTGGAAGGCTTTTCGAGGGGCTCCACAATTCCGGTGTATTCAGAATATCCTGATAGCGACATATCGAGAGTCATTACCGCATTGTCCTCTCTGAACCTTATATTTTCGGGATACATAGCGTTACCGGAAGCAATGAAGTCTTCAAAATTCATGCTTATTGAGTTATTCTCAATTGTTCCTCTTAGATCAGTCAATTTACCAAGCAAACAATCAAATCCTGCAACGTAAGAATCTTTTCCCAGATTTAAAATCAAACTTGCCTTGCCTCCGATACACCTTACCCGTTCTCCGGAGCCGGCACCTGATGGTAAATCCCCGAACAAAAAAGGCATAATATCCCAGCTCAGCCCGTACTTTCCAATAACTTCCCTTGTTTCACCTTCAGAATATATCCTGTTTAATCTGTCAAGAATAATTATTTTATTCTTATCAATATAAATTCTTGCCACTTCTATTGATGCAATTATCCTGACAGATACAAGCATCTTCCCTTCACTGTCGGATCGAATATTCACGGTAAATCGTCTTGTTTCGCCCCCCTCATTCATGACAACCCTTATCCTGTCAAATCTAAATCCTTTATTTGTTACGTTCCTGCCGTTCACATCTTCCAAAAATTGCTCTGTGCGAACATTTATATTCTTTCTCTCGTCGGCTGCTGTTCGCCTAAAAACCGAACATGAACTTAAAATAAAAATCCCGGCCAGGACGGATATTAATTTTACTTTCCGCATTTTTCAATCTCCTTCAATAGATATGTTTTACCGGGCTCCTGAACAAGCGCTTTTTCCCAATAATTGACAGCATCATCGCATTTACCAGCTTTAAAAAGGATAAAACCGTAATGTTCCAGTATTTCAGAATCGTCGGTACCCGTTTCGAGAATCGTCTCCATTACTTTCATGGCCCTCCTGTTTTTACCCTGCTTATAGAGTACCCACGCCCATGTGTCGAGATAAGTAACACTTCTATCAATCCCTATTGCTTTTCGAACCATACTTGCGGCCCTGGGCAGTTCCTGGTTCTGTTCAGCCAGAAAATATGCATAATTGTTAAGAACCAGGGCATCCTCAGGATCAAGCACCAAAGCTTTCTCATAACTTTCCCATGAATCTTCATAATTCTCCATTTTGTAGTAAATATCAGCCTCCAGAACCAGAATCTGCATCATAAAATCAGGATTTTCATTGATCAGTATCCTAATCTTTTTTAATTCATCAAGGGCTTCCCTGTACTTTCCCAGTTCATTTGCCGAATATGCAAGCAACAGCTTAGGCAACGGATACATATTAAACTCTGCTGAAACCCTGCCTGCGTACTGATATAGTTCTTCATTTCTTCCGGATTCGTTCAGCTTCAAAAGCAACTGCTCCCTGGTGGGATAATCTCGTGGGAACAGTCGGGCCACCTCACTTAACTTGGATATCTCCTTTTCCGTATCCCCGGCAATTCCGTACAGGGAAGCCAGCGCCAGCATTACTTCCCTGTTTTCCGGGTGATTTGCTTCAAGCACCATGGCAGACATAATCAGGGACTGTTCCTTCGTTGCAATAAAAGATGAATCAGAAGCAAAACCAGCCAGCAAGGCTATTTTATCTTCCACCTCTATGGAATCATTTATAAGAAAAACATTCATTCTATCAGTCAGTTCATCGTATCTCTTCTCTTCAAACAGGTAGTCCATATATGAAAGCAGCAGAACAGGATTATCAGGATCACTGGCAAACAACGAGTTATATATCCCTACCGCTTCTTCGCTTCGTCCGGTTTCCCTGTAAAGCTCTGCCAGCATGCCCTTATAAGCAGTGTTATCTGGAAATTTCAGGCACATCTCTTCAAGCAGCTCTTCTGTCTCCTCTCTTTTTCCCTGTTCATTCAGCGCGTTAAGCAGATTGTATACAATCTTTTCATCATCACCGTATTTACTCCTGAACCTTTTTAAAATTACCTCTCCTTTGTCTGCATCGCCATTGGCAATATAAAATCCGGCAAGATTGAACATGGTCTCCTCCTCTTCCGGATATAGTTCTACGATACGTTCAAGAATTACAATTGCTGAGTCAGGTACTCCGGCTGAAAAATAGATGTTTGCAAGATTGTTAAGGTACCAGATATTTTGCGGATCATTATTAACGGCTTTACGTCCAAACTGCAATGCGCCCTGAGCATCACCCCTGATAAAAAGCATTGATGCTATTTCATAAGGAGCCACTCCACTTTCGGGGTTAATCTCAAGGGCTCTCTGATAGTAGTTAATTGCCTCGCCGGCATTACCGTTCATCTTATTTCTTGAACCCTCAACCAGCGCAACGTTATAAAGAACCGTATCGTAACCTGCGGCTTCCCTTTCCGTGACGGAAACCGGTACAATCCTTTTCCCACATGAAAGCATTACCAGAGTAATAACCGATCCGGTAATAAACCATTTTAAATTCGATTTCATAATCCTATTTTCCGGTATGACCAAAGCCACCCGATCCTCTTTCTGTTTCATTTAATACCTCTACCTCCTCCCATGATACCTGTTCATGCCGTGCTATTACCATCTGGCAAACTCTCTCCCCATCATTAATCACAAAATCCTTCTCTGACAGGTTTACCATAATTATTCCTATTTCACCCCTGTAATCTGCATCAATTGTTCCCGGTGAATTAAGAACTGTCAATCCCGATTTAAGAGCCAATCCGCTTCTCGGGCGTATCTGCGCCTCATATCCTTCAGGCAGTTCAATAAACAATCCTGTCTTAACCAGCGTTCTCTGCAATGGCCTGAGTACTATTTCCCTGTCCAGGTTCGCCCTGATATCCATTCCTGCCGACAGGTTGGTTGAATATCGGGGAAGCATGTGCTTTGACCTGTTTACTATCTTAACTCTCATCTATTAAAAATATTTCGTCCGGTTATAGTTTCGAGTATCCGGTCACGCTTTTCTACCATTATAACAAATGCAATTATAAGAATAGTGTTTACTGATAGTTCCGTTAACATATCAGGATAATTGACATTTGCAGCAAAAACAACAATAAGAATAGCTATTAACAGATAAAAAAGTATTCTAAGGGTCTGGTAGGGTACCGGGTAATACCTTTTCCCCAGAAAAAATGATGCGATCACCATGGATCCGTAGCAGGCTACATGCGCCCATGCCGAAGCTTTGTAACCATACACAGGTACAAAAGCCAGATTTATCACCACCGTGATCAAAGCACCACCCAGAGTTAGTATTGCACCATACCGCGTTAAATCGTTTATTTTATACCACACACTCAGGTTAACAAAAATTCCATACAACAGGTAACCCATACTTACTATAGGAACAATAGATAGGGCATCCCTGAGTTTACTATCGATAATATTCTGAAATATTGATATATATAAATTTATCCCAAGATATATTATCAGTGTGATAATAACAAAATACTTCATCACCTGAGCATAGCTCTCCCTTGCGTCCTTATGACCCGATTTCTCAAAAAAGAAAGGCTCCACAGCGAATCTGAACATCTGGATAAACAACGACATAAGCACAGCAACCTTATAGCTTGCCCCATATTCACCTACTACGGCCAAACCATCTTCTTCCGGTGTAAGTCGTCTGAGTATCATCTTATCAAGTGCATCGTTGATTGTACCGGCCAGTCCCCCTATAAGAAGTGGAAGAGAATACGCAAGAAGTCTTTTCCAGAGTGTATAGCTGAAACCACGTTTTATTGATAATATTTCAGGCAGGAGTAGAATAACGACAAACCCGCTGGCAATCATATTGCAAAAAAAGACATAACCTACTCCCAGATCAGGATTATAAAGCCACCCGGGTAATACAGATCCTTTTTTGACCATCTCCGGAGCTATCTTAAGAAAGAAAAGAACCAGGACTATAGTTACCAGTACATTAATTATTTTGAGTATACTGAAGCGCAGAGGCCGGTTATCTGCCCTCAGCCTTGCAAATGGAATTGCGGCTATTGCATCAAATGCCAGAATAAAAATAAACATTCTTATATACACTCTGTTATTCTCATATCTGAGTGCCTGTGCAAAAGAACCGATAAACAGGTTTGCAACAACTACGAAAAAGAGTGAAGTGACCAACAGGGAAAGAAAAGCCGTTGCAAATACCCTTTCCCGATCCGGACTGGAGGAGGAGTAGCGGAAGAACCCCGTTTCCATTCCATATGTAAGAATAACCAGGAAAAGAACCATAAAGGCGTACAGTTCAGTTACAATACCATATTCCGACTCACTGAACACACGGGTATAAAAGAATGTCAGCACCAGATAATGCAGGAATCTGGGTACAATTGTACCCAATCCGTAAACCAGAGTCTGTCCGGCTAATCTGTTAATATAACTCACCTGTCTGCTGCCGATTTAAATTGAAGCAAAGATACTAACCTATTTATTCCACTCCCTTTCTGTTGAACAAAATATAACCGAAATTCAAAAAATAGAAAAGCTTCGTTGGTTCTCCGCTGAAATAGTTCAGGCCGGCACTTACCGGACCAAGCCGGGTCTGATAAATGACGGCGGCCTCAGCTGTGAGATTCAGGCCCGGAAAAAGTTCACTGTAAACCACTTCTCCTGAAAAATCCTCAACCAATCGGCGCACAGGTGCAAACAGATATACGCCTCCCCTGAAACTAAGTGATGACGTTGATTCCCATACAGGTATCACTCCCCCTCCAAGATATGAATTCGCCCTGTGGGCCCTGCTGAATAGTTGCCTGCTGAATGGCGTTGGTTCAAATTTATATGAATTGATCAGTGAGGAGGTCAGGTTATTGCCAGGAGCCCTGTTGCTGATCCTGATATCAACAAGTGATCCAAGATGAAACTTGCCGCTGACACGTGCATAGTTCTCATTGATAAGCCTGATTGAGAACCAGCCTGAGGGGTCAGTCCATTTTTCAGGCATTGAGAGAGTGTCCTTCACTCCCTCGCTATAATATTCCAATCCTGCATGATAGCTGGCATCGAGTTTCAGGTAATTACCCTGTGTTGAAAACTGTTTTCGGTTAAGTGTATTTCCCTCAAAACTTAAAGAGGCACTTGCATAAAAATGTTGTGAATTATCAGGATCCACCTGCTCTTCATACCTCAGTTTTTTATAATAAATATCATCTAACCAGATAAATGATAAACCGCCTCTTATTATTGAATTATTACCTGTTGGCGTTCCGGCTGTTGCCCTGAAAAAGCTTTCATTCCTCATCACATACGAGGGAGAGATATTTTTAAAAAGAGTTGGTGCTTCGTTCGAAAAGTAGTTCCACCGGTTACCGGTAATATTGAAATCTATAAGTAGTCTGCCCTGTTGTGCAATCGATATTCTGTGGGCAATTTTAAATGAAGAATAGTATTGGCCCAGAAATATATTTGCACTGAACATATTATAAATATCAGTAAGTGAATGGTAGTTAAAGCCTGCGAAAAACTGGCTGTAGGTTGACATTGAAATTAATCCTCCGATACTGAAGTTGGCTGATTCCTTAAGGGAGACATCCAGAAAAAGATTATATTTTCCGCTCTCACTGTTAAAAATAGCTTCCGGAGAAACACTTTTTACATTTTCCTCAGAGGCAAGCCTGAAATACTCCTGTCGAAGGTGATCAATATCGAACTCTTCATCCTCTCCTGAGATAAGGGTAGAGATATACTCCTTCTGCCGGTCACTAACACCACTAATAACAATATTATTGAAAACGGTATCCGGCATCATGTTCCTGAATGCTGATCTTCGTAAATCAATACTTTCGTTTGGTTCCAGCTCAACTTTCAGAATAATTGAATCAATAAGAGCCCTTGTATTCCTGTAACCCTCAGCAATCAGCAAGTCTGCCTTATCGAATTCAAGCAGGGAGATATTGTCGAAAGTTGATTCGATTACTATTCCCAGAGAATCCGGAATAATAAAATCTGTTTTCTGCATCACCATATTCTCCAGTTGCAGCATAACATCCGTCTTGTCCGGTTTCTTTGACCTGTTAACAACCTTACTGCCGATAATAAAGTCAGGATTAAACTCATCCATAAGAACCTGATATGGAAAATTGTTATATATACCTCCGTCGAACAACAGAACAGAATCTATCATTACCGGTTCAAAATAGAGGGGATAGGCCATTGACGCCTTTACGGCCATTCCCAGGTTACCCCTTCTCAGCACAACAGCCTTTTTATCATACACATCAGCTGCCACGCACCGAAAGGGGATCATCAAATTATCAAAATTATTATCAGAAACAGCATTTGCCCCGCTGGTCATTTCGAGCAATGCAAAGTCGATCACCTCGGATGGTACAATATGGGATGGCAGAGAAGGCGATGTCTGATCCTCTACCCGTTTAATTCCGACTGAGAACATTAAGGGTTCATCATCTGACCTCTTATAGGTAAATCTGTACTTTGAATCGATTCTTCCTGTAGACCATCTCCTGAACTCTTCCGAGGTAACGAGTTTTCTCATCTCTTCCGGGCTATATCCCATGGAATAAAGAGATCCAATAATGGCTCCCATGCTGGTTCCCGCAATATAATCAATCCGTATATTACTCTCTTCCAGCGCTTCAATCACCCCGATATGGGCTATTCCCTTGGCCCCGCCACCACTTAGTACCAGTCCGGTTCCCTGGCCTTTCAAAACAGAAGAAATCATCATAATAACAGCTACAAACAAAATTATGCTTTTACAGCTGTTCTTATAAATATTGATCATTGCCTGAAAAGTGAAGGTTACTAAAGTTTTGTATATTTGTAAATCCTTTTTAGAAAACTCCTTAAAGGTACAAAACTTTCATGCATCGAAAAATGGGTCAAAACCAAACCGTGATAATATGAAATCTTCAGTAGTGGCAACAATGTTTATGCTTCTGTTTTCAGGAGCCATGATATCCTGCAATGACAACTCCGAAAAGGAGACACTGGTGCTTCTGCGCACTAATTTCGGAGATATAAAAGTCAGGCTGCTCAACAGTACACCGGGGCACAGGGACAACTTCATATCTCTTGTTAAGACAGGTTTTTATGACAGTATTCTTTTTCACAGGGTTATCGACGATTTTATGATCCAGGCGGGTGATCCATCCACAAAGATGGAGATGAATGACGAGACAAGTGCAAAGTACATTTATACTGTTCCTGCAGAGATCAATGATTCCCTATACCATCGGAAGGGTGTTATTGCCGCGGCGCGACAGGGAGATCAGGTTAATCCTGAACGTGCATCGTCCGGCACGCAGTTCTATATTGTTGAAGGAAGAACCTTTAACGATGCTGAACTGGATGATATTGAAACCCGTATAAATGCCACTGTGCAGCAGGCTGTTTTTTACAAGTATCTGAAGGCCGAAAGGGAGAGAGTCAATGAGTCGGGTGATACAAAAACAGCGGCAGAGATACAGGAATTTGCTTCCATCCTAACCTATGATGAAATTGCAGAGATGGAGCCTTATGTAATCCCGGAGAGCAGGAGAGAGATTTACCGTAGTGAAGGGGGCACTCCTCATCTTGACTGGCAGTATACTGTATTTGGTGAGGTAATTGAGGGGATGGAAGTAGTAAAATCCATTGCCTCGGTTGAAACAGATAACCGTGACAGGCCGGTTGAGAAAGTAATCATACTGGAGGCAAAGATTGTAAAGAAATAGTAAGGGAATATTCCCATGTTAAGAGAGTAAGTATGCTTGAAAAGATAAGAGAGACGGAAGAGGAGATCAGCTTATTAACAGCTGACAGTGAAGAGGTTCTTGAAGAGCTAAGAATTAAGTATCTGGGTAAGAAAGGGGTTATTGCCTCACTCTTCACGCAGTTCCGGGAGCTTCCTCCCGATGCAAAGAGAGAGACGGGTCAGCTCCTGAATAATCTTAAGGAAAAAGCAAGCGCCAGAATTGTGGAGTTAAAGAACAGCCTTTCCCGTCCAGGCGAAAGTACCATTATTGATGATCTTACACGCCCGGGGGATATTATTCCAACAGGAACAAGGCATCCTCTCTCGATCGTGAGAAATGAGATTATTTCCATCTTCTCAAGGATTGGCTTTACTGTTTCAGAGGGCCCGGAAATTGAGAGTGATAACAATGTCTTTACAAGGCTCAATTTCCCTCCTGAACATCCGGCCAGGGATATGCAGGATACCTTTTATATCAAACGCCATTCGGAGGAGGATTCAAATATCAATGACATCCTTCTGCGCACCCATACCTCCTCCGTACAGGTAAGGGTAATGGAATCTGAAAAGCCCCCGATCCGTACAATATCACCCGGAAGAGTATTCCGAAATGAGGCCATCTCGGCACGGGCACACTGTATTTTCCATCAGGTTGAAGGACTATACATTGACACAGAGGTCTCCTTTGCGGATCTCAGACAGACACTTCTCTTTTTTGCAAGAGAGATGTTTGGGGAAGATACAAGAATCCGCCTGAGGCCATCCTTTTTCCCCTTTACTGAACCATCGGCCGAGATGGATGTAAACTGCACAATCTGTGGAGGCAAGGGGTGTAATGTATGCAAGTATTCAGGCTGGCTTGAGGTGCTGGGATGCGGAATGGTAGATCCTGCGGTGCTTGAAAATTGCGGAATAGACAGTTCTCTCTATACAGGATATGCATTTGGTATGGGAATAGAACGAATTGCCATGCTGAAGTATCAGGTTAATGATCTGCGTCTCTATTTTGAAAACGATATCCGGTTTTTGAACCAGTTCAGTTCAGCATTCTGAGCGGAAAAGACCACCTTTTCCTTTGACGGATCTGTCTCTGGCTGTTCAGGTACAAGTCTGTCAGGGCCCCAAAACTAACGCTACCGGCTGGCAGATCCGGTTGTTTACTCCTCTATTATTATCTCGTGCGTAATTGATGCACTCTGCCGCAGACTGTATGTTACTCCGCAATACTTCTCCTGGGATAGATTTACAGCCGTCTCTACCTTATCCCGCGGAATATTAAGGCCTTTGATAATATATATGATATGAATAGTGTCAAAATGCCTGGGATGCTCCTCTGTAATATTACCAGACACCTCAATTCTCAGATCATCAAATGGCACCCTCATTTTTCTCAGCATAGATACAACATCCATTCCCGTGCATCCTCCAATTGAAGCGAGCATCAGATTTTTTGGTTTGGGACCCCTGTTTTCCCCTCCAAATTCAGGAGCTGAATCAATCATTAAATGATGTCCGTCAATCTCAATGTCAAAGGCCATTTCTCCTTTTAACCGAATGTTTACCGACTCCGCCATAATTGGTTCAGAATTAATTAATTTTTTACTTTCTTTGTAAAAATAACCATTATTTCAGAACCATGAATTATTTGGTTATTCTATTATAAAATATTTCATACCTTATTTTTAATGAGGCCTAAAGAGATACATATTCCATTCTGTGATACCTGCCCGGTACATCAGAATTCCGTATTCAGGCATCTCACAAAGGAAGAGACTGACCTTATCAATTTTGAAAAGGAGCACAGGCATTTAAAGCGTGGAGATGTCCTTTATACAGAGGGAAGCCGCATCAGTGGATTCTACTGCATCAATAATGGCATCATAAAGGTTTACAAAACCGGAATCGATGGCAAGGAACAGATAATAAGGTTTGCAAAGAAAGGAGATTTAATTGCGTACCGGTCGGTACTCAGCAACGAAACAGCCTGTACTTCTGCCAAGGTAATAGAAGATTCCACGGTCTGTTTTATTCCCTCCAACCTGCTTATCACATTCGTCAGGGAGAATCCCTCCTTTGCCATGGAGATTATGAAGCTGACCTGCCAGGAGCTGGCTGAAGCAAATGCATATATTACCGACATCGCTCAAAAGACCGTGAGGGAAAGACTTGCGGAGATATTGCTGCATCTTATCGATGAGTTTGGGCTCGATGAGCAGAACTACCTCAGGATTACGCTTACAAGAGAGGAGCTGGCAAATATTGTTGGAACAGCAACTGAATCAGTAATCAGGTTACTATCCGAATTTAAATCTGATAATCTGATTGCCCTTAATGGTCGCCGCATTAAGATAATAAACAGAAAGATTCTTGAGAAGATCAGTAATATCTTCTGAAATCCTGCCTGTTCGGGCAGAACACACCCTGTTGTAATCAGTCAAGAATATTATTCAGTATAATATAGAGAAGCAGTCCCCCGACAATAAATACGCCGCTCAGTATAAGAAGGGTGTTATTTTCGAGTCTGGAAAACTCGGAATATGCGAGAATAATAACTCCAGCAATCACAAAAAGGATACCGGATCTTTTAAATAACGTTTTCATTCGTTCGAAATTTTTTTATTACCTGACAATAAAATTATTGAATACTTTTATTTTAACGATCTTATATAATCTCTGTTTCAATAAATAATTCACTGCAACAAATATCTGAAAAGCGGCATCTATTATTCTGTTTATTAAAACAAATACTTTTATTATCAACTGTTTATAACAATCAGATATATCAAAAAACCAATAACTAAATATACGTATTCGCTGAAACTTTGCAAATTTAAAACAATAATCCTGTATCTCCCGTTTTATGTTTTCCAAGATGTTTCCAGGCACTTTCCGTTGCTTCCCTTCCCCTGGGGGTTCTTTTTATATATCCCTCCTTTATCAGAAAAGGTTCATAAACCTCTTCTATTGTTCCGCTGTCTTCACCCACTGCAGTAGCGATTGTTGTTAGTCCGACCGGACCGCCGCCGAATTTTTCAATTATTACTGCAAGTATCTTATTATCCATCTCATCCAGGCCATGTCTGTCGATATTAAGTGCATCAAGTGAATACCTTGTAATCTCCAGATCAATTTTTCCGTTGCCCTTTACCTGTGCAAAATCACGAACCCTTCTCAGGAGAGAGTTTGCTATTCTGGGGGTGCCCCTGCTCCGTCCGGCAATTTCAGCTGCCGCATTATCTTCTATTTCAACCCTCAGTATGGATGATGATCTTTTAACTATTCCTTTCAGCACCACTGCATCATAATATTCAAGGTGCATCCTTATCCCGAACCGTGCTCTCAGGGGGCTTGTAAGCAGACCTGATCTGGTTGTTGCACCTATAAGCGTAAAAGGATTAAGTGTAAGCTGAACTGATCTGGCACTCGGTCCCTTATCAATCATAATATCAATCTGGTAATCCTCCATAGCCGAATAGAGATACTCTTCAACAACCGGAGACAACCTGTGAATTTCATCAATAAAGAGCACATCCCTCTCTTCCAGCGTGGTCAGCAATCCGGCCAGATCGCCCGGTTTATCCAGAACAGGTCCGGATGTAACCTTAATATTTACATTCAGTTCATGTCCGATAATTGATGCCAGAGTTGTTTTACCCAGTCCGGGCGGACCATGAAGCAGAACATGATCCAGTGCTTCATCACGCTGATTTGCAGCAGTAACAAACACTTTAAGGTTATCAACTATCCTGAGCTGTCCTTTAAAATCTTTAAAAGACAGAGGCCTGAGTCGTTTTTCATACTCTTGGTCTACTGCAGAAAGGTTATCACTGCGGGGTATTAAATCATTATTCATCTCTTCTTCCTGTCTATCTAATAAGCCTTACACCACTATCGGGAAGATTAATTCTTACCCCGTTTATCCTCACCTCAATATCATTTTTATATGCAATTGTCATAAATACATTACCCTCGGTATCATACTTTTTCCAGGTTTTCTCCCTTATACCGGAGGAATAGTACTGCTCTTCAGCCACCCTGCCGTTATCCCTGTAGTAAAAATGATAGCCGTCAGGATTTCCCTGTAAATATTTTCCCCTGTAAAGAAGATTTCCTTCGGTATCAAAATATTTCCACTCCCCGTCACGAAGACCCATAATATAGCTTCCCTCTTCACGGTGATCTCCGACAGTATATACCCAGTGCCCATTCCTTTCACCATCTGTATAGCTTCCGCTGCTGATCAATGATCCGTCCCTTGCATATTCGGCAAAGGATCCGTCTCTTTTTCCCTGAAAATACTCCTCCTCCCTTAAAACAGACCCGTCATCATAATACCACACCCATCGACCATCCTCCCTGCCATTACGATATGACCCCAGCTGCACTGTTTCACCCTTTTCATTAAAAAAGCGCCACAGACCGCTACGTCTGTTTGCACTATATGACCCTGTTTCCTTTACCCCGCCATCCGGGAATAAATTTTTCCACTCACCCTGTCGGTTTCCCTCTTCATCAACAATACCTTCAGACACTTTAACACCCTTATCATTGAATATAAACGACGATATAACATTTCCTTTTCCATCATATTCCCTGTGTACACCTACCGGAATTCCCTCCCTGTAAGGTCCGCTGAAAATAAGATTTCCATTATTATCATACCTGTTAACCACTTCTATATCAGGATCATCATCCACGCTCTCCTCTACAATTACCCCATTATCATATAACATTGTAAGTGTAAGAATGCCCCTGCTGTCATACTCCTTATAGTATCCGTGCATCATATCGTTCCGGTAGGTAACCTCGCTTTTAACAGTTCCCCCCGGATAAAACTCAACCCACTCCCCCTGTTTAAGGCCATCACCATCATACCTGTTAATTCTCCTTCTGGCAGTTAAAAAATCGTTCCTGTATTCGTAAAGGGTTATTATTCTGCCATTTCTGTCATACTCCCTTGACAAACCCTCTTTTTTACCATTGCTGTATGGTATTGTTAGCATTAATCCTCCGTCAGGAAAATATTGTCTGCCTATACCTTCCCTTCTGTCACCAGCATATAATTCCCTTGACCATATATACAATCCAAAAACGTTATCTCTCTTATATTTAATATAATATCCGCTTTTCCTACCAAGAACATAATCTATTTTTTCAAGCGTATCACCTGTCTGAGTATAAAAAACCCATACACTGTCGAGAAGAAAATTGCGCCTGTTTCCTTCTGATTTGAGAACACCGGTAACATAATAACTTTTCCAGTATCCATCAGGTTTGCCGTCTCTTATTGTACCTTCACTTGAGATTGCACCATTTGGATAATTGAATACATGGTAGCCATCCTTCAGATCAATATTCTGTGCAAAAGCAGATAGACCCGAACAGAACAAAAGCATCAGTATAAGAACAGGTTTTGGCATACTATAGACCCAGTTTATCAGAAATTTCGAGCATTCTCCTTATTGGCATCGCGGCCCTTTCCATTATTGATTCATCAATGAATACTTCAGGCTCTTCAAATTTAAGAGTATTATATATCTTTTCAACTGTTATAAGCTTCATAAAATTACATTCACTGCAACCGCAACTTGAGTCTGTTGAAGGTGCAGGAATATAGGTTTTTTCCGGACATGATTTATTCATCTGGTGTATTATTCCAGGTTCAGTACCTACAATATACTTCATTGATTTATCCTTTTTAACAAATGATAGAAGAGCTCCGGTTGATCCAATAAAATCTGCCACCATTCTTACAGGCAATTTGCACTCCGGATGCACAATAACAGATGCATCGGGATTCTCCTTTTTCAATTTTATAATTCCCTCCAGACTAAACTCTTCATGAACATGGCATGCTCCGTCCCATATTAGCATATCCCTGTTAACCATTCGTGCAATATAATTTCCAAGGTTTCTGTCGGGAGCAAATATCAGTTTTTCCTCCGCTGGTAATGACTCCACTATTTTAAAAGCGTTTGTACTGGTGCAGATGATATCACTCATCGCTTTTATTTCTGATGATGAATTAACATATGTAATAACGGTTCTGCCTGGATTATCATCAAGAAATTTCCTGAATTCCACATGATCACAGGAGTCGGCAAGAGAGCAGCCGGCATTGGTATCCGGAATCAGGACTTTTTTACCAGGTGCAAGGAGCTTTGCCGTTTCAGCCATAAAATTGACGCCGGCAAACAAAATAATTTCAGCATCTGCCTTTTCCGCAGCCCTAGAAAGTGCCAAACTATCTCCTACATAATCTGCTATATCCTGTATATCACCGGTTTGATAATAGTGTGCAAGAATAATTGCATTTTTCTCACTCCTCATTCTTTTTATCTCATCTTTTATATTTAATGACGGATCTACAGGTAAATCAATATATCCCTTTTTATAACTATCCTTATTTTTAAACATTATAGTATTAATATATATTAATTTAAATTTATTATATAATGATATATATATGCTGTTGAAACTGTTTAAAGAATTGAGTAAAAACTGTTGTTTATTGACTGTTCAAAAATTAAAAAACACCTTATAAACAGATCAAAAATTATACCTTTTATGATTATCAATCGGTTATTGAGTTTATCAACAACGGTTAATCATAGTATCCGGTAATATCTTTAAATGCAAAAATAGATGTTTTGTTGTTTATAAGCAGTTAAAAGAACTGTTTTATAAATTGCTGGTTTCTACTTGCTATTATTGAAGTTTTTATTATATGAAAATGCGGATCTTTTTTAAAAGGAATTTTTTTCACCAGTTTTTAAGGTTTATCAACAACATTTTAATAGATGTCTGTTAATGATGTATCCTGTTAAGAGAAGAGCAAGATTTAATTAAGAAATTAACGGATTTTTTTTTTTCTCCTTTTATTAAACAAAACAAGGGTTACAGTTGTTGCCTTGCTGTTATCATATTGGTACCATAAAAGTATTCTTTATGAATTCAAATAAGCATTAAATTTGTTGGTATATTTAATAAATGGTAACTAATAAAGTAAGGTTTTGAATATCAAAAGAGTAGCAATAGCAGCAGATCATGCAGGCTTTCCTGTGAAGGAGGCGGTAAAGTTCTATCTTATAAAGAGCGGATACGAGGTAAAGGATTATGGCACTTATTCGAAGGAGAGTGTTGATTATCCTGATTTTGCACATCCGCTTGCAAAAGCGGTTGAGAACCATAAGCATGATATAGGAATTACTGTTTGCGGAAGCGGAAATGGTATAAACATGACAGCAAACAAGTATCAGGGAATAAGATCTGCTCTTTGCTGGAATGAGGAGATAAGCAGACTGGCAAGAGCTCATAATGATGCAAATATCTGTGCTATACCCGGAAGATTTGTTTCTGAATCAGAGGCTGAACTTATTGTAAAAACCTTCCTTAATACAGACTTTGATGGAGGCAGGCACAGCGCCAGAATTGCAAAAATTGTTGGTAAACGACACGTTTTATGATTTCCAACAGCAGCAGATATGGGATAAGAGCCGTTGTATATATTGCCGGAAAAACGAGGAAGAATGAAAATCTCGGAATAAAGCAGATAGCGGGTGATCTTGATCTGCCGATGCCATTTCTTGCAAAAATTCTGCAGACACTTGCACGCCGGAAAATATTGTTATCGTATAAGGGTCCTCATGGCGGGTTTGCTCTTGCGCGGCAGCCGTCAGATATTTTGCTGACAGATGTAGTAGAGGCAATTGATGGAAAGGATGTATTTTCAAGATGTATATTGCATAATGAAAATTGTAAAAGCGCTGACTTTAATAAGTCTCCGTGTACTCTTCATGGAGAATATGTTGTTTTACGCCAGAAGATAAAGACTCTCTTTATGGAAAGAAGTATTCTGGATCTTGTACAAAAGGCTGCACAGTCTGATGATATACTTTTATAAATAGGTGTTCCATGGCAGGTATCTACATTCATATTCCTTTCTGCAAAAAGCGGTGTCACTACTGTGATTTTTACAAGACCACAAATATGGAGTTAATGTCATTGTGCGTTTTTGCTCTTGCCAGAGAGATGGAGTTACGATCCGATTATCTGGAGGGAAAAGAGATAGAAACAATTTATGTTGGCGGAGGAACCCCTTCTCTCTTACACAGGAAACAGGCACATCTTATACTGGAAAGTATAAAGACCCGATTTAAAACTGCAAATAATACCGAGATTACAATAGAAGTTAACCCGGAAGATATTACACCAACTGTTGCCGGGGATCTGATTAAAACAGGATTTAACAGGGTAAGTGTAGGGGTTCAGTCGTGGAATAACAAAGTTCTGAGATCAATGAACCGGCGACATACATGCAGGCAGGCCCACAGGGCTATAGATAACCTTCAGGATGCAGGTTTTACCAATATTTCCCTTGATCTTATTTACGGCATACCCGGATTAACCAGTCAGGAGTGGGAGGCAGATCTTGATATTACATTTAAAAAGAATATAAAACATCTCAGCTGCTATCATCTTACTATTGAGCCGAGCACTGTTTTTGGCTCCATGAAAGAGAAGGGCCTGCTCTCCGAGATAGATGAGGAGGAGAGTGAAAGACAATTCTCCATTCTTACCACCCGAACCAGGGAAATGGGGTTTGTCCACTACGAGATCTCAAATTTTTGTCTTGAAGGGTATTATTCAAAACATAACAGGGGATACTGGGAGCAGAGTCATTATCTTGGTATTGGTCCGTCAGCTCACAGTTTTAACGGCTATTCCCGGGAGTGGAATATAAGTGATATAAGGGGTTATTTAAAATCTATAGGAATGGATTTGGTGCCGTCAGAGAGAGAGATTCTGGATGAAGGAATGAAGTATAATGAATATATTATGACCTCCCTGAGAACAATGTGGGGAATTGAACCGGCTTATATAGATGCTGAATTCGGGAAGGAAATGTATGATTATCTTATAAATATGGCCAGCCGGTATTTCCGGTACGGCTTATTAGAAAAAGTAAGCAATGGCAGAATTGTTCTTACCACGCAGGGCAAAATGACCGCCGACAATATTATAAAAGGCCTGATGAAATAGGCTTCAATCCACCTTCGCGTTCCGCTTCGGCGGACGAGAGAGTGTGGTTAAATTCCCCGGGGCTTGCCCCGGAAAGAAGGGTCCAGGGCTTGCCCTGGGGTATAATACCATTTATTCAGAGTTTTTTGCCACTATTTAAGCATAAAACTTCCGGTACCTATAAGTTCTCCCTCCAGGTAAAGTTCAACACTGTAGGTTCCCTCGATAAAGTCACCGTTGTTATCAACATATATACACACTTCCACATCCTGATTGAGATAGTCAACCGTTCGGCTTTCCGTGTATATAAGATTTTCACCTCCAGCCTGAAAAACATTATCCGGAGAAACAGTAACAAGCAGGGAGTCGGGTCGTAAAACTCTCATATATATTGTTTTGCTTCCGGCCTCGACAATAGCATTCTCCCTTAAAGTAAAACAAACCATCAGATTGACCATTCTGGATATACGGTCAGTCTCCTTTCTTCTCTGATTAAGAGGGGTAGGGCGAATGTCCTTTGCCTGAATAACGGAGGCAATCTCCACCTTGGTTGAAAGTTCCTCCCTTACCTTTGAAAGCTCCTGGTTGGATTGTTCAAAACGGCTTATCTGTTCCTTTATTTCAATATTTTCCGCCACCAGCAGTTTATTCCTTGTATTAAGGGAATCTATCTGTACAATATAGCTTTTCATAATATCTCTCATGGTACCTATTTCCTTCTTATAGGTACGTATCAGCTGTGCATTTGATGCATTTATTGAGAGGAGCCTCTCTATCTTCTCCTGTTCTTCAACCAGCTTGGCATTGAGGGTATCATTATTGGTTTTCAGGGTATCATACCCGTGCATAAGCAGAACAAGTTCATTTGCCAGGGAATCTTTCTCCTCTGTAAGGACATTCTCCATTTCAACCATATTGTTCTTTTGCACAAAATAGAGTATGCCTACAGCAATAAGCGCGGTTGCAAGGATTGCGGTTGTAACAAACAGTATTACCGGGGTTTTGCTCCTGGCTGGTTTAATGTTTCCCCCTTTTTCACTATTAGCAGGTTGGTTTTCCATATCTTAATCTATTTAATTTGGAACAATACAAAGATACAAAATTTTACTCCTATGGGTTTTATTATTAAACTAAAAGTACTATTGCCATAACGGACCCTTATCAGGGTTAACAACTTTTAATAAATATTGACATCCGCTGGTTCCGGGAATTGAACGATTAAAATCATTTGGCCTACTTTTGAACCATCCGTTATTAAATAAATGGTATTATACCCCAGGGCAAGCCCCGGGGAATTTAACCACACCCTCTCGTCCGCCGAAGCGGAACGCGAAGGTGGATTAAAAAATAAATTATATGAGTGGATTTTTTGGGGCCATATCGAGCAACGACACGGTTAATGATGTTTTTTATGGAACGGATTATCATTCACATCTGGGGACAAGAAGGGCGGGGATGGTATTTTATAACACCGATTCCGGTTTCAGAAGGTCTATCCATAACATTGAAAACGGCTGGTTCAGGACTAAATTTGAGGATGAGCTGGCCGGTTTCCGTGGAAATTCGGGTATGGGTGTAATAAGCGATACTGATCCCCAGCCAATTCTTTTTAATTCACATCTGGGACGGTTTGCCATATCTACGGTAAGCAGGATAATTAACCTACAGGAGCTGGAGGATGCATTCCTGAAGAAAAGAAATCATTTTACAGAGAATTTTGAGGGCAATGTTAATCCGACCGAGATGGTTGCAAGCCTGATATGTGAGGAGGATAACTGGGTTGACGGAATTGAGAATGTGTATGACAAGATAAGGGGGTCATGTTCAATGATTATCTTAACAGGTAACTCAATTATTGCAGCCAGGGATAAGCTGGGTCGCACACCTGTCGTCATTGGCAAGAGGGAGGATGGTTATGCGGTGGCTTCCGAATCGTCATCTTTTCCAAATCTGGGATATGAAACGGAATATTTTCCGGGGGCGGGAGAGATTATAGAAATAACGGCCGAAGGTTATACAACACTTAAACCGGCAGGCACCAGAATGCAGGTTTGTGCTTTTCTCTGGGTTTATTATGGTTATCCTCCATCCTGTTATGAAGGAATAAATGTTGAACAGTGCAGATACAGGTGCGGTGCCGCACTTGCCCGTCGTGACAGTATTGATGCCGATTTTGTATGTGGCATCCCCGATTCCGGCGTGGGACATGCCGTTGGATATTCCAATGAGAGGGGGATACCATATATGAGGGCTTACTCCAAGTATACACCAACATGGCCAAGAAGCTTTATGCCACAGAATCAGTCTATGCGTTCACTGGTTGCTAAGATGAAGTTAATACCCAATCGTGGTATAATTGAGGGAAAAAGAATGATATTTTGCGATGACTCCATTGTCAGGGGCACACAGCTTAAGGATAACGCCGTTGATCTAAGGAATGCCGGGGCCGGGGAGGTACATATGAGAATAGCATGTCCACCGCTTCTATACCCGTGTGATTTCCTCAATTTTTCTCAGTCGCGCAGCACCCTTGAACTTGCAACCCGCACGGCAATATCACAGCTTGAAGGTTCTGAGAAAAACCTTAACCTGTATGCCGATTCAAAAACTGAAAGATACCATGATATGGTTAATAAGATAGCTTCCAATCTGGGTATAGACTCTCTTATTTATCAGGAGCTTGATGATCTGGTTGAGGCAATAGGTATTCCGCGGGAGAATCTCTGTACCCATTGCTGGGATTCAGCAAGTTATTTCTGAGAAAACCCTGCTGACAGGGTGTAAAGGAGTTAAAGCCGGACTACTGTGCTTCCTTAAGCAGTGTCAGAACTTTCAGTATCTCCCCGGGCATGCAGGGCCTGCCATCTTTTAATGCTGCACCCGTTATTTTGGCGTCAAGAACTTTTTCCATCCCGGGAAGCCTGAAGAGATGCTGGTCAAAAAGGACCCTTATATTTCCCTTAACTGAAAGAGTGGTTTTAATGACAAATCTGTCTCCGCTCTTTAACGGCAGACGGTAATCAAGCTCGGCTCTTACAACAATCAGATCAGTTCCCCTTTTATGCAGCTCCTCAAAGTCAACGTCCAGGCTTAACAGGTATTTATGCCTTGCATGTTCCAGATAATGCATATAGTTGGCGTTATTAACAATTCCCTGAAGGTCAACTTCATAATCACGAACCTCCATCTCAAGGGTGTCAAAGGGAGTTATTTTATTCATTATTACCTTCTTTGATTATTTGCATAAGGGGCAGTCAAAAATATAAAATCTCCCTTATATCATGAAAAGAAAAGCATAAATGGTTTTAAACGGTGCGAAGAGTACGCAACATTATTGAAAATCGCGGCTTCGTATACGGAATAGGTGAAATCCGGGTAAAATTGAACGGAATCAGAAAAAATGTTATACCCGAAAAGGGTTATGACCGTGATATTATCCTAACTTTGGTTTTACTTTTTACTGTTATGATACCAATTAACCAAAACCTGTACTACTATGCTTAAAATTAGAAATTTTCTGTCCATTCTGTTCATGGCCTCATTAATCATTCCCGGTTGTAAAAACGGGGGAGAGGCTGAACTTAAAATTGATTATGAAAAGTATATTCTGGACAATGGCCTGGAGGTTATACTTCACAAAGACAAATCAGACCCAATCGTTGCTGTTGCCATACAGTATCATGTGGGATCAAACCGCGAAGTACCGGGAAGAACCGGCTTTGCCCACCTTTTTGAACATATGATGTTTCAACAGTCTGAGAATGTGGGCCAGGATCAGTTTTTCAAGTATATTCAGGGTGCGGGCGGCACTCTCAACGGAGGAACCAGCAAGGATGGCACTGTCTATTTCGAAGTAGTTCCCCGCAATGCTCTGGAGCTGGCCCTCTGGCTTGAATCGGACCGGATGGGATATCTTTCAAACACGGTGACGGAATCAGCTTTTGCGAATCAGCAGAATGTGGTTCAGAATGAGAAGCGTCAAAGTTATGACAATCAGCCTTACGGCCATAACGGTTATGTTATCGATAAAAATCTCTATCCTGCTGATCATCCCTACTCATGGCAGGTAATCGGGGAGATGGAAGATCTTTTTAATGCTACGGTGGATGATGTCAAGGAGTTTCATGCCAGATTTTATGTTCCCAATAACGCAACCCTTACCATAGCAGGTGATTTTGATGAGACCACTATTAAGGATATTGTTCAGAAATATTTTGGAGAGATCCCTGCCGGGGAGAAGGTGGAAGATCCCGAACCGATGCCGGTAAACCTCGCTGAGACAAAGAAGCTGTATCACGAGGATAATTTTGCACGCACTCCTCAGCTTACGATGGTATGGCCAACGGTTGAGCAGTATCATGCCGACGCCTACCCTCTGACATTTCTGGGGCAGTTGCTGGGAAGCGGCAAAAAGGCACCTTTTTACAGGGTACTGGTGAAAGATAAGAGACTCACCTCAAGGGTTTCAGTTTATAACAGTTCAATGGAGCTTGCCGGCACGTTCAGGGTCTCTGTAAATGCCAATCCCGGCATTTCACTTTCGGATGTTGAGAGTGCTGTTAATATGGCATTTGCCCTGTTTGAGGAGGAAGGGATTACAGATGCTGATGTTGAAAGGCTTAAGGCCGGACAGGAAACAGGTTTTTACAATGGAATTAGTTCTGTTCTTGGTAAGTCATTTCAGCTGGCCAGGGCAAATGAGTATGCGGGAGACCCGTCCTTTCTTACTACAGAACTTGAAAGAATTAAGGCAGTAACAAAAGAGGATGTTATAAGGGTATATGAGAAATATATCAAAGACAGGCCGTTTGTTGCAACCAGCTTTGTGCCCCGGGGTATGATTGCCATGGTGGCAGAGGGTTCGGTAAATGCAGGTATTGTTGAAGAGAATGTACTGGATGCTACAGAGGTTGATCAGTCACAGTTTGAATCTGATGAGGTTATTGAGAAAACCCCAACATCTTTTGACCGTTCTGTACCTCCGCCTGTTGGGCCGGATCCGGAGATGAATATACCTGAAGTATGGACTGGAGATGCTGGTGGTGTAAAAGTTCACGGTATTTTCCACAATGAGGTACCGCTGATACAATATTCCATTATGATTGACGGAGGGCACCTGCTTGATCCGGAAGGCAAGGGTGGTACAGCGAGCCTGATGGCCGGGATGCTTACTGAAGGTACAGCCCTTAAGACTCCTGAAGAGTTGGAGGAGGCTATTGATCTTCTGGGTGCCAGAATAAATGTTTCGGCATCAACTGATTATATAACAGTGGGAGTGAATACCCTTGAGCGTAACTTTGAAAAGACATTGGAACTTGTTAAGGAGATATTGCTGCAGCCCCGCTGGGATGAAGAGCAGTTTGAACTTGCCAAATCAAGTGCGCTCTTTTCACTGGTGCGTAACAAGGCCAATGCATCCTATCTGGCTTCAAGGACATTCAGTACACTGCTTTACGGCGAGGGTCACATACTGGCTGTGCCAACAGGAGGTACTGAGGAAAGCGTAGAATCAATAACGATTGATGACCTTAAGGAGTTTTACAACGCCAATATCTCACCAACGGTGGCAAGGATTACCATTTCAGGAGATATTGAGACAGAGAGGGCTGAAGCTGCTTTTTCAGGCCTTGTTAATGAATGGGAACCGCGGGAGGTTGTTCTGCCGGAAATTGAGGTTCCGGAAAATCCGGATAAATCACAGATCTATTTTGTTGATATGCCTGACGCAAAGCAGTCTGTAATACAGATCGGCAATATTGCCATTCCACGCAGTCACCCCGATTTCTACGGAGCTGAGGTAGTTAACTACAAGCTGGGAGGATCCTTTAACGGGGTACTTAATCTGATTCTGCGTGAGGAGAAGGGGTTTACCTATGGTGCAAGATCAGGATTCTCAGGCAACAGGATTGCCGGGACCTTCAGCGCCAGCTCCAGTGTAAGAACCACCGCAACCCTTGAGTCGGTTCAGATATTTAAGGATGAGATGGAAAAATATCGTAAGGGCATTTCATCAGAGGATCTTGAATTCACCAGGGAGTCACTTATTAAATCAAACGCCCTTAGGTTTGAAACACTGGGTGCCCTGCAGGGGATGCTTAATGAAATAAGCACCTATAATCTGCCATTTGACTATCCGGCCCAGGAGGAGAGGTTTCTCAGGAATCTTACTTTAGAACAGCATCAGCAACTGGCAGAAAAATATATTGACCCTTCAGGGATGTATTATGTTATTGTAGGGGACGCCGCTACGCAGCTTGATCTTTTAAAAGAGGTGGGTTTTGGCGCTCCGCTACTGGTAAAATAGAATCCTGTTGTTAAATTTATCATTTACAGAGCTATCAGATTAATGAACAATCTTTCCCGGCTTAAACCAGGGGTTAACAAAAGATACCTGATGCTCCTTGCCGGAGCAATGTGGATGGGAGTAGGGATAATGCTTTGTAATATGGCTTACAGATGGCTGTCAGACTCTTCGGAGTCTGCGGCCTTCTTTTATATTCCGGGTATTGTTGCAGCCCTTGTAATTCATCATTTCGGATTTCTTAGAATCGTTGACCGCAATCTGGGTCGTATTAAGCCTATGAGCGGAAGGAGGTGTATCTTTTCGTTTATGCCCTGGCGCAGCTACCTTCTGGTTGCTGTAATGATGACTATGGGAATAGTACTGCGAAACTCATCCCTGCCGCGCAACTACCTGTCTGTAATGTACATAGCGATAGGGCTCTCTCTTTTTCTTTCAAGTATAAGATATTTCAGGCATTTTATTCTATCCTTCAGGGAAAGGGAGGAGACTGAGCAGTAGCTATGTATCATCACAGATTATCAACAGTCCTTCCGGCAATCCTCTGTTAAGGGATTATCAACGGTTCTGCCGTCCTGTTTTAGGTTTTGTATTATCAGGGAGCCAGCAACCTTTTTGACCATTCCCCGTTTGCGAGCCGGTATTCTACACGGTAGTGGAACCTGTCGATGCCCTCCTTCCAAAACTCAAGCATATCAGGGATCAACCTGTATCCGCCCCAGTTTGCCGGTCGCGGCGGATCTGTTCCGCGATATTGCAGTGTCCTGTTCTCCAGATCGGATAGAAGTTCCTGAATATTCTCAATCTCCCTGCTTTGCGGTGATACCAGGGCATTGAATTTGTGACCCCTTGAGCGTGAGTTAAAATAGGCATCAGATTCTTCCGGAGTTGTCCTGGTCACACTGCCTTCAATTCTAATCTGTTTATGGAACCGTGGCCAGTAGAAGAGCATTGCTGCTCTGTTGTTTTCCCGTAACTGTTCACCTTTTCTGCTATTGTAGTTGGTAAAAAAGACAAAACCGTTATCTCCGTATCCTTTAAGTAACACAATTCTTGAAGAAACACGTCCAGAGGCAGTAGCTGTAGAGAGGGCTACAGCATTAAAATTCTCCAGAGCCTCTGTTTCAACAGGCAGGTACCATTCCCTGAACTCTTCAAAAGGGTTGTCCCTGTAATTTTTAATATTAAATTTTTCCATTTCTTCTCCTCCCGGTCTTATTTATATTAAACATTTACAGGGGGTGACTTGTTTTACTTTTGTAAAAAAAAGGAGGCAGATATGGCATTTACGCTTAACACAGGGTCTGATATCCCCGATTTCAGACTTAAGTCTACAACGGGGGAGTTTTTATCTCCCGGAGATTTCAGCAGCTTTCCATTTCTTGTGATCTTCTTCACCTGCAATCACTGTCCGTATGTTATAGCTTCTGATGAGCATACACGTTCGGTGGCTGAGAAATACGCCTCCCACGGGGTACGTTTTGTAGCCATCAATTCAAACAGCCCGAATACATACAGGGAGGATGATTTTGAACATATGAAGGAGCGGATGGAGCAGTACAAATTTCCCTGGCCCTATCTCTACGATGAGACGCAGGAGACAGCCCTTGCTTACGGTGCACTCCGGACGCCCCATTTCTATCTTTTTGACAGCGACCGAAAACTGGTATATACAGGCAGGGCCTTAGATAACCCAAGGAATCCCTCAATGTCATCACACCATGATCTTGAGCGTGCTCTTGATGAGCTTATTGAAGGAAAACCGGTTTCTCAGCCTGTAACAAACCCGGTGGGTTGTAATATCAAATGGGAAGGCAAGGATAAGCACTGGATGCCACCGGAGGCATGTGACCTTGTTTACTGATTTTCAATACACCCTGACATCAGGTCATCCCTTATCCATTTGGCCCGGGGTCAAACCTCGACAGTTCTTATGATCAAAGCAACCATCAGATACCGGCTAATGATTTTTTAGTACCTGCGCGGCAACAATGTCAAAGACCCGGGGAAACCATGCCGACCATCGCTCCGGGTTACCGGATAACTCTTTTGCAATCATGGCAGGTGTCATCCAGCGCCACTCCATCACCTCGTCAGGGTCTGGCACCGGAATGCCATCCCATCGGGCAACATAAATATGATCAATCTCATTCTCAGTAAGTCCGGTATCGAATCGTGCGATATAATGGAATGTTTCAGAATAGACAGGTTCAGCATCAACACCCATCTCAAACCGTAACCTCTCCCTTGCAGCCACATCCATCTCCTTCCCCTGTATCAGATGACTGCAGCAGCTGTTGGTCCACACTCCTCCGGAGTGATACTTGCCGGCAGCCCTCCTCTGTATCAGCCATTCACCCTTACCGTTGATTACAACAACTGAAAAGGCACGATGAAGAAGCCCTTTCCGGTGAACCTCAATCTTATCGTGATAGCCGGTAATATTATCTCCGGCATCCACCACTGCTATTAAATTCTCATTGACCATTTTTGTGACAATATCCGATTAACTCATACCGGTAAAACAATATAGTTATAATTTATGTTTACCGAAATTGTTGCTACAGTTTGCCGGATTAAGTAAATTGTATTGATTAATTATTTTACACGGACCATGTTTTCCTTATAAGTGTTATGGAAATCAGAGAGGTAAAAAGCAAAAAGGACGCCCATGATTTCCTGAAAGTACCAAAGATACTTTACAGGGGGGATCCTCAGTGGGTTTGTGTACCCGACAGGGACACTGAGGCGGTATTTGATCCCGAAAGGAATGTCTGTTTTTCACACGGCGAAGCGGCCCGCTGGGTCCTGTACGGAGAGGGAGGCGAGTTGCTGGGGCGGGTAGCTGCCTTTATCGACAGAAAGAGTTGCACTCAGTGGGATCAGCCCACCGGAGGAATGGGTTTTTTCGAATCCGTAAACAGCAGGGAAGCTGCCTTTATGCTTTTTGACAGATGCCGTGAGTGGCTGAAGGAGAGAGGAATGGAGGCTGTGGATGGTCCGGTCAATTTCGGAGAAACAGACCGGTACTGGGGATTGCTTGTAAAAGGCTTTACGAGGCCTGCATATGAGGTGCCCTATAACCCGCCATGGTACAGGGAGCTATTTGAAGAATACGGATTCAGGGTGTTCTATGAGATGACAGGTTACCTGTTGTCCCTTGATCGCCAACTACCTGAACGGTTTCTTAAGATAGCGGAGTGGATATCACGTAAGCCTGATTACCATTTCAGACATTATGGTCCCGAATGGAAGGAGAAGTTTACAAACGATTTTGCAGAAGTGTACAACAGTGCATGGAAGTGGTTTAAGGGGGAGACTTTTGAACCTATCGTGCCTGAATATATCAGGAGAACCCTTAAAAAGGCCAGATTTGTAATAGATAATGAACTTTTGTGGATAGCATATTACCGCGAGAGGCCGGTATCTGTCTTTACCATGTACCCTGATGTAAATGACATACTCAGGTATTTCAACGGATCACTTGGCCCGGTAAATATGTTAAGATTCCTGTGGATGAAGAGGAGAAAAAGGATTACCCGTATCAAGGCACTTATGATGGGTGTTATTCCGGAGTTTCATGGCCTTGGCCTGGAGTCGGGTTACGTGCATCATGTCCTGAAGGTTCTTGAGCGAAAGCCCTGGTACAGGGAGGTTGAGTTTTCATGGATAGCCGATTTCAATCCGCCGATGCATAAAATATTCAAGGCGATGGGTGCAGACCCGGATAAGGGGTATGTAACGTATCGCTACCTTTTTGACCGTGAAGCACCCTTCAGCAGATATCCTCTGCCGGAAGAATAGTATTAATCAGGACAGCACACCTCTTCTACTTCTGAGTGCTCTGCTGCTCTTCCAGTCTGTACATTGTCAGAAGCATCTTAAATTGAGTTACTGACTCCACGGCATGAGGCACATCAGCCGGCATAATAATCATTTCACCCTGCTGCAGTGTATGTCTGTTATCCCCGATCTCAATAGTTGCACTGCCATCGAGGATCTGAATCATAGCCGTAAAAGGGGATGAGTGTTTTGTAAGATTCTGCCCCTTGTCAAAAGCAAAAAGGGTAAGGTTGATTGTCTGGTTACGGGCAATTACCTTACTTACTATGGATCCTTCGGCATAGGTTACCGTATCCCTGAGTTTATAAATTTTTGAATCTGAAAATGCCTCTTTTGTCATTATCCTTGTTTTAATCGGTTATTAATTCATTTTAACCCCGTGTTCTGTTTATATGGTGCAGACATAAAGTGTATGTGTCTGGTGTGGCTGTCGCGGGTAAATTATGCTTTGCAATAAAATCACTACTCAATATTAGTACTATTATAACAATCCCGGTGTACCAATTGTTACACCGAAATCCCTGAAAATGGGATGATAGTTATTTGCAGGCAATAATTGCATAATTGTATAAAAAGAGCTAATATTGCAGTCCGAAATAATTATCCTGCAGTAGTGCTGTTAATGAGACTACTGCGTCAATCCGGACCAGGGATTTAAGGATATACGGAAAAGGGCCCATAGCTCAGCTGGTCAGAGCACCTGACTCATAATCAGGGGGTCGCTGGTTCGAGCCCAGCTGGGCCCACACGCAGGCAGCCATTAATGGCTGCCTTTTCCTTTGCTGGCTGGCCTCGAAGCCCCCGCGACAGTCTGTCTCCTCGCTAAAATGATCCCCCGGATCATTTATTAACGCTCGGTCCGGTTCGAGCCCAGCTGGGCCCACCTTAGCCCGCCATAGCTTTAGCAACGGCGGGCAAAGCCCACCAATCCAACAATTCTGGTATGTCTATATTCTGGACTGTCAGGATGGAAACCATTATACCGGATGTACTAATGACCTTGAAGACAGACTTAAACGCCATAGTTTAGGACAGGTTAAGGCAACAAAGGACAGATTGCCTGTCAAGCTAAAGACATATGTAGCATTTAACGATAAGTATAGGGCATATTACTTTGAGAGGTACTTGAAAAAAGGATCAGGTCGTGCCTTTGCAAAAAGGCATCTTTAAGTTATTTCCGGTCCCGAAGCCCCCGCGACAGTCTGTCTCCTCGGGGAAAAGATTGTAGGTGGTTTTTTTGTGGATGCCAGTTTGGCGCCAGGATTTGTGGAAAGGTTGGTGTTAAAAGTAACCATTTAAGTAATCAAATTAGATTATTAACTCAGTCGACTAACCTCTTGACTACCAGGGACAATACTGGATTTTCCACCGGACTCCATTATGCTCTATACCACTACATTAGGAAAATAATGTACAGTTGTTTTTCCTATATACTCCACCTGTCTTTCTTTTGGCTGGCAAGTTTTCTGGCAAATGTAGTGCCAAATGCATGAATGCATTTTGTTAGGGAAGCTTCGCATTTGGATAACATTCAGCAGATGACCTAACAGTCTTCATTAGATTTAAACTATATGCTGGTTTGAATGAATATGCTATCCAAAATTGTTATTTGAAATAAATATTATAGGTTAGGCCCAAACCAATGGTTTGTATATCATCTACCATATCATTTCCTATTACACGATCATAATAGCCGAAAATATTCCAATAATCATTATGCCACCCAATACTCGGTCTAACAAACGCTCCACCTTCTAGTCCAGATAAATTATTCACGTATGCATATCCTAATTCCAACCCCACAAATAAACCACTCGTTTTGGGATAGTACCGAAACATAACGGCCAATGGAATAATTCCAAAATCATCATTATTATCCTTCCCAAAATAATTTATATAACCTGTTTTCAATCCTATTCCAAAGACCGTTGTCCTAATAAACTGAGCACTGACA
>JAIVHO010000049.1:0-2913 GCA_020201035.1 Bacteroidales bacterium
TTCACTGAAGTTGCCGCTGGGATCCTCTGCTCTCCAGGTCCTTGTGATAGTATAGTTATAGTAATCTGCATTGGCTGGGTCAGCTCCCTGGGTGGAGACGTCACTGAAGCTGATGGTGATATTGGCTGTGGCGGAGCAGTTATCAGTGGCGGTGGCGCTGCCGGCGGTTGTGGGGCTGTGGTCGTCATCACAGTCCAGTGTCACATCTGCGGGGCAGGTGATAGCAGGATCCTCATCATCGGTAACCTCAACATCAAAACTGCAGGTTGAGGTATTTAATCTGGTATCTGTTACAGTCCATGTTACGGTTGTTGTCCCTGTATTAAATACAGCCCCATCAAGTGAAGTACCTGTACCTTCAGTATCTCCGGTAAGCTGAAATTCTATTGAGAGAACTCCGCAATTATCTGATCCGGTAGCATTCCATGAAGTTCCAGTATGTGTGTATTTACAGGTTCCGGCATCGGTGGTCACAGTCTGAATACCTGCGACCGGACAGTTAAAAATGGGGTCTTCAACATCTGTTATAGTAACAGAATAAGCCAGAGACTGGCCGGTACAGCTTCCTGAAGTCTCTATCAATTGGATACTCCACGGCCCTTCTGAACCCCAATCAACAGTGATAGCATTTCCGGAGGTAGATGAAGGAGTGCCTCCGCTAACAATCCATTCATAGGTATGCAAGGCGATTGCCGGAACGCTGTAGGTTACAGGCTGAAGTGCGCATTCCGGTTCAAACTCAAAGATAGAGCAGGATGACTCGGCGCTTATGGAATAGAAGGTCGCAGGAGAACTCTGGTTGGCATATTCTGTCTTAATCCATCCGTAGGAGCGCGGAGTTGTAGAGATTCTAACTTCATCGAGTGTACCGGTAAATCCCTGTGCAGGAATATCTTCAGATTTATTGCCCAGTGCAAGACCATACATTCCATACTGTCCGATTGGCCCGGACATTGGTACTGAACTATAGAGGTCTCCGTTTAGATAAATTCTGGCTGAAGTGCCGTCATAGGTACCGGTGAGAAGATACCATTCATCACTATCAATTACAGATCCGACTTCAGGATTAGCCTGATCAGATCCATTTGTTATATGAAACCGGATGTTATTATCACTTATATCCACAAACTCAAAACCATAAGGGCCCCAGGGCTCCTCGTTGTTCAATCCGTACCACAGGGGCTTGGCCCAGCTATTCTGATTACCTTCCCTTCTCATCCAGAGAGAGACACTAAGAGATGCATCCGGCTCAAGAAAACTACTCCTTGGAATATTAATCCTATCCGTTCCGCCAAACTGGTAACCTGCGCCCAGCATGCCTGATGCAGGAGAAGCTCCGTCATTGGTTCCGTTATTACCGTTACGGGTAGCATCATCCAGCGAATTCAAATGCCATACCCCTGAATAAGAGGCATCCCAAACATCTGAAGTGGAAGGGTTGTCTGTAACCTGAGGATTACCATACAGCAATCTGATCATGGTATCTGAGGTTCTGGAGAGCAGTGGAATTCTGACCCATGCCAGATAATCTCCGGTTACCGGATCATAGCTTTCAATCTGATGATCGAGACGGTGATAATCTGCATCGGTAAAAATAATATCAAAACCATTTGTGTTCTCCACATGCCCGCCGTTGATTACTGATCTCAATTCATCCCTGTCGGGTGAACTGCTGATATGGACAAGAATCGGAAAGTTTTCATGATCTACAGTCCCAAAAACTGCCGAAGAATTGACCGTAATGATTTTCTGATATGCGTACCCGAGAACTGCCCCCGGCTCAGGTTCAACGTAAACTGTTACTATGTCTGATGATGTGCAACTACCATCAACTGCTGAGACCCTGTAGGTTGTAGTAACGGCCGGACTTGCAACAGGATCAGACACATTAGTCGCGCTGAGACCATATGAAGGACTCCAGGTAAAAGACCCTGTACCGGAAGCGTTCAGTTGTACAGATTCATCGCTGCATATATATTGATCTGCACCTGCATTGACCTTATTATCACACGCTGATGCAAAGGCAAAATCAAATGATGTAGTATTAAGAAAATTAAGGTTTGACCTTGTCACTGTTGGAGCTGATACTGTCCCATGCTGACCCATATCCTGCCAGGCAGTACTCTGGGCTGTTCTGCCTGTGATTCTTGTATTATTATCTATTCCGAAGCTTTCAAACCCCTGTCCTGTGAGATCTAAAGTATAGGAGCATGCAGGGGTAGAAGAGCTGCTGAATCTCCAGTAACCATCTGAAAAAACAGAGTTAAGCAAAAGAGAGCCATCGTCATTATAGGGCGAAAATGCTCCCGGGGATGACTCAACAAATTCAGTCGTAATGGATACGCCTCCACCAAGGGAGTTGAATCTTAAAGTGGCAGATCTTGTAAAATCTGTTGTCCCGATGGGAAACAGGTAATTAACTGCTGTGTTTGCAACTCCCCTCTGCATTCTTCCAATGACAGTGCCTGAACTGTAATTAAGAGAGTTTGAAGCCGTACTGGAAATAATCAAAATCTGATCACCGGTGTTTATATTACCGGATGTCATGGTAAGTTGGTTCGCAACTGCAGCATTACTATCCATAAGTCGGACCGTCCCCATGGATTTATTCACCTGCAAATTGTAAAATGTTTCACCACCCGGATGTGTAATTATCTGGTCGCCGGACCCGTTAAGTGTAACACTGCCGCCTCTTTCATCAAAGCCGTTGACAGCATTATTATTTGTCCAGTCGCCACCAAGGTCAATTGAGTAGTCATTTACGGTTATATCAAGAAGCGTTCCGGAACCTATGGTAATATCACCGCCGACAATAATTGATCCACGAAGATTTTTAGTTGAGGTGCCACTGGTTATCAGGTTAAAATATCTTGAATCCAGAGGTACAATTATATTTTGTCCATCACCGTCATA
>JAIVHO010000049.1:2920-35040 GCA_020201035.1 Bacteroidales bacterium
TACTCCGGAACCACTGATAGTAATATCAGAATACAGCCGGCACCTTTCCAGAGTAACATTTGAGCTGTTATTGACAATATCTGAAAACAAACGGAGCCTGTCACTGTTCCCTGAAACTGAATTCCACACACCTGTCTCATCAATATAAATAGGTCCGGAAAAGGTTACCGTTCCATCTCCGTTTGAGTCATTAAGGGTACCATAGATGTTTGTACTCCCTGAAAAAGTAATTGAGTATTGTCCCAGTTCAAGAATTCCGGAATTAATATAGAGGTCCCCAATACTGTTTGTTGGGTCAATATTTAGTGTAACATTGTTGCCTACATCAACCCTTCCCGGGACCGCTACACTTCCCGGATAGCCCTGTGCACCCGAGGGTGTGGCCCATCCAGTGCCATCGAATCGCTCCCATATAGCACGGTTACTCCAGTTACCATCTGCAACTGAACGGTAGTCGCCGGTGGTCTGACTGGTAGCAGCAGAAAAAACCAGGATTGTGAACAGTATAGAAACAAGGAATCTGAAAAGGAATCTCCTTCTATCGGATTTATTAACAGGCTGACAATATTTAAAGGTATCCAACAAATTCTTCTATCTAATAACCATCATATTCTCACCATAACAAAAGCACAATTATATCCCGGAATTTGTCGGAACAAAACTCTATAATATCAGACTTTCTTTATGCCAGTTAGGTTGCATGCTTGTTTTAGCTAAAGCACCTAAAAATAATACTATTTTCCAAACGGGGAAAATGAATTTTTATTAAGTGCCAAAATATTAGGACAGATAGATTCGCGTGGCCTGTTAAAGGCCCTTATTGCTGCCTGCCTGCCTTTTCTAAATATTACTAAAGGGAGGATATGTTCAGGAAACCGAATTAAAAATTCTTTAGTTGAGCTAAGCCTCAAACAAAACAATTAAAGCAACCAAACGATTGATTTATTGTGCTTTATCTGCAATGAATTTAAAATTGCAACAGGGCCGGAGTTATAGTTATGGCTGAAAATGCTGCGAGGGAAGAAAATCAGAGCACACAGTAAGGAGTGGGTATGCAGCTGGTAACAGCTTTGCATACTGTTCCCAAACTTCGCTGATTAATTAGCAGTCCAGGACACCTGAGCATGATAAAAACGTGGTTCAGATAGTCCAATATCAACAAAATTCTGCAAATATTACAGGCTAAACAGGTAATAACAGTTGTACTTGCCTTAACGCACTATAGATTATTCCGCCTTACTGGTTGTCCAGACAATGCAGTCTATTTTATTAGCATTGCATCGCCGTACGTGCCAAAACGGTACTTCTCCTTAACAGCTACTTCATACGCTTCAAAAACCAGATGATAGCCCCCAAAGGCAGCAACCATCATCAGCAGGGTGCTGTAGGGAAGGTGAAAGTTGCTGACCATCATATCCGGCACCCTGAACTCATAGGGTGGAAAGATAAATTTATTGGTCCATCCGTCAAACTCCTTGACAAAACCGGTTGTGGATACCGAGCTCTCGAGTGTCCTGACAACTGTTGTACCAACAGCACATATCCTCTTTCTCTTATCCCGGGTATTATTAATCAGTTCTGCATTATTTTCAGTTATCATTATTCTTTCGGAGTCCATTTTATGCTTGGTCAGATCCTCCACATCAACACTGCGGAAATTACCGAGGCCTACATGAAGTGTTATCTCGGCAAAATTTATCCCTCTTATTTCAAATCTCTTCATCAGTTCACGACTGAAATGGAGTCCGGCCGTAGGAGCAGCAACCGCTCCTTCATGTTTGGCAAATATTGTCTGGTATCTCTCTCCATCCTCCGGCTCTACCGGTCGGTTAATAAATTTCGGAAGAGGGGTTTCCCCAAGCTTGTAGAGGGTCTCTTTAAACTCTTCATAGGTGCCGTCATAGAGAAACCTCAGAGTGCGGCCTCTGGAGGTTGTATTATCAATTACTTCGGCAACGAGTATATCGTCTTCTCCAAAATAGAGTTTGTTTCCAATGCGGATCTTTCGGGCAGGATCAACAAGGACATCCCACAAACGCTGCTCCCTGTTTAACTCCCTTAAAAGAAATACCTCAATTTCTGCTCCTGTTTTCTCCTTGTTTCCATATAATCGGGCCGGAAAAACCTTAGTATTATTAAAAACCAGGAGATCATCCTCCTCAAGATAATCAATCAGATCCCTGAATACTTTATGCTCGATCTTTCCTGACTTTTTATCAACAACCATAAGCCGTGATTCGTCCCTGTTCGGTGAAGGGTAAAGAGCAATAAGTTCCGGAGGCAATTTGTACTTAAACTGAGATAATTTCATTCGATATGTTATTTTTAATGTATCCACCTTTATACGTAAGAAAATTAGATTTGTTTCAACGATTCCAATTTTTTCTCAAAGTCTTCCAGAGGCATGCTGTCTGAAAGAGTGTATGGCCCTGATTCTGTGCGCACAAGAGATGAGAGATAAGCACCGCACCCCAGCTTTAAACCCAGGTCTCTTGCAAAAGATCTGATATAGGTTCCCTTGCTGCACTTAATACGTATCATCACTTCCGGCATTTCAAACCGTGTCATTTCCAGTTCATGAAAAACAACAGGCACAGGCTCCATTTTAACCTCTACTCCTTTTCGGGCATATTCATATGCCCTTTTACCGCCAATATTTTTTGCCGAATAAACAGGGGGTATCTGCATCTGTCTACCGGTTAGTTCCTCAAGTACATTATTCACCCTTTCTTCGCTGACTTCTGAAACATCAAATCTTGCGTCCACCTCTGTTTCAAGGTCAAATGAAGGTGTTGTTGCACCAAGATGAAATGTTGCAAGATACTCCTTGTCATGTTCCTGTAACTCATTAATCCTTTTGGTATACCTTCCGGTACAAATGATCATAAGTCCGGACGCGAGCGGATCAAGTGTCCCGGCATGTCCCACTTTTAGTTTTTTCAATCCGGTGCCGGCCCTGATTAAGTTCTTAACCTTTTTAACCAGGTCAAAGGAGGTCCAGTAGAGGGGTTTATTAAAGATCAATAATTCCCCCTCTTCAAAATCCTGCATTCTATTTACAGTTATGTTATCCAATTAAAACAGCCAATAAACCGATTGCCATACAATAAATCCCAAACCAGATAAGCTTACCCTTACGTACAATTTCTATCATCCATCTGCATGCGAGAAAGCCGGTCACAAATGCGGCAACAAATCCGGCCGCAAGAGTGCTGAAAGCTATAGAGTCTGATGATGTAAATTCTCCCTTTACCAGATCCAGCAGGTTAATCCCTATCACAGGTATAAGAACCATCAGGAAGGAGAACTTAGCCAGATTATCACGCCTGTTACCCAGGATTATGCCTGTTGAAATGGTAGCTCCCGATCTGGATATTCCCGGGATCACTGCCAGAGCCTGGGCTATTCCAATAATAAAAGCATCAACATATCCTATCCCCTTTCCCCGGTCTTTTAAAAAATAAGTCCCTATCAGCATTGTTGCAGTAACCATAAGCATCACTCCAACAAAAATAATATTCCCGTTAAAGAGCGCCTCTACCTGATCCTTAAAGAATAGCCCAACAATCAGGACCGGGATTAAGGAAACCAATATCTGAAGGGTATACTTTGTTTCATCGTTATATCTGAATTTAAGTGTCCCTCTGATCAGTGTCATTATCTCCATCCTGAACACAACCAGTGTACTTAAGACCGTTGCACCATGCACGGCAACAGAAAATGCAAAACTTGATTCGGCGTCAACTCCAAAGAGGTATTTTCCCAGTTCAAGGTGTCCGCTGCTGCTGACAGGCAAAAATTCTGTAAGTCCCTGGATTATTCCAAGGATAATAGCTTCAAGTAAGTTCATAAAGAATAAATTGCATTAATCCTGTTCGGAAGGTCTCTTCATTATTGCCCAGATTTCAAATACAAATCCGGCCAGGATAACAATTGGTGCAAGAGTTATACGCCTGAAGCTGAATATCTTTTCACTGAACTGGGTAGGATCCTCAGATTTCCCTCCAAGCATAAGCAAAAACCCAACCACGATTATAGCGAACCCTATTGCCAGCAGTTTATAGTTCTCTTTTCCCAGTGCAAATTCAGGCTCAACTTTTTTCTTTTCTCCTTTAGTTGCCATATATTCTACAAATATAATTTATCCTCATTGATTCCCAGGTATCTGTTTACAGAGAAGAATGTAGAAACCAGGGTTATAAGTATTCCGCTTAAAATGATTGCTCCTGAAAGGTAGAGCAGCAGGGTAAAGTCCTGCAGTGTAAAGAGGAGATAAAACTCCGCCTCCACGAAGTAAAGGATTGCCATAAGCATCAGTATCGCTACCATACCCGCAATTACACCGTGAACAGCACTCCTTATAAGAAATGGTTTACGTATAAATGACCTGGTTGCTCCCACCAGATGCATAGTATTGATAAGAAACCTTTTGGAATAGACTGACAATCTGATAGTATTGTTAATTATTGTAAGTGAAATCAGGAACATCAACACACTGAATGCCAGCAGAAAGAGGCTTACCTTTCGAACATTCTCATTTATCAGGTGAAGAAATGATTCCTGGAAATAGACCTCTTCAACCACAGGATATTCCAGAATATACCGCTCAATGGTAAGAACCGAATCAGGATGTGTATATTGAGCTAACAGATAAACATCGATTGACGGAAGCAGCGGGTTATAACCCATAAAGCTGATAAAGTCCTCCCCCAGCTCCTCTTTCAGATTTTCGGCGGCCTGTTCTTTTGATATATACTCGGTACTTTTCACAAACTCCTTGGCATCAAGATCTTTCTGGAGCATTCTGATATCTGCTTCCCGGGCATCCTCATCAAGCATAACTGAAAAGCTGAGACTTTCACGGAAGTAATCAGACAGTTCTCTGGCATTAATCAGCAACAGACCCATCAGGCCCAAAAGGAATAGTACAAGTGAAATGCTCACTATCAGTGTAAGATAAGAGCTTTGCAATCTGTATTTCGATACTCCTGCTGATTGTTTTACCACGGTCTTCCGGTTTGGCCCCAAAAATACACAAGATAAATCAAATATCCTTATAAAAATGATAACTGCCAGTAGCAAGTAACTATGGCAAAGCCCGGAACATTTTAATTCCGGGCGTACATCAAAAGTTCCTTAATACGGATCGATAACCTCCTATTCAACAATTGAGATCCATCCAAATTCATCCGGGGCATCGCCGGTCTGAATATCCACAAGTTTTCTGTAGAGTTTCATCTGAACAGGACCCGGCTCTCCATTCCTGCAGTATTCATAGATCTTATTTGTCTCCGGATCGATGATCTTTCCTATGGGGCTGATAACTGCTGCTGTTCCGCATGCACCTGTCTCATCAAACTCAGAAAGTTCATCTACCGCAATCTTTCTTCGTTCGGTCGTCATTCCCATGCTCTCTGCAATAGTTATAATACTCTTGTTTGTTATTGAAGGAAGGATGGAATCAGATTTAGGTGTTACATAATGATTTCCCTTTATTCCGAAAAAGTTGGCCGGACCACACTCATCAATATACTTCTTCTCTCTGGCATCAAGAAACAGGGAGTTAGCATATCCCTCTTCCCTGGCCTCCACTATTGCTCTCAGGCTGGCTGCATAGTTACCTCCAACCTTATAGGTTCCGGTACCGTGAGGTGCTGCCCTGTCATACTTTCTGCATATCAGCATATTAACAGGTTTTACCCCACCCTTGAAATAGGGACCCACCGGAGTTACAAACACCATAAATGTATACTCTTTTGAGGGATTAACGCCCACTTCCGGACCACTACCGAACAGCAGCGGCCGTATATAGAGAGAGGCACCTGATCCATATGGAGGAACAAACTTCTCATTCAGTTTAACCACTTTGAATATTGCCTCCTTAAAGAGTTCAACCGGCACCTCTGCCATAAGTATTCCCCTGGCGGAGTTAATCATCCTTTTTGCATTCTCCTCCCATCTGAAAAGTCTTATTTTCCCATCCTTTCCCCGGTAGGCTTTCAATCCCTCGAACGCTTCCTGTCCGTAATGGAGTCCGGTTGAAGCCATATGCACCTGCAGGTACTCCGAATCTGATACCTCAAGGTTACCCCAGGCACCATTTCTGTAATATGTTCTTACATTAAAATCTGTTTTTTTATACCCGAATGACAGGGTACTCCACTCTATATTTTCCATATCAAAAAATTTTTGTGATTGGTTAACGCGACCAAAAGTATGTTTTTAAGACCGAACAACCAATGACTTTTATAACATATTCCTGAGGCTTTCAATATATTTCTCAAGGACAAACTGTTGTTCCTGAACACTGTTTGACCTGAGCAGTTGGGCCGTTGATGTATAGAAAGTATGCCTGCCTATCTTAAGCAACTGGTCATTGTACCATTTTATCCTGTCAGTAACTTTCAGAACAGAACTCTCCTCCCGGTAGAGCAGGTCAAGCCTTACCAGCAGATCAACCCTGGCATAATAATCATAAAATGCATCATTTACGATCTGCCCGGGGGTTCCTGCCGGGGATTCAGATACTGCATCCAGCAAAACAGCTGCAGCGTTCTGAATATGTTCCTGGTCAAAGCCGAATGCCGGAGCTCTATCCTTCATTATGTCAACTGATGCAGGAAATGGATCCGTATAGTTTGCAACATATCCTGTCATAACGAACAGGGAAGCAAGCTGAACCAGTATCATATCACCGTCACTTATTCTTTCAGCCCTTCCGATTAGTTCAGCCTGTGTCAGAATATTTTTAAGATTCTTATCATCATGAAAGATAAGCTCCTCACTCATAGAATCACGATACCATTCCGAAACCTCCTCCTCAAGATCGTCAACTTTCAGCAGGAGCATCCTGTCAATAAACTTCTGATTGGGCTCATTCTTCCCTTCCTGACGCATTTCAGGCCTGATACCGTTAACAAAATACATATCAAGCTCCCCCTTATACTTAACAGGCATTTTACCACGGTATTCACAGATAAAGAAATCCCGCACATAGTCGTAGGTAACCCCTGAAATATTTATTTTTCCCGGCTCTCCTGAAGATTCCATCCTGCTGGCAGTGTTAACCGTATCACCCCAGATATCATATGAAAGCTTTTTATGTCCTATCACACCTGCTATTACAGTACCGGTATGTACGCCAATTCTTATATCCCAGAATGTAAGTCCCTTTTTCTTCTGTTCACGCTTCATATCCTCCATATATTGCTGCATTACAAGCGCTGCAAGGATAACTTCTATCGGGTTTGTGCGGTTCTTTTTTGGAATCCCTCCAGCACACATATAGGCATCACCGATTGTTTTTATCTTTTCAATATTATACTTCTCCACCACGTTATCAAACTGGAAAAAGAATTTGTCCAATTCATCTATCAATATTTCGGGGTTAACCTCTTCTGCTATACGGGTGAACCCCTGGATATCACTGAACAGAACGGTAACAAAATTAAATTTTTGCTTTGACGCCTTTCCCTTGGCCATCAGTTCATCGGCTGTTCCCTTGGGGAGGAGGTTCGCCAGCAGGGTATCAACCTTCTCCTTTTCAGCTATTAACTCTTCTGTCCGGTCAGCTATAATTTTCTCAAGCCTCACCTGTTCACGGATATGCCGCCCGATAAATCGCCTGTAAACCACATAGAGAATCACTATTCCCAGTGCCAGATAGAGAGCCAGAAAATATATTCTCAGCCATATCGGCCTGTTTATGCTGAAGGTAAATACCTCATCCTCGGAAAAAATCGTTCCTGCTACCCCGCACCTTACCTTAAGAATATAATCCCGTGCGCCCAGATTGGTGTACTCCTTAAGAGGATACGGTGACCAGAGGCTCCAGTCCGTATCATTGCCATCCAGAAAAAACGAGTAATATATTTGCTCATCCTGCAACGAAGGATCTTCCGGAACGCAGGGATCAATCTCAAACAGAATATCATTATACCTGTAATTAAAGAAGATCATCGAATCAGGAGAGAAATTTCCAGCAGCAGGGATCAAAAGGGAATCGTGTACCAGCACAATCCGGTTCACTACCGGGGTTTCCTGACCTGCAGTTTCGGACAGCATCAATGAAAGCGTCACCAGTATCACGATAAGTGATAATCTGTCTGTTATAAACCTGATCATTAACATATTAAATATTCATGCATACTGCCGGCTGCAATTCAAATGTAGCATTAAAAATAGTCTGCTCAAAAGAGATTAACCATTTTTCCTTACATTTACGCAAACCATAATAAGGATGAAAATAGTTTTTGCCACCAATAATAAGCATAAGCTTTCAGAGATAAGCAGAATGGTTCCACAGAGATTCACTCTCCTTGGACTGGCTGACCTCAATATATTTGAGGATATTCCGGAGGATGGTGATAATCTGGCCGATAATGCGCTACAGAAGGCACGTTTCGTGCATAGCCGCACAGGGATGAATGTATTTGCCGATGATACAGGTCTGGAAGTAGAGGCTCTGGATGGGAGGCCGGGTGTCTACTCGGCACGATACGCGGGTGAAGGATGCAGCTTCGATGATAATATGGATAAACTGCTTGGCGAGATGGAGGATAATGAAAACAGAAATGCGAGGTTCCGCACTGTAATAGCTCTTATACTTGACGATAAGGAGTATCTTTTCGAGGGTATTGCCGGGGGAAAAATTACCAGAGAAAAAACGGGAAAGGCCGGTTTTGGCTACGACCCGATTTTCATTTCCGATGGGATGAACCTTACCTTTGCAGAGATAGATCCTGAACTGAAAAACAGTATTTCACACAGGGGAAAGGCAACCCGGAGGCTGATAGCGTTTCTGGATAGCTACAGCCAACAACAAAAACAGGGATAAAAACGTTCACAGGCAGTGTACAGGATAATCCTTATATCAACTCTTTTAGCGGTTCCCTTAAACCTTCTGTCACAAAGTCCGGTTGGTAAATGGGAAGCACACCTCCCCTGGCACCAGGTACTATGGATCACAGCTACAGGTGAGGAGGTCACCGCCTCAACTCCTTACGCACTTATCAGACAGAGTGATTTTCATCCTGAAGCTGAAACCATTTCCAAGGTAGACGGATTAAACGGAAGCGGAATAAACACTATCGGGTATTCAGAATCAACGAAATCACTTATAGTGGCTTATGACGACAGCAATATTGATATTATCTCCGGCAATAAAATTTCCAACCTGCCTGATCTCTATAATAAATATATCGCAGGAGTAAAGGAGATAAAAAGGATCAGGACACGCGAAAACCGGGCATATCTGACAACAACCTTCGGTGTTGTGATTATTGATCTTCTTAAGATGGAGGTTTACGATACATGGAATCCCTCTTCAACAGGTGATTACACAACGGTAAATGACGTTGCCTTTATGGGTGGATATGTCTACGCTGCCACAGGAAGCGGCCTTTACCGGGGAGATATTCAAAGCACCGGACTAAGCTATTTCGGAAACTGGGAGAAGCTCTCCTGGATTCCTGAAGGCAGCGGGGCCGGTGCTGTTGTGGCCTATGATAACAGGCTTTTTATTAATATTCAGTCGGGTCCCTTAACAGGAGATAACCTGATAATGTACAATGGAAATATCACGCCTGTTTTTAACAGTCCAGGCATTACTGTCAGGTCACTGGAGATATCTGAGAACAGTCTGATAGCCTCGGCCGGAGAGAAGATTATCATCACCGATCTTAACGGCAGCATCACCGGTGAAATAGATGATTACGGCTGGGGGACACCCGATGCATCAAATGCAATTTTCGCAAGGGGTATACTCTGGATAGCTGACAGAAATGCCGGTATTGTCAGAAGCAGCAACCTGTCAACATTCGACGGAATTGCTCCCAACGGACCATACCTTAACAGTGCAGGAGAGATATTTAACAGTGATGGTGTAACGCTGGTAGCGGGAGGAGCCGTTGACAATGCATGGAACAACACCTTTACAAATCTGCATCTCCATATCTATTCTGACCGCAGGTGGCAAACCATTTTTGATTACGGTCACCATGATGCAATGAGAGTAAGAATATCTCCGTTTGACAGGGATCTTATTTATCTGTCGTCATGGGGAAGCGGGCTTTACGAAATAAGAGCGGGAGAGATTACCGCCCACTGGAACGAAAATAATTCACCGCTGGAGAGTATTATTACGGGTGAACCCTATGTAAGGGTAGGAGGACTCGACTTTGACAGGGATGGAAATCTATGGATGACACAATCGGGGGTTGAGAAGAGCATTAAGATCCTAAAACCAGACCACTCCTGGACAGTTTTGCCCTACAATGTAAATGCTCCCACAACCGGTGAGTTGCTTATCTCATCAACAGGAATAAAATGGATTGTACTGCCAAGGGGCCACGGTCTGTTTGTGCTTGATGACAACCAAACGCCTGATGAGAGCAGCGACGACAGGTACAAAAAGTTTATACCAACTGACCAGGATGGCAATACACTGCCCAATATCTATTCAATTGAGGAGGACAGGTCAGGCAATATCTGGATAGGAACAGATCGTGGTCCGGCAATTTTCTATACCCCATGGCGCATTTTTGACGGTGATCTGAGGGCATACAGAATCAAGATTCCACGTAATGATGGCAGCGGGCTGGCCGATATTCTGCTGGCAACGGAAACCATAACAACGATTACCACAGACGGAGGCAACAGAAAATGGTTTGGCACAAACAGCTCTGGTGTTTATCTGGTAAATGATGATTCTGACAGGCTTATCAAAAGCTATAACAAGGCAAACAGCCCGGTACTCTCAAACACCATTACATCACTGGCAGCTGACGATATAACAGGCGAGGTATGGATTGGTACCGGCAGGGGAATTGTTACCGTCCGTGAAATTGCTACAGAAGGGGCAATAGGGTTTGACAACGTATATGCCTTTCCCAACCCGGTGAGGGAGGATTACAGAGGGGATGTGACCATCACGGGGTTAATGCCCGACACCAACGTAAAGATAACAGGGATCAGCGGAAATCTGATTTATGAAACCACTTCAACGGGGGGACAGGCGTCGTGGGATCTCATAGGCAGAACCGGCGGGAGGGTAGCTACCGGGGTTTACCTGGCTTTCTGTGCTTCATCAGACGGAAGTGAATCAACAGTAGTAAAAATACTGGTGATCAGATAATTGGTGGCCAGATAATTGGTGGCCAGACAACTAGTGGTCAGGTAATAAGACTCTGTATCCGCTCTATCTGCATCTGCTTGTTAACCTCCCTCAGGCTCCGTGCTGTACGGGTGAAATACTGGTGACCTGATATAAATTTCACCTGCAGCTTATTCCAGTCGTTTAGTGACCCAATCTTATTCTGAGCCTTCAACTCATCGTAAAGAGTGTTTGACACCGGGATAAAATCACTTCTGCCCAGATAATCAAGGTCAGAATCACAGATGATTTTCTGAAGCAGGCCGTTTGGTTTAGGAGGCAGCTTCGTAGCCATTATTATCTCACACACCTTATCTATCTGTTCATCTGTATATTTATACTCCGGTAGAATTCCCCGTGCCATCGCTGTTCCGTGATATTCATGTTCATCATATGCTATAATATGGCCTGCATCATGAAAAAGCGCAGCCGTCTTTAAAAGCAGAATCTCTTCATCCGAGCACCCCTCTGCCCAGCCTATAAGTTCAACTTCCGTAACAACATCCACCGTATGCTTGACATTATGATAAAAGAGATAGGAGGGTAATTCTTTCTCAAGGCGGTCAAGTATTATCTCCTGCAGATCTGTAAACTGGATTAGCCCGAATTTTATCAGAAACGAATCGTTTGGAACCCTGCCCATTCCGTCTTTAGAAAATTCAGGTCTGAGACCATTGACCTCATAAATGTCCAGATCCCCCTTATATTTTACAGGAAGCTTTCCGAAATACTCACACTGGAAAAACTCCTTAACCAGCTCATAGGTCATAACTGATATAAGGATCCTGTTGTTTTCTGAGACTGTTTCAACCCTGCTGGCAGTGTTTACGGTATCTCCCTTGATATCATATGAAACCTTTTTTCTACCGGAGACTGCAGCGGTAACGGGGCCTGTATGGATACCGAATTTTATATCCCAGATTCTTTCGCCGCCATCTCTTCTCTCCTTTTCAAAATCCTCCATAAAATTACGCATCTCCATTGCGGCCATTACCACATCAACAGGATTTGTAATATTCTTTTCCGGAATACCTCCCGTACACATATAGGTATCACCTATAGTTTTGATTTTACGTATATTATACTTCTCCACAATACGGTCAAAAGTATATAAAACCTCATCCAGCTCATCCATAAAGCCTGCACCTACCGGATTTGTCATAACCCTTGAAAAACCATGTATATCGGCAAACAGCACTGTTGCCATCTTAAATTTAAGCGATCTCGTTTCATGGATATCTCCCCTTGCAGTCTCTTTATCACCGGGTGAAAGCTGTTCTATCAAAACACCAGCCTTTTCGAGTCGGGCCGACAGCCTCTCATTCTCCTTCTGAAGCTTTTTAATTATCTCCTCCATATCCTGATTAGCCCTTGCAAGCTTTGCAATGCGCTTTATCAGATTGGCCTGTGATTCGTTTCCCATTATTCTGATCAAGTTTAGCCTTAAAGATACAAATTTTAACTTTCCACCACGGCCGAACTTTATACAGGCGATTTAGTAACTTTGCGTTTCAAAACAGAAGCCCTGATGATTGTTAAGACAGAAGGCATAGTGTTGCGGACCATAAAACATTCCGATTCGGGTATTATTGCACATATCCTTACCCGTGACAGGGGAAGGCTCTCCTTTATGGTGAGAGGTATTCACAGCAAAAAAGGCAAGACCCCCGGTGTCTTCTTCCAGCCTCTTCAGCTGCTTGAACTGGAGATCATGGTAAAAGAAGGGCGGGATCTGAATTCAATCCGTGAGGTTTCATCTGCTCATAACTTTACCTCTCTTCCCTACGATCCCTATAAAAGCAGTATAGCACTGTTCATCAGCGAAGTATTGTCGAGATCCGTTCAGGAAGAGGAGCCTGATCCTCCACTATACAGCTTTATCAGAAGCACCATTACAGATCTTGATCAAACATCAGGCAACATCTCCAATTTCCACATTGCCTTTATGGTCACCCTTGCTACATATCTTGGCATTGCTCCTTCAGCAGCATCGCTAACGAAAGAAGCTCCTGCCTATTTCGATATGAATAGCGGTAGTTTTTGCCAGTCGCCGCCTATGCATGGATTTTACCTTCAGCAGAGACATGCCGGGATTCTTCAACGCTTTATGCTTACAACTCCCTCCGCCTCTACTGAAATAAAACTCAACGGAAAGGAGAGAAGTGAGTTTCTGGGTAGTGTACTCACCTTCTTTTCAATTCACCTTCCCGGAATGAAGAATATAAGGTCTCTGGAGGTAATGTCACAGCTTTTCTCCCCTTCGTAACTGGTAATATTTGAATTAAATTAGCTATCGGCAAAGAGCATCCTCCGTTTTTTAATTATATTAGCACTGCTAAACTATAACCGGATGCCGCTTTTAAATTCTATCATCAACTGGCTTAATACCAAGAGAATATATCATATTGATATATTTAAGACATATCCCCATGAGGTACAGAATGAAGCCTTTACAGGACTGATTACCCGTGCAGTGAATACAACATGGGGAAGGGAACACTCCTATTCAAAAATCAGATCTGTCAATGACTTTAAGGAGGCAGTAAGAATACAGACATATGAAGATATTGAACCATATGTTGAAAGACTGCGAAAGGGGGAAAAGGATCTGCTGTGGCCGGGTGATGTTAAATGGTTTGCCAAATCATCAGGAACCACCAGCTCAAAAAGCAAATTTATTCCGGTAACACGCGAAGCACTTGAAGAGTGTCACTTCAGGGGAGGTAAGGATGTTCTGGCAATCTACACCTTTATCAATCCTGAATCGCGCATTTTCAGCGGCAAGGGACTGACCCTGGGTGGCAGTCACCGTATCAATAACTTCAGCAATGACTCGCTCTATGGAGATCTGTCGGCCATACTGATTGAGAATCTGCCTCTGTGGGCCGACCTGCTCAGAAGTCCTAAAGCCTCAATTGCCCTGCTCGAGGATTTCGAGGAGAAGATGGAAAAAATTACCAGTATCACCATTAACCAGAATATTACCTATCTGGTGGGTGTTCCTTCATGGTTCCTGGTTCTGATCAAGTATGTCCTCAATTATACCGGGAAAAAGAACCTGCTTGAGGTATGGCCGGGACTGGAGCTCTTCTGTCATGGTGGTATCAGCTTTAAACCATACCGCGAACAGTACCGGGAGGTTATACCGTCTGCCAAAATGAATTACCTTGAATCATACAATGCCTCAGAAGGGTATTTTGGTATTCAGGATGATCTCGAAACGGGTGATATGCTTCTGATGCTCGACTACGGTATATTTTATGAATTTGTAAAAACATCGGACCTTGACAGGGAAGATCCGCCCACCCTGACGATCGGGGAGGTGGAAACCGGTGTAAACTATGCCATTGTGATATCAACCAACGGAGGCCTCTGGAGGTATATGATAGGCGATACTGTGCAGTTTACAACTCTTTTCCCTCATAAATTCATTATTACAGGCCGTACCCGTCACTTTATTAACGCCTTTGGGGAGGAGGTGATTATTGAGAATGCAGAAAGGGCGCTGGAGACAGCGTGCGGCAAGACAGGAGCATCAATAAGGGAGTATACGGCCGGACCCTTTTTTATGAGCACATCAGCCAAAGGGTACCACGAATGGATAATCGAATTTGAGCATGCTCCGCCTGATCTGGATCACTTCACAACCATGCTTGACAATTCACTTCAGAGTCTGAACTCCGATTACGAAGCAAAAAGATATAAGAATCTCACCCTTGCAAAACCTGTTGTACGGAGTGTCCCCCGCGACACTTTTTACCGGTGGCTGCAGAAGAAGAACAAGCTTGGCGGGCAGAACAAGGTACCCAGACTTGCCAACGACAGAAAAATCATTGAAGAGCTATACCAGGTAATGGAGGAGGACGGATTTATTCTACAAAATGACAGGTAACTCTAAAAAGACTGATAGGTAATTCTACAAAACTGACAGGTAACTCTACAAAACTGATTATTAAAACTGATTATTAAAACTGAGATATATGCATATTGCAATTGCCGGGAATATCGGTTCGGGAAAAACAACGCTGGCCGGACTGCTTGCAAAACACTACGGTTGGGATGCCCATTATGAAGATGTTGATGACAATCCCTATCTGAACGATTTCTATGAAGATATGCAACGATGGTCTTTCAACCTTCAGATATACTTTCTGAACTCCAGATTCAAACAGGTTGTTGAGATAAAAAAATCGGAACAAACAATTGTACAGGACCGCACTATTTATGAAGATGCCTATATTTTTGCCCCAAACCTTCATTCGATGGGTCTTATGACAACCCGTGACTTTGACAACTACTTTAAGCTTTTTAATCTGATGAGTTCCCTGATTAAGCCCCCGGATCTGCTTCTCTACCTCAGGGCATCAGTGCCTACGCTTGTCAGCCAGATTCAGAAAAGAGGCAGGGAGTATGAAAGCTCCATAAGAATTGATTACCTGAAGAGGCTGAATGAACGGTATGAGGCATGGATTGAATCCTATAACCTTGGCAAGATGCTGATTATAGAAGCTGATTCATACGATTTCCCTGACAACACCGATCATCTCAACCAGATAATAGACAAGATTAACGCTGAACTTCACGGACTGTTTTAGAAACTTAAGACATTCCCCCTGAAATCCGGCGGCATGTTTTTTGAGACTCAGCGAATTATTTTTGAAACCCGGCGGCATGTTTTTTGAGACTCAGCGAATTACTTTTGAAATCCGGCGGCATGTTTTTTGAGCCCCTGCTGATTACTTTTGAAATCCGGCGGTATGTTTTTTTGAGACTCAGCGAATTATTTTTGAAATCCGGCGGTATGTTTTTTGAGCCCCTGCTGATTACTTTTGAAACCCGGCGGTATGTTTTTTGAAACCCGGCGCAGGATAGTAGAAACGGCATATACGATAGCAGAAACTGTCAAACATTCATATTACAAAAATTACAACCAGATGAGAAATAAAATTGTATCGGCAGCAATAGTGCTGGTGACATTTATGCAATTGGCTCAGGGTCAGGGGAACCAGCCTCTTCCAATGGATCCGGAAGTAAGGTATGGCAGGCTCCCGAACGGACTAACATATTATGTTAGACACAACGGGGAACCCGAAAAAAGGGCAAGCTTCTATATAATACAGAATGCAGGTGCTCTGCTGGAGAATGATAGCCAGAATGGTCTGGCACATTTTCTTGAACATATGGCATTCAACGGAACCAAAAATTTCCCCGGCAAAGGGATTATCAGTACTCTTGAGAAGCATGGTGTAGCTTTTGGTAACAATATAAATGCCTACACCTCCCATAATGAAACGGTATACAATATCAGCGATGTGCCCACTGAGAATGAGGGATTGCTTGACACATGCCTTCTTGTGCTGAATGACTGGTCAAATTACCTGCTCCTTACAGAGGAGGAGATTGATGCGGAGAGAGGGGTGATTGCAGAAGAGTGGCGTACCCGCAGGAACGCATCTTTCAGAATGATGAAGGAGTATATGCCGGTGCTGCTGAGAGGCTCTAAATTTGCGGACCGCGATGTTATCGGTGATCTCGATATTATTAATAATTTTGATTACCATACACTGCGCGACTTTTACCACAGCTGGTATCGCACTGATCTGCAAGCTATTGCTGTTGTGGGCGATTTTGACGCGGAAAAGATGGAAAAAAAGATTATAGAACTCTTTTCTGCCATTCCGCCCGTTGAGAACAGGACTGAAAGGCCTTTCTTTGAAGTACCTCACCACAATGAAACACTTTTTGTTCTGGTCACCGACAGGGAGGCAACAATGCATTCGGTAGATATGTATATTAAGCTCCTCACTACTCCTGCCGATAAGAAGGGAACCGGTTACCTTCGTGAGCAATATATCCGGTCACTGTTTAATGCCATGGCTTCTCAGAGGATAAATGAACTGGTTCAGAAGGGAGTACCCCCGTTTATTACAGGAACAATCAGGTATGGTGGGTTCGTCAGAGGTTATGATGTTTTCAGCATTGGAGCCTCCTCAAAAGAGAATGGCGAAGAGGAAGCTTTTGAGGCTATCTACAGAGAGGCCGAAAGAATACGTGTTCACGGCTTTACAGAAGGAGAACTTCAGCGTGCAAAAGCTGATATATTAACAGAATGGGAGACATATTACAAGGAGAGAGACAAGATTGATAATGATTCCCGGATTTCTGCCATGCAGGATCACTTCCTGACAGGGGAGCCTCTGACCTCAACGGAGTTTGATTATGAGGCAGTCAAAGCACTGTTGCCGGGAATCACCGTTGAAGAGGTATCGGCGAAGGCAAAGGAGTGGATGACCCGTGAAAACAGGGTTATCATTGCTCAGGGACCTGAGGCGGAGGGGCTTGATCATATTACCGAGGAGGAAGCTTTTGAAATTATCAGCAAAATTGAAAGTTCTGTTCCTGAACCATATATAGATGAGGAATCGGCTTCAGAGCTGGTCAGTGAAATACTTGAAGGGTCTCCTGTCACAAGGACTGTGAAGCTTGAACTCTTTGACGCGGTTGAATGGACGCTGGGGAACGGAGTAAAGGTTGTGTTTAAAAAGGCTGATTACGAAAAGGATGAGGTATCACTGGCAGCTTACTCTTTCGGTGGAGTCTCCCTCGTGGATGATGAGCTGATTCCCGAGGCAGGTATGATTGCGCCCCTGGCAGGAAGCTACGGAGCTGGCGATTTCAACAATATAGCCCTTCAGAAGATGCTTTCCGGTAAAAAAGCCTCTGCATCGGTTTCACTGGCAGAGGTTACGGAAAATATTAATGGTTCATCTACGCCTGCCGACTTTGAGACTATGCTCCAGCTGCTTTATCTGAGGTTTGAAAAGCCGCGGTTCGACGAAGAGGCGCATAATGCAATGATGAGCAGATACAACGCCCTGGTAGGCGCAATGAACAACAATCCGCAGAAGGTTATGCAGGACTCTCTTACCCTGATTCTATCAGACTACCATCCAAGAGCAAGGATTCTCAACACTGATTTTCTGCTTGACATTGAATTCGATAAGATAGAGAAGCTCTATCGTGAGAGAATAAGCGATGCAGATGACTTCACCTTCTTTATTGCTGGTAATATTGAAGAGGAAGTTGCAAAACCACTTATAGAGAAATATATAGGTTCACTCACTTCAAAGCCCGGGTCAGAGAAATTTAAAGATCATGGTGTTAAACAACCGGATGGTGTTATTACACGTGAGATAGAGATGTCGCTTGCCGTTCCCAAATCTACAGTTCTTATCAATTACGCGGCAGAAACTGAATTCAATCCGGTGAACAGGCAAACCCTGAGGGTGATGAACGGAATCCTTGATATGGTCTTTACCGAGACTATAAGGGAAGAGGAGGGTGGTACATATGGTGTATCATCAAGCGTAGCACTGCAGCAGTATCCGTCTGCTAAAGCAACTGCCACAATTATGTTTGACTGTGACCCCGACAGGGCAGCTGAACTTAAGGGAGTGGTATATCGCGAACTTGACAGGCTTATTACAGAGGGCCCATCGCAGGAACATTTCTCCAAGGCGGTAAGCAATGTACTTAAGAACAGGGAGGAGTCAAAGAATCATAACAGCTACTGGCTTACAACACTCTACACCTACTATTTCAGTGGTATTAACTATGATGATCCGGCAAATTTTGAAGACATACTCAGATCACTCACGCCGGCGGATATCAGAAATGCTGCTGCTGATATCTTTGAAAAGGGGGACAGGGCCGATCTCATTTTCAAACCCTCACAGGAGAACCCTTAGTATAGTGAAAGGTTAAAAATATATGGAGGCCATAATGAAAACTTACGGCTGTCACATGACTGCCAGTTCAACTGTCAGTGATAAATGGTATTATACCCCAGGGCAAGCCCTGGACCGATCTTTCCGGGGCAAGCCCCGGGGAATTTAACCACACCCTCTCGTCCGCCGAAGCGGAACGCGAAGGTGGATTAAAAATGAATGCCCGGATAAAAAAAGTAGCAGCAGGGATAACAGAAATAGTTTTATAAGATAAGAGCATCCTAATCACCGGAGGGTTTACCCATTGCCAGAATCTCTCCGGTGATTCTTTTCCACCTTTCAAGATCCATCTTGGGTCCCATCACCTCAATTACATTTCCTGCAAGCAGGGTACCCATGGCTCCGCATATATCAAGCGGCTCATCCTGTGCCAGACCATACAGAAATCCTGCAGCATAAAGATCACCTGCACCGGTTGTGTCTACAGGATTCACTCCAAGAACACCCACCCTCACCTTTTCATCTCCCCTGCGGATGAGTGATCCGCGACTTCCTGTTTTTACAACAGCAATGTCACACCGTAAGGCAAGGTTATCAAGGGCCTCTTCAGTTGGCTGTCCGGTAAGCGCCAGCGCCTCCTCCTCATTTGCAAATACAATATCAGCATAGTTGTCAACAAGGTCATTGAACTGCTCTCTGAAATTTTCAACCACATTATAACTGGCCAGATCAACAGCCACCTTCATGCCAAGCGACCGGGCTGTTTCACATGCCCTTTTCACAAGCTCATAGTTAATAATAAGGTAACCCTCCAGGTATAAAATATGGTATCCATCCATCTGAAGCGGTGATATATCATCCAGGGATAGTTCAACTGCAGCTCCGAGGTGTGTTGCAAAGGTACGTTCAGAGTCGGGTGTGATCATTGCCACAGCAGTACCTGTGGGAGAACTCCTTCGCTTAAGAATGGCATCAACACCTGCTTTTTTCAGTTCCTTTTCAAAAAGATCACCCACGTAATCAGACCCCACTGATCCGATAAACCCACTCTCCATCCCCAGCATTGCCAGGCCGTGAACTGTATTTGCCGCTGAACCCCCTGGAGTCAGGCTCTCCACAAACCCGGCAGTTTCGCTCTTTATCCTCTCTGATTCCTGAAGGTCAACAAGTTGCATACTTCCTCCCGGATAACCAAGCCTCTCCAGAATAGAGTAATCATTAAGCCTGGTCATCACATCCACCAGAGCATTTCCTATGCCTATAACTCTCTTCATCATTTTTTTTGGCAAATATATTGGTTAATTCGTTAAAACCAGCTATTTTTGCCACGCAAATCAGGAATACAATTAATTCAGATTTGACTACACTCCTCAGTAGCTCAGTTGGTTAGAGCGGCGGACTGTTAATCCGTAGGTCGAAGGTTCGAGTCCTTCCTGAGGAGCACAAAACAAGAGAAAAGCCCTGACATACAACATTGTCAGGGCTTTTATTTTTTATGATAATATATGGTAATATTTGCCTTGCCTGACTGCATATCGATTCGGGTGATGCGGATTCTACGGATCTTTAACCCGGTTTTCTCCTCTATTTTAATTGCCAGTGCCTCTTCACCGGCATAAACATCTTCCAGATTATCATAAACAAGCTCCTGTTTCCCAATACTGGTTTTGCTAAGGAATGCTTCAAGGGCCCAGACAGGAAGTATAACAAGGGTATTGGAGAGGATTATCCCGTTTATCGGGTCCATAAAATCAACAAGAGAGTTTATCATGGCCACGCCTATCGAAAGGAACATATAAGTCATTTCCCTTACCGGAATACTCTCGGTCCTGAAACGCAAAATACCAAAAAGGGCGAACAATCCGAGTGCAAATCCCAGCTGCACTTCAACCATTTCCAGGGCAGTACAGACCAGAAACACAATCACTCCGAGCAGAAAAAAGGAGAACAGGAATTCAGGCACTCCTTCACGGCGATAACCATAATAGAGAACCCTGATAAGAATAAACAGAGTAATCAAATTAAGCAGAAATCTGACAATAAATCCGGTTGTGCCCTCCATTTCGATACCAAGCAACTGGGAGGTAGTAATAAGGTAGTTCATTATGTAATTTCTTAATTAGCTATGTCTTCCTGGTCGATACAGGTCTCCTTGATTATTTCAACTATTTTGTCACCGTGGTAAAGTGAATAGAAACTTCTGACAAACCGTTTCAGATCAATCCTGTGTCTTGCATCAAGTTGCTTCAGGTTGCTGATCTCATTAAGCAAATCTTTTCTGTGAGTTTTAAACTCATCCAGTATCTGCTGCACTTCATCGTCCGTAGTACACAATCCGGCAAAAGTTCTTTCCCGCAGCTCTTCAATATTCATTCCGGGCCGCGGAAGGGCATACATAGCATTTACAAACCCGCTGTAATCAAAATCGTACGGTATTGCAATATAGTAATTTTCAGGATGTTCATCAGACGGTTTAAACAATTTAATATTATGAGTAGTATGCACGAACCAGTCAGTATTGGCGATCATAAACTGGAACATGGTAAGACGGTTGCTGTTTTGTGGGTTTAGCATATCAAGTTTTACCCCCTCCTCCTCTCTCTCTGCCAATTTAAGCCTCTTCTCGATAACATCAACCGGCTCAATTACAAAGGCCAGAGATGTAAAACTGTCTCCCCCTGATCCGGTGTCATTATAGTGAACCCTGAGCAGCCTTACCCTGAAACTATTTTCAGTAATAATATTATACATCCTGTAAATCAGGTATTCCCTGAGTATATAAATCATGTACTCTTCATCATCCCTGCAATGTGTTACCATCTTAAGGTTGTCCATCTCTGCCAGGTCACTATATGGAGTGCTGGCTTTTGCCAGGTTTAACCTGATCGGGGGAAAGGGACAATTTCGATAGCGATAATTTCCTCTGGCCCTGAGCTGAATGCTGAGCTGAAGGGAGTCAGGTCTCCCGCTGTTAAGAACCATCGCTGCACTGAGATACTCTTCTGCCGGCTTCTCGTCCAGAAAGGTTGTAATATCAAATGTCAATGAAACCTCTATCATCTCATCACCGGTGAAAAGGCCCCATTCTGTTCTCTCCGGGTCCTGCAAAAAAACTGATCCATCAGATTTAATCCGGTGCTGTCCGGCTGCTTCCGGTGCAACCAACAGGAAGAGGCTAAGAAACCTCATGTACAGAAGAGATATTATGTTCAGGGTTTGGCACTGCATAATGGGTATTTACAAATCCTGAATAATCAAAGTCGTAAGGAACTACTACAGGTAACGATCCCGGACCACCCACATGGGCAAACACTTTAAGATTATGCAGATTGGCAAGGTACCAGTCATCATTCCCTATCATATACTGAAATAGCGCGACCCTGTCGAATGCCCCGGGCTCAATTTGATCAGGACGCACCAGCACGTTATCTATCTCAACCATTCCTTTCCGTCTTGCAAACATTTCCGTAGGTTCAATTACAAATGCATAACGCACCTGGCTCAGTTTCTTTTCACCGGTATCAATATAGTTTATCCTTAGAAGTCGCACCCTGAAACTCTCATCGGTAATTACATTATACATCCGGTAGGCCATATACTCCCTGAAAAGGTACAACTCAAACTGACGTGCAGTGTTACAATGGCTTACCAGTTTCAAATTGGTAACTATATCATCTCCCTCCTCTCCTTTCATCCTGAAATTGAGCCGTATTGGCGGGAACGGACATAATTCAAGTCTCCTGTTGCCCCTTGCCTTCAACCTCAGCTCTGAAGTGCGGGCATCAGGAGTTCCAGGCTGCAAAGTTATTTTTCCTTCAAAATACTCTTCTGCAAATCGGTCCGACAGAAATGCTGTCAGGTCAAGTTCCAGATTGATATCAAGTACTTCGTGGCTGCTGAACAGGTTAAGATTATCATCGAGGGTGTAGACAACCGTATCTATGGAAGAGATATAATCCGTTACATTATCATTCTGCTGGCCGGAAAGCGGTGCCGTTATAAACAGAAGTGCAACAAGCAATGGTGCCGAAAAACTATCCCAGATTCCATGCCTTAAGCTGCCTGTTTTGTACGGGTGCTCTCCCTCAGTCGTGAATAAATCCAACTTAAGCATCTGTTTTCTATGTTTAACAAGGTTAGAACCCAATAATGGCTACAAGTTACTCCAGAATATCGTTTCAAAAAAGAGGGATTTGATGATTATTTAAATCTGTATAACTTATTATGATATACTTTTCACCTTATCTGTTATCCGTTTCCCCGAATGAGATGTCACTATTGTCATCAATACTATTCCCCTCCTGATTCTGATAAATCTCCTCATCAGTTTCATTCATCCATTCGGGGACCGGCCTCTGAGGACCTTCATTACGATACCACAGGGCAAGGATCACTCCTGTGACGGCTCCGAGCATATGCGACTCATATGAGATTGTACTGCCAATAAAAGGGAACATACCCCATACCATGCTTCCGTAAAGAAAGACGATAAGCAGAGAGAGAGCCATAAGCCTGAAGTAACGCCTGATCATACCACTCACAAAGAGAAATGAAGCCAGCCCATAAACCACACCGGAAGCGCCTATATGCCAGGCCGGTCGTGCTGTAATCCAGACCAGCACCCCGGTAGCAATCCAGATGTAAGCCAGTACCCTGGGAGCCACGTCTGAGTAGAAATAGAATAGTGCGGTACCAAGAACCAGAAGCGGAATGGTATTATTAAAGAGATGACCGGCATCTGCATGGAGGAGAGGGGATAGCAGAATCCCTGGCAGTCCACGGAGCTCAAGCGGCCATATCCCAAGTCTGCTGAGTGAAATATCAAGCGACCATTCAATAAAAAGGACAATCCAGAGCAGGATAACCATAAACAGTGGCACAATCATGCTGAGAAGCATCTTCCGTTTAAACAGTTCATCTGGTATATTCTCAAGATTTTGCCTCATATTTATTTTATTATTCAGCTGTTATTCATTTAAGCCAGCCGGTAGTTATTTTATTTCGCCTGACAATCTCAGATTCCCCGGAATTCTTCAACCTCTATATCAACCAGGTATCCTCCGTACTTTCTGATATTGATAACATCGCCCCCTTCAAATATCCAGTACTGTCCCCTTATGCCCTGCATTATCCCGGAAAAACCTATAACCTTATCATTAAGGAGACTTTTCATTTTTAAAAGATTTCCGGAATATATCATTAAACCTGAATTTTATTTTTTGAGCTCCCCCGGATATATCAGCCCGATTTTTCCCCTCACACTATCGAGAATGGTTATCAGATCTATACTGAACGACCAGGGTACCACACTGCTCTGACATCTTCTCTCCCCTATTGATTTCATAACCTCAGCTGCCTCGTGCTCAAATCCGTTTGTCGCTGTATCCCATCTCTCTGTTACCGTTTCCTTACCCTCTCTGCTTATTTGACAGATCTGGCCCTTACCGGTGCCCCGCTCCAGAAGAATCTTTCCTTTCGTACAGAATATTTCCGTTGCTGTACCTCCCCAACTCTGTATTGAAGCATAAAGGGAGGCTGTTCTTCCATTCCCGTAATCAAACCTGATATCAATTGTATGATCAACACCCGTAGGAGCGATTCCGGCAACCGCACTGATCAGCTTCGGAACACCCATAAAGGAGAGAGCATCCATTACAGGATATATACCTATATCCAGAAGTGCACCACCGGCAAGTTCAGGATTATATAGCCTCCCTTCAGGATCATAAGGAGCCACAAAGGCAAAATGAGAACGTAGATGAACTATCTCCCCCAGCTCACCGGATTCAATAACATCGCGAGCCATCCGGTATGAAGGCTGAAAAGGCGGCCAGAGAGCTTCCATCAAAAAGAGGCTCCCGGCAGATGCCTTTTCTATCATTTCCTCTACTTCTATTCTGTTATGGGAAAATGCTTTTTCACACAATACATTCCTGCCAGCCTCAAGGGCCATCATTGTATGCCTGTAATGATGCGAATGGGGTGAAGCAATATAAACAATGTCCAGGTCCGGGTCTGACAGCAATTCTTCGTAACTGCCGTAACTCTTTTGGAATCCATACTTTTTTGCAAACTCTTCAGCCCTGTCAGCCGAACGGGAACCGACTGCATAAAGGTTTGCACCGTTAACAGATGCCAGATCAGATGCAAACTTCCCGGCAATTTTTCCCGGAGCAAGTATTCCCCAATTATAACTCTCCTTCATTAATTAAGCTTTTTATTTTTCTGTATCGTTATCAATTATCACTAAAGAAACAATTTTTATCCTGAAAACCCGTAACCAGATACTGCTTCTTACCGGCCATTGAACCCCTCTTTATCATTTTGCCAGATTTGGTTTTGGGTACCCGTAAATCTGACTCCTATCAATTTCTGTCTGATTAACCTTTTTAAGCTTTATACCGTGGGTAATCTCAAGAACTTCCGCACTGCTTCTGTTTGCTGATATGTAACCCATCCTCAACGATATCGGGGTTGTGATATTCGGAACCCAGGAAACAATTCTCCAACCGGTTTTCCTATTTGTAAACCAATATTACCGGCGTCCCGTGTTTTATCCCAGGTATCCCAAATCCGGCTCCGGATTTCAGGGGTAAACTGGTAAGCTATAAAGATAATTTATATTACTAAGCAATCCCAGATCACACCAGTTTTATCATTGCAGGGATCTGAAAGCAAATTTATATTGATTTTATAATTCTGTATATCTGTCACTTACAAAATATTAACAAAAAACATTTAAAAAATATACTACTATGTATTGCATGGTACTAATATATTTATATATCTTTGCGATGACAAGTTACATTGCATTAACAGGTATTATATAAAATAATAAAAAATGAAAATTACAGTAAGCATTAATATTGGCGGAATAGCATTCCATATTGATGAAGATGCCTACAGTGAACTCAAACTCTATCTAAGGAGTCTGGAGCGCCACTTTGCCGGAGAAGAGAGTCTGGCCGAAATTATGACTGACATTGAAGCAAGGATGGCAGAGTTGCTGAAAGCGAGGGTTAACGATTACAAGCAGGTTATTACAATTAATGATGTAAGGGAGGTGATATCAATACTGGGCACTCCTGAAGATATCGGGGGTGAGTCAGACTGGAGCAGCCATGAAGCTGTTTCATCCTCAGGATATCACCGTATGTACCGCGACCCTGACAAGCGTATAATTGCCGGGGTATGCTCCGGTGTAGGTGCCTACTGGCGGCTTGACCCATGGATTGTCAGGGTAATATTCATACTGCTCTCTCTTCCGGGCGGACTGGGAGTACTGGTATATATTGTGCTCTGGATAGTACTACCGGAAGCCCGTACCACGGCTCAGAAGATTGAGATGCGCGGCAAGCCGGTAAACATTCACAACATTACAGACTCTGTAAAGGAGGAGTTTGAAAATGTTAAGAAAAATATGAACCTGTAGCAGGCCTTCGGGGGAAGTGTTCTCCCAACAATCAGATAGAATAATACAAAAACAAAAGGTATGAATGTTGAAAATAATAAAGCACAGATGCGCAAAGGGATACTGGAGTATTGCATTCTCTCGGTTATATCGGGGAATTCATGCTATGCCAGTGACATCATTAACCGGCTCAAGGAGGCCCGTGTGATAGTGGTTGAGGGAACTCTTTATCCTTTGCTGACCCGGCAGAAGAATGCCGGATTGCTAAGTTACCGTTGGGAAGAGTCCCCCCAGGGTCCGCCCCGCAAATATTATGAACTAACGGCGCAGGGGAAAGAATACCTTGCCGAACTTGACAACTCATGGGATGAACTGGTTGAATCGGTCAATATCATCCGTGGTAAAAAGTAATTAAAAAGATCATATCAAATGGAGAAGACAATAAAAATAAACATTGCAGGTACGATTTTTCAAATCAGTGAGGATGGATACGAACTACTGAGAGAGTATCTGCAGTCAGTTACCAGCCGTCTGAAGAATTTTCCCGACGGCAGTGAGATGATCGATGATATTGAAGCCCGTATTGCTGAAATTTTTCAATCGGGAGCCTCATGGAAAACGGGTGTTATCTCAAAGGAGGAGGTTGAGGAGATGATCTCCACTATGGGATCAGCTGATGATATAGCTGACGGACTTGAGAGCGGTGACGCCTCTCAGATGTACAGAAGCACTAAGGAGAGAAAACTTACCCGTGATTCGGAAAATTCAATACTGGGAGGTGTTTGTTCGGGTCTTGGCAACTATTTCAGAATAGACACTATATGGATTAGGATTATCTTTATTCTGTTTACCCTGTTTTACCTTTCAGGACTTGTAATTTATGCAGTATTGTGGATTGTTCTTCCGCGTTCCACAGTCGGGTACTCAAGAGCCTCTGCAGGATCAGGAAGGGGAGCAGTAACCACCGGGAGAGTTTCTGCTTCAGATAACCGCAGAACAGGAGAAGGCAGTCCGGCAGGCAACGCCGTTAATGATCTTTTCACCGTACTCGGCCGCATCATTATCGTATTCCTTCGTGTGATTCTGGCCATTTTCGGTGTAACTCTTGTACTGACGGGATTCGGACTACTGATAAGTTATATTATTATCGCCTTTCTTGACTTCCCTGTTACCGGAGGACCGTTCAGCAACGTTGAGTTTTTCAATCTGGTTGACCTTCTTACATTCGTTGTAACACCAACGCTTGTTCCCGTGATGATGTTACTTATGAGTCTGGTTGTTATACTTCCCCTGGCGGGAATGATATACTGGGGAATCAGGATGGTGTTTCAATTCAGGGCAAGGGATCTTATCCTGAACGTAATAATGTTCTCTGTATGGATTCTTGCCTGCGCAACGCTGGTAATATTCATGTTCAGCGAGGGTGTAAGTTTTGCGAACACCGGCAGAACATATGAACAGATGGCAATACCAACAACAGATACACTTATAATTTCAGGGAGCAGAACCCTCACCGAGTCCGATTTCGACCGTCGGCTCACTGTACCCTTTGAGGATAACCTTACCCTTTACCTCAATGAAGAGGACAAGACCATCTACGGAACGCCGGAGGTTACATTCAGGACCCTTGATGAAAATGCGCCTTATATTCAAATAGTTAAGTACTCACAGGGCAAATCCCGGGTTGAAGCTTCCAAAAAAGCTGATGATCTTCAGTATGGCTACAACATTAATGGCAACAGTGTTGGACTGGATAATTACTTTACCATTCCGGCAGGCAACAGATGGTCAGGAGCCAACCTGAGGGTCAGGGTATACGTACCTGAAGGAATGATAATATATATTGACGAAGATATTGAGGAGATCCTTGATGAAAGACAGGGTAAAGGGGTCTACTCATGGCAGACCGGCGGAAGATACTGGAGGGTAGTGGAAGGAGGTCTTGAAGAAGCGAAATGATTCCTGTTATATATACCTGACACGTTCATCAGGAGGGCGGTGCCGTTAAAAGTTCCGCCCTCCTCTTTTTATATCATATGAATGAGCAAATGTTATTGTATTGTTAAACACATAACGCAATAAATATGCTTCCAATATGTTTGTTATTTTTGGAATGCTCTGTTTTCCTGAACAAATTTGGGAAATAAGAGAACTACTGAAATGCAAACCTGAATCAAAAACCTTTAACTACCCATGAAAACAACCCTGCTAACAATTGCAATGGTGCTAATCTCAATTTACTCTTCCGGTCAGCAACCGGTTACTTCAGAGAAAGACACTCTTCGCAAGGATGCACTGAATGTATATATGGAAGCATCTGACTATATCAAGGAGCAGATCCCTTTTGTGAATTACGTACGAGACCGAATGGTGGCTGATCTTATTATTATCAAAACCCTTGAAGGAACCGGATCAGGAGGCAGTGAGAGAACCTTTTTCCTTGAAGGAACAGGGAAGTGCGGCGGAATGAGGGATACCATAAGCTTCAGCACCTCTCCTGATGAGACCTATGAGCAGATCAGGGAGAGGGAAGCCCAACTTCTTAAAATGGGCCTTATAAGGTATATTATGAAAACGCCTCTCTCAGATTATATAGATATCAATTTCTCTCAGCCTATACAACAGGAGGTATCATCCGATAAATGGAACAGCTGGGTCTTCAGGGCAGGAATGAACGGAATGCTTAACGGGGAGTCATCCTATAAATCGTCCAATATATCCGGGAATTTTTCAGCTAACAGGGTTACATCCGACTGGAAGATCAATATCAACAGCCGGTACTCCAGGAGAATGAGCGAGTATGAGATTGGGGATGACATCTACACTAGTAATACTAACACCGCCAACGTGAACGCCCTGATTGTAAAAAGCATTAATGAACACTGGTCCTATGGGGGAAGCGGGTCTGTAAGCTCCTCAACCTATAGCAATTATGATCTGAGTGTTAGTATTATGCCAGGTATTGAATATGATATCTACCCATATTCTGAATCAAACCGTCGCCAGTTAAGAATACTCTACTCTATAGGTTATAATTATAATAACTATACTGACACAACCATATTCAATAAAACATCTGAAGGACTGATGGTTCATAGCCTGAGCGGCTCATATGAAGTAATACAAAAATGGGGAAGCATTGATATGTCGGTATCATGGTCCAATTTTCTGCGAGACTTCTCAGAAAACCGTTTATCAGTATTTGGTTCTCTCAACTGGAGGGTAGCAAAAGGGCTGAGCATTAACTTCGGAGGGAGTTACGCTTTTGTTCATAACCAGATATCCCTTGTCAAGGGAGGAGCTTCATCAGAAGAGATCCTGCTAAGAAGACGTGAGCTTGCAACAAGCTACAACTACTTTACCCATTTTGGCTTTTCATACACCTTTGGCTCAATATACAACAATGTTGTTAACCCGAGGTTTGGCGGTGGTGGCGGTGGCGGAATGGTTATAATTATGAATTGATCAGTGAGCTGATATCAATATCACTGAACCGATATCAATATCACTGAGATAATATCTATTCCACTGCCTTAAAACGAAAACAGGATAAAAAGAGCCAGTGTCCGTGGCAGGGCCTCGGCATGGATGCCCAGCGGATCCGTTTCCCCTGTATCCACAAGGGTAAGGTTAGAATATTTAATGTTTTCCGTATCAAAAATATTCAGAAGAGAGAGTCCGGCATCAAACCTGTATTTATCCCGTGACAACCTGTACATCACTGACATATCCAATCTGTTATACGGTATAACCAGGGGATCACCATCTTCTGAAAGATAGGGATAGAGAAATCCGGAACCATAAACCCAGCTGCCACTCAAATATAGCGGGTCAATATCGGCAAGGAGTGCAATCTTCAGTTCGTGCCTCTGATCATGGAGTGCGCTTCTGAAAATATCATCCTCAAACCAGGGGAAATATTCCGTTGACCTGCCAAGTGAATAGGAAAGCCATAACTGATGTTTCAGTATATCGATCCGGGCTGAGAGATCTGCACCATAACTCCTGCCCTCTCCTGTGTAAGCTTCACGCGCACCATCCTCCTGAAGATATCTTGTTATTCCGTTTATCGTTTTATAATATCCTTCAGCAGACACCATAAATGAAGATGAATTGTAACTTACTCCAGCCAGATAATGGTTTGAAGACAGTACCTTAACCTCATGATCATCAGCAATGGTCCACAGATACCTCAGGTTTCCGCTCTCATCAAGAGATGATGCGGGTGCCATAAACTGAGTATACCGGCCCGCCGCAAGATTAAAACCAAAATTGCCCGCAAACCGCCACTTAAAGGATACTCTGGGCTGAAAAAATATCTTTCCCATTAAGCCGGAATGATCAACCCGCAGACCGGGCTTTACAACAATCCCTTCGGCCGGGGTAATAATATCCGTTAAATAGAATGATGATATCAGGTTATGGTCAGGCTGACCACTGATTGTAACCCCCGCTGTATCCTCCCTGAAGTCAAGAGTATTAAATGTAACTCCCGCCCCTGCTTCCAGCGAATGGATTCCAGGAATATTAAAAGTATTATCAATCCTTACCTCTGATTCAGCGAGGGCTGTTGCAGTTCCGTAGTCAAATATATAGCCTGTACCTGAACCTATCGCTCCTCCGTTACCTCCTGGCGGAATAAGCCTTTCCACACTTCTGAAATCAGACGTTACGGCATTTAACCCTGAGTATGAAACGGTAGCCCTGGTAATATGCCCTCTCCCCCACCTGGTGCCGGCATAGAGTGAGGCTCCATGCTGCAGGCTCTCTTCTGCCTCTGATGCTGTTGTGATATTGAACATGCTCTCCTGCGTGGCCCTGTAGGAGAAGTTATCACCACCGGCATATAAACTGAGATACCAGTTAAAGTTATTTCCCGGATCACCTGAAACTTTCAGGTTGAAATCCCGGAACAGGTAATCGGGTTGAACGGTTAGCCCCGTAAAGCCGCCTACAGACTTGCTTCCCGGTCCCCTTTCTGTTATCATTGACAGTGTTGAAGAGCTGTAGAGATCATAATATGTCTGCCTGAATGCCATGGCCACAGAGTGGCTGTTCCCCACAGGCACACTAAGATAGCCGTTCAGGGTAAGGTTGTTTACCATCAGTTTTACATCAGGTGACTCCCTTGCTCCCTCTACACCCGTTATATCCACTATTCCACCTACCCTGCCGCCATAATAGGAGTCATATCCTCCTTTCAGCACTCTTATATCCTTTGCCATAAACGGGTTAACAGAGCTGATGTTTTCATTAAAGTTTTTAAGTCCGAAAATGGTAAACCTGTCAAAGAGAAGCCGGCTCTGACCTTCATAGCTACCCCATATTATCAGATCATTTGACAGTTCACCTGAAGCAGTGATCCCCGGCTGAAGTCTCAACAGGTTAAATACCGAGTTATCACCGTTACCAGGGAGATACCTGGCCACTATATGGTTGAGCTTTAATTCACCGGCATCCTGATTTCCCTGCACCGACATGGATGCTATGCCGCTTCTGACAACCACCTCCTCAATAGCTATATTCTGAGGGTCAAGCAATAGGTCAAGGTCGCTGCTCCCCTGCAGCATAGTATCAAGATTATGATACCCCAGATATGATACTGATATACTATAGGGAGGCTCACTCCTTGTGGTTAAGGAAAACTGACCCATAAAATCGGTGACTATCCATTTCCCCTCTGTATTGATATGTGAAAAGGGCAGTGACTCCCCTGTTTGTCTGTCGCGTACCCTTCCCGCAACAATATAGAGGGGCCGTGATGCACTCCCCGTTCTTTCAAAGATCACAAATACATTACCTATCACCCTGTAATCCAAAGGGCAATTGC
>JAIVHO010000076.1 GCA_020201035.1 Bacteroidales bacterium
TCAAAATCGTACAGTGTCTGAATTTTCATATTCAGTAATTCGAGCCTGTATGATATTAGTGAGTTTGTGAACGCCAGTTTTTTCTCCGAAAGCTGGTTCTGGTAAATATTCAGATCCATCCCTGTAAGGTCACCGTTTTCATATTTCTCCAGATTTAGTTCATAGGTAAGCTGAGCATTATCCACGCTCTGCCTTGCTATCTCAATCTGATTTTTAAGGTTCTGGAGATTACGGTATACTTTCCTTACATTAATGACAATATTGTTTTTTTCATCCTCAAAATTAATCTCCTGCGACTCTATCGCGAGCTCAGCTGCTCTTATTCTGGATTCCTTCTCTCCCCAGTCCCACAGCGGAATGGTAAAGGAGACCGATACATCCTGATTGTCAGTAGGAGTATTATAAATTTTGGAGAAGGTTTCATTGTCGCCAAAAAGCCCTACTGAAAGGTTAAGCTCGCCTTTAAACTCGTTAAGTGCCTGCGTCTGTATAAGGCTGAAGCGGGATGATTCGATATCTATCTGGCGCTGCCTGAGTTCCATCCTGTTTGCCAGACCCTGGTCAATTGCAAATGTAATGTCAATATCTATAGTGTCCACTTCAATATTTGGCAGAACAATAATATCATCAAAAAGGCTCATCCCTATAAGCATCTTAAGATCATCCCTGGCATTCTCAAGATCTACCAGACTATTCTCATAATCGGAGCGGGAGGTGGCAAGGTTGAGTTCGGCCTGGAATAGTTCCTCCCTTGCCGACAATCCTGCATCAACCTTATTCATGATAATAGTGTAGCTGTTCTGCATATTCTTATATGCTTCATCGGCAATCTGCAGACTCTCCTGTTTCTGGTATACATTATAGAAATATTGTGCCACCTGTCTTTCCATCGAGAGTCTCTGGATGGCATAGTTCAGCTGGGAATTTTCCAGGGCCAGTTCCAGCTCTTTTAGCTGCATTTTGGTTCGGTTGTATGTGAAAAGAGGCTGGTTAAGGCTCAGGTATAGGTTGTTGTTGAAGCCAGTGGTACGGGTATCATTATACTCGCTGTAGGAGTTCTGCCATGATAGCCTGTTGGTAAGCGAGACCCTTGCATCGGTAGCAACAATAGGCTGGGCTACTGTGAAGGCGCCTGAGCTTCTGACGGTTTCCCTGGTATTCCATTCGGAGGCAAAATCAAGGAATTCCCTGTTATGTGAGTACTCAAAGGGATTAATTGAGAGTGAGAAGTTTGATTTGAGTGACGCTCTTTGCGCATTCAGGTTCTCCCTGCTTCTGTCAAGACTGATCCGGGATCGCTTAAGGGTGGGGCTGCTCTCTTCTGCTATCTCCATTGCTGAATCAAGGGTAAGCCCCTGCTGTGCGTGACAGTTTTACCCGGGCTGAATCAGGAGAGAGGTAAAAGGAGCCCAGCAGATTCCAACCGTTATCGGCGGTTTCATAGTCAATACTAATCTCATCGTCACCATCATCATGTGACACTGTATAGTGGTATTCGGTATCATTGCCCTGATCACGGCCCCGGGTGAACATCATCATTCTGCCGCCACCGGTTTTCCCGATGTAAGTATAAACGTCGTAGTAGCCAGGATTTTCAATAGGGGCGGTCCAGGTAACGTGCCTTTCGCCATCACCGCTTCTGGTATAGGTTGCCGATTTTACATACCTTCCGTAATAGTTACCCTGCACGGTCTTCTGCCAGTGTTCGGGCGCCCACCATATCATTGCTTCGCTGTATTCATTCCCTTTGTCCCGTGTAATATTGAGCCACTCCTTGAGTCGTGACGAAGATTCCTGCTCATAAACCCTGAAGCCGGGGTCTTCATTATCAACAATAATCTCGTTCTCCTCCCAGTATGGAGGGATAGATTCAAGGAGTTCCTCACCTTCGGTAATTAAACTTTTTTTGCTCTTTGTAACTTCAGGGAACGGAAAGTTTATCTCTCCGGGGTTATTGAGTGAAAAGATAGTATTGATCCCAATACCTCTGGGAGCTCCGTCTTTTATAATGGAGACCCTTTTGGCTTCTCCGGGCCCCAGCCATACTATACGGTCAATTTCATCAGTCTGCATTCCCCGCCCCTGCATTCCCATTGCTGTAATATTGCCTCTTCCACCGACGCCCATCTGAATTGATACATTGGCACCTCCGCCGCCTCTGCCGCCTCCCATGCCTGGTCCTCCGCTCCTGATAATCACATTAAAAAGGCCACCAGTCTCTTCAGGGTTGGAAGCCACAAATGATACGAGGTACCGGGTTCGGTTATCAACAACAATCTCCTCAGCCTTAATATCTGTGAAGAGGAATCCGGGTTGTCCGGAAGTCCTGAACCATTCATCCATAAGCGGTTCAAGGTTAAATTCAAACTCTGCTGCGAGATCTCGGTTAAACTGCTCCAGACTGATGCTGGTGAACCTGTTTTCCTCAATATACTTCTTAAACCATGTGTTAAAACGGGTAACACCTGCATGGTACCTCATAAGTGAAAAGAGGTAATCGCCCTTCACTGTCATTACAATCCGGAGGGTATCATTGGACGGATTGGTGGCCAGCAGATCCTCAAGAGATATCTCCTTCAGGATAGTGTTTGCCTTGTCACCCTCTGAAAGGCCTCCCAGAAACCCTCTTGCCATGTTACGTCCCATATTGTCAACCTTCTGAAGGTGGGTCTCAAATACAGAATTGATTACCGGGTAGTTGTCAGAGTAGAAGTTATTTTTAAAGTAGTAGAAGCTAGGTCCCAGCAGGAAACGGCCCGGCTCGGATATTGCCTGTCCGCTCCTGAACCTGAAATCATTGCTTGAAATAAATGTACTTCTGATAAACTGATTAAGGACTCTTACCTGCAACTCTTTCTCAGTAATAACCTGATTGTTGCGTTCCATCATTCGCTGCTGCCGCTTCATTGTCTCGCTGAATCCGGAGTTATTGATTGTTGCCATTTTCTCAGGCAGCAGTATCATTGCAGGCTGTACCTCAGCCATTGTCTGAGTACTCTTTTTGGGGTATGTCCTGAAGTGAACCGGTACTTCAACCAGTTTCAGTGAATTAAATGGGTAATCTGAGCTGAAAGAAACAGCCAGTTCATCCATTACACCTTTCACTACCATTTCAATAGTGTCTGACAGCTCTGTAAAATTATCCCTGAAGTAGTCATGCCCCGGAAAGTACCATGCTGAATAAGTTATGTCTCCGGCTTTAAGGGAGTCGGTCTGATAATTACCTATCGCAACCGTAAGGCCGGTGAGAGGATTTTCTCCCCTGAAGAGATAATTGTCACCATCTTTTGTCATCCTGCCCTGTGATACAGGAACCATACCTTCCCCGCTTTTTACCTTCAGGGAGTAGGTGGTGAAGTCAACCTTTTGC
>JAIVHO010000060.1 GCA_020201035.1 Bacteroidales bacterium
CCAATAAAAAAACCGGGAAAATACCCGGTCTTTTTATTGAATACATAATCAGATTTAAAATATATTTTCAGGAAAACATTAATTATACCCCGGGTTCTGAGTCAGATTCGGGTTTGTATTCATCTCGGCCTCTCCTATGGGAAAGAGTACAGTATGGTCTCCAACAGGTTCATGGTTGTACCAGTTATAGGTAGTGAATTTACCAAATCGGATAAGATCGGTTCTTCTTCTGGCCTCGCATGCAAATTCCCATCCAAGTTCATCCAGGAATCTTCCGTACTGAAGTGGCGACTGGTTTCCGGGCTGATCAATATTTCCATCCTCATCTATAGTCCCCTTCTCAAAGCCTGTATCACCGATAAGCTCAGCACCTGTAACTTCAGCATCCAGAGGATTATCAAACGCCCTTAGTCTTACCTCGCTGACAATATCTGCAGCAAGATCCTCCATCCCGAGCCTCATCATACTCTCCGCCTTCATCATCAGTACATCTGCATATCTGAAGTATGGGAAGTCATTACTCATTGAAGACTTACAGCCTATTACAATCTCATATTTTCCATTACGATATCCCTCGTACTCCTCTGTCCAGAAAAGGCTCTGAAGCTCCTTTGTGAAATTGAGTGGTTTGTCAGGCATAATCACATAAACAGAGTCACCTGAAGGTGTAAACTGCTGTCCCTTTAACCATGTATCGGCAAGTCTCTTATCTCCAGGGTGGTATGTATCAATAAACTGGGGATTTGCAGCGCTTCCTCCCCATGGTGTGGCCTCCATTGCAAATACCTCCCTACTCTGAACGGCAAGGGTTTTCATATGCTGATTCCACTGTCTTGCGTAGATATCATCATAAGGTACAGCAAAAATGATCTCACCCGAGCCCTCATTATTTACCACAAAATTGTTTTTATAGTCAGATTCAAGAATAAACTTGGTGCCGTCTATAACAAGGTCACATGCATCAATGCAATCCTGCCAGTGGGCAGTACCACTGTAGACTTCTGCATTGAGATACATCCTTGCAAGCAGGGTATATGCGACCCACTTTGTTACTCTACCATAGGTTGTAGGAGAAACTTCAGCAGTAAGATTGTCAATAACCTCATTATCTGTTAGTTCGTCAATAATAAAATTGTAAACCTCAACCCTGGTTTTCTGTTCAGGAATCTCATCCGAGAATGAAGTAATGACAGGAACATTTCCGTGTGTATCAACCAGTATTGAATACCAGAGAGCTCTTAACGCCCTTAGTTCAGCAAGAAAACCAGGCTTAAGTTCCTCTGCAACAGGAACGAGACCCTCATTTATCTGCTTAATCACCAGGTTGATCTTATTAATACCGTTGTAACATGTTCTCCAGGTATTTCTTGGTTGCCACTGCTGCGTATTCCATGTATGCCAGTGCATCCTCTTGTAAGTTCCACCATCGTCCCAGCCATTGGGACGGGTAGGTGTTATCATAACATCGGCCGGTTCCTCCTGAAGGTCAAACAGTCCCTGCCAGCCCATGATATAGCGAAGCGGTGAATAGCCTGTTGCTATAAGAGCAGCCAGGTCACCGGGTGTTGGATTAAAACTGTCCTGAGTTACCTCATCATAGACAGTCTCACTGAGATCAGTACAGCCGCTGAAAACAATAGCGACAGACAGTATCAGTGTTGCAGTAATATATTTTATAGTTCTCATATTAATCATCAGTATTAAAATGTCATATTAACTCCGAAGGTATGGCTGGTTACCGTAGGATATTTATCCCTGCTGTCCATACCCGGACTAAGCCCTCTCATATTCACTTCAGGATCCATCCCTTTGTATCCTGTAAGTACGGCAAGATTCATCCCTGAAAAATATACTCTCAGGTTCTTAATTGAAGCTACTCTCTCCATATCAAAAGAATAACCCAGTGTCACATTATCAATCTTCCAGTAGTCTCCATCCTCAACATAATAACTTACAAATCTCTGTACATCCTGAAGAACTGCCTTATCATAGACAAGGTCGAATGCAGAATTCAGAACGTTGTAGTTGATAGTTGGATTTTCATAATACATCCTCTGGAAGTTCAGTATCTGGAATCCAAAGGCACCCCTCATATTTACATTAAGGTCAAACCCCTTAAAGTTAATGGTGTTGCTCCAGCTCAGGTAGTGCTTGGGAAGTCCGTTTCCAAGAACCTGCTTATCTGCATCAGAAGCATCCAGAGCCGATATCAGTTCTCCCTCCGGAGTTTCAACGATCCAGATTCCGTTATCATCAATATCAACAACCTTTAGACCCCAGAAATTACCGATTGGACCACCAATATCTACACGGTGTGTGGATGTCTGAATAGGCTCTCCTGTATGTCCTGCATAGAAAAAGTCATTGGTAGTCTGGAACTGATCATTGTTAAGTGACACAAGCTGGTTTTTGTTAGTGGAATAGGTAAAATCTGCATTCCATCTGAAATTTGGTGTCTGAACCGGTATTACATTAATCAGGGCCTCAAATCCGTTATTTTTAATTTCACCAACATTGGCGGTCATGGTTCCATACAGATATGGAGGAACAGGTACAGAGTAGTCCCACAACATATCCTTGGTCAATCTGGTATAGAGATCAAATGAACCACCAATTCTTCCGCCTGTAAGCGACCAGTCGAGGCCCAGATTATACTCCTCCTTCTTCTCCCACTTCAAATTGGGATTCGGGTTTCTGACCGGTGTAAGTCCATATACCCATGTTCCGTTGTAAAGCATGGCGTTGGATCTGGAGTAGTCTAGACTACTAAGCGACTGGTAGGGGCCCAGGATATTGATACCTGTTATACCAAATCCTGCTCTCAGTTTCAGGAGGCTGATAACCGAAACATTCTCCATAAAATTCTCCCTGTCGATGTTCCATCCAACAGAGATTCCCGGAAAGTTACCCCACTTATTATCTTCTCCAAACTTGGATGAACCCTCTCGCCTCATACTTATCATTGCCATATACTTGTCTGCATAGCTGTAGCTGACCCTTGTAAAGAATCCTATAAGCTTCTCACTGCTCTTTGAACTGCTGTGAGGAGCCTCTCCCCTTGTCAGCGCAAATCCTGTTCCCATATTATTATATGTAAATGCATCTGTTGGGAAGTCCCAGTTCTGCATCCAGAAACCTTCACTCACCTCATCCTCGTAACTGTAACCTGCCAGGGCATTGATTCTGTGATCTCCAATAGTTTTCTGATATGTAGCAGTCAGTTCCCCCAGATTACTGACAAAATCATTTGACCCGCGGGAAGCATATCCGTTCCTTCCAAGCTTGGTTGTTGAAACATGATCCTTTGTCTGATAGTATCCCCTGATCTGTGAACTTCCGCGCTTGGAAAACATACCCTTGATATCAAGTCCGGGCATTGGTGAGTAGGTAAGACTCGCCGATAATCTGATATTGCGATAAAGGTTCTGACCTATTGTCTCCTCAATATATCCTACCGGATTATCATAAACATAGATATTTCTCTCAAACCACTTGTCACCGTCTGTTCCGTAAACAGGTTCGGTTGGGTTCCGTATGAGGGCGTACCTGTATGCGATTGAGTTGAATCCGTACCCGTCACCCTTGGCATCATATTTCTGCTCACTCATTATAGTTGATAGGTTGACTTTTATCTTACCATCATACATCATATGATTAAGATCTATACGTCCTGTTACGGTATTGTTGTTTGTTCCGATAAAAGTCCCCTGAATATCCTTATAGTTCAGTGATGCAACATAGTTACTGTTGCTGCTTCCGCCTCTTACACTTACATTGTGCGACTGAGTAACACCTGTCCGGGTTATTTCACCGAGCCAGTCAGTATCTTCACCGAAATCCTGCAGATTGGCACCGTTAAATGAATATCCCTCGGCCCATTTTTCCCGCAGGTCATCTGCATTCATAAAATCAGCCTTCCTGTTATTCGCAATATTGGAGATGGAGAGATATCCCGAATATTCAATTGTAGGCTGAGCCTCATACTGACTACTCTTTGTTGTGATGATCACAACACCGTTGGTGCCACGTGTGCCGTAAATTGCTGCCGCAGATCCATCCTTAAGGACATCTATTGACTCAATATCTTCCGGAGCAACCGTGCTTAAACTACCTGGGACTCCGTCAATAAGCACCAGCGGTGATGAACCACCCTTAAGTGAACTGGTTCCCCTTAACATTATCTGAGAACCTGCAGTTGGGTCACCGTTTGACATTACAACTGCCAGACCGGCAACCTTACCCTGAATAAGTTGTGCAGCATCAACTACCGATCCCTTGACAAAATTCTCTGATTTAACAGATGCTATGGAACTTGTTACGTCCCCTTTCTTCTGGGTTCCGTAACCAACTACAACAACCTCTTCAAGTCCAAGAACATCAAACTCCAGCTCAACAGGATAAAATAAAGCCGATGTAATTTCAACACGTTTCTGTTTCATCCCAACAAATGAGACGAGCAGATTCCTGTCTGATGGAGATACAACAATTGAAAAATTACCATCAATATCGGTGCTAACTCCGGTAAAGGTATTTTCAATCATCACGGTGGCACCGGCAACCGGAACACCGTCTGTACCGGTAACCGTACCGGTAATCTGTCTCTGCTGGGCAGTTGCGGTAAGCGACCCCATACAGATCAGGGTCATACCCGCAATAAGAGCCATCCGGCTCCTGAAGGCATACCCGATTTTCTTAAAAAACATTTTCATAATGATAATTTTGGGTTTTAATTAAGGATTTAGTTTTGGTGTGTTTTATACACTTATATTAATTGCATTTTATTATTCCCTTAACAGAAAAATTATGCCGAAATGACTTTAATTAACGCTAAAACAACTTTAACCAATTCCGGGAAACAATATTGAACCACTCATAAAATAGAACACCGGATAACTTCCCGTCCTCCCCCTATTCGACCTAATAAACCCCGGCATCAGTCAATAAAAAAAAGATTCCCTAATAACCTCACCCTAAAACCCCGACCACAAAGCAAACTCTGATTCTAAAAATTTCCCTTAACGCTAAAACCAGATGATAAAACCGATATTAATCAGGAAGTTGCGTATTACAATAAATCCTCCTTTACAGTCATGAACGATATAAAACTATGAATTAAAAGAACAATAGTCAAATATAAAGTGTTAATATTACACCATTATTAGAATTTTTAACAATTAACCTCTTTGTGTCAAACAGTTATTCTGATATATCCGGATCAGGATTCTGATGCTGATACTCAATCATAATCCTTTCAGAAAAATCACGGGTTATTTACCGTATTCTTTTTCAGATACCTGCCAGGATAAGGTCATTTCAATTAAAAAATAAGGGGAAGGGCTATTGAGCACTTCCCCTTGTTTATGTACTTCTTTTAACCTGCCCTATCTATTATTAATTCACGACAGAAATAAATTCAAAGTTTATTCCCTTACACCAAATCTGTATAGGGTAACTGACCTGAAGGTATCACCCGGATCGAGTCGGGTCGACGGAAACTCAGGTTGATTCGGGCTGTCAGGAAAATGCTGGGTTTCAAGGCATAGGCCTCCCCTGTAATTGTAAACTTTCCCTTCATGTCCGCGCATGGTTCCGTCAAGGAAATTGCCGCAGTAGAACTGCACCCCCGGCTGATCTGTTTCAACCTCCATATACCTGCCGGTTTTCGGAGAATAGACAACCGCATCTATTTTTTCATTGTTATCAAGTACAAAATTGTGGTCATATCCCAATCCCAGCTCAAGTTGGTCATAGCCCTCGCCTATTCTCTCCCCTATCCTGTGAGCAGAGGTGAAATCAAAAGGTGTTCCTGCAACCGGAATAATTTCTCCGGTTGGTATCAGTGTCTCATTTACCGGGGTAAAGGCAGCTGCCCTGATGGTAAGCTCATGATCCAGGATATCACCGCTGCCGGCACCATTAAGATTAAAGTAAGCATGGTTGGTGATGTTGAATACCGTTGATGCGTCGGTGGTGGCGCTGTAGGTGATAATCATCTCATTGTCATCAGTCCATTCATAAATGGCTTCCACTTCCATATTGCCCGGATAACCCTCTTCCATATCAGGGCTTTTGTATCTGAAATGGACTGCAGGATTACCTTCCTCAGGTTCAACAATCTCATAATCCCAAACTACACTGTGCCAACCTTCAGGACCTCCGTGCAGGGTGTTGGGATCATTATTGATTGCAAGGGTATACTCCTTACCGTCAATTGAAAATTTACCCTCCGCAATGCGGTTAGCATAGCGACCTACAATCGATCCAAAGTAGGGATCACCATTCAGATAACCTTCCAGATCCTCAAAACCAAAAGTTATATTATCCACATTCCCATCCCTGTCCGGAACATCTATCCACACAACTGTTGCTCCATAATTCGTAAGCTTAAGTGTATTACCCTGTCTGTTTGTTAGTGTAACAAGTACAACTTCCTTGCCGTCAAGACTGCCAAATGATTCCTTACTCATTTTATACTCCTCTTTTGTGCCGTTTCCACATCCTGAAGCCAGAATGGCCAGAATAACCACTGCACTGTTTCTTACTAATTTTTTCATTCGTCTAAAAATTTTTACCTTGTTGAAAATGATGAAAACTAAAGTTTCCCTCACTTTTAATCGACCTGCTAATATAAAAATATTAATTGTATTACGAACACTTAAGGAAAGCTTAATAAGATAACTTTTTATACTTTTGCTGTTCTTCAGGTGAAGTTTCTGAAGATCTAATTCTGATAGATAATGGCCGGAAACCGGACACTGGAAGGGAAAAATGCGATTATTGCAGAAAGAATGCTCAAAAGGGTATCGCGGGCTCTTAATAAGGCAGGGATACCATATATATTGGAGGCAGGGACACTGCTGGGCATTGTAAGGGAGAACCGTTTCCTGCCCTGGGACAACGATCTGGATATTACCATTACCAGGCAGTATGAAGAAAAGCTGCTTCGTAACCTCTGGAGACTATGGCTGGCCGGATATACAGTAAGGATCAGGCATTATCACCGCGATATGAAGTTTTTCAGGAAGGGCGAAACAAGGATCATCAAGGTTAGCTACAGGGATCCCTTCAGGGGGTTTGCAAAAAGAGTAATACTTGACATCTTTATTAAGAGGCTGATTGATGACCAGTACTACTGGACTGTCGGAATAAAAGCCCCTGTCCTTAAGTCAGTGCCCCGAAGATTTTATGAAGAACACACAATGATTGATTTTCATGATCGTAAATATATGGTCCCGGCAGATTATACGGGTTACCTTGAAGAGCACTATGGTAAAGATTGGCGCACTCCGGTAAAGGAATGGGACTTCCGGACAAGTGACTGCTCGGTAAGGGAGTTCCTCTGAATCCCTGTTTGACTAAAATCTCTTTAACAAGAGCATTCTGCATTACGGCAGGGACGTTTACCCAAAAAGAGCATTGGCCAGTACAAGATCATTTTCATCATCAACCTCAGCCCATCTGTCAGCTGGAAACATGACAGAATTAAAACTGAGTAAACCTCGGTTAACCAGATTAGCGAATGCCTGTTCATAATAGACTCCTGACCTGCCTGTTTCAATAATCCTCTCCAGTTCAGGAAATATCAGTTGATTCATGGTCTCATGTGTCAACCTGTAGATATTTACACTTTTATAGAGTTCCCCAGCATTATTTCTCCCGCTGTCACCCTTAAGAAGAATTCTTTCCACCTCCTTTCCCCGGATTGTCACCACTGTTCCGTCCATATGTTCCCTGTAGGGGGACAGTGCCATCCAGTTACCACTATTCCCAATCTGCCCCAAGAGT
>JAIVHO010000061.1 GCA_020201035.1 Bacteroidales bacterium
TTTGACAGACTTGATTATACTACCGTCTTTAAGGCCGATGCATGTTACAGCCTCTATCCGGATATCATCTCCGATCACAGACCGGTTTTTGCCAGACTGAAATAATATCATATAAGGTTCCCTTAACCAGAGTAAATACGGAAAATTCAGGTTAAGCACGGGCTACATGGGTTCCTGTTAAAAAACCCCGGGGAATTTAACCACACCCTCTCGTCCGCCGAAGCGGAACGCGAAGGTAGATTAAAAGCCTTCAAGGATTAAGGGCCTCAAAGACCTCCCCCTTAAGAACTTATCAGTATTCTCACCCTTAATCAACAGGCTTCACCAGGATTATATAAACCGGGAAGTGATCACTGTAACCACCCTGATAGGTTGACCCCACGTATGTCCGAAAGGGATATCCCCTGTACTGACCATCCTGCTGGGTCAGAAACTCCTTATTATAGACCCGTGCTGTCAGAAACCGGTACCCATCCTGCCCTGACCGGAGCAAGGGTTCTGAAACAATCAGCTGATCAAACAGATTCCAGGCATCCCTGTAGGCAAGTGACCCAACACCCTTCTTAAACAACGGATACATAGCGTTGAAAAGACCTCCCTCCCTCACCTTTGAAGGCGAATCAACTGCTCCCAGTATACGCTTTACGCTCTGGTTAACCGGATCATCATTCAGGTCGCCCATAATTACTATTTTGGAATCCGGATCAATCACCATCAGTGAATCGGTAAGCGACTTTGTGAGTCGCGCCGCCTCATTCCTCAGGGGACGGCTTGCCTTTTCACCTCCCCGCCGTGACGGCCAGTGGTTGACAATAAAATGCATCAATTCGCCATCAAAGTTTCCTGATACAAGCAGCTGATCACGCGTATAGATCCTTGATCCATCATCATTATAGAGCAGAAGCGCAGCACTGACGGCATTCAGAGGCTCAAAATATCTTGGCTGGTAGAGAAGACCCACATCCACCCCCCTTCTGTCAGGTGAATCAAAATGGATCACCTTATAATCTGCATCTGCCAGCCTCGGATGTGCGGCAAGATCTTCAAGAACACTTCTGTTCTCAATCTCTGAAACACCCAGAATGGCCGGCCCGCCCGGAATTCCTTCATCAGAACCTATTCCGGCAATAACTGTTGCCAGACGGTCAAGCTTCTCAAGATACCGCTTGCCTGTCCACATATTGGGGCCGTCGGGTGTAAACTCCTCATCAAGTACCCCTTCGGTATTTATGGTATCAAAAACATTCTCAACATTGTAGAATGCAATCACTCCCGCCTTGAAATTCTCCTGGGAAAAAACGGAAATAAAAAGAAGTGTAAGAAAAAACAGTGTTATAACCCTTTTCATAGGTCTAAAATTTTGTAATTATCTGACAAGAAGTTAATTAAAAATCTGAGGACGAATGGAACCACTTCGCTCCCGCATAATATTTTTTAAACATATGTTAAAACAAATTCCTTCAACAATATAATAACTACCCGGCAGAATAGATAACTTTTCGTAACCCTCCGGCTGTCAATCCCCTGTTAACCATCCTCCTGCCAGGCATCCCGAAAACATCCCGAAATTTTTCCGGAAGCCTTTAAAAAACATCCCGGAAGCCTGTTGAATCATCAGTGCTGTTCAAACACAGTACACCATAGTCTGCCCCTGGCATTCACCGGTGCAAATTTACCTCTTTTGACTGCAACCTTCAAACATGATCAGTACAAACTGAGAAAAGAGACAAATCCACTATATTTAAAAAGAGACAAATCCACTATATTTGTTCAGTTAACCTATATAATTAGCTATATCATAACGGTAGTATCCCCCGGGAATACATTAATTAACTCACCACTATGGTCAGATACAAAATTTTAATTACGTTCATTTTTGCCTCTCTCCTCTCATTTTCAGCAATATCCCAGGAGGGAAACGTAAGAGGCATCCTGACAGAGAAGGATAACAGCATACGGGTTGAAGGAGCCAGGGTAACAGACCAGTCGGGAAATACTCTTGCCCTCTCCGGATCTGACGGATTATTCAGCTTCAGCCACTCCGCAGGAGAGCTAACCGTCTACTTTAATGCAGATAGTTATCAGAGGTTTATACTCCATATTCAGGTAAGGGAGGAGGGGGTAACCGATCTGGGCATGATAACCCTGGTAAGGCAGGATGAGTTCCGGACCGATCTTCCGACACTTACAATAGCAGACTCAGACGCCGAGGACGGAATGGAGTCACAGACAATACACGGTCTCCTCAGTTCCTCCTCTGATATCTTTGTATCCACCGCTGCCTACACCTTCGGTCAGACACGATTCCAGATCAGGGGCTATGAACCCCGCTACTCTGATGTCTTTATCAACGGCTTCAGGGTTAATGATGCGGAGTCAGGTGGTCCCATATGGTCAAACTGGGGAGGGCTGAATGACGTTATGAGAAACAGCGTAGTCACAACCGGAATGGATCCCGATGGCAGCTCCTTTGAACCGGTGGGAGGCATGTCACGTGTTATTACCAATGCCTCGGAATACAGAAAGGGTATTAAGGCAGTCTATTCACTGAGTAACCGTACCTACCGCAACAGGGCCATGATAACCTGGTCTACCGGACTGCTTGACAACGGATGGGCCTTTACAGGATCATACTCGAGGCGATGGAGCCAGGAGGGATATGCTGAAGGAACCTTCTACGATGCACACGGCATGTTCCTTGCAGTTGAAAAGATAGTTAATGAAAATCACTCTATAAACTTTACAGCACTTAATGCCATATACAGCAGAGGTGTTGCCGGCGGATCAACACAGGAGGCGTATGATCTAGCAGGCTCAAACTATTATAATCCCTACTGGGGATACCAGAACGGAGGCAAAAGGAACTCAAGGGTACGTTCCTCAAACAAGCCACTGATTACTCTGGCCCACACATGGAAGATATCCGGTAATACTACCCTGAAAAGCACAGCAGGATACTGGTTTGGTAAAGGTGGTTATTCGGCGCTTAACTGGTATGACAGCGAAGACCCCCGTCCTGATTACTGGAGGAAACTCCCGAGCTACTACACCGACGAGGCCGACCAGGAGAGGATTGCCGACTCATGGAGCGATCCCTCGGTAAGCCAGATCAACTGGGAGGCTCTCTATACTGCCAATAAGAATAACCTGTTCTCTGTTGAGGATGCCAACGGAATACCCGGAAACACAGTGACCGGACTCCGATCACGTTATATTGTTGAAGACAGAAGAAATGATATTTCACAGTTTCAGTTTAACACCACCCTGACCCACCAGACAGGAAATTTCACCCTTACTGGCGGCCTTTTTGCAGATCTCTATACAGGTCAAAATTTTAACGTGGTGGATGACCTGCTGGGGGGCGATTTCTGGGTTGACATAGACCAGTTTGCTGAACGTGACTACCCCGATGATCCGGATGCAATACAGAATGACCTGAACCATCCAAACCGCATAGTAAAGGAGGGAGATATATACAGCCATAACTACTCTTCACATCAGAACCAGGTTAAGGTATGGGGACTGGCTGAATACAGCCTTAACAGAACATCCCTCTACCTGGGAGTCAACCTTGCAAATACCAGCATATGGAGAGAAGGGCATACTGTCAAAGGGCTCTTCCCGGACAACTCATACGGCAACTCCGATATTCTTACCCTCACAACATATGGAGTAAAGGCAGGCGGCGAATTCAGGCTTACAGGAAGACATATCTTCAAGGCCAACGCCCTGGTTATGACTGAACCACCAACATTCAGGTCATCATTCCTCTCACCGCGAACACGAAACTCCACAACTCCGGGAATAACCGAAGAGCAGATTATTGCAGGTGATCTCTCATATATTACCAGGCTTCCCTTTATTACCGGCAGGCTGACCGGATATTATACACGGTTTACCGGCCTTACAGAGGTAGCAAGCTTCTATCATGATGAGCTGCGTAATTTCGTCAACCATTCGATGACCGGGATAAACAAGGAACATTATGGTCTGGAATACGGAGCTGAATTCAAGATATCCTCTACTATTACCATCAATACCGTTGCCTCCTTAAACCAGTTTATCTGGACAAAAAACCCTGAAATAATTATCACTCAGGATAACAACAGTGAAATACTGAGTTCAGATGAAGTATGGGTTAAGTATTTCAGATCCAGCGGGTCACCACAGACAGCCCTCTCGGCAGGTGTTGAATACAGCTCGCCCAACTACTGGTGGGCAGGGATTACCGGCAGCTGGTATGACAATATCTATCTCGACTTTAATCCGGTATCACGTACCAGGGATGAGAACGGGTACTACCCCTACTGGGAGGTTATGGAAAAAATGCCTTCAGGATTTCTGGTTGATGCCTTTATCGGAAAATCATGGCTGATAAACGGAGTTAATATCTCCCTTACTGCCAACCTGAGTAATCTGACGAATAATAAAAAACTTATCACCGGAGGCTTTGAACAGTACAGGTTTTCTCCTGAAAACCCTGATCAGTTTCCTCCCAAGTATTATTATATGTACGGATTTAATTACTTTATCAATTTAAGTATAAGGATGTAATATGAATACCATCAGATATATCACAATAGTCACAATCCTGGCATCACTGATAGCTTCAGGATGTGTTAAAAGATTTGATGCAGAGCCTGAACTGACACCCATCGATTACGGAACAATAGTGGATATCAATCAGGTGAAGGCACTCTATAATGATGAACTTGCAAAAATATGGTATAACAGAACACCTGTTGAGATCACGGAAGAGTGGGCAATTACAGGAATTGTAACCGGAAGCGACAAAACCGATGGCAACCTCTATAAGGAGGGCTATCTGGAAGATGCATCAGCGGGCGTGCTGCTTAAATTTGCAGCCACGGGAGGATTCTACCTCGGTGATTCGGTTATCATAAAAATGAAGGGACTCTGGCTGGGTGACTATGGTGATTTTGTTCAGATAGGCGGAACACCATATACTGATGACGGAGGCAATCTCCGGATATCAGGATTCAACAAGGACGAACGGATGGTTAAGGTATCAATTGACAATCCCTCCCACCCTACTCCGGCAACAATTAACGTAGTGAAGAACAGCAGTTTTCAGGGCCGGCTGGTAACGCTTGAAAATGTACAGTTCACACAGGGAGATCTGGGCAAGACCTACGCAGATGCCCTCTCCGACCCTCCGGCTGCAGCAAACCGATATCTTGAGGATTGTGACGGAAACAAAATTATTGTCAGAAGCAGTGGCTATTCAACTTTTGCTGATGACCTTCTGCCTGAGGGGATGGGATCCTTTACAGCTATCGTTACCAGATTCAATACCGATTACCAGCTGCTTATAAGAGATATAGATGAAGTACAGCTTGACGGTGAGAGATGTATGATAGGAGCCCAGCCACTGGGAGACCCCGTTGAAACGCTTAGTGAAGACTTTGAGAGTTTTGCAAATAACGAGGAGATACTGATAGACGGCTGGCAGAATCTTATGATAAAGGGAAACAGGTCATGGCAGAACAAGATCTTTAACTCTGACGGTTATGCACAGGCTACAGGCTATAATTCAGGACTTACAGAGATGGAGACATGGCTGATAACACCTCCGGTAATCGTTTCAGCAGCCAAAACCCTTACATTCCGGACAGCAAAAGCTTACTGGGAGCATGAATCAGGAAATCATCCGTTCGCACTGGTATACTCACTTGACTATAACGGATCAAACTTCCACTCGGCAACATGGACCTCCCTGAGTGCTACGGTAGCTGTTGAATCAACCTCTGATCATACCTTCGTAAACTCAGGCAATGTTGCTCTGCCCATTGTGACAGGAGAAGATGCTGTTATAGCATTTATATACAGGGGCAGCGGAACCGAATCAACCAGCTACCGCATTGACAATATCAATATCACAACAGCTAAATAGAATAACAGCATGATAAAATCAGGAATAACTCTACTCGCCACGGCAGCAGTAATTAACCTTTTGCTTCTTTCAGGATGTGACAGGGAGCCGGTAGTACCCCCGCAGCCTGTGACAGAACAGATATCAATAGCAGACCTTAAAGCACTCTACACAGGGAGTGAAACAGTTATAGATACAAATGTATTTATACAGGGTGTTGTTACTATGACACCCGAACTGGGTAATATCCCTGAATTTATAGCCTATATCCAGGACAGCTCAGGAGCCGTGACCATAACAGTGGAAGGAAATAACACCTTCTCACTCAATTCGGAGGTAACAGTAGATGTTCAGGGACTTTCCCTTTTAATGTACCAGGGACTGCTCCAGCTGGGGGATGTCAATATGGAACTGCATACTGAGGTGATTACACTTACCGCAGAACTTCCTGAAATAAGCGAGGTGACACTGGCAGATCTGCTGAACGGAGAACATATTGCTGAACTGGTTGATATCCGGAATGTTCAGTTTGCTGAAGGAGGCACATTCCGGGGAACGAAAACACTTACCGACTGCTCCTTAGAGATTGATGTATATACGAGAAACGATGCCACCTTCTCCGGTGATGCCCTGCCAGGCGGAAATGGCCTTTTCAGAGGAATCGTTTCCGTATTTACGGACCCCCAGCTTATTGTTCGTGACCCCTCTGAGCTTGATATGACAGGTGAAAGGTGTGGGGGAGGAGTAGAAACAGACTACCTGAATGAAACGTTTGAGTCGCTGTCCCAATATGATGATGTTCTTGATCTGCCCGGCTGGACAAACCCGTTTGAGGCAGGAAACGAAACATGGTTTGCCAATATTTACAATAACAACACATATGCCCAGGCCACAGCATACAATTCAGGCATGCCCCAGATGATAAGCTGGCTGATTACCCCGGCTGTTGATCTCTCATCATCCTCAACACCCGTTATGACCTTTGACACCAAGGCAGGATATGATAACGGCGCAACCCTGGAGGTACTGGTTTCCTCTGACTATGACGGATCCGGATCACCATGGGACTTTACATGGACAGATCTTAATCCCACACTGGATGATGGACCGGCAGGTGGTTACAGCAACTCCTTTGTATCATCAGGAAACCTTGATCTTTCAGCCTGGAAATCGAACATATATATTGCATTTAAATATACGGGGGCTGATCCGGCAGGAACAACAAACGATAAAACCACTACATGGCAGATAGATAATGTTCTTATAACAGAGGGCAGCGGTAAATGAGAATAAAACGGATCATAATTTCACTATTTCTGATCCTGCCGGCTTACCCTGCTTTTTCCCAGCCGGCAGGATACTACTCTGATGCCTCTGGCCTTTCCGGTACAGAGCTGAAAGCGGCCCTGCACAATATAATTGACAATCACACCGTAGCATCCTATTCAGACCTATGGATCCATTTTCAGAAAACCGATCAAAAACCTGACGGATCTGTCTGGGATATCTATTCATCGGTTGTCTGGACCTTTATTACCGATCAGTGCGGAAACTACTCCGGAGAAGGCGACTGCTACAACAGGGAACACTCATTCCCCAAGAGCTGGTTCGGGGGCGAGGCAGCACCCATGTATACCGATCTTTTCCATATCTATCCTACCGACGGGTGGGTTAACAACAAGCGGGG
>JAIVHO010000030.1 GCA_020201035.1 Bacteroidales bacterium
GATCCTTTTGGCATGCAGTTTGAAAATTTATTCACAGAGAGAATAATGGAAAAATAACAATATGTCTAACTAAAATATGGAGGAATTAGCCATGACACTTGCAAAAAGAACAAACAACTGGTTTCCATCCTTTCCTTCATTGATAGACAGATTCTTTGAAGGAGATCTGATGGATATGAACACTCCTGCTTTTGCAGCTGAGAACTCAACACTTCCGGCTGTAAATGTAAAGGAGAATGAGAATGAATATCAGGTTGAGGTGGCGGCACCTGGACTTAAAAAGAGCGACTTCAATCTTAATTATGACAATGGCAGGCTGATAATCTCTTCGGAGAAGAAAAGTGAACACGAAGAGAAAGATGGCGACAGGATTACACGCCGCGAGTTCAGCTACCAGTCCTTCAGTCGTTCATTTGCAATACCTGAGAACACAGTGAATGCAGACAAGATCGCTGCCAGGTATGAGAACGGGATTCTGAAGGTTGTACTGCCAAAGCGTGAAGAGGCCCGACTAAAGCCTGCAAAACAGATTAAAATCTCATAATCCGGGGGGCAGCTCTCTCTGCCCTCTCTTATCTTAATCAAAAACCGTTGGGCTATAATGAACTGAAAGCTTTTACAGGAACTTACGCAATGAAGTGACCGATTTAATGAAAAAGCTGAAGCGATAAGCTAACTTATTGATTAACTATCAGTTTATTGGATTAAATGATTTAACATTCCGGATAACCAAATGAATTATATGTAATTAACTTATCTAATTTAAAGAATGGAGGACTAAGCTATGACACCAACAAGACTGGCAACCGGATTCCCGACACTACTTGACCGCTTCTTTGAGGGCGATGTAATGGATTGGGCTAACTCTAACTATTCATCAACCAATACCAGCCTTCCAAGGGTAAATATCAGGGAAAACAGCGATGAATTCACCATTGAGGTGGCAGCTCCGGGGATGAAGAAGGAGGACTTTTATATCAACCTTGAGAATGATCAGCTTACTGTTTCATCTGAGGTGAATGAGAGTGAAAATGAAAATGAGAGGTACCTGCGCAGAGAGTATAGCTTTCAGTCGTTTCAGAGAACATTCAATATTGCTGAGAATGTGATTAACGGCGAAAAGATCTCCGCAGCCTATAATGACGGTATTCTGAAGATATCCCTTCCCAAGAAGGATGAGGTTAAACCGAGACCACCAAAACAGATATCAATAAAGTAGTTTGCTGTAACCCCGGTTCAGAATAAGATTTAAACCGGCTCAGGGCCTCACGGCCACCTGAGCCGGTTCTTTATTAGGAGGGTTTAGAACCGGCTTATAAAAAACAGGGGCTCCTCTCTGAAAATTTACTAATTTTGTGCTTAAATATTTAAGCCCCTGCAATGGATAACAAGCTGACTATCTATAACAGTCTCTCCAGGAAAAAGGAGATTTTTGAACCGCTTAACCCTCCCTTTGCGGGTATGTATGTCTGCGGTCCCACCGTATATTCAGATCCACACCTGGGCCATGCCCGCGTTAATATAGTGTTTGACACCCTCTACCGCTACCTTAAACATTCAGGTTACCGGGTAAGGTACGTGCGTAATATAACAGACGTGGGGCATCTGGAAAACGAGGAAGATGATTCAGGAGAAGACAAGATAAGCAAAAAGGCAAGGCAGGAGAATATAGAGCCGATGGAGGTTGTGCAGCGGTATATGAACAACTTCCACTCGTCGATGCGCCAGCTCAACACCCTGGAGCCCGATATTGAGCCACGTGCAACAGGACATATAATAGAACAGCAGGAGATAATCAGGGTGCTCCTGGAAAAGGGATTTGCTTACGAGGTAAACGGATCGGTCTATTTTGACGTTGAGAAGTACAATAAAAGCTATAAATACGGCATCCTCTCGGGCAGGATACTGGAGGATCT
>JAIVHO010000009.1:0-5308 GCA_020201035.1 Bacteroidales bacterium
AGCTCAGGGCTTTATTTCTTGCATCCTTACGTGAGCAAGCTCCCGACGAACGCAAAAAATAAAGCCCGGTACTTTCGTACCAGGCTTTTTCTTTGTAGCGGGGAAAGGATTCGAACCTTTGACCTTTGGGTTATGAGCCCAACGAGCTACCACTGCTCCACCCCGCAATATCGGGTGCAAATATAGCAATCATTATCCTGTCTGCAAAATGGTAGACAAAAAAATCCCAATAAATATTTTGTAAGTTTGTATGGATAATAAACTTTAAGAAACCAGGTTTAATTTAAAATTGTTACGTCATGCCAAGAGTTTTTAAGGCTACCGATATTGAAAGGGAAGAGAAAGAGGTAAAAAGAGATTACCTCGACCGCCATATGCCTCATGTTATCTGTGATGACAGGGCAAAAAAGGGAGAGATATTCAGGGTTAAGGTGAGAATGGGTGATGAGTATCCTCACCCTGATGATCATGATCATTATATCAGCACCATACAACTCTGGAACAGGGAAACACTGCTTGCAGAAACAAAATATTCATCCGGTGCATATGGAAACCACCCCTCCAATATTGAGGTGGATTTTTACATTATGGCACCAGAGGTGTCAATGAACCTTTCGGCAATGGCCGTGTGCACCAAACACGGACTATGGCAGAGTGAAGATAAACAGGTAAAGGTTGTCTGATCAGCCATACATTTTTATTATCTTTGCAGGCTCATTATTTGATACTCAATGGGAAAAACGGACAGTAGTAAAAGACGCAACTGGAGAGATAAGTACAGGTTCTCCGTATATAATGATAAAACCTTTGAAGAGGTATGGTATGTCAGAATGACACGCTATAACGGGTTTCTGTTGCTCTCCCTTATTATGGTTATTATTATTTCCGCCACTGTATCAGTGATGTCTTTTACAAACCTCAGGGAGTTTATACCGGGGTATCCTGATTCAGAAACATTGCAGCATATCCGGATGAATGTGACCCGACTCGATTCTCTGGAGAGGGAACTTGATCTGCGCGACCAGTACTTCAGAAATATTAACGCTATAGTATCGGGTCGTGAACCTATTGACAGGGTAGCCGGACAGGATACATCCAGAAATTATGAAAACATTACCTTCAGTCGGTCAGAGGAGGATTCTCTTCTCAGAATACAGGTAGAGCAGGAGGAACAGTATAACCTCACACTCCTGACCGGTTATCGTCGTGAAAATGTATCACTCTCAAATATCCACTTCTATCCACCCGTAAAAGGAATGGTTACAGGGGGCTATGATTTAAGAACAAAGCACTTTGGTACCGATATTGTCTCAACACCAAAATCTGTTGTTTCCGCTACCCTGGATGGGACTGTGATTTTTACCGGATGGACAATGGAAACAGGATATGTTATCCAGATACAACATACCAACGATCTGATATCGGTATATAAACATAATGCCACACTGCTGAAAGAGCATGGTGATGTGGTTGTTGCCGGAGAGGGAATCTCGGTAATTGGAGACTCAGGAGAGATGTATACCTCGGGACCTCACCTCCACTTTGAGATATGGTATCGCGGTGAGCCACTGAACCCACAGGATTATATCCTGTTTTAAAACGAGGAGAGAGAATTGAAACGACTTGCAATACTGGGCTCTACAGGGTCAATAGGAACACAGACACTTGATATTGTATCCAGATATCCTGAGATTTTTGAGATAGAGGTTATCACTGCATTCAATAGCCTGGAGTTGCTTATAGAGCAGGCCCGGCGCTATAAACCCTCCTCGGTTGTTATTGGTAATGAAGAGCATTATCAGACTCTCAGGGATGCACTCTCGGATCTGCCTGTAAAGGTATACGCCGGCGAGAGCGCTATTGAGCAGGTGGCGGCACAGTCAAATATAGATATTGTTGTTGCAGCCATGGTGGGATATACCGGACTCAGGCATGTTGTTGCAGCCATAAGGGCAGGAAGAGTGGTTGCACTGGCCAACAAGGAGACCCTGGTTGTTGGTGGTGAGATTATAAGTAAACTTTCAAAGGAATATGGTGGCAGGATAATCCCGGTTGATTCAGAGCATTCTGCAATTTTGCAGTGTCTCGTGGGTGAATCATTTGATGCCCTGGAAAAGATTACTCTTACAGCTTCCGGGGGACCCTTCAGGGATTTTACCCCTGAACAGATGAGGTCGGTAACCCCTGAGATGGCACTAAAGCATCCTAACTGGGATATGGGAAACAAGATAACCATAGATTCTGCTTCTATGATGAACAAGGGGCTTGAGGTGATTGAAGCAAGCTGGCTATTTGAGCTGCCCCCTGAAAAAATTGAGGTGGTAATTCATCCGCAGTCAATAATTCACTCCCTGGTACATTTCAGGGATGGATCAATAAAGGCACAATTAGGATTGCCCGATATGAGGCTTCCGATTATTTATGCCCTTGGCTTTCCGGAGCGACTGGAGACAACGCTGCCCCGATTTGATTTTGCAGATTATGAAACCCTTACATTCAGAAAGGTGGACGCGGCAAAATTTCCCAATCTATCTCTTGCATATGCGGCACTGAGGGAGGGAGGAAACAGACCCTGCATTATGAATGCCGCAAATGAGGTGGCCGTTGATGCTTTCCTTGCAGGGAAAACCGGCTTTATGCAGATGACAGGAATAATAGAGGAGGTGCTCTCAGGAGTGGAGATGATTTCTTCACCCTCACTTGAAGAGCTTGAGGAGAGTGACAGAAGGGCAAGGGCCCTCGCAGAAATTATAATTAATAAAACCGTTAAGCAATGATTGTTGCAGTTAAAATAATACAGTTTATTCTTAGTCTGTCCGTGATTGTGATAATACACGAGCTGGGCCATTTTATATTTGCAAAACTGTTTAAAACCAGAGTTGAGAAATTCTATCTCTTCTTTGATCCGTGGTTTTCTCTTTTTAAGATCAAAAGGGGTGAAACAGAATATGGAATGGGATGGCTTCCGCTGGGAGGTTATGTCAAGATATCCGGGATGATAGATGAATCGATGGATAAGGAGCAGATGAAGCAACCCCCAAAACCCTATGAGTTCAGGGCAAAACCGGCATGGCAGAGGCTCCTGATAATGGTGGGAGGTGTATTATTTAACTTTATCCTTGCCCTTCTCCTGTATGTAATGGTCCTTTTTTCCTGGGGAGAGACATACCTTCCCAACTCAAGCGTTACATATGGTATCGTTACCGATTCAATAGGAGTGGAGATGGGGTTGAGAAACGGTGACCGTATTTTAGCAGTTGATGGAAACCCGGTAGATAACTTCTACTCGGTGATGCCGGATGTTATTCTGAATGACAGAGAGATAATTACCGTTGAACGTAGCGGAGAGAGAGTGGATGTAAAAATTGACAGGTCATTCCTTCCCTATATGATCAAGGGAATGGGTCAGATAGATGCAAGGGTTCCGTTTGGTCCGTTTGAGGTGGTAGGATTTACAAAAGAGTCGCCTGCGGCGGTAGCCGGGATTCAGAGCGGCGACAGGCTTGTTGGGATTGACGATAAAGAGTTTGAATACTATGACCAGTTTCAGTCATATCTGGAGGATAAAAAAGGTGCGGAAATAACAGCCAATATTTTAAGGGACGGTGAAGTAATTGATATTGACCTGGTTACTACTCCGGAAGGGATGATTGGTGTTGAGCGGAGTATGCCCGATTTTCTGGAATTGAAAACAGTGAAATATACCCTCCTTGAATCGGTTCCTGCAGGCATTAAGAAAGGCTATAAAACACTTCAGGACTATCTTAAGCAGTTCAGGATAATATTCTCAAAAGGTAGCAAAGCGTATGAGTCGCTCGGTGGGTTTATTACAATCGGATCTATTTTCCCCGGAGTATGGGACTGGCAATCGTTCTGGAACCTTACTGCATTTCTCTCAATAATACTGGGAATAATGAATATTCTGCCTATTCCGGCACTCGACGGGGGCCATGTGATGTTCCTGATATATGAGGTGGTTAGCGGAAGAAAGCCAAGCGATAAATTCCTTGAATACGCACAGATTACAGGAATGATACTGCTGCTTGCACTGCTGATTTTTGCAAACGGAAATGATATTATGAGATTTATCCGGAAATAGTTTTTTTTATTACCTTTATCCAGTTATTAACGCTAATAGAGTAATGCTATGAATATTATTGCCGGCATGTTTGGACCTACCGAAATTATACTGATTGTTCTGGTAGTGGTAATTCTTTTCGGTGGAAGAAAAATCCCTGAACTGATGAAGGGGATAGGACAGGGAATGAAGGAGTTTAAAAAAGCCACCAGGGATGAACCTGCCAATGAGGAGAAAGGTGAGTAGATTGTAAATTTTCTGCACGATATTTGATGCCCGCATACACGCGGGCTTTTTTTTAAAATTAAATATCAAAACAATGAAAAATTTTTTTCCTCCTCTTTTTGCAGTAATGCTGATTCTTGTATCATGTAAGGGCAGCGGTGATTCACAACAGGGTATTTTGCCTAATGTGGGCGGAAGCACAGGCGAGGTAGTGGTTGTAATTGACAAGGTAAAGTGGGAAGGTGAGCTGGGAGATAAGATCCGGGAGGTGCTGATGGCTCCCGTTGAGGGATTGCCCCAGACAGAACCTATGTTTAATCTTGTTAATGTGTCACCGGGGAGTTTTGGAGGTCTCTATATAACCCATCGTAATGTCATTACAATCCGGACAGGAGAGGATAAGACCCCCGCAGCAACGTTCAACTCTAATGTATATGCAGCCACCCAGCTGATAATCAATCTCGAAGGGAAGAGCGACATGGATATTATCGATCTTCTTGACAAGCAGGGTAAGATTATAATTGATAAGATAAATATTACCGAGAGGGACCGCTGGATTAACTACTACAAGAGGTCAATCAACAGCATGAATTATAATACACTGAGAAACAAGCACCTGGTTAATCTGTATATCCCCTCAAACTATGCCCTGGATGTAAATGAGAAAGGATTTGCATGGCTTTCATATGAGACGCCCACAACAACACAGAGTGTTATGCTGCACTATTTTGATCATAACGGGGAGAACTACTTCAACGATGATTCAATTCAGAGCATAAGGGATAATCTGACCCGGGCCAAAGTAAAAGGACCTGTTGCGGGTACCTGGATGAAGATTGAGGATAGTGTTCCCGTGACTATCAGTAAATTTCGTTTCCGGGACAGGGATTATATAGAGATGAGGGGACTATGGACACTGGAGAACGGATTTATGGGAGGACCTTTTGTAACCCTTGTTACCCGTGATGAGGTGAATAACAGGTTTGTGATGATTGATGGATATGT
>JAIVHO010000009.1:5416-30856 GCA_020201035.1 Bacteroidales bacterium
CCGGAGCGGAGGGCCATAATTCCCGTATCGCGACCTGTGGTGAGGACTGACGTCTGTATGTTGGTAATATTTGTAAGCATTATCCTGCTGACTGCTATCAGCCTTAGATAATCGGTTCGTGACACGTTGCTCCTGACTCCATGCCTGCCCGCCAGAACAGTTCCCTCATCCTGGAAAGGCCATGGAATAAAGCTAATAAACCCCATGTTTCCCTGAGGCTTTTCATACTGCAGGCTTCTAATGCTGACAAGATGTTCTATTCTCTCCTCAATGCTCTCCACATGACCAAACATCATGGTGGCAGATGTTGGCAGGTTCATTATGTGGGCCTCCCTCATAACATCAAGCCACTCTGCAGCAGTGGCTTTGGCCGGTGAAACAATCTTCCGTACCCTCTCTGCAAGTATCTCTGCACCAGCACCGGGCAGGGAATCAAGTCCGGCCGCAACCAGCCTCTCAAGCACCTCCCTGAAAGAGAGGGAGTCTTTATGTGCCAGATGGGCTACCTCCGGAGGTCCCAGGGCGTGAAGCTTAAGCTCCGGAAATCTCTCCTTCAGACTCCTGAAAAGATCTTCATAGAATGATATTCCCAGACCGGGATGCATCCCCCCCTGCAGAAGCAACTGGTTGCCTCCCAGTCTAAAGAGGTCCTCTATTTTTTGCTCATATTGTTCAATGGTAGTGATATATGTATCCGTGTCACCGGGCTTCCGGCAGAAATTGCAGAATTTGCATTGGCTGAAGCAGATATTGGTAATATTAACGTTACGGTCAATCTGCCATCCTACATTATTACCGGGGACATGAATATGCCTGAGGCTGCTTCCAAGAAACATCAGTTCTTCAAGGGGAGCGCTGTTATACAGAAGAACTCCTTCCCTGGTTGTAAGAGGTTCAAGGTTCAGCGCTTTTTTATAGATACTTTTGAAACCTGTCATAACTATCAGGTATTTTCAATGCTGTAGGGTTAATTCCAATAAACTGATCAGCGCCCCGGTGCGGCAGCAACGGCACATTTCCCACGGTTCCTGTATGCTGCTGCTGCCCCGGCATTTTCACCGGCCTACAAAGGTAGTGGATAATCGCCAATTCATTCAATAATTTATTAACTTTACATACTTTAAATCAGACTGAGAAAAACATGATTCCTATAATAAGCAGGATAACCGAAATGCCGGCAGATCAATCTGTTGTAGTAGTCTGTGGCGCTGAACACTTTCCATCTTTCCTTGATCTTGGAGAGGTTGAGGCTGGGTATGTTAAAAGATGTATTGCTGAAAGAGAAGAGGTGATCGTACTTAATAACTACTACAGGATTATTGTAATTGTAACAGAGAAGAGTGATCTGGCTCCCTTAAGGAGGATGGAGCATCTGAGACAGCTGTCTGCCAGGGTCAGGGAGATTGTTCGCGACCACCGTGTAAGGAGCCTTACTGTGGCGCACACTGTTCTCTGTGAGGGATCATTTGAGGCTTTTACGGAAGGACTGATAATGAGCCTCTACACCTTTAACAGGCATAAAACACTATCCAGGAAGGAGAAAAGGGATGTTTTTCCTGAGTCACTCAGTTTTTTCGGTGAGAACGAAACCGGATGGATAGAAATCTTCAGGGATGCCATCTATTTTGCCAGGGACCTGGTTAATGAGCCGGTAAGTCATCTTACTGCAGCCGTAATGGCCGACCGAATCAAGGATTTTGTATCACAGGCCGGCATCAGATGTGATGTCTACGGGATGCGTAAGATAGAGGCACTGAAGATGGGAGGAGTTCTGGCAGTAAACAGGGGAAGCCTTGATCCGCCTGCTTTTATTGTAATGGAGTGGAAACCGGAAGGGCATATTAATACCAGGCCGGTTATCCTGGTTGGTAAAGGTGTGGTATTTGATACCGGTGGAGTAAACCTTAAGCCGGGTGAGCATATGGATGAGATGAAGGCTGATATGGCAGGAGGAGCCGCTGTGGCATCTGCAATGTATATGTCTGCAAAAAAAGGTATTCCTCTTCATATAATGGCTTTTGTGCCGGCATCGGATAACCGTCCGGGAGTAAGGGCATATGTACCGGGTGATGTTATTACAATGTATAACGGTACAACGGTAGAAGTGGTTAATACTGATGCTGAGGGACGGTTGCTGGTTGCTGATGCTCTGAGCTATGCAGATAATTTTGATCCTTCCCTGGTTGTCACTCTGGCCACACTGACCGGCTCTGCTGCAAATACATTTGGCAGTCATGCCATAGCAATGATGGGGAATGCCGACAGCGAAACAAAAAAAATGATGGAGATGGCGGGCGAAAAAGTATATGAACGTGTTGCTTCACTGCCCTTCTGGGAAGAGTACGGTGACATGCTTAAATCGGATATTGCCGATCTGCGTAATCTTGGGGGGAAGGAGGCCGGGGCTGTAACAGCCGGGAAATTTCTTGAGAAATTTACTATAACACCACTTATTCATCTTGATATTGCAGGAACAGCAATGATGAAAAAGGATGAGCATTACAGGTTAAAGGGAGGCACTGGCTCGGGAGCGAGGCTGTTGACCAGCTTTCTGGAAGCTCTGGCAACATCAGAAATGAAACTATAGGAGAGAAGATATATGAGTAATAAAGCTATCGTAGTTGCAATAACACACGGAGATATTAACGGGATAGGGTATGAGGTGATGATAAAGACCCTCTCCGATCCCAGAATTTGTGAGGAGTGTACACCTGTAATTTACGGGTCTCCCAAGGTTGCCGCTTACCATCGGAAGGCGCTGAATATGGTGAATTTTAATTTCAATACCATCAGGGAATTATCTGAGGCCACCCCGGGAAAGGTAAATATCATAAATACTATTGATGATAACCTGAGGGTTGAACTGGGAAAATCGACACCAATGGCCGGTGAAGGATCTGCGTCGGCCCTGGAGGCAGCAATGACTGATATTCTGGCCAACAGGGTTGGCCTGCTGGTGACAGCACCCATTAACAAGCACAATATTCAGAGTGAAGCATTTCCCTTTCCTGGACATACAGAATATCTGAAGGAAAAGGCAGGCGGGGAGGATGTTCTGATGATTATGGTAAGCGAAAACATGAAGATAGGAGTGGTTACCGGCCATCTGCCGCTGAGAGCGGTGCCGGATGCTCTTACTCCTGAGCTGATTCTGGCCAAGATAAGACTGATGAACAACTCCCTGCGGCAGGATTTTGGTATCCGCAGGCCCAGGATCGCTCTGCTTTCACTTAACCCACATGCGGGTGATGAGGGTCTGCTCGGGGATGAAGAGGTGCAGGTTATTGAACCGGCAATGAAGCTGGCGTCTGATGAAGATATTCTTGTTTTCGGACCATATCCGGCTGATGGATTTTTCGGAGCCGGTTCATTTGCACGTTTTGATGGTATACTGGCAATGTACCATGATCAGGGACTGGCACCATTCAAGGCCCTTGCTTTTGATACAGGGGTAAACTATACAGCCGGTCTTCCTTTTGTGCGCACTTCACCCAACCATGGAACAGCATATGATCTTGCCGGCAAGGGAGAGGCAGATGAAAACTCATTCAGACAGGCCATCTATCTGGCAATAGATATTCAGCGCAACAGGGAACTTTTCAGGGAGATAAACAGTAATCCCCTCGGATCACAGGGTGTGGATACGGCAGGAGGGTCGGAAGATCTGCCTGCAGAAGATAATGTAACAGAGGCACTATGATAGAGTATATCGAAGGAAAGGTAACAGCTCTCTACCCAACACATATGATTATTGAGACTGCCGGCACGGGATATCTGGTAAATATCTCCCTGTTTACATTTACCAGGTTTGAGGGTGTTGAGAATGGCCGAATACTGATCCATCAGATTATCCGGGAGGATGCCCATCAGCTGTATGGATTTGCAACCGAAGGCGAAAGGGAGCTGTTCAGACTGCTTATCTCCGTCTCGGGTGTGGGCGCAAACACCGCACGCATGATGCTCTCTTCAATAGAACCATCAGGAATTGAGAAGGCAATACTTACCGGTGATGTGGTGTTGCTGAAGGGTATTAAGGGGATAGGACTTAAAACGGCAGAGAGAATAATTGTTGACCTTCGTGATAAAGTCGGAAAATCACATCTTAAAGAAGGCGAAATATTCAGCACCGCAGACAATAGTGTAAGAGATGAAGCGTTTACTGCATTAGTAATGCTTGGTTTTCCGAAGAACGCCGTCGGAAAAGTGCTTGAGAGGCTAATAAAGGAAGAGGGCAGCCTCTCTGTTGAGCAGATGATAAGGAAAGCCCTGCAGATATTGTAAAACCGAAAAGGGACTCTTTGTTGATATCAGGGGCTGAATATAAGAGAATCCTGACCTGGCTCTTTCTGTTGATATTATCCTGCAACTCAGGCAGGATAATGGCAACCAATGTAGCCGGGCCAAATGCCGCACCTCAGCAGCAGGATACCATAAGGCGTATCCCCCAACAGCCACTGCGTTACCCTTTAAGGGATTACAGCGGAATACCCTGGGACCGTCAGCCTGAATCACCTCTGTTTCTCAACCTTCCATCAAACATTCGAACAGAGGTTATCTATGATCCCGAACTGAATGAGTATATTATATATGAAAAGGCTGGCAGCCTTGATTATCGCAGGCCGGTGCATATGTCACCGGAACGGTATCGTCAGTTTCGGTACGACAGGATGATGAGAAACTACTGGAGTGAAAGAATCTCCGGTGACGAGGCAGGAATCAGGGAGTCTCTGGTACCCAGTCTTGAGGTAGGGGGTGAGGCCTTTGACAAGATTTTTGGTTCAAATACAATAAATATCATCCCACAGGGATCAGCTGAACTGATTTTCGGGGTCAACATTGCACGAACCGATAATCCCACCCTGTCTGAGAAGCTGCGGTCAATTCCCACCTTCGATTTTCAGGAGAAGATACAGATGAATGTGACCGGTACCATAGGGGATAAGATGCAGCTGGGCATCAACTACAATACCGAGGCGATGTTTGACTTTGAGAACCGTACCAAGCTGGAATATTCAGGAGGTGAAGATGAGATAATAAAAAAGATTGAGGCAGGTGATGTAACCCTCCCTCTTTCAGGTACCCTGATAACTGGCAGTCACAGTCTTTTCGGTCTTAAGACCGAACTTCAGTTCGGGAAGCTTACGCTAATAAACACTTCTTTCTGTCGCACTATTTTCGTGACACCTATGATGCTGCAATGAGCAACCTGCCGGTTATAAGTTCGGGTATTAACATCGAAAAGATAGAGGTCTGGATAACGAATAAAACAAACAATTTTGAGGAGACCCGCAATATAGTAGCCTTTATGGATCTCGGTGAAGGTGATCCACATATCTATAATGAGATTCCTGCCTTCCAGCAGATGCCGGGTTATCCTCCCTATCCCTCAAACGGACTTAACGGACTCTACAATGAACTGATAACAACATATCAGGATGTGAGGAACGTGGATATGGTGACGGCACTGTTTGATCCTCTCTACCCCGGGTTCCAGATAGGGCGCGACTATGAGAAGATAGAGAATGCAAGAAAGCTGACTGAGCGGGAATTCACTGTAAACAAGCAACTGGGGTATGTCTCACTCAATGTGGCACTTAATAATGATGAGATTCTGGCTGTTGCATATGAGTACACTCTTGGTGGTGCGATATTCAAGGTGGGGGAGTTTTCTACTGATGGGATAGGAGCACCTGATGCCCTGATGCTTAAACTGCTGAAGGGAACCTCCCTGACACCCAGATTGCCTACCTGGGATCTTATGATGAAAAATATCTACTCTCTGGGCGCATATCAGATCGAGACACGCGATTTTCATCTGGATATCCTGTATCAGGATGATGAAACGGGCAATTCAATCAATTATATCCCGGAGGGAAACCTCAGTGATAAGATAATACTGGCAGTAATGGGTCTTGATAACCTTAACAGCCAGCTCGACAGGGAGGCAGACGGTCGGTTCGACTTTATTCCGGGACTGACCATCGATCCGGACAAGGGGCGAATGATATTTCCCGTGGTGGAGCCTTTCGGTAGCTACCTGGCATCAAAATTTGATGACCCGCAGGTGGCAGAGAAATATGTCTTTCGGGAATTGTATGATTCAACCCGCACAAAAGCAGTACAAAGCGCAGAAAGGAATAAGTTCAGGATAGCAGGAACCTACACATCATCATCAGGATCCGAAATATATCTGAATGCCCTTAATATTCCGCAGGGGGGAGTTAAGGTAACGGCGGGGGGTGTTCCCCTGGTGGAGAATCAGGACTATACGGTAGATTACAACGCGGGAAGGGTGAAGATCATCAACCAGGCACTGATCGAATCACAGACCCCGATAAAGGTCTCGCTGGAGAGTAACCAGTTCTTCGGCTTCCAGACCAAGACACTGGTGGGTACTCATCTGGATTACAGGTTCTCCAAGGACTTTAATATGGGAGCTACCATTCTACACCTTAATGAGAGACCATATACCCAGAAGGTCAATTTTGGAGAAGAACCGATTTCCAATACTATAATGGGGTTGAATGCATCATACCGTAGTGAATCACAGTTTCTTACCAGAATGGTAGATGCCCTGCCGCTAATTGAGACCAAGGCTCCCTCCTCAATAACTTTTTTCGGGGAGGTGGCAAAACTGATTCCCGGCCACAGCCGGGCGATAAGCGAAGCAGGAAACTCCTATATAGATGATTTTGAGGCCAGCGAGATACCGCTCGACATGAAGAGCTACAATGCCTGGGTGATGGCCAGCATTCCGCAGGGACAGGAGGCGCTCTTTCCTGAGGCAAGACTTAACAATAACCTTGCCAGCGGCTACAACAGATCGCGACTGGCCTGGTATGTAATCGACCCTCTCTTTCTCAGAAACGGATCAACAACCCCGGATCATATAAAGAATGACCCGGATGAGCAGTCGAGTCACTTCGTGCGTGAAGTGTATGAAAATGAGCTTTTCCCCTTTAAGGAGAGTCAGTCCGGTATCCCTACCAATATTGCAGTACTGAACCTGGCTTTCTACCCCTCAGAGCGTGGTCCATACAACTTTGATGCTGCAGGATCCTCCTACTCATCGGGAATAAATCCGGACGGATCACTGGCCGATCCCTCATCAAGGTGGGGAGGTATAATGAGAGAGGTTGTTACCAGTGATTTTGAAAATGCCAATATCCAGTATGTGAAATTCTGGCTGATGGATCCCTTTGTGGAGGATCCATCACTGCAGGGCGGTGACCTTTTCATCAATCTGGGAAATATCTCTGAGGACATACTGCGTGATTCACGCAAGAGTTTTGAAAACGGACTGCCGGGGTCATCTGATCAGATAAATGTGGATACAACAGTATGGGGAAGGGTTCCTACGGTACAGGCTGTGGTTCATGCTTTTGATAATGATCCCGAAGCGCGGCGCTATCAGGATGTTGGCCTTGATGGTTTGAGTGATGATATTGAGAGGGAGTTTTTTACCGAATACCTTCAGGAGGTACAGGCCATTGTAACCCCGGATGTATATGCTGAAATAACTGATGATCCGGCGGCAGATAATTTCCACTACTTCAGGGGAAGCGATTTTGATTTTGAACAAAGAGGAATTCTTGAAAGGTACAAGGAGTATAACGGAATGGAGGGAAACTCCCCAACATCGGAGATGTCTGATGAACCATATCCAACAAGTGGCTCAACCCTCCCCGATATGGAGGATATAAACAGGGATAACACCCTGAGTGAAACGGAGAGCTATTTTCAGTACCGGGTGAGCATGCGACCCGAAGATATGGAGGTGGGAAGAAACTTTATTGTGGATGAGATTGAATATACCGCAACACTGGCCAATGGTGATAAGTCTCCTGTGAAATGGTATCAGTTCAAGGTTCCGATAATAGATTATGAGAACGTGGTGGGAACCATTCAGGATTTTAAGTCGATACGGTTTATGAGGATGTTCCTGAGAAACTTCGATGATGATATAATACTGCGGTTTGCCAGACTGGACCTTGTAAGGGCAGAGTGGAGAAAATACAACATCAGTTTCCTTGAGGGAGGAGAGAGGGTTAATATTCCTGAACCCGATGACGGTACTTTTGAAATCAGCTCTGTTAGTATCGAAGAGAATGCAGGCAAGGAGCCTGTAAACTATGTTCTGCCACCCGGGTTCGACAGGGTGCTCGATCCTTCAAATCCTCAGCTTCGTCAACTTAACGAGCAGTCGATGGTAATGAGGGTGCATGACCTTGAAGATGGCGATGCACGGGCAGCATTCAAAAATGTCAACCTTGATATAAGGCAGTACAGAAAGCTGCGCATGGAGGTGCATGGAGAGGCACTGATAGGAGAACCCTTGCAGGATGATGAGCTTACGGTCTTTATCAGGATAGGATCTGACTATAAAGGGAACTTCTATGAGTATGAGATACCACTTAAGCTTACTCCTCCTGGTTTTTACGGTAAGGATAATGAGGCTGACAGAGCAACAGTATGGCCTGAGGCCAACAGCTTTAATATTGACCTCTCCCTGTTCCAGGATGCCAAACAGGCACGTAATGCCGAGATGACAAAGCCCGGATCGGTACTCAGTAAATCTGATCTTTACGTGTGGCCGCATGAATCGGCCCGCATCACAGTATCAGGCAATCCCAACCTGAGCAATGTAAGGGTTATAATGGTAGGAGTGAGAAACCCGATTAAAACACGCAATAACGGTGATGATGATGGCATGTCAAAGTCAGGAGAGATATGGGTCAATGAGTTGAGATTAAGCGATTTCAATGAGGATGGTGGATGGGCGGCCAATGCCCGGATGCAGACACGGCTGGCTGATCTGGGAACCATAGATATAGTGGGCCAGACGAGTACGCCGGGATGGGGGAGCCTTGACATGAAGGTGAACGAGAGAAGCAAGGAGGAGGTGATACAGTATGATATATCCACCAATATTGAGCTTGGAAAACTATTTCCCGAGGATGCAGGAGTACGGCTGCCGGTTTATGTGGGTTACTCGGAAAGCCATATTCAGCCGCAGTACAATCCGCTGGATCCGGATATACCCTTTAAGGAGGCACTTGCAAATCTTGATCCCGAAGCACGTGACTCGTTGAAAACAATATCAGAAGATTACACCCGCAGGAAGACAGTATCCGTTAATAATGCCGGTATCTCAAAGGCCGGGGAGAAGTCATACCCATGGGATCTTTCCAATTTCACAATCAATTACACCTTTAACGAGATTTACAGAAGCAATATAAATACCGAGATAAACCTCGAAAAGAATTACCGTGGAGGCATTAACTACTATTATGATTCACGGCCTAAGAATATTACCCCCCTGAAGAATATGAAATTTCTGGGAGGAAAGGCATTTACGTTGCTGCGCGACTTCAACTTCTACCTGCTGCCAAGACATCTTGGTTTCAGAACAGATCTGAGCAGGTACTACAATGAGGTGAAAACCCGGAATATAAATAACCCCTATATAAAAATTGTTCCCACATTCCGCAAGGATTTTGAATGGACCAGGTTTTATGATGTCAAGTATGACCTTACGAGACAGCTTAAATTTGATTTTACTGCTACCAACCTTTCACGGATTGATGAACCGCTGGGTGGAGTGGACAGGGACAGGTACCGTGATCAGTATGAGGTATGGAAAGATTCGGTAATGATTAACCTCCGGGACTTTGGTCGGACCACCCATTACAGACATACAATAAATATTAACTATAATATCCCGGTCAATAAGTTGCCGCTGATGGGATGGATGACTGCAAATATGCGTTACGGAGCAAATTATGACTGGCTTGCAGGTCCGATCTACCCCGATTCCCTTAATATAGAACTGGGAAATACCATAAAGAATTCGAACACAGGACAGCTTACAGTACAGGCTAACCTGACCAATCTTTATAACCAGTCAAACTTCCTTAAAACGATAGAGCGCAATACCCGCCCCGGCGCTGCCAAATCAATGAAGAAGGAGTTTGAAACAGTAACCTACCGAAGGGAACGTGTCAATTTCAGGGAGGGAAGGCCGAGGAATATCTACCACAACCTGCGTACAACTGATATACGTGTGACAGTAACAACACAGGATGGCACCGTGGTTCAGGGAACTACTGAGATAGAAACAGGAAACAAGGCGATTTTTACAAGCCAGACGGATGTGGATTTAGCAATTGTTACTGTTGAGGGTCAGGTTGAGAGGAAGAGGAGTCCGTTTATTATAGCAGGCGAATATTTTGTACGTGCCCTTATGGGTGTCAGGAATATTTCAGCTACATATTCTGCTGATCAGGGTCAGATACTGCCTGGCTATTTGCCGGGGACAAGCATTGCGGGGATGGCACGCACTGGTGATCAGTTTTCCCCGGGTCTCCCTTTTGTTCTGGGATACAGTGATGAATCCTTTTTTGACAGGGCGATGGAGAACGGCTGGCTGACAACTGATACCCTGCTCAATAACGCTGCAATTTCAAACCACCGCGAAACATTTTCAATTCGGAGTACTGTTGAGCCTTTTCCTGGGATGAGGATTGACCTTACTGCAGACAGGAGGTTTGCCGAATCGGTATCCTCCTATTATCGTGCCAACAGGTATGGAAATTTTGCCGACAGCCTGCGTAATCGTATGGTGTCAGGTAACTTCTCAATAACTATTGTTTCCTGGGGAACCGCATTTGAAAAGATTGATGAAACTACTGATTATGTATCACCGGCATTTGAGAGGTTTAAGCAGAACACTGTGGTAATATCGCGTCGGCAGGCAGAGAAACGTTCCCTTAAGGATCCCGGGTATGATCCCTATATTGACCCTGTAACGGGTGATCCTGTTGAAGGGGATTATACAAATGGTTATGGTTTTACCTCCAGAGATGTACTTATTCCTGCCTTTATCGCTGCCTACTCAAACAGGGATCCGGAAAAGGTAAGCCTTGATGCCTTTCCCTCCATTATGAGTATGATGCCAAACTGGAGGATTAATTTTGATGGTCTTACCCAGTTTGATGCCGTGAGAAGCCTTTTCAGATCAGTTAATATTTCTCACCAGTACCGCAGTACATATACAATAGGATCATACACCACAAATCTCTATTATAACGAGGGCGATGACGGAATAAACAGAATCCGGGACCTGAATATGAATTATATTCCCCAGTTTGAATTGAATGTGGTAACTATAAACGAACAGTTCAGCCCGCTGCTCAATGTTGACCTAAACTGGAATAACAGCCTTACAACACGGTTTGAGTGGAAGAAATCAAGAACCGTCACCCTTAATCTTGCCAGCAACCAGGTCGCGGATGTCAGAAATAATGAACTGATAATAGGGGTGGGCTACAGGTTTGATGATGTACAGCTTACAATAAGGTCGGGCGGACAGCAACGGCCTTTGCGGAGCGACCTCAATGTGCGTCTTGATTTGTCGTTAAGGGATAACAAGACTCTCTCGAGAAAGTTGATAGAGGAGGTTAATCAGCCGGTGGCAGGCCAGAATATTTTCGCTGTCCGTACAACTGCAGACTATGTCCTGAGTGACAGGTTTAACCTTCAGGCCTTCTTTGATCATAATATCAACAATCCGTTTGTGGCAACCACTTACCGACGATCAAATACAAATTTTGGTTTCAGTCTTAAATTTACACTTGTTCAGTAGCACTGTTAAGCATCGTCTATTCAGCAGCACTGGTTCAGTGTCATTTATTAAGCAGTGCTGTTCAGTGTCATTTATTAAGCAGTGCTGTTCAGTATCATTTATTAAGCAGTGATGTTCAGCAGCATTTATTCAGCAGCACTGGTTCATTATCACTGTTGAGCATCACTTGTTCAGCAGTACTGTTAGAAAGTGATTAAAATAGTTGTTTATCATTGTCTCTGTCCATTTAAAAACTTATTTTTGGAATAGAATTGGCCGATACTATCAACAAAAAATCTGAAATATTATGAATGTTCCTGACAATTTAAAGTACACAAAAGACCATGAATGGCTCCGCCAGGAGGGTGAGTTTGCCTATGTTGGTATAACTGATTTTGCACAGGGTGAACTTGGTGACATCGTCTTTATCGAGATTGAGACCGAAGGAGAAACCCTGGACAGGGAAGAGGTTTTTGGCAGCATTGAGGCTGTTAAGACAGTTTCCGATCTTTTTATGCCGGTGGGAGGTGAGATTATTGAGGTTAATCCTGAGCTTGAATCATCACCTGATCTTGTTAACAAGGATCCTTTTGGCAAAGGATGGATGGTAAAAATCAAGGTTGCCAGCAGCGCTGAGGTTGATGAACTTTTGTCTCCCAAGGAGTATTCCGAACTGCTGGGTTAAGACGCAGCCTGTAATATTGAGAGGGCCGTACAGTATTTTTACTGTCGGCCCTCTTTCTGTATTATTCGGCGTAATTAAATCTTTTTAATCCACCTTCGCGTTTCGCTTCGGCGGACGAGAGGGTGTGGTTAAATTCCCCGGGGCTTGCCCCGGAAAGAAGGGTCCAGGGCTTGCCCTGGGGTATAATACCATTTAACTCCTTTTTCAGAGAGTCTTCTTTACTTCTGTATGAATATATGATTCAATCATATCACCCTCTTTGATGTCATTAAAGTTGTGTACGTTCAGTCCGCACTCATAGCCGGATGAAACTTCCCTGACATCATCCTTGAATCGTTTCAGTGACCCAAGCTCCCCGGTAAAGATTACTATACCATCACGTATAACCCTGATTTTGCTGTTCCGGTTTATCTTTCCTTCACGCACGTAGCATCCGGCAACTGTACCCACCTTTGTTATCTTGAATACATCCCTTATTTCGGCAGTTCCGGTTATCTCTTCCTTCACTTCAGGTGAAAGCATACCTTCCATTGCTGATTTAATCTCATTAATGGCATCGTAGATGATTGAGTATAGCCTTACATCAATCTCCTCCTTCTCTGCCAGCTTTCTTGCTGCAAGTGATGGACGAACCTGGAATCCTACAATTATCGCATTTGAGGCTGCGGCAAGCAATACATCCGATTCTGATATCTGTCCCACTGCCTTATGCCTTATTGTGACCTGTATCTCTTCAGTTGAGAGTTTGATAAGTGCATCACTCAGAGCTTCCACCGAGCCGTCTACATCACCCTTCACAATTATGTTGAGTTCCTGGAAGTTGCCGATTGCAATCCTTCGTCCGATCTCATCAAGAGTGATATGTTTCTGGGTCCTGAGCCCCTGTTCTCTCTGGAGTTGTGTTCTTTTGGTAGCTATCTCCTTGGCTTCCTTATCGGTTTCCATTACATTAAATCCGTCACCGGCCTGTGGTGCTCCGTTAAGTCCAAGAATAAGAACGGGCGTTGAGGGACCTGCCGTATCAATCTTATGACCTCTTTCATTATACATGGCCTTCACATGGCCGAAGTGAGTACCTGCAATTACAACATCACCTATTTTCAGTGTCCCTGACTTAACAAGAATGGTTGTGATATATCCCCGTCCCTTATCAAGTGATGATTCAATAACCGTTCCAAGGGCTCTCTTGTCAGGATTGGCTTTTAGGTCAAGCATTTCAGCCTCAAGAAGAATTTTTTCCAGCAACTGCTCAATATTAATCCCGTTGAGTGCAGATATCTCCTGTGACTGGAATTTCCCTCCCCAGTCCTCAACCAGGAAGTTCATGTTGGCAAGTTCTTCCTTGATCCTTTCAGGGTTGGATGATGGCTTGTCTATCTTGTTGATTGCAAAGATAATAGGCACGCCGGCAGCTGAGGCATGGTTTATCGCCTCAACAGTCTGAGGCATCACGCCATCATCGGCAGCCACCACAATTATTGCTATATCGGTTGTCTGTGCTCCCCTGGCCCGCATTGCGGTAAATGCTTCGTGACCCGGGGTATCCAGGAAGGTTATCTGTCTGCCATCTTCCAGTTTTACTCCGTATGCTCCTATATGCTGTGTAATACCGCCTGCCTCTCCCGCAATTACGTTAGCTTTTCTTATATGGTCAAGCAGTTTTGTCTTACCATGGTCAACGTGACCCATAACAGTTACGATCGGAGGTCTGTGTTTCAGCTGCTCCGGATTATCTTCATCTTCCCTTACTGCTTCCTGCAGTTCGGCACTAACGAATTCCACTTCATGGTCAAACTCCTCGGCTACCAGTGCCATTGTTTCGGCATCAAGTCGCTGATTTATCGATACAAAGAGGCCAAGGTTCATACATGCAGAGATAACCTGGGTAACCGGGGTATCCATCATGGTAGCCAGTTCATTAACGGAAACAAATTCCGTAACCTTGAGTACGCTCTTTTCAGTTTCCTGCTTTTCGTGTTCCTCCCTTTGCTTAACACTCGCAGCATCTCTTTTTTCACGACGGTATTTTGATCCTTTGGATTTTCCCTTTGATGTTAGTCGGGCCAGTGTCTCCTTGACCTGCTTCTGTACATCCTCTTCATTTACCTCCGGACGGGCGGGGCCTCTTTTCTTTCCTCCCCTGTCGCCGGGCCTGGATGTTCCGCCTGTTGGCTTAACACTGACCTTCTCCTTGTCCTGTTTGATCCTGGGTCTTCTCTCCTGTCTTTTCTTATCAGATGTGCCCTGTCCCTGAGGTTTCTGATCTTTTCCTTTTTTGGGAGGCTGCTGCTTCTTTCTCTTTTCTTCAGACGGCAGATCAATCTTGCCAAGTACAATCGGCCCGTTAAGCTTGGTAAATTTTGTCTTGATAAATGATGACTCTTCCTCTTTTTCAGCCTTTTCGGATTTCTTCTCTGCTTCAGCCTCAGCGGGTGTCTCCTTTTTGGCTTCCTCCGATTCCTCAATGTGTTCAGCAGCAACTTCTGCCTCCTCTTTTTTTACAGGGGCAGGGGGTTCAGTGACTTCAGGGGATTTCTCTTTAATCTCTTTGACATCTTTACTCTCCCCGGCTTCTGACACTTTTTTTTCTGTAACCTTCTCTTCAACCTTTTCAACACTACTTGTCTCTTCAGGGTCCTTATCTGCTTTCTGTTCGCCTTTGTCAGGTTGCCTGGTTTCTGCCTTCTTCTCTTCCTGCTCTTTCGGTGAGGCATCCTTGCGGGTCGTTACTTCCCCGGCCCGGGTGCTCTTCTCTTGTTCCGCAGGTTTCTTTATATCCTTCAGGTCAATTTTGCCTACTATCTTAAGCTCTGGTTTTGGGACAGAATCACTGCTTTCACTTTTCTCTTTTGGAGGTTCATCTGCTGAACTGACATCTTTTACTTTGTCGGCACTCTCTTTTACTTCCGTGGTTTTTACCGCTGGTTTTTCTACGGCTGGAGTGACTTTCTCCTTCTGAGCAGTTTCAGTACTCTCTTTTTTAACAGGTTCGGCGGGCTTAATATCTTCTTTCTCAGTAATCTCCTCTTTTTCAAGAGAAACCGTTTCCTGTTTTCTGACGAGTTCTTTCAGTGCCAGTTTCTCAGACTCTTTCTTAACATTGAGATCGCCGCTGTACTCTTTTACAAGTAATTCATATGCTTCCGCCGGGACCTTGCCATTCGGATTAGGGTCAACGTCAAAGCCTTTTTTGTGAAGAAATTCAACCATGGTTGAAATTCCCACATTAAATTCCCTTGCCGCTTTACTCAGTCTTGTGGCTTTTGGTGCATCTGTCATAAAAAACCTCTGTTTGTAATATTCTTTTATTGTTCAAACTCTGCTCTGAGAATGGAAACTACATCTTTAATTGTCTCTTCTTCAAGGTCAGTACGTTTAACCAGATCCGGAATTGTAAGTCTAAGAACACTTCTTGCCGTATCACATCCAATGGCCTTCAGTTCATCGATAATCCATGCTTCGATCTCATCTGAGAACTCTTCAAGATCAACGTCTTCTTCGTCCTGATCGTCCGGCTCACGGTAAACATCAATCTCATATCCTGTCAGCTGGCTGGCAAGCCTGATATTAAGTCCACCCTTGCCTATGGCGAGTGATACCTCACTGGGTTTCAGGTATATTTCAGCTCTCTTTTCATCCTCAACCAGCTTAATGGATGTTATTTTTGCCGGACTGAGCGCGCGTGATATAAAGAGCTGAAGATTTGTTGTATAATTTATTACATCAATATTCTCATTTCTCAGTTCCCTGACTATTCCGTGAATTCTGGAACCTTTCATCCCTACACATGCACCAACCGGGTCAATGCGCTCATCGTATGATTCCACTGCTACCTTGGCTCTTTCACCCGGTACCCTTACTATCTTTTTAATTGTAATAAGGCCGTCAAAAATTTCCGGAACCTCCAGTTCAAAGAGTCTTTCAAGAAAGATGGGAGAGGTGCGTGACAGGATAATGTATGGAGTATTGTTTTTCATCTCAACCCTTACCACTACGGCTCTTATTGAGTCACCTTTTCTGAAATGGTCTGAAGGGATCTGCTCATTTTTGGGAATTATCAGTTCATTACCGTCATCATCAAGAATCAATACCTCTCTTTTCCATACCTGATAAACCTCACCGGTAACTATTTCACCGATGCGATCCTTATACTTCATAAATACATTACTCTTCTCAAGATCCAGTATTCTGGTTGTAAGGTGCTGGCGAAGTGCCAGTATAGATCTTCTTCCAAAGTCATGAAGTTTTACCTCATCGGAAACCTCTTCTCCCACTTCATAATCCTCATCAATCTTCTTTGCTTCACTCAGGGATATCTGGAGGTTTGGATCTTCAAGATCATCATCTTCAACCACCTCCCTGTTTCTCCAGATTTCGAAATCACCCTTGTCTATATTTACTATAATAGAGAAGTTTTCATCTGATCCGTACTTCCGTGCCAGGAGACTTCTGAAAACATCTTCCAGAACGCTCATCATGGTGGGGCGGTCAATGTTTTTGAGTTCCTTGAACTCTGAGAAGGTATCGATCAAATTTAAATTTTCCATCTCGCTGCAGCCTCTTTAATTTTTGAATGAAATAACAATACGTACATTTTTTACATCTTCATAACGGAACGGGATAACTACCAATTCCTTTTTTAATCCCTTTTCCCTTTTTTCGGTTTCAACCTCAAATCCTTCCGCCGTTGCACTGAGCAGTATCCCCTTAAACTTTCTTCCATCAACGGGAGTAACTTCAATTTTATTGCCGATATTAAGATCGTACTGCTCCCTTACCCTGAAGGGCGATGTGAGCCCTGGTGACGATACCTGCAATTCAAAATCCTCAGTCTCCCGGTCCATAGCGCCCTCAATATGCCGGCTCAGTGCGGCACAATCATCTATCGTTATCCTGCCTTTTTTGTCGGCAAGAACCGAGATGCGGTTGCCTGTACCCACCTTTACATCAACAAGGAATATATCCTTCCCTGAGATATACTCTTCTGCCAGTTTAATAATTTCCTTCTTATCAATCATCACTTTGCTCTCGTTCCACCATGATACCTTTCACTAACCTTCTCTGTATCCTGATGATTTTCAACGCCGCTCTTTTACTTCAGTTACTTTTTAAGTTATTATATCTTATCATCCCGGTTTTACTTTCACCGGTTCTACTATCAGCCCGGGAATGTACATGACTTTTAATGTAAAATCATTATCCCGTCTCATCCGGAAGCATCCAAATATCCGGTTATTATCTGTATCCGGGAGGAATGGATAAACCACTATTAACAAAATAGGGGACTCTGGTCCCCTAAGAAGTCAATCACCCCTCAAACGGATGCAAAAATATGAATTATTTTGGAATCTACAAAATATTGAGGTTCTGTATTGTCCACAGTTCTCAGGGAGTGTGGCGACTCCCGGAATTAATTAATTGAAAGAGTCATTTTGAGGGGTCCTATATAAATTTTTCCCTTTTTTGCAGATTGTAAAGTCCGGCAAGCAAAAAAAGAACAATTGCTACCATAAGTATTATACGGTTATCTGTTACAATTCCTGCCCACGCCGTCTCCGTCACATTATCAGGTATTTTGAATGGATTGAGGAATACATTCCATTTGCTCTTTTCAAGGGGCTCCTGCAATATCAGGAAAAAAAGGCTGAAGATAATGACCGCTACAGCGGTACCATTTCCGTTTTTTATGATGGTTGATACCATAAATGAAAAAATTCCAATAAAGAATACCGGGAACAGCACATGGTAAGTCATTGGCAGCAGGGGGGTTTTAATTATGAGGAAAGATGAGAGGGCAACCAGTATCAGCAGAACCAGAAATGTTATTATATAGATAAGTACAACCCTTACCAGCCAGACCTTATACCTGTAGTTCGGTATACCAAACAGTATCTCAATTGTTCGAGCATCCTGATCATTCTGGATTCCGAAGACGGTAGGGTAAAAGACCATCAGTAGTCCTGAGAAAATAAATATACCAAAGAGATCCTCCACTCTTGATATATCTGCCGAGAATACATAGATAAGTGAAATACCGGCATAGAATGCAAGAGTTCCTGCAAGGAACCAGATAAATTTGTTGGCAAAAATGATCTTCAGGTTATAGGAGATCATTCTGCCGGTGATGATCATATTGTTATTCAGATGGTTTAGTCTCTTTCTCATCGTAGTTTTCAATTTTTATTCTTCCCAGCAGCCAGAGGTATGCATCTTCAAGGTTTGGTTCCAGTTCAACGGCCTGCGGATGCGGCTTTTCTCCGGAGATGCATCTTGCCTTTATCATTCCCCCCTCTGACATATGCTGGACAATCATTTTTCCTGCAGCTGCTGATCTGAATTCAGCGGCCGGTACAGTAAACTGCCATACATGTCCCCTTGCAGTTTCGGTCATCAGTGAGGGGTGCCCAAGATATTTGAGGTACCCCCTGTCGAGTACTGCAACCTTATTGCATGAGCTGGATATATCCTCAATTATGTGAGTTGAAAATATCACTACTCTCTCCCTGCTTAGTTCAACCAACAGGTTTCGGAACCTGATTCTCTCTCTCGGGTCGAGGCCGGCGGTGGGTTCATCCACAACCAGTATTCTTGGAAGGTGCAGGAGTATCTGGGCAATCCCGATACGTTGTTTCATACCACCTGAAAAGGAGCCTATCTTATCATCTGCTTTTTCAGTCATGTGCACAGCACCAAGGACATAATTCACTCTTTCATTACGCAGTGTTGTTTCGGTTATGCCTTTCAGGATAGCCTGATAGTCGAGGTATTCGCGTGCCGACATATTTTCATACATGCCGAATTCCTGGGGGAGATATCCGATAAGGCCCTGAAGCTCTTCACGTTTCTCCTCCACATCCAGGCCGTTTATCCATATTTTCCCATAGCTCTGTTCCAGGATTCCGCATATCACCCTCATCAGTGTTGTTTTACCTGCACCATTGGGACCCAGAAGACCGAACATTCCATTTCCGATTTCCATTGAGACACTATTGAGTGCCTTAAAGGGTTTTCGCGTGCGGCCAATCAGGGGTGTTGCCATAACAATCTTAAAGAATGTTTTACGCAGGTTTCTGAATTTGCCTTTAAGTCTGTATATATCAGTGCTTTCACTTGTCAGGAAGAGGCTGGTTGTGTAAATCACAATACCTGCATACCAGAGTGTTCCCATCACAGCAACTGCTGCGATGGAGTCCCATTTGGATTGCCATATAAACAGATTACCGAGCGGTATAATCCAGGTGATTATCCTGTCTGTGACAGTGATTGCCTTTTGCTGTATTTTGAGTCGGTACGTTTTTTTCAGAACTTTGCGCATCTGGGTCCATAGTCCCATTAGTGACAGCCATGATAACAGTGAGAATATAAATATCCAGACACCCTTTTCTATATAGAAATAGGTAAACCAGATAAGAAAACCAAACAGTGGCAGTTGCCAGATCATTTGTTCCATATCTCTCACTCTTTCCGGTTCCTTTTCCGTTCCGGATTTCAGTCTTATGTTTTTAGCGGCTTTCCACTCTCTCTGAAGCTTTGGGTCACGGTCATATATTTTAACAAGACTTCTGATAACTATATTAATACCCTGATCACGTGGAATAACCGTCTCATGTGCTTTACGGAGACTATTGAGAATAAACCACGTTATTGCCGGGATCAGTATAATGCCAATAATCAGCACAATAAGTTGCCACAGGAAACTGTGCATATAGAACCATATAAGAAGAGACAGAACCATAAAGGCTGCAGCCATAATAAGTTTTACACTCCATCTCTGATCCCTTATCCATTTAAGCGATGTCTCCAGTCCGGTATAGAATGTTGGTATAAATACCAGCGTCAGCAATGTGCTGAGGGCGAGTCCGCCTACCACTGTAATTGCAAATGAGGCCCCAATGGTGGAAACATATTCAGATTTCCCCATTGCCAGAGGCAAAAGAGCAACGATAGTTGTTATCGCTGTAATCATTATAGGTCTCACCCTTGCCAGTCCGGCAGTCATCAGGGCTCTTGATCTCCGGTACCCTCTTTTCCGGAGGATATTTGAGTAATCGATAAGGATTATTCCGTTATTCACCACCACACCCAGCAGTATAAGAAATCCTGTTAATGTATTGGCATTAAGAAGTGAGTTGCCTGTCAGGATAAGTGCCAGCAGTGAACCCAGCGCTGCCAGGGGTATCGAAAACATAAGTACCACAGGGGTTGCCATGGACTCAAATACAGCAGCCAGGATCATGTATATCAGCAGAAATGCAATAGCGATCAGGATATAGAAATCACGAAGTTCGTTGGTCTCATGTATTACTTTAACAGCTACCCCCGGGGGTAGCATCATTCCTGACACCAGCATGTCTATCTCTTCCCTGGCAGACTCGAGCAGGGGCTTTGAGCCGGTTATTTCATCGGTAAAGCTATAGGTTACTGTAATACTCTTCTCCTGGTTTTCGCGGTGAATATTCCCCATTCCCGTGGCAAAGACGATATCTGCCAGCTCCTCCATCTCCATAACATTTCCCGCCGCTGAGGTAACCTGCAGTTGCTTAAGGTCATCTATTGTTTTATCCTCCTCTTCCACATCCGGGGGAGTATCATACTTGATAATAATATCATACAGGTCAGTTCCCTGTCTGAATGAGACCCCCGACGAATACTCCCTCTGGAATGAGGAGAGCTCCTGTGCAATATTGGCAAGGGTTATGTTGTTCCGCCCCATCAGCTCAGTATCAAAGAAAAGCTGAACCTCCGGTGTATTATCCTGGATATTCACCCGAACCGATCTGATGGTCTGTAGTTCATCAATATAATATTCCAGGTCTTCGGCAACACTTCTCATCCTGTTGAAATCCTGACCCTTAATCTCAATGCTTTCGCTTTCGGATCCGATTCCCAGCATTCTTGTAAAGTCGGAGCCGGGATTAACTCCCGTTGATCCGGTTCCTCCTCCCATACCACCTGCGCTGCTGGTTTCATCCAGAGACACTTCAGCACTCTCTATATAACGTATCTTCTCAAAGATGTCATTTTTTATCTCTGCAAGATTTCTGTCGCTCTCCTTGTCCCACTCCTCTTTCAGATTGACTGTAACTGTTGCCTGATCCTCTTCTATGCGGCAGATGATATCCTCTTTTTCGGTCACCAGTTCAAGCCTCTTCTCGATATCAGCCACCACGGCATCTGTCTTCTCAAGAGTTGATCCTCCCGGCATAACCACGTTAATCCTGAAACTTGCCGTTTCAATTTCACTGAGGGAGTTCATGCTTAAGCCCAGGCCTATTATAAGTGCCACAAAGAAAAGGGTAAGAGAACCAATAATTACTGATGCAGGTTTTCTCATGCTCCCCTTAAGTATGATAAGGTAGCTCTGTATCAGCTTGTTGTGAAGGGAGAGCTTCTTGAAGACCTGTGAACGGCCGCCCCCTCTCTGTTCAAGGAGGTAGTGCGTTGCCATAGGAATCAGAAGCAGAGCCACGGCAAGTGAAACAAGAAGGGTAGAGACAATACTTACTCCGATATTCTTCCCTATCAGTTTAACCATAAAGTTGTCGGAAAAGACAAAAGGCAGGAAGACAGTTATTGTGGTCAGTGTGGCGGCGAGCACTGATCTCCACACCTCTTTTGTTCCCTGACGTACTGCTTCACCCGGACTCTTTCCCGTACCTGCAAGCCTGTAAATATTTTCCAGAACAACAACCGAGTTATCAATAAGCATTCCTATTGCAAGGGCCATCCCTACCAGTGTAAGGCTGTTTATGGTGATTCCGGCAGCATAGAAGAAATTGAAGGCTGAGTATACCGAGACGGGAATACTGAAAGCAATAATAAATACCAGTCTCAGGTTACGAAGGAAGAACCATAGTATTACTACTGCCAGCAGGCCACCTATAAGAGCCAGATTGATTATCTGGTCGATATTCTTCTCCATTATCTCGGCATTATTGTTTTGAACAACAATCTCAATGCCTGTTGATGCCAGGAGATCATTCAGTTCCCTGACTACATCTATGGTTTCATGTGACAGATCTATCAGGTTTGCCTGATTATCGTAAACCAGGCTAATGGTAACTGCATCAAGTCCGTTGACCCTGCTGTATGATGTCTCCTCCTTTACCCCGAAATAGATAGTGGCAACGTCCTTCAGCCTTATCGGCCCCTCTTCATTTATAATTATATTGCCGATATCTGTTACGTCCCTGTTTTCAGCTGAGATATTTACGAATAGTTCCCTGTCGGCATCGTACACCTTACCAACAAACACCTTATCGCTGCTGTTGGATGAAATTGCCGAACGTACCCTGTTGAGTGTAATGTTATGTGCCCGGCACGCCTCCTCATCAAGTCTTACCTCTATTGAACTCTCCCTGCCGCCGTAGATCTCAATGCCGGCAATTCCATCAATATTCTCCAGAGCTCTCTTTATATCCTTATCGGCAATATTCCTTACCCTGTCAACGCCGCCTGTCCCCCGAACCTGCAGATCCATAAACATGGTGTTGATCTGCTCCATGTCAACCCTGATTATATTAAGCATAAACTCTTCGGGCAGCGTGCCTGACAGGAGGTTGACTTTTTCCTGTAGCTTCAGATAGGCATATTTAAGGTCAGCCTTCTGGGTGTAATAGATTATTACCGTTCCCCCTCTGCTTGTCACATTGGATTCAATCTTCTCCACATCTTCAAGAGTCCCTGCCGCTCCTTCAACGGGAATAATTGCATGTGTTTCTATATATGACGGGTCTACCTGGATAGTGGTGCTAACCTGGATAATAAGTGTAGGCAGCTGTGCATTGGGATATAGTTCCACCTGGAGTCTGCTGTATGAGACATACCCCAGCAGGGTAAGTCCTATAAAGAGCATGCTGATCAGGGTCTTCCTTTTTATAATAAAATCCATCTCTTGTGGTAGTGGTATTAATTAAATCTCTTGTTTCTCTCTTTTAAACCAGTCAGTTACCGAATCGAGTATCCAGTATACTGAAGGAATAACGACAAGAGTGAGAAGTGTTGATGTTACCAGACCCCCTATAACTGCAAGCGCCATTGGGGATCTGAGTGAGGCACTCTCCCCGAAGCCTATTGTAAGTGGAAGGAGGGCCAGTATTGTTGTAAGGCTGGTCATAATAATTGGCCTTATCCTCTGTGCTCCGGCAGCTATTATAGAATCATATCTGGAAAAGCCTTCAGAGCGGATCTGGTTTATGCGGTCAATAAGAATTATTGAATTGTTGACGGCAATCCCGGCGAGCATTATTATGCCTATATATGCCATCATATTCAGAGGCTTGCCAACCAGGTAGAATATCCATACTGAGCCTACCGCAGCCAGCGGAATAGTGAGAAGTATCACGAATGGATGGATAAGGGATTCAAACTGGGAAGCCAGAACCATGTATACCAGCACTATAGAAAGGATGAGTGCAAAAGTAAGACTTGACATTGACTCTTTTCTTTTCAGCTCCTCCCCTGTAATTTCAGCTTTATAGTCGGGTGCAAAAGCAACCTCTCCCATAACCTTCTGCGCCTCCTTAACTATACGGTCAAGAGGGACATCCTCCTGTGTCATTGCATAGAGGTAAACTGTTCTTTTCTGATTGTTGCGGGTGATTTCGCCCGGTGCATCAATCACTTTTACATCTGCCAGATCACTGAGTGGCACCCTTGTATCGCCTGATGTAATAATCAGGTTCTGTAAACTGCTTAGCGGAACCTCATCAAGCTTAACAGTGATATCCTTAATTTCTCCCTCATACTCAAATTCTCCTGCTTCCGCACCTGAAAGGTAGGATTCTATCTGACTGATAATTGTGGTAACCGGAATGCCCATAAAACTTGCCCTGAAACGGTCAACTTCAACATTAACCTCCGGGGTTCCTTTGTCAAGTGAGGTTGTTATATTATATAGTGACGGTACTGAGTTGAGCTTTTCCCTGACCTGATCCATCAGACCTGCCAGGATTTCCGGATCTTCACCTGAAATCTCCACAACAAATGGTTGAACTCCTGTTCCGAGTGCTGTCTGAAGAGCGCTCTCCTCAGCGGCAAAGGTGATCTCAATATCCGGTATTGTGCTCAGGTTTTTTTCAATAAGTGCTGCAGCTTCATCTGACTGCCTGGCAAACTCTTTTTTGAGAATAACAGTGATTGAAGAGTTATTTTCATTTCTGAAGAGGTCATCACCTGAACCTCCTGTCGTAGTTTTGGTGCCTGCATGAGTGTATAGCATCTCAATCTTTTCTCCGAGGAGTGACCGTATTATCCCTGCGGCCTTTTCTGTTGTACTGGCTGTTCTTTCAAGACCGGTTCCTTTGGGAAGTTCCAGTTCAACCGTAAAGGTTTCTGATCCGGCTCCCGGCATGAATTCGCTGCCTACCCGGGGAATAAGAAACCAGGTAGCGGTGAGCAGAAGGAGTGCCAGCAGTACAATTACAGCTCTTCCCTTAATAATTTTACCCAGCAATGCAGGATACCATTTAATTGTTACGGCTGACGATGATGATTTACGACTCTTATTCTCCCTGAAAAATTTTGCTATCATCAGTGGAATCACCAGCAAAGCAACAAAGAGGGATGAGAGCAGTGAGAATGCCACTGTCCAAGCCTGGTCCCGGAAAAGTTCTCCCGAGGCACCATGCATATATACTATTGGAAGAAAAACAACAATGGTTGTAATGGTTGAAGCGGTGATTGCTCCACCCACTTCTGCTGTGCCGGTTATAGAGGCCTCCCGCCAGCTCATACCTGCCTCATGGTTACGGAAGATATTTTCCAGTACCACAATTGCATTGTCAACCAGCATCCCGGCGCCCAGCGCCAGACCTCCCAGAGTCATTATGTTAATAGTAAGTCCGTTGAAGTACATCAGGTTGAAGGTGGCAATAATGGAGACTGGTATGGCAATACTCACCACAAGGGTGGTGCCTATCCTCCTGAGGAAGATAAACAGTACAAATACTGCCAGCAGTATGCCAATCAGTGCTGTGTTCATCACCTCTGAGATTGCACTGTCAATAAATTCTCCCTGATCGGTAACCGGAATAAACCTGTATCCGGGAAGAGCTTTTGACAATTCCACGAATGTTTTGTTAAGCTCTTCAACAGCCTGAACTGTATTGAATTTTGGTTCCTTGTAGATTGA
>JAIVHO010000001.1 GCA_020201035.1 Bacteroidales bacterium
TCTGCCTGCTTATAATGACCCCCGTCACCTCCCCATATTTGTCCGCGTTTATCTGCATAAATAGTCCCCGTTTACCTCCCCTGATTACTCCACTATCCTTCAGTGGGATAAAACAAAGAGGTACTTCCTGTTGTTACACAGCATGAGAGAGCCTAAAATAACGGTTTTTTGATCAAAATTTGATTTATAGGGTTAATTTTGCAATTAAAAATATGGGTAAGAGTTTCAGAATAACCACGGCAGTTTTGTTTGCTGTACTTACAGCACTGTCAACAGGGTGCTCCGAAAATGAATCATCACTGAGAATTATTGTGACCACGGATGTTCACGGTAATATCTTTTCAGAGGATCTGTTATCAGGTGAGATGGTTGCAGGTTCGATGTCAAGGGTATCAACTTTCGCGGGTATGGAAGGTCCGGATAATGTAATACTGCTTGACAATGGTGATAACCTGCAGGGTACACCGGCTGTTTACTATTATAATTTTGAAGATACCCTCTCTGAACATTTATGGGCTTCTGTACTGAACTATATCGGCTATGATGCCGTAACTGTTGGTAATCATGACTTTGAGGCCGGCCATTCTGTTTACGACAGGATAAGGTTACAGTACAATTTTCCGATGCTGGCAGCTAATGCCATTAACATATCAACAGGTGATCCCTGGTTTGAACCCTTTACAATCATTGAGAGAGACGGGTACCGGGTTGCGGTAATAGGTCTTGTGACTCCCGGTGTACCGGGATGGCTGCCCGAGGTGCTCTATGAGGGAATCAGTTTCGGGGATATGTTAGAGTCAGCAGCTTACTGGATGGAAAGGGTTGAGAAGGAAAAGCCGGATCTGGTGGTAGGTCTCTTCCATGCCGGGTGGAATGAAGAGTACGGACCGGGCACGGCAGGGTCATACCTTAATCAGAACGCATCAGAGAGGATTGCCCGGGAAGTTCCCGGATTTGATATGATATTTATTGGTCATGATCATGATGTTCTGACCAGGGAGATAATCAATGTTTCGGGTGACACTGTTCTGATGATTGACGCGGGAAGTCACGCAAGATATATGGGTGTTGCTGATGTTGTCTTCAAAAAGGGGAAAGGACGTGGCAACCATGATATCAGGGGATACCTTGTAAGGAGTGATAGCATTGAAGCGGACCGCCGTTTTGATGAGAGGTTCAGGGAGCAGTATAACACAGTCAGGGATTATGTAGCCCGGGGTATAGGAACCCTGCAGTTTGATCTGTTTACCGGAGATGCACTATTTGGCGATTCACCTGTTATGGATCTTATTCACACGGTACAGTTGGAGACTACCGGTGCTGATATCTCATTTGCTGCACCACTCTCTTTTAATGTTACAATTGAGAGCGGACCGCTCTATGTACGGGATATGTTTGATCTCTACAGGTATGAGAATATGCTCTATTCCCTCTCTATGCAGGGTGACGAGATTGATGCATATCTGGAGTATTCATACGGGTTATGGAGCAGCAAGATGAGCAGTGGTGAGAGCAGGATGCTTAAATATGATACTGATAGTGACGATTACCGGCTGAAAAACAGATATTACAATTTTGACAGTGCCGAAGGGATAGAGTATGTTGTTGACCTGAGCAGGGAGGAGGGCAACAGGGTTACTATTACCGGAATGACTGACGGGAGGCCGTTTTACAATGACTCTCTCTATGCTGTTGCGGTGAATTCATACCGTGGCAGCGGGGGAGGAGGTCATCTGGAATCAGGTAGTCGCATACCCGCAAGCGAGATTGAAGGCAGGATTATCCGTTCCACTGAGAAGGACCTCAGATATTATATGATGAAGTGGATAGAAGCAGAGGGAACCATTGATATCAGGGCAAATAATAACTGGAGATTTATTCCGGCAGAATGGACAGAGAGGGCATCGGATCGGGAGAAGAGGGCCCTGTTCAATAATTGAATGGTTTTTGCAGAATATAGTTAAGCAGAAAATTAAAAAAAGATTAAAAATTTCCCGTCAGCGGGATAAAATAAACTAAAGAAGGAGAAGATATGAAAATTTTCAGAACGGCTATAATAGCTTTTATTGGCTTTGCAATAATATCTGGTCAGTCGTGCAGCAGGAATACCTTTCCGTCAGACTCGTCGGGCCAACCTAAAAATGTGATACTTTTAATAGGTGACGGTATGGGGGTGACTCAGCTTTACGCTGCCATGTCTGTTGTAAAAAAGAGTCTTTATCTTGAATCTGCCAAATTTATCGGGTTTAACCGGACACATTCCTGGGATGATTACTCTACAGATTCAGCTGCAGGGGGCACGGCACTTGCCACAGGTGTAAAAACCAGAAACGGCATTATTGGGATGCGTGCTGATTCAATGAGTCTGCCAAACTTAATTGAACTGGCTCATCGAAGGGGTCTTGCCGGTGGTGTGGTAAGTACAAGCTCGGTGACTCATGCCACGCCCGCTGCCTTTGTTGCGCATAATATCAGCAGGAATCAGTATGAGGAGATAGCAACAGATTTTCTGAAAACAATGCCGGAGGTATTTATTGGCGGCGGTTATGACAATTTTGCAAATCGCCGTGACGGAGCCAACTACATTCCTGAGCTCAAGGAGAAGGGGTATACTGTTGTGACTTCAGTTGAGGAGTTGCTTGAGGTGGATGGCGCCGACAGGCTGGCCGGACTGCTTGCCCCGGGTCATATGCCTGCTATGTCTGACGGCAGGGGCGATATGCTCTCCTATGCTTCCCTTAAGGCCATAGAGACACTTTCACGCAATGAGAACGGATATTTTCTGATGGTGGAGGCTTCACAGATTGACTGGGGCGGACATGAGAATAATACTGATTATATAATCAGGGAGGTTTTGGATCTTGACAGAACCCTGGGGGTATTGCTTGATTACGCAAAGCTTAACGGTGAAACACTGATAGTGGTGACTTCTGATCATGAGACAGGGGGGATGGCACTACCCTATGGTGATGTGCATGATCGTTCTGTAGCAGCTGAATACACCTCAACGGGTCATACAGGTGTTATTGTTCCGGTCTTTGCCTTTGGACCCGGAGCAGATGAGTTCACAGGGTTCTATGAAAACACTGACCTATTTAAAAAGATCAAAACACTCCTGGGACTCTGATCATGGATGGTAGAGCGCCGTCATCCGGAGAAAAACTGCCTCTTGTAGAACATTTCTATTCACTGCAGGGTGAAGGATACCATACAGGTAAGGCGGCCTATTTTATTAGGATAGGAGGTTGTGATGTTGGCTGCAGCTGGTGTGATTCGCGCTACTCCTGGAATCCTGACCTGCACCCACTTGTTGATATTGATGAGATAGCCCGGCATGTAAGTGATTCAGGGGCTGATTCTGTTGTAATAACAGGTGGTGAACCTCTTATGTGGGATATGAATCCGCTTACCTCACTATTGGGAGAAATGGGAATAAAACTGTTTCTGGAGACTTCGGGAAGTCATTCCCTGACCGGTCGGTGGGACTGGATATGCCTGTCGCCAAAGAAAAATAGTCCTCCTGTAGGGGATATCTGCCTTGCGGCAGGAGAACTGAAGGTAATTATTGAAGTTACTGCCGACTTTGACTGGGCTGAAGAATACCGTGCAAGGGTACGCTCCGACTGTAAGCTTTTCCTGCAGCCTGAGTGGAGCCGGTTTGATGCAATAACAGGTGATATTGTGAATTACATCCTGAAAAACCCTGCATGGGCCATTAGTCTGCAGAGCCATAAGTATATGAGAATACCATGATTATATGGTCCTTATAGAAGGTTTTCATATATCTGTAAGAGAAAGGAAGATGCAGTTTTCCTGAAAATGATTATTATTGTTATTCCGTGACAGGATTTTAACTAACTGTTTTTAGAATGAGATCATTTTGCCTCTTTTTTACGACCCTTTTGACCATCACCGTTGGCACCCTGTCATCCCAGGAGTTGCATACACGTAATAACAGGGCACTCAGGGCATATACCGAAGGGAGGGAGGCATACAACTTTGTAAACTATAGTCAGGCCGAAAAATATCTTTCAGAAGCTACCGAAAGGGATGAGAATTTTATTGAAGCTTTTTTACTACTTGCAGAGTTGTATAAGGACATGAAACGATATGATGAGTCGGCCCGTGCCTATGACAGGGTTCAGGAGATTGATTCACTCTTTTTTGCACCGGCTCTTTTCAGCGGTGGAGAGGTTCACTTCTTAAGGGGTGATTACTCCAGAGCACTTGAATATTTCAGGAAGTTTATGAGGCAGAAGGGTCAGCAGCCGAATCTAAGACTGGAAGCTGAAGCCTATATCAGGAATGCACTCTTTGCTATTGAGGCAATGAGTAACCCTGTCCCCTTTAATCCTGTGTCACTGGGCGATTCTGTTAACACAAGGTTTGATGAGTACTGGCCGGCAATAACAATCGATGGAAAATTGCTGATGTTCACACGGCAGGTGCCATCCAATGACAGACGGATTGGTGCGACAGCTATGCAGGAGGATTTTTACTACAGCACTCTGGAAGATAGTGTATGGCAGCAGGCTGTAAATATTGGTACTCCTCTCAATACTCCTGGAAATGAGGGAGCTCTTACTCTTTCAGTGGGAGGACAGTTTATCTATTACACCGCCTGTAACCGTCCCGACGCAACAGGTGGATGCGATATCTACTATTCATATAAAGGATCAAGGGGCTGGTCACAGGGAATGAATCCCGGAGCTCCCCTGAACTCAGTGTACTGGGAATCACAGCCCTCACTATCTTCAGATGGCCAGACACTCTTTTTCGTCAGTAACCGGCCCGGCGGTGAGGGTGGTATGGATATCTGGATAAGCAGAATGAATGATGCCGGGGCCTGGGGTGAGCCTGAAAATGCCGGTAACGTTATAAATACTCCAGGGGATGAGATGTCCCCGTTTATCCATTTTGATAACAGAACACTCTATTTCTCTTCAGATGGCAGGGCATGCATGGGCGGACTTGATATATTCAGAAGTGAATATGATCCACAGACGGGGTGGAGTGAGCCTGTTAATCTGGGATATCCTATCAATACCCAGTTTGACGAAATGGGTCTTGTAATAAATTCAGCCGGAGATGTGGCATACTACAGTTCAACGGTTAACCGACAGAAGGGAAGGGATCTTTTCAGCTTTGAGCTTCCTGAAGAGATTCGCCCTGACCCGGTATCATATGTTGAGGGAACTGTCACAGACAGGCTGACAGGAGAGAGGTTAAAGGCATCATATGAACTTATAAACCTGTCGAGCCGAAAAACAGCACTTAAATCGGTTACCGACAACAGGGGGAACTTTCTTATACCCCTGCCATCAGGAATAAACTACGGCCTTAATGTAATGAGTGAAGGCTATCTTTTCTATTCCGGGAACTTTATGCTTGAAGGTGAGCACCCTGTTAGCCGGCCATACCCCAAGGAGGTTATGCTTAACAGGATAGATGCCGGAGAGAGCATGTCGCTCTACAATGTTTTTTTTGATACCGACTCCTGGGAGTTGCTTGAAGAGTCATTGAGTGAACTCTCCAGATTATATGACCTGCTGGTGGCAAACCCCGGCGTTGTGATTGAGATAGGAGGGCATACAGACTCCTCCGGCAGTGATGAACATAACCTCTGGCTTTCGGGTCTGAGAGCTTTGGCTGTCAGTGATTTTCTTATTGGCAGGGGTATAGAGCCTTCACGGCTGATGGCAAAAGGATATGGAGAATCCAGGCCGGTAGCTGATAACAGCAGTGAGGAGGGTATGCGCCGGAACCGGAGAACAGAGATTACCATTATCAGCAAATAAAAGAAGGGGGTGTCTGAGCAGACACCCCTGGATCCATTTGTGCAGATCAACAAATGGCTTTCTTCATCAGTACGCGATCCTGGACTTGATGGTTTCTTTTGTATACTTACCTGTTTCGGGGATATTCCTGTCAGGAATGGAGAAATAGATTGCCGATCCGCCCGGACCATTGGGCTCGATCCATATTCGCCCTCCCATATTTTCCACCAGTTTTCTGGCGAGTGACAGGCCCACAATATTAAAGGTGTTGATGTTTTTCAGGATGTACCCGTTTATCTTTGATGCAGTCAGCAGATCCTTTGAAAGTGCAAAACCCTCACCTGAATCGATAACGTAAAATATAACCCTGTGATCTGTCCTGCTGCATCCCATCCTGATATAGCCTGAAGAGGTATTCTCCAGTGCATTGTGGAAAAGGTTAATAAAAACCCGGTGTACCTTCTCTTCGTCAACATAAATCTCATTCATTACCCCCTGAGGGTCCAGAATGAGTCTTAGATTTTCCTTTCCTGCCCTGGCAAGCACCCGGTTAAGATCTGCCATCACCCTGTTAAGCAGGTTGCCGATATCCTGCTTATGGAAGGTGTTTCCCGGATTTGTTGTCTCCAGAAGAGCTGAGTCAAGAAAATTATCAAAAAGTGTAATCAGCTGTTCAGCTGAGGTGATTATGTGTTCATTAAACTCTTTCTTTTCATTTTCGCTGCATTCATCGTTATTAAGGAGGTAAGAGAATGCAACTATGGAGTTCATATATGTTCTCACTTCATGAGAGAGGCCTGTCAGAATTGTGGGACAACCCATTATTCCCTGCTGCCGTTTTGTTTCACCCGGCACTCCGCTAACTTCGTCTATTTTGGAAGTCTTTCCCACCTGCTGCTGGTTGTTAAATTTAAACATATCTGCTGGCACAAGAGTATTATTATCTGATTTTCCGCAGGCTCTTTCTGGCCATTTTACTGTAGCGGTTGCCGGAGTCTGCTGCTATGGCTTCAAATGTGGCTATCGCTTTCTCCCTTGCATCGATATTGAGATAACAGACACCAAGATACCATCTTGCATCTTCGATAAAGAGGTTGTCATTGTGTGATATCACCTTCTCAAACGGGTTTATGGCATCTTTATACTCTTCAAGATGCATCTTTGAGACTCCAAGCATAAAGGAGGTCTTGACACCCTCTTCATTCTTCTCTGCCAGGATCTTCTCAAAGCATGTAACTGCTGCCAGGTAATCACCCCTGTTATACAGGCTTACTGCCATATCCCAGATTATGTTGCTGTTACTGGTATCGTCACCCCTGACGTTTATTATCACAGGATCAACAGAGCTGATTGTTGTGGAAGTGATTTTATCAATTCTGTTACTGATGCTTCCGGGGAAGGTAAAGAACAGTGTTCCCAGAATTACCAGTCCTGCAAAGAGGGCAGCATACTGCACCGCTCCATTTTTTACTTTCCGGGCTGCGGGCGTCAGCTTTCTGTGACGCTCTCCGGCAGCCTGCAATTTCTGACGGAAATCAATTACTTCCTTATCTCCGGCATAGATATTTGCTTTACGGCGAAGAGTTAATTCCTGCTGCAGCCACTGGTTGCCCTGAAGTTCCTTTTCAAACCAGCTCCGCTCATCTTTTGACATTTCGTTATCGAGATAGCGTTCGATAAAATGTGTCAGTTCAATTTTTTCCATTGTTATATCCGGTTCATTTGTTTAACCATTGCTGCGCCACCGGGCGTATCATCATTGCGCTACTGCGCATTTAACTAAGTGACCTGTAACGGGTACCGTGATCTGTAACTGGTGCCGTAACACCTTGGAGATCTTTAATTACCTGCCAGGTAATTACCTCATGGCCCGCAGAGACCGGTCTGCCCCGTTATTTTCCATTCCGGACATAGCCGGCTGCTTTTTATGATCTTGATCCCTCTGAAACCTTTTCTCCGGGAAGGCAGCTTTCTGTGGTTCCTGTTTCTGATCGGCATCAGAGAGCAGGGAATGACCATATCAGGTCATGTTCACATCAGTTTGCTTAATCCCGGGGTTCGGTTACGGGCCTTTCATAAGCACGCCTGCCACCCTTCACGGATTTCCAATACATCAATTGCCGGACTCGTCTCCCCGGCAGGAGTAATTTTATTATAATTCAGGATCACTGGTAACAGGAGGTACTATTGAACCTTTTTCGGGATCACCGTCACCACCGCGTACTGTTATCATCTCTTCGTTTGAAAGAACATACTCATTGAAAATGTCAAATGCTGTTTCCTTAATAGTAGTTTTCATAATCACTTTTTTTTGGGTTACACTTTTTTGTTTACCGGGTTATAAATTACGTTTCATTAATACATATCACTTGACCCCCATTTGTGACACGGAAAAATGAACTATTTTTCAATTATTTTATATAATAACTGAATATGAGGTGTTTACGAGGGTGATTTTTTTCGCTTTTGTTTTCCGCCGGTTCCGGTGAGGATGGATCAATCATTTTTTATACTTTTCGGAGATTTTAAATTCAGGCATCACAGTTTCTTTTATGAAAAACATTACCCTGCGGTTAATTATTATTCTACTCATTCTGCTGCTAGCACCATCTATTGTCTGCGGCTCCCGGTATGATAACGGTTTCCGGAATGAAGTGAATAAGGAAACAGACCTTGATGCTATGATTGAGCAGCTTAAGCGCAGGCTGCTGCTGTCTGACTACAGTACCGGCACAGCCAGATTGCACAGGAGGATAATGGATCAACTCAGCCGCGGAGAGGATCTGCCGCCTCTTATTCAATCTGATGGCTGGTATTATGCAGGATTTTATTACCAGAGTGAGACTATAAATCGCCCCGACAGTGCAATTCACTGCTTTACGGAGTCAGTGCGTATCAAGGAGGATAATGAGATATATGATGAAAATCTGTCAAAGGCCTATGGTAACCTCGGGCTTATACATCTTAATCAGGAAGATCCTGCAATGGCTGTCAGATATCTGGAGGAGGGGCTTTACATACGGCAGGACCTTTTTGGCAGCGGGCATGAAAAAACGCTGATTCCGTTACTGAACCTTTCCGCTGCCTATATAGATGCAGCGCTCTACGAAGAGGCACTGGAAACGGCCCTGAGGGGGTTATCTGTAAACAGTGTGTTAAACCGGCCCAACTCACCGGAGAGCATTAAGTTTTATACAAATGCCGGCATAGCGTCAATGCGCATGGGGAACTATGCCAACAGCAGAAACTATTTCTCGGTAGCCTATAACAGTCTGGCCGCAGGTGATTACACTGATAATTCACTGATGTTTTCAATACTTAACGGTCTGGGTGTTTCACTGAGGTTTATGGATAATAACGAGGAGGCAGCACGGTGGTTTTCAAAAGGTGAATCACTTTATAATAGTGATTTCCCGGTTACCCGGTCTACACTCTCAATGATTTCCAACTACGGGTTTCTGCTTGCCGAGACCGGGGATACCGTATCAGCCCTGCATCAGATTAATTCAGTTGTAGAAAGGGCCGGGAAGGAGTATGGTACAGAGAGTCCCAACCACTTATGGTCTCTTGAACTTCTGGCTTACTATTATACGGTATATGGGGGCGATCCCGGTAAAGGGGAGGAGATATACAAGCGGCTTGAAGAGTCTCTTGGTAACACTCCATGGAACAGGGTATTAAATAATACGGTACAGTACGGGTACGCCCGGTCGCTCTCCATGACAGGTAAAAAGAGTGAGGCACTGGAGAGGGTAAATGGGATTCTGAGCGACTCGTTGCTATCAGCCAACAAGATAAAGCTGATAACCCTGACTTTAAAAAGGGAAATTTTGTCGGATCTCTACTCAGCTGAGAATGATATAAATTACCTGATGATTGCATATAATACTGCCGCTGAAGCGGTGGAGCTGTATGATGTTCTGCGTAATGATATATCGAGCGAAGAGAGTGATATAATGATGGGAAGCCGATACAGGGAGGTATATGAGGATTGTGTAGCTACCCTGCACCGACTCTGGAAGGTTACAGGTGATCAGCAGTATCTTGATGAAGCCTTTAATTATGCAGAGAAGGCCAAGGCCTCATCCCTGCTTGCCTCTACCCGACAGCTGAGGGCGATGAACTTTCACCTGCCCGAAAAGATTGCCAGGCTTGAGAGAAGGCTGGGAAGCGAAATAAATACACTCTCTGAGCTGATATATAATGAGCGGTCAAACAGATATCCTGATAACGGAAAGGTATCCTCATGGGAGAAGATGAGGTTACAGACACAGATAAGCAGGGACAGTCTGAACAGGATTATTGAAAGGGACTACCCTGCATACAGCGATCTGAAGAATAACAGGGGAGCAGCCCAGTACCGTGATATAAGGAAGATGGGAGGCAGGAACTCCGATTTTGTGGAGTTTTATGTTGCGGATTCTTTGCTGTACGTTTTCCTTATCAATAAATCATCCTTTCATGTAGATGAGATACATTTTTCAAAGAAGCTGCAGGATGAGATACTGGAGTTACGGGCAATAATAACCTCACCGGTAATAGAAACCGGTGCGCGGGAGCAGTTTGGCCGGTTTGTAACTCTTGCACACTCCCTGTATGAGACTCTGCTGGGAGGTGTTGACGATTATTTCTCCACGCAGCGTCTTATTATAGCACCTGATAATATTCTCTCATACATACCCTTTGAAATATTACTGGACAGGGAATATAGTACCGGTTCTCTTAATTACCGGAACCTTCCGTATCTCATTGATTCATATGATATACTCTACACCTATTCCGGAACACTACTGAAGGAGACAGGGAAGGGAGGAAGGAGTTTTACAAACAGGGCACTGGTATTTGCCCCGGAGTACAGGGGTGATATTCCTGTTGATTCACTTATGATTACCCGCCAGTGGGGTCAGAGAATGCTTAACCCGATTATGGGAGCACGGGAAGAGGCTGTCTATATAAGCGAAATGCTGGGAGGGGAACTATATCTCGATAGTGAAGCAACTGAATCCAGGTTCAGGCAGCGTGCCAACAGCATGCCGGTTATACATCTGGCAATGCATACCCTCCTGAATGACAGTGAGCCCATGTATTCAAGGATGGTATTCGATTTTAATGATGACGGACCTAACGACGGCAGGCTGAATACCTATGAAGTGTACGATATACCGGTTGAGAAGTCAAAAATGGTGGTTCTCAGTTCATGCAACACCGGGAGCGGACAGCTGAAAACAGGAGAGGGAGTACTGAGTCTTGCCCGCGGATTTTTCTACAGTGGCTCCCCAACAGTTATTATGTCTTTGTGGGAGGTTGAAGATCAATCAGGCAGTGATATAGTTAAACTCTTCTATAAAAACCTGAAAAGGGGTTACTCAAAAAGCAAGGCACTAAGGAAAGCAAGGAGAGAGTACCTTGGTGAAGCGGTGCAGATGCGTTCACATCCATACTTCTGGGCTACGCTTGTTATAATGGGTGATGATACACCTATATTTTACAATCTTCGGTTGTTTTCAGGTGTGTTGGTCTTTCTTCTGCTGGTTATTGCAGGGATTGTTACTTATTTTAAGTTCAGATCAGTAAAGGCTTCATAATCAGGATCTTTTCTTATTATCTTTAGCAGGGTCTCCTTTGAAAGGTACTTCTTGCGTCTGGCGTATCCCTCTGATTTATAATTCATGACCCTGGCAATATGGTCATAATCATGGCCCTCCATATGAAGCTCAAGCACCTTTCTGCATTCAGGGTCAAGCTTAAGGAATGAGCGTTGAACTATTTGTTCAATGGGAGTATCCAGGAGGCTGGATATGTCGTCTTCATCGGCCACGTCAACCTCTTTCTGTGATATTCTTCTTACTCTCCTGAGCTGAATACTCCACATATTTCTGGCAATAATAAAGAGGTAGCCCTTCAGGTCTGTTGTAAGCTCAATATGATTTTCACTAACCTTTTTAAACAGCGCAACCATTGCATCCTGAAAAATGTCATAGGCATCATCTTCCGTGCCGGAATTCTTTATAATATGATTCCGGATCAGATCAAAGTAATTGTTATAGAGATAATTAAGTGTATAGTCGTCGCCCCGTCTTATTCCCTCTATAAGCTTTTTATCTGAGTGTCTGCCAAACACTGAAGTGAAGATTGTTTCGACAAATATACTATTTCCGTCTAAAAAGAGTCATGACATGTACAATTATGACAGGGTTAAACCCTCAGGTAATCCATTTGGAAGGAATTAAAATATGGATATCTTTACCACTCAAATTTGTATCTGACAAAAATTATGTCCTTTCCTTTCGAGCGCCAACCTGATGCAATGGACTGTGGCCCTGTCTGTCTGAAGATGGTTGCCCGGTACTATGGCCGGCAGCTTTCGCTGCCTTCGCTGAGAGAGAAAAGCTATATAACCCGTGAAGGTGTTTCGTTTCTCGGGTTGTCAGAAGCTGCTGAGGGCGTAGGGCTAAGGACGATAGGGGTAAGGGTCCCTTTCAGCAAGCTGAAGGAGGATGTCCCCCTTCCGGCTATTGCGCACTGGCGGCAGAGGCATTTTGTGGTTATTTACCGGATAAAGGGAGAAAAGGTTTATGTTGCTGATCCGGCAATAGGGAAGGTTGTATACAGCAGGGAAGAATTTGAGAAGCTGTGGGCAGCAACGGATATTGACGGTGAGAAGCATGGCCTGGTAATGATACTTCAGCCAACTCCTGAGTTCTTTGAGGCGGGTGATGACAAGGAGCAGAAGGGCGGCTTCAGGTTTTTGATGAGGTATGTCAATCTCTATCGCAGATATTTTTTTCAGCTTATACTGGGTCTGCTGATCGGCAGCCTTATACAGCTGATTTTTCCTTTTCTCACCCAGGCAATAATTGATGTTGGTATCAATACCAATAATCTGGATTTTATCTACATCATTCTTATAGCGCAGCTGGCACTGGTGGTCGGAAGAATGTCGGTTGACTTTATAAGGGGATGGCTGCTGCTCCATATAGGGACACGTGTAAATGTAGGTATTGTTTCAGGATTCCTGAATAAACTGATGTCACTCCCTGTCTCCTATTTCGATACAAAGCTTACCGGTGACCTTTTACAGCGGATTGATGATAACCAGCGAATTGAAAACTTCCTGACAACCACTACCCTGAATATTCTCTTCTCCTTCTTCAATATTATCGTATTCGGTCTGGTGCTTGCCATTTACAACCTAAAGATTGTGCTGGTTTTCCTGCTGGGAACAATTCTCTATATTACATGGGTATCGCTCTTTATGAAGAAGCGTGCTGTTCTTGATCACAAGAGGTTTAAGCAGATGTCGGCAAACAACAGCAAGCTGATTGAGATTGTGAACGGGATGCAGGAGATAAAGCTTACTCAGAGTGAAACAAGCAAGCGGTGGGACTGGGAGAATCTGCAGGCTGCACTCTTTAAGACCCGTATTGAATCGCTCGGACTTTTTCAGTACCAGACAGCAGGGGGTAAACTTATCAATGAGGTCTCAAATATTGTTATCACCATTATTGCTGCTGCCTCCGTCCTGAGTGGTGAAATGACACTTGGTATGATGCTGGCTGTGCAGTTTATTATAGGGCAGTTAAATATGCCTGTCAACCAGATGGTTGGATTTTTCAGGACAGCACAGGATGCCAGGATGAGCCTCGACAGGCTGGCTGAGGTTCATAACCTTGATGATGAGGAGAGTGAAGATGCCATGAAGGTAAGGGTATTGCCCGGGAACAGGAATATATATATCAACAATCTCTCGTTTCAGTATGAAGGTCCACGCTCACCATGGGCAATAAAAGGTATTGATATGGTTATACCGGCCAGCAGTGTGACCGCGGTTGTTGGCACCAGCGGAAGCGGCAAAACCACCCTGATGAAGATGATACTGGGTTTTTACAAACCTGTTGAAGGCGATATACTGGTAGGTGATACCTCGCTTAATAATTTAAGTCTCAGGTTGTGGCGTGAAAGGTGTGGTGTAGTTATGCAGGATGGCTACATCTTTCCCGAAACAATTGCTTATAATATAGCACCGGGAGTTGAGACAATAGATGAGGAGATGCTGGCCAGAGCATCCGCACTCTCAAATGTAAGGGAGTTTGCAGAAAAGCTGCCTCTGGGATACAATACCCGGATAGGTTTGAACGGCCACGGACTGAGTCATGGACAGAAGCAGAGAATTCTTATCGCCAGGGCGGTATACAAGGATCCGGACTTCCTCTTTTTTGATGAAGCAACAAACTCTCTGGATGCCGGTAATGAGAAAGTTATTATAAATAACATGACTGACTTTTTTGCCGGTAAAACAGTTATGGTGATTGCACACAGGCTATCCACTGTAAGGGATGCGGATCAGATCATTGTGATGGATGATGGTAAGGTAGTTGAGACGGGCACACATGATGAACTGTCGGCGCGGAAGGGATTTTACTATAATCTGGTTCGGAACCAGCTTGAACTGGGAGGGTAATGGAAAACAACCGCAAAGGGGAAATAAGGCATTCGACTCCCGTGGAGGAGATAATGGGAAACCCGCCGTCAGGGATGGTGAGATGGGGTACTGTTGTTTTTGCCCTTATACTCCTTCTGGTAATAGCAGCATCATGGTTTATCAGGTATCCCTATATTGTCTACGGAAACACCGTTATCACGACAGAAAATCCACCTGTTCCCCTTGTGGCAAGAGTCTCAGGAAGAATTGAGAGTCTGCTTGCAGAGGAGGGAGGGAAAGTACGTAAAGGAGATGTACTCGCTGTAATGGAGTCGGCAGCCAGGTACAGTTCAGTGCTAAGGCTTACAGAGAGGATGGATGGCTTTGAAATGCTGGCACCTGAATCTTTTGCCGCGAGGGATACGTCAGAGCTGCTGCCCGAGCAGCCGGGACTGGGTGAGCTGCAGGAGTACTACTCCAGGTTCAGAAAGAGCTGGAGTGATTATTATAATCATATTGCCATTGATCAGTATGGAAAAAAGGCGGCTGCCCTAAAAGAAGAGATAGAGGGAATCAGGAGATACCGGTCAAGACTCTTTTCCACGGCACGACTGTACGAAGAGCGTTTGAGGCTGGAGCACAGCAAGTATCTTCGCGATTCAACTCTTTTCAACAGGGGGGTCTATTCAGCCGAACAGTTTGAGATATCAGGACAAAACAGGCTGAAGGCTGCCATTGAGCTTGAACAGGTACGTCTCGATATTGCAACCAGGGAGATTGATATCTCCGTAAGGCAGAGGGAACTGCAGGATATAATTGCCACGGGTGATGAGGAGAGGAAAAATTACCAGTCATCACTTGAGGCTGCTTACCTGGACCTTGCGGCCCGTGTCGACTGGTGGTGCAGGAACTACCTGCTAACATCACCAATCGACGGCAGGGTGACCCTGGCTGATATATGGGGTGAAAATCAATCGGTAAGTGAAGGAGATATTGTAATGACTGTGATACCCGAAGGTGAGCAGAAACTCGTTGCGAGAGTTACTGTTCCCTCAATGGGTGCCGGTAAGGTAGCTACAGGCCAGAGGGTGAATATAAGACTAGCCGGTTATCCGTATCTTGAGTACGGAATGATCCCCGGAATTGTATCAGGGCGCTCCCTGACAGCAACGGAGAACGGTTTTACGGCCTGGGTTGAGTTACCCGACTCTCTGGTGACGTTTTACGGAAAACAGCTTGATTTCACCCAGAATATGCCGGGTACTGCAGAAATTATAACAGAGGATATGAGACTGCTGGAAAGGGTTGTTTATCCGTTCAGATATCTTGCTGAAAAGAACAGGAGAGCTTCACAAAGGTGACGCTGCCTGTCTATTTGCCGGAGTATGGTTCGTAGTCATCATCTGATAAATCATTGTCGGATCCCTTTGACTTTGACCCTGCTCTTTTTCCACTTATCCAGGAGGAAAAAACTGAACCCGTACCCTTATTTTTCCTTAATAACCTGCTGCCTATTGCCACTGCTATGACCAGCGCAACTATTAATATATCCTTTGTCTCCATTGTGAATAAAAAGTGTTATTTGAGATTTTATGACATGAGTTGTAAAATTACTTCAAAGATTCAAGACGGATCACCTGCTGCAGTATTTTTTCAACAGCTATTTCATAGCTGACAATGTTAAATCTTATTCTGTTACCCGGCCTGAGCTGCCCAACCTTATCCAGATCAGAAGTGATTATATTGGAAAACTGGGGGTATCCTCCGATAGTTTGTGCATCTGCACCCATTATTACCGGATTACCGTCACCAGGAATCTGTATGGCACCATAATGAATCGGGCATGAGATAGTATTACCGGATGTTTTACCGGGTGTTGCACTGTCAGGGAGAAGACGAAGTCCCATACGGTCGATGTATGGCGATACGGTAAATATTCTGCTGGTCATAAACTCTTTCCAGCTGTTGCCCAGGAGTGAAAAGTGTATACCGGGAAGGATATCCAGAGTCACTTCATCAGTACATATGGGTATAAGGGAGGCAGGCAGTGCTCTTCTCCCGGGCAGAAAAGAGCCTGATTTTTCAAGTGGAATTATATCCCCTTTCCTTAATTCCCTTCCTTTTATTCCGCCGAAAGAACCTTTCAGGTAGGTAGAGCTGCTTCCCATTGCCGGGGAAACCGCCAACCCTCCGCTGAAGGCGATATATATCCTTGCGCCGGCGGTGGCTGTTCCGGTTTTCAGAACTGCATTCCTGCCGGCCCTGATGCTTCTCCACTGGCTCACGGGAGATCCGTTTAGTGTTACTTCACAGGGTGCTCCTGTTACTGCAACCTTGCAGGCAGAAATAAACCTGATTTCGGGGCCTGTAAGAGTTGCCTCAAGCAGCGGCGCTCCTGGAGGATTTCCTGCCAGTATGTTTGCCGCCTGCATTGAAAAGGTGTCCATAGCTCCGGAAGCAGGAACACCGTATCTTCTGAAACCGTTGCGGCCTTTATCCTGAATGGTTGTTAAAGGACCACTGTTTTCAATTATGATGCCTCTCATATTACTCCCCTTCTCCGTTTCTGTTTTCTGTTTCAGTAATATAGCTTCCGTTAGCCACTTGCTCCGTTATCACCCTGAATTCATCTGCGGATACAGACCTGAAGGTAACTCGCATACCTGGTTCAAACAGGAATGGCGATTCAAGGGACGGATTAAACAGTGTGACCGGTGTTCTGCCGATGATCTGCCATCCTCCGGGTGATGCCACGGGGTAGATACCTGTCTGGTCACCCGCAATACCAACCGAACCTGCCGGCACCGAGAGAGCAGGATCATCCTTTCGCGGTGTTGATATCCGACTGTCCATTCCTCCCAGGTAAGGAAAACCCGGAGTAAACCCCAGCATATATATCAGATATGATACTGAGGAGTGAATGCTGATCACTTCATCAGGCTCCAGTGAGCACTGCTCTGCTACATGCTGCAGATCGGGTCCGTACATCCCTCCGTAACAAACAGGGACAACAACTCCCGGCATTTGTTTTTCATCTGGTTCCATATTCCCGGAGAGTTGAAATCTGTTTACTGCGTTTACCAGCGTCTCACGTTCAAGCAGCCCGGGGTTATAGTATATCATCAGGCCTGAGTAGGAGGGTACTGTCTCGATTATTCCCTGCAGGTCAAGTTGTTTAATAAATTTTTCAAAATCATTCACACGGGAATACACACCAGGTGAAATCTCTTCACCAAGAGAGCAGAATATTGCTGATTCTCCTGAATTATATATTTTGATATCAGCAGGGGACATTACTTTCATTTTCTCTGACAGTGAAGTCATATTACCGGTTTTATAACCACTCCGTTTTCGATAAGGGTCTGAGAAATTCTTTCGGCTATAGCTACGGCGGCCGGATTATCACCATGAATGCAGATAGTATCTGGTTTTACCAGTAGTGAACCTCCTCCCTGTACCGGAATTCTGTTCTCCCTGACCATTGCAAGAGCCCTTTCAGCAACCTCTTCCGTGTCATATATTACAGCCCCCTTTTTACCGCGTGGCACTAGTGTACCATCGCTGTTATAGGCCCTGTCAGCAAAGGTCTCAATTACAAATCTGAGTCCGCGTTGCAGTGCTTCATTCTCCAGCGCCGAATTGGGCGGACCAAAAACCAGCAGTTCAGGATCCATATCGTAGACAGCTTCCGCTATTGCAGCCGCAATATCGGTATTCCCGACAGCATCATTATAGAGGGCACCGTGGGGCTTTACGTGAACAAGCCTGGTCCCAAGGGCTTCTGCAAGTGACTTAAGTGCTCCTGTCTGGTAGAGAACAAATGCATAGAGCTCATCACGGGACATTCTGATGGTGCGCCTGCCGAACCCCTGCATATCCGGATATCCGGGATGTGCACCAACGGCAACACCTGCTTCTTTTGCCAGTCTGATAGTGTTCAGGATTACCGGAGGGTCGCCTGCATGAAAGCCGCAGGCAATGTTTGCAGAGGAGATATATTTCATAACCAGCGGGTCATTACCGGCCCTGTAGTTACCAAAACCTTCACCCAGGTCAGCATTGAGGTCTACGGATATTTGAATGGTCATATTGGTTGCACTTATAAGATAACAGTTATTATGGTAAGGTAATCAGGCGTTGTTTATTAAATCATATTAAAGATAGAGATAATACTTTTAATACCGAGAAAGGATGCCACCAGTACCACTGCAGCGCCTGCTATATTGGCAGGCAGCCTGTTACGGTGGTTTCCGAGAATCTCCCTGCTGTTCATTACTTTTAGAAGGAATATTGCTATCAGCGGAAGCAGTATTCCGTTTGTTACCTGAGCGAAGAAAATAGCTGCCACGGGTCTGGTTCCTGTCATGCTGAAGACCACACCTGTCAGCAACACTGCCATCCATACCATCCTGAACCGTTTATCCCGTATTCCTCCCTTCCAGCCGAGGATGCCTGAGGTAGCCCATGCCGCTGCCAGGGGTGCTGTGATCGCACTTGATAGTCCGGCCGCGAGGAATCCTGCTGCCAGAAAGTAGGGCGCATAGGCTCCCAGCAGAGGCTCAAGCTGCATTGCCATATCTGCTGCCCCGGTAATGGTCAATCCCCTGCCATGGAACGCTGCTGCAGATGTAATCACAATCGCTGCCGAGATCAATCCGCCAAGCGAGATAGATACAATACTGTCGGTACGTGCAGCCCGGAGACCTTCTACGCTCTTCCACCGCTCCCTTGAGGCCGATGCATGCAGGAAGAGATTATATGGGACAACCGTGGTGCCTATCAGTCCGGCCACAGTCATAATACCTCCTGCTGGCAGTTTCGGGATAACCATCCCGGATGCAATTGCCAAAGGATCAGGCTTTACCATCAGGGCTGTTCCGATAAAGGTAAGACTCATTAGTATCACCAGTGTGATAAGCCCCCTTTCAATTGTGCGGTAACTGCCAAACCATAGCAGCATAAATGCTATCAGCCCGATTACCGGAGCCCAGAAATTGACAGAGATGGCTCCTGCCGTGACCAGACCCCTGCCGGTGATTACCATGAGGCCCATTACCCCGCCCATGATATTGCCCGTTTCATATGCTGCATTACCTATCGCTATGGCTGACAATACAAGGATTATTGTTGTGATTCGAGCAAAAGGTCTGGCAAATTCCCTTCTGAGAGCTTCTCCCAGTCCTGTCTGACCCGCCACACCGAGTCGGGCCGCCATCTCCTGTAGAATAAGTGTTGCAATTACCGAAAAAAGGAGGGCCCACAGAAGTGTATATCCATAATCGGCGCCTGCAATTGAACATGTTGTAACGGTACCGGGGCCAATAAATGCGGCGGCTACCAGGGTAGCGGGACCAATTGATCCAAAACCTTTAAACCTTTTACCCAAAGCTGACAGTTTACGGATGAAGTTGCTAATCTACAAAAAAGGTTTGATTAACCGCAGGGCGGCATCAGCCCATTAATTAACTAATTACTTGAGATTTTATGAATATTTCAATATTTTCGTAGCTTTGCACAGACTAATGAAATGCGGATTGTAATATCCGCTAATGTTCTGAAATAAAGAGGATTGATTATGACCAAGCAAGATCCGGAAGATGCTGTTCGTAAAGAACAATTCGATAATACCGACCGGGATATCGAAAATAACATGGAAGAAAAGTCAGGAAAATCGGCTGATGAAGTGACCGGGGATAAAAAGGATGGTGCAGAAGATACTGCCAGGGAAACGGATGGAGTGGAGGCAGTAGCCGGAGATCAGGATAATGATCCGGCGTCAGGTGGTAAGGATAACGACGGCAACCTTTCAGAAGGCCGAAATGATGACGGTGGAGAGTCATTTTCAGACAGATCCGGACAGGAGAGTGAGAATCAGGAGGAAATCAATTCAGAAGTAACTTCTTCAGTAGAGACTGAAGGGGGGGATACGGGTAGTGGCATTGAAAAGCCTGCAGAGGAGTCAGATGCGGAAGTAGCAGCAGAGAGTGAGAGCGATGAAGAGAAGCCGGAGTCGGAAACGGAAACTGAGTCCGATACGGAAGTAACGGCAGAGAGTGAGAGTGATAAAGAGAAGCCGGAGTCGGAGCCGGAAACTGAGTCCGATACGGAAGTAACAGCAGAGAGTGAGAGTGATGAAGAGAAATCGGAGACGGAGCCGGAGCCGGAAACTGAGTCCGATACGGAAGTAACGGCAGAGAGTGAGAGTGATGAAGAGAAATCGGAGACGGAAACTGAATCCGATACGGAAGTAACGGCAGAGAGTGAGAGTGATAAAGAGAAGCCGGAGTCGGAGTCGGAAACTGAATCCGATACGGAAGTAACGGCAGAGAGTGAGAGTGATAAAGAGAAATCGGAGCCTGAGCCGGAAAATGAAAAGAAGCCTGAGTCTATCGACACAGATAAGGATAATGACGGGGATCACGCGGATAAAGAGGCTGCTGAGAAAGCTGATACAGATCCCGGATCAAAGGATCAAAACGGAGATGATGATTTTGTAGAGGTAACAGTGAGTCCGGAGGAGCTGGAGGAACTACCGGATGTAGATTAGGGAGGATGTAGACAAGATAAAGGGTTTCTTCTACCGCCGTAATAAGGCTGATAATGAGAAGCTGCGACAGAAATTTGTAGAGGAGGGCGGGAATATTGATGATTTCAAGGCACCGGATGATCCTCTTGAAACAAAGATGAGGACACTCCTTTCAAGGTACAGGGGGCGCAGAAGTGAATATTCAAAACAGATTGAGGTAGAGAAGCGTGAGAACCTCCGGAAGAAATATGAGATCATTGACCAGATAAAGGATCTTGTAAACAGGGAGGAATCAATTAACAAGACTTTCCAGGATTTCAGAGATCTGCAGGCTGAGTGGCACTCTGTTGGAATGGTACCGCAATCGGCGCTGAAAAACCTCTGGGAGACGTACAACCACAATGTGGAGGTATTTTATGATTATATCAAGATAAATAAGGAACTCAGGGATCTTGATTTCAGAAAGAACCTTGAAAAGAAGGTGGTATTGTGTGAAAAGGCTGAGCATTTACTTCAGGAGAATAATGCAATTACTGCGTTCAGAAAGCTTCAGGAATACCATCAGCAGTGGAGAGAGACCGGCCCGGTACCCCGTGAGTCGCGCGAGGAGGTATGGGCAAGGTTCAGGGAGGCCACATCAGAGATCAATAAACGGCACCATGAACATTATGAGAGTCAGAAAGATGATCAGAAACAGAATCTTGAAGCCAAGCGTGCCCTGTGTGATAGGATAGATGCAATAAACACTCTTAAAATAAACTCCTTCAGGGAGTGGGAAGATAAGGCAAAGGAGGTGATAGCGCTTCAGCAGGAGTGGCGTACCATAGGATTTGCACCGCGCAAGCAAAATAATTCGATATATCAGCGATTCAGAGAGGCATGTGACCTGTTTTTCCAGAATAAGAGAAACTTCTACTCTGAGAACAAGGAGGTTCAGCAGGAGAATCTTCAGAAAAAGATTGCCCTGTGTGAGGCTGCAGAGGCGCTGCAGGAGAGTACCGACTGGAAAGCCACATCTGAGGAGCTAATCAAACTTCAGAAAGAGTGGAAGGAGATTGGTACAGTACCGAGAAAACATTCTGACAAGGTATGGAAGAGGTTCAGGAAGGCGTGTGATCACTTTTTCAGCAAGAAATCGGAGCACTTTGCCGGATCAGATAGCTCATTTGAGGAGAACCTTAAGCTTAAGGAAGCACTTATAAAGAGGGTAGAGGAGTTTGCGCATGGCAGTGATCCGAAGGCAGCCTTCAGCAGGCTAAACGAAATGCAAAAGGAGTGGAATGAGATTGGTTTTGTTCCGTTTAAGAAAAAGGATGAGATTATAGCCCGTTTCAGGGAGGCCATTAACCGTCAGTTTGACAAGCTGAAAATGGATGATGAGGAGAAGGCCATATATAAGTACCGCACAAGGCTGGAGGGATTAAAGGAGAACCCCAGGGCATCAAGAAAGGTGCGTAGTGAAAGGGATAAATTTGTGGCCAGAATCAAGCAGATGGAGAGTGATATAACCCTGTGGGAGAATAATATAGGATTTTTTTCAAAATCGGCCAGCGCCGAAGCACTTATTCAGGATGTTCAGAATAAGATTGATGATGCAAAAAACACAATTCTGCTGCTTGAGGAGAAGATCAGGATAATAGACAGGTCAGGATTGGATGACTGATACAATTAATTTAACCAGATAATTTAAAAACAACTGTTGTTTTGGCAGAGGTAAAGTATATTTTCGTTACGGGAGGTGTGGCTTCTTCCCTTGGGAAGGGTATTATTTCTTCATCCCTTGCAAAACTTTTGCAGGCAAGGGGTTACAGCGTTACCATCCAGAAACTGGATCCATATATAAATGTGGATCCCGGTACCCTGAATCCATATGAGCATGGCGAATGTTACGTGACAATTGACGGTGCAGAGACAGATCTTGATCTCGGGCATTATGAGCGGTTTCTGAATACCCCAACCACACAGGCAAATAATGTTACAACCGGCAGGATATATAAAACGGTAATTGAAAAGGAGCGACACGGTGACTACCTGGGGAAGACAGTCCAGGTAATTCCCCATATCACCGATGAGATAAAAAGACGTGTTCAGCTGGTTGCGGAAAAGGATAAACATGAGATCGTTATTACGGAAATCGGAGGTACTGTTGGCGATATTGAATCGCTTCCATACATAGAAGCAGTGCGCCAGATGAAGTGGGAGATGGGACAAAATAACTGTCTTGTGATTCACCTTACACTGGTGCCTTTCCTTTCGGCCAGCGGCGAGCATAAGACCAAGCCGACCCAACACTCCGTTAAGGCCCTTCTGGAAGCAGGGGTACAGCCTGATATATTGGTGCTGAGAACAGAGAAAGAGCTGAGCCAGGATGTGAAGGAGAAGGTGGCTCTCTTCTGTAATGTGGAAAAGAATGCTGTTGTGCAGTCCGTTGACGTGGAGACCATTTACGAGGTGCCGATTAAGATGCTGGAGGAGAAGCTTGATATTACGGCACTCAGAAAACTGAATCTTGGGATGAGGGAAGAGCCGGCACTGGTTAAGTGGCGCGATTTTCTCAACAGGTTAAAAAATCCGTCAAAGAGGATTACCGTAGGACTTGTTGGCAAATATGTTGAACTGCCTGATGCATATAAATCAATCAGTGAATCCTTTATACATGCAGGTGCTGAGAACCAGTGTGAGATTAATCTTGAGATGATTCACTCAGAAGATATCACGGAGGCTAATTATAAAGCTAAGCTGCACCACCTTGACGGTATAGTTGTTGCCCCGGGGTTTGGAAACAGGGGTATTGAGGGAAAAATTGATGCGGCGAGGTTTGCAAGGGAAAATGGTATTCCTTTCCTGGGTATATGTCTGGGCATGCAGTGTGCTGTAATTGAGTTTGGAAGAAATGTTCTGGGATTTGAAGATGCAGATTCAACAGAAATGAATCCTGGTACAACCCACCCTGTAATAGATCTTATGGACGAGCAGAAAAGCGTAACAGACAAAGGTGGCACTATGCGTCTTGGTGGTTACCGGTGTATTGTAAAAGAGGGCACCAGGGTTTCAAGAGCATACGGAAAGAGTGAGGTCACAGAACGTCACCGTCACAGATATGAATTTAACAACCACTATCTGAACAGTTACAGCGATGCCGGCATGGTGGCTACCGGAATAAACCCGGGATCAGAGCTGGTAGAGATAATAGAAATACCTGCACATCCATGGTTTGTGGGTGTACAGTTTCACCCTGAATACAGCAGTACGGTTGTTAACCCGCATCCCCTGTTTGTGGAGTTTGTGAAGGCATGCTGTATAGAAAGAAGCAATAATAAGTAATTGAGAAAACGGAAACAGGGATTAAGTGAATCAGAAATTATAAAATGGACAAAAATACTATTACGGGTCTTGTACTGATATTTGCAATCTTTTTAGGGTTCAGCCTGTACAACAATAATAAGATAACAAAAGCATTTGAAACCTCTGTTGAGCGGGCCGATTCATTATATGATGCAGGCAATCTGGAGGAGGCACGTGTTGAATACCTTAAGGCGCTTAAATATAAGCCCAATACAGAATCAGCCGGACGGAGGGTGGAGGAGATCAACCGTGTTCTCAGTCCGGCCGCAGCATCCAGATCATCTGCCGCAGAAGATACTCTAAGGGAAGATGCCGTTTCCTCTGATATACAGCAGAACACTGAGGCGGTAGCAGTGCAGAAGCCGGTGTCCCGACAGGATTACGGACGCTTTTCCGGTGCCGCTGATGGCGATCAGAAGTTTATTGTTATTGAGAATGACCTGATAGAGCTTAAGATATCAACTCTGGGGGGAAGGCCCTATTCGGCGCGATTAAAAGAGTATACAACCCATGATTCACGGCCGCTTATTCTCTTCGATGGTGATTCTACACTGTTTGGGTTCAATTTTTTCACCTCTGATAACAGACCGGTAAAAACAAACGACCTGTTTTTTGAGCCCTATAACACCAGTAGCTATATTGATGCCAGCGAGCGTGATGGGGTGGTTACATTAAGGCTGAATGCTGAAGGAGGCGGATTTATTGAGTATCGATACACCCTGTCGCCCGATCTCTATCTGGTGAAGTTTGACGTACGCTTTTCTGGCATGGAAAACATCATTGCCGGAAATCAGAACGCTCTTTCACTTAACTGGAATTCATATATCCCACAGCAGGAGAAAGGTCGTACAAACGAGCTTAGCGGCACACAGATTAAGTATAAGTATTACCAGGATGAGGTGGATGGATTCAGGGAGAGATCCCAGAAGGAGTATGAGGAGGCGGAGATTCCAACCCGGCTCCGGTGGGTGGCTTTTAAGGATCAGTTCTTTTCAACGGTACTTATTGCTGAAGAGAGTTTTCTGAACGGATTCGTTACATCATCGGCAATGCCTGAGGGAAGCAGATACCTCAAATATTTTACCGCTGAACTTTCTGTGCCATATGACGGAGGAGAGGATAATGTTTACAATATGCAGTTTTTTATGGGCCCCAACCACTTTAAAACACTTAAGAAGTACGGGTATGAGCTGCATGAGATAATCTATCTGGGTAAGAATATTATCAGGTGGATTAATCAGTATGTGATAATACAGTTATTTAATTTCCTGAATAAGTTTATCAGTAACTATGGGATTATTATTCTTATACTGACCCTTATCATTAAAACGGTTCTCTATCCGCTAACCTTTAAGTCATACCAGTCACAGGCGAAGATGAAGGTTCTGAAGCCCATGGTTGATGAGCTATCCAAAAAATTTCCCAAAAAGGAGGATGCGGTAAAGAAACAGCAGGCAACTATGGATCTCTACAAGAAGGCCGGGGTGAGTCCTATGGGAGGATGCCTGCCCATGGCCCTTCAGATGCCAATCCTCTTTGCTATGTTCAGGTTCTTCCCCTCATCAATTGAGCTCAGACAGGAGTCATTCCTCTGGGCAAAGGATCTTTCAACATATGATTCAATTCTGGATCTGCCGTTTACAATCCCGATGTACGGGGATCACATAAGCCTGTTTACGCTGCTGATGACAGTATCAACAATACTGACTACCCGTCTGAATAGTCCGACCGGACAGGATCAGATGCCCGGTATGAAGATGATGATGTATATGATGCCGGTAATGTTTATGCTGATACTAAATAATTTCTCTTCCGGATTAACGTACTACTATTTCCTTGCCAACATTATAACGCTGGGCCAGAACTGGATATCAAAACGTTTTATTGACGAACAGGCTGTACTCAGGAAGCTTGAAGCAAACAGGAAAAAACCGGTTCAGAAATCTAAATTCCAGCAACGTCTTGAGGAGGCAGCTAAACAAAAAGGGCATAAACCGGCAAAAAAGTAGAATTAGCTTAAAATATTTGCCAAAATACCTGAAATAGTATATTTTAGAACCTAAATTAGTTGCAGTCAGATCACATAGTAGTTTTTATTTAATTCCGGGAGATGCAGATCAATTATCCGGAAGTTAAAATATATGTACCGGTCAATTTATCCTAAAAAAACTGCTGCCGGCAGTTGGTTAATTATTTAGCAAATATCTGATGATGGCAAAGAAAGTTAAAGTCAAAGATATCGCCGCAAAGGTTGGTCTTTCAAGCACTCTGGTGTCTCTGGTACTTAATAATAAGGCGGATCAGCATGGGATCAAGAGGGAAACACAGGAGCGTGTAATGATGATAGCCCATAAGATGGGGTTCTTTCAGCAAAAGACACCTGAAACCCGGGAAAAGGAGTCAGAAGAGAGTCCTGGTCTGGTCGGAATGATAGTACCCTCCCTTACAGATCCCTTTGTTGTAGATCTTATCCCGTATGTTCATAAAGCGCTGGCAAGCATCGGAATAGGATTTTCTGTTATGACAAAGGATCCTTTTGACCGTCGTTTCTCAAGATTCGTGACCGGTTTCAGGAAACTTTTCAGTGGAATGATACTGGTATCGGAGGCTGCTGATGAAGCTACCGTACGTACCCTGAGGGCAGGCGACTACCCCTTTATAATTATGGAGACTGAGCTTCACAATATGAGGCTTAATACGGTAAAAAGTGATATGGAGTCAGGCATGCGGATGATGGCTGAACATATTGCCGGACTGGGATATACCCGAATCTCCATTATCGGGAGGGAACAACCGGTAGAATCGGTTCGTGAGAATATCAGACTTATCAGGGAACAGCTGGATGCTTTGATTCCTGATGTTTCAATTTTTGATGCAACTGTTGCAAGGATACCAGGGGTTAATATTATTGATACCGCCAGACTTTCCGAATTTATGAGACCACCCTATTCCACTCAGCTTTTCGTGATCTCGGAGGCCAGCCTCGTTTACACAGTAGTTGACTATTTCAACAGGAAAGGGGTCAGGGTACCCCATGATATAGCTATTGTGTCACTTGAAGACGGAGCCGGTTTTGATCTTTTCTCAACATCAGTCACCCGAATCAGAAAACAGGTTCCTGAACTCGCCTCAAAAGCATCCCGTATGATCTGGACAGAGATAAAAAATTCGGGAAAGGGAAAATTCAAAAGAGCAGTAAGTATTCAGCCTGAGCTAATTATCGGAAAATCATGCGGCACACACCGCCAGAGGGTGTAGATATCTTGTTAAAAAGATGATACTACGCAACATGTCATCTTCCAATTAAATCCTATATTTGTATCGTTTTGGTATTGTAATGGCCCGTCGGCCATTCAGTAATAGGGAATACGGTTTGAATCCGTAACAGTACCCGCTGCTGTGATACCCGATTGCGCAAGCAATGATGGCTCAGGTTCTACCTGCCACTGTTCCGGAATAAGAGGAATGGGAAGGCGCCTGAAGCCGGGATAAGTCAGAAGACCTGCCAGAACAGAAAAGTTTCCAGGCTTTCGGGATAAAGGCGATGGTATGTTAACATCTCTTTGTTTCCTGCTTGCGTAAGTAGTGTTAAACAAAAAAAACTCTCCGATGAAAAAGTATTTAATTATGGTGGCTATATTGTCACTAATTGGTGTTTCAGCCTGTGAAAAGGGTGAGCAGGAAAGGATTCTTATTGATTTTGAAGAATTTGACCCGGGACCTGATGGGTATCTGAACGGCTCGGGAGGTGAAGGCGGATTTACTTCCGGGATAGTGTTCTTTCCAAATAGCTATAACAGCTCCTGGGACAGCTGGAGCGGATTCTCAATCACCAGCCATAATGATACTGTAACGGCTGATTATACAAATATGTACAGTGCCATACCCGGTTCAGGTGAAGACCTTTCTGATATTTATGCGACCTATTATTTCAGTGGTATACCTGACACAATCCTCTTTGGGGAGCCGGTAAAGGTGTCATCCCTTTCTGTTACCAATACCACCTATGCATACCATACCATGCTTAATGGTAATGCTTTCTCCAAAAAATTCGGCGGTGATGATGGAAGTGATCCCGACTGGTTCAGGCTGGTAATAACTTCTCTTGACCATAGCGCACGTCCGGTAACACGTTATAATATCTATCTGGCTGATTTTCGCAGTGAGGATGATTCTATGGATTATATATCAAACGTGTGGAATCATATTGATCTTTCAGATTCAGGTTTTATTTCAGGGCTGGTCTTCTTTATTGAGTCAAGCGATACGGGTGATTATGGAATCAATACTCCGGCATATGTATCAATCGACAATCTGGAACTGATTCCTGAACCGGCCGAATAGATAATGTTACCCCGTATATGCATATTATTCTTTATCCTGTTGTCCCGTGTCCTGAATGCCGGGGCACAGTTTGCACCTGCCGCTGGTGAAGCGGGAAGTACGGCTGTTTATTACACCGATCCCCGCATTGCCGGGTGGGCTACGGAGGTGAAGGTATTGCGGGGTTATATGAATATAGCAGATAAAAGCCCTGGCTTTGCATCTTCGGGGGATGAGAGCTATGCCATGGGTGCTGCTGACAACTTTACAGTAAGCCTGGGTGACAGCGGGGTTGCCGTGGTGTCATTTGACAGACCTGTGGCTGATATTGATGGTTTTGATTTTGCAATATTTGAAAACTCCTTTGACGGACGTTTCCTCGAACTCGCACATGTTGATGTAAGCAGTGACAGTATCAGGTGGATCAGGTTCCCGTCACAGTCACTTACACCCGTGGATGTTCAGACTGACGGCTTCGGCGTTACTGACCCTTCCATGATAAATAATCTGGCCGGGAAGTATGAGAAACTCTATGGTACTCCATTTGATCTGCATGAACTGATTGATTCGGCAGGAGTAGATATTGGTAACATCCTGTTTATTAAAATAACGGATGTGGTTGGATCAGTTGATTCACTGACAGGTTCTCGGGATTCGGAGGGTCGACTGATAAATGACCCCTGGCCCACTCCGTTTGAGTCATCCGGATTTGACCTGGATGCCGTGGCCATTATGGGAACTGCTTCAGCAATTGATCATGCTGGGCTGTCTGGTATGAGGATATACCCTGTTCCTGCCGGAGATATTATTACAGTCTGTTCAGAATCATACAACACCGGCACAATCACAATAATTTCACTCTCCGGAAAAGTAATGCTGGCAGCCGCTGTTAATGGATACAGTGATAATGTGGATGTATCACGGTTACCTCCCGGTACATATATAATGAAGTTGAGTTTACCACAGCAGGAGATATCACAGCTGTTTATAAAAAGATGAAGATATTCCCTTATATAGTAATACTGTTTCTGCAGGCTGTTTCAGTCACTCTCTGTGGTCAGGTCCCGGTATCCGGCAGTGATACCCTTCATCTGGGAGAGGTCAGTGTTACAGCCCGCAAGGTAAAGGGTACAAGCGGTTTTAAGGTTACATCGCTGGAGGCAGAAGCGATGGAGAGACATCAGGGCAGGTCGGTTGCATTTCTGCTTGAAAGGGAGAGTTCACTGCTGCTGAAAAATTATGGTAATGGCGGACTGGCATCTGCGTCATTCAGGGGTATGGGTGCATCAAAGACCAGGGTTTACTGGAATGGTATTCCTGTTAATTCCCCTGCAAACGGGCAGGCGGATCTTTCCCTGATACCCGTGCATGGAACCGGTCGCATTGATGTTTTTCATGGTGCTTCACCCGCATTTACCGGTACCGGTGGGCCGGGCGGTACACTTTCATTGATTACCGGACCTGAGTGGCTGAATGGTATCTCTGTTTCTTCACAACAGGGAGCAGGCAGTTTTGGTCTTTTGAGTGAAGATATCTCACTGAGAGCAGGTAACGGAAACTATGAGATTATCTCCTCCGCATGGTTCCGGAAGGCAGAAAATAATTTTACCTGGGTTGATGATTTCAGTACCTCCCAGCCTGTTATAAAAGAGCGTACCAACAGCAGTTATTCGGTTTCAGGAGCAACAGCAGGGATATACCTTAAAAGGAGAAACACCATAATCACCGGAATGGGCTATATCAATTGGGCCGACAGAAATCTGCCCGGTCCGGTGATTGAAGATAGCCAGGGATCAGAGCGGCAGTATGACCGGCAGGTCAGGGTAGTGGCAGGACTAAAAAATTACTCCCTGCCTGTAAAACTTGATTTCAAGGGAGCATATATTACAGATTACCTGGACTATATAAATGAAGCAGCCTCCCTTGAGTCGTTGACACGAACAAGATCGCTCTATTTTTCCGGCGATGGTAAATATGATCTTAAGCCCGGATATACCCTGAATATTGCCTTTTCGGATAACTATGCTGTTGTGCTGTCCGACAACCATGGTGGAGAACAGGGCATTAACCATGCTATATTGAGAGCATCACTCTCCGCCGAGTGGCAGGATAGAATAGCCCTCTATCTGTCTGCCGAGATCACTCATGCCAGGGGTGAGCTGCTTATTCCCACTCCTTCGGCCGGATTTGACCTTAAGGTAACTGAAGGGGGAGCTCTTTTTCTTAAAGGGAATATTGGACGGTCTGTTACCCTGCCAACGCTGAATGATCTCTTCTGGGTTCCCGGGGGTAACCCTGACCTGAAAAATGAGACAGGAGTAAACAGTGAACTCTCCCTTGAGGTGAAAAAAGGGGCAAAAAGGGGACTCTCTGCCACAGGTGAGATAACAATCTACTATTCAAATATCAGTAACATGATAAAATGGTTGCCCGGTGATTACGGTATCTGGTCTCCTGTAAATATCCCCGGTGTTGTCTCTTCCGGCAGCGAGGCCAGTGGTGAGGTCAGCATTGACGCCGGGAGGTCAGAAATAAAGATTGGCACCAGAATCTCATATACCAACACAACCGGCAGGAGCGAAGTATCTGAAAGCGATAATTCATCCGGCAAACAACTGATCTATGTTCCTTACTGGCAGGGTGGAGGCATAGCCGACTATACCCTGGGAGCGTTCACGGCAGGCTGGTATACCCGCTTTACCGGAGCACGATATACTACGGCAGATAACACCCTGAGCCTTGACCCTTTTATTATAAATGATCTTATTCTTACCTGCCGGGCAGGTCACAGCAGAAATACCTTCTCTTTTGCACTGGAGATTACCAATATCTTTAATACAGAATATGAAAATATTGCATGGTATCCTATGCCCGGAAGGGGATACCGGGTATCATTAAAATATAACTTCAGAAAATTAAGATGATTTTTTAAATAATCTTATTGTCAAGTAATTAAAAAATTCAACCGAATGAACCGGAGATACTGCCGTGAAAAAGTTTTAAAAACCCTGTTTCTGATAATGGTAATTATGCAGGGATGCACTGATAAATCTCCTGAACAGCAATCTCCAGGCCTCTTTTCCGGTGATGGATTTTTTATCGGGAATGAAGGAAATTTCAGAAGTGGCAACGGTTCCCTCTCATTCTACTCATATGATTCAATCCATGTTTATAACAACCTGTTCAGCGTGGTTAATGGGCGTCCGGCCGGAGATGTTCTTAATTATATTGCCATTCATGGTGATCATCTTTTTATGGTAGTGAATAATTCAGGAAAAGTTGAAGTTACCGATGCCGGAACGCTTGAATCAGAAGCTTCAGTAACCGGACTTTTATCACCCCGGAATATAGCTTTTATCTCAGACACGAAAGCCTATATCTCATCTCTTTACTCCGATTCCGTTACAATATTCAATCCTGAAGGTTTTATTATTGAAGGTTATATAAATATTGGCCGTACCAGCGAATATATCACTGTGAAAGGGAACCGTGCATGGATATCAAACTGGTCAATGGGCAATACCATAACAGTTATTGATACTGAAAATGATCTTGTTGACGGAGTAATAGTTGTAGCTTCCGAGCCCGGCAGGATTGTGGAGGACAGCGACGGAATGCTCTGGGTCCTTTGCAGCGGCGGATATATGAATACCGAATACCCTGCACTCTACAGGATAGATCCTGCCCTGATGAGTGTTGATGTGGAGCTGAGGTTTGAAAACATACTCTCTTCTCCCTCTGAGCTGATGATCAATAAAACCGGTGACCGTCTGTTTTTTCTGAATGGTGATATTTTCAGTATGGGAACAGAAGATATCCGGTTGCCGGATGATCCTATCATTGAATCCTGTGACCGGAATTTCTACAGGCTGGGATATGATGCACACAGGGATATCATTTATGCTACAGATGCTGTGGATTATATGCAGAAGGGACATGTATACGGCTATAATCAGGCGGGAGATGAGGTGATCTCATTTGAGGCAGGTATAATTCCCGGATCATTTGCCTTTACCGGCAATGGTGATAATATGATTGAGTAGACACCGAAATGAACCATTATTTGTTACTTTTATAATGTTTACAGGTAAAGAATGGTGAAAAGGAGACAAGGGATATACAAGCTGACTGCTGCTGTGCTGTTTGTTTTGACTTCAGTGGCAGGCCAGGCCCAGATAGTATACGAGAGCGGTACTCCTGCCGGTATTGCCGGTATTGATATTGAATCATTCATCAGTGAGCTGAATATATCAGAACAGAGTATTGATTCAGTAAAAAATATTTACGCTACTGGCGAGAAGCGATTTCGTTTTGCGGTTCAGCGGGAATGCAACCTGAAAAGAAGCAATTCAGGAGTTGTCAAAAAGAACGGTAAGGGTATTATTTGGTATCTGCCTGTGCGCTCCAGGGGGGCTGAAAGCCTGAATGTTATTTTTAGCGGTTTCAGGCTTGAAGAGGGGGAGCAACTTTTTGTATATGACAGGGAGCAGACAACAGTAAGGGGACCCTTTACCTGGCGGAACAATAATGATAACAATATCCTTGCGATAATGCCGGTTCCCGGTGATGAGATGATTATAGAGCTTCAGCTTATTGAGGGATCCTCTTCAGAACCGGTGGCTTCGAGGATATCGCACGACTTTCTGGGCATATTGCAGAAGGGAGGAGCCAAGGACTACTATTTTGGAGGCTCAGGTCCCTGCAATATTGATATAAACTGCAGCGAGGGTGACGACTGGCAGGTTGAGAAACGCTCTGTGGTAAGGATTCTGGTAGCAGGCAATGAGCTTGGCACCGGTGTGCTGGTTAATAACTCCAACCAGGAGAACATTCCCTATATTCTTACCGCAGAGCATCTTGTTAATAATCAGGTGATGGCAGAAGCATCTCTTTTCGTTTTCGGATATGAGAGTCCATGGTGCGACGGTCCGGACGGTGTGGTGGATATGTCGCTGTCGGGTGCCGACCTTATTGCTACCAATGCAGAGGTAGATATGACCCTTTTACGGCTATCCTCTTTCCCTCCCGTCACCTATAAGCCATATCTCGCGGGCTGGGATGCCACGGGGACGATACACACAGGGTCGGTAACCATTCATCATCCGGGTGCAGATGTAAAAAAGATAACCATTGACTTGCAGCAACCTATTATATCCACATTCGAGGGGATGAGGACAGATGCCTTCTGGCAGATACTGGAATGGGAATACGGCACTACCGAAGGTGGCTCCTCAGGGGCACCCCTTTTTAATCAGGATAGGCGGGTTGTAGGCAGTCTTACTGGGGGAGAGGCAGTATGCGGCAGAAGCGTAAATGACTATTTCTACAGGTTTGATGTTGCGTGGGATGTAACGGATTATATGTTTATGAGCCTTAGGGCGTGGCTTGATCCTGCCCGCTCCGGATCACTTGTTCTGGATGGCCGCGACCCCTATGCTCCCAATTTTGAGGCAGGTGATACCACAGGTTTAGCAGCAGGCTCGCAGGACCTTCTGACACTGTACAGTCAGTCTGATGATAAATATACCACAGGTTTGAACAGCGACAGCATTATTGCATATGCTGAATTTATGCCATATGCGGGTAACGGATTTGTTACAGAGCTGTATGCAAAGGTGGGGAAGGTATCCTGGATAAGTGCATCAGATTCGGTAACCTTCTTTGTTGCATCCGGTGACGGAGAAGTACCGGGTAGTGTAATAGCTGCCAAAAGGGTTCTTATTGGCAGGAGCAGGGATGATTTCCTTCTGTCAGTCACTTTTGATTACCCTGTTCCGGTAACCGGCAATTTCTTTGCAGGGTACCGTTTGTGGTACAAGAGTCTGCTATCCTCTGATCAGCCTCAGTTTGCCCTTTATCACAGTCAGATTTTACCGGAGGAAGAGAACAGAGCGTGGTTTCTTAACGGAACAGGATGGTATCCCTTTACCATGCATCCTGAAGATCCGGCAGCTCGAAGCCTTGCTCTGGCTGCAATCGTAATAGCAGATCCCGTAGTTAACAGCGTTGAGTATATGAAAGAGGAGAGGAGTATGGATATCTACCCAAACCCGGCATCAGAGAGAGTGACTCTGCTTTTGCGTGATATTTATCCGGAGGAATACATTGTATCATTAAGTGATATCACCGGAAGAATCCTTTACCGGTCGGGGCGACTGATGGAAAGAGAACATATAATAAGGAATCTGGATTCTTTTAATCCAGGCATATATATTATCCGCATTGATTACAGGGGTGGATATGAAACCCGCAAACTGGTAGTGGGAGGACGACGATGAAGCACTTGATAATTCCGGTCCTGATCATTCTGATGCTCTCATGCAACAGCAGGAAGGGAGAGATGAAAACGGGAGAAAATATCAGTGACTCCGTTAGTGAGAATCTCTACAGCAGGCTGTTCACTGTTTCTCACGAGGAAAATTTTACCAGGATGACTATCACCAGTCCGTGGCAGGGTTCAGGAGATATCGCACTTGACTATTTCCTCCTGCCTGATTCAGGCAGAATACCTGATGGCGCGGATCCGGCTATGGTTATCCGTACACCTGTTTCCAGGGTTGTTTGTATGTCTACCACCCATGTGGCTATGATAAGCAGACTGGGATTCACCTCAACAATAAAGGCGGTATCCGGGCCTGGTTATATTTCAGATAAACAGCTTCTTTCAATGATTTCTGAAGGCAGCGTGGCTGATATAGGCTATGACTCAAATATTAACAGTGAGCTTATAGTCTCTCTTGAACCTGATGTGGTTCTGGTATATGGAGTTGGTGCCGAATCGGCAGGTTATCTCTCCAAGATACGTGATTCAGGAATACCCCTTCTCTATATCTCAGATTACCTGGAGAATGACCCTCTGGCCAGGGCTGAATGGCTCAGGGTTTTCGGGTTTCTTTATGAAAAGGAGGATGAGGCAGACCGTATCTTTGAAAATATTGCAGCCGAATATGAACTTCTTAAACAGGAGGTTGCCTGGCGTTTAAACAATTTACCTGTTGTAATGACCGGACTGCCATATAAAGATACGTGGTATATCTCTCCTGGAAATTCCTATATCGGACAACTGATATCAGATGCTGGCGGAAAATACCTGTGGAGTGACAGGAGGTCGGCATCAGCCATCCCCATGAGTCTGGAGAGTGTTTATGTGAAAGCTCATAATGCGGATATATGGATTAATTCGGGAAGTGCAGAGAGCCTGGATGATATTGTTTCGGTTGACACCCGGCTAGGGGATCTTAAGCCGGTTAAGACAGGTCGCGTTTTCAATAATAATGCCAGACAGTTGCCGGGTGGTGGCAATGACTACTGGGAAAAGGGAGTTCTTGAGCCTCACGTATTGCTTCTTGACCTTATCTCAGTTTTTCACCCGGGACTGGTTCCGGATAACATAATATGCTATTACAGGAGGCTTGAATGGAAAGAGAGATAACGGGAAAGGGAGCAGATGAGGTTTCCGGCCGCAGAAGGGGCGAACCACTTCTCTTCTCCCTGCTGATAATTATCCTTATACTGCTCTTTATTGCAGATATCTCTACCGGCACCTCTGTTCTTGGCTTCCGGGAGATAGCAGAAATCATCCGCGGCAGGGGCAATCCTGATCTTATTCCGCTGCTTATCAGTTTCAGGCTTCCCCGAGCCCTGACTGCGATTATTGCAGGTGTTGCACTCTCACTGAGCGGACTGCAGATGCAGACCCTGTTCAGAAATCCGCTTGCTGGTCCGTATGTCCTGGGAATCAGTTCAGGTGCAAGTCTGGGTGTTGCCCTTCTTATTCTGGGAGTTTCCGGAATTGGAGCTGCAGGTCATCTCCCTGTTGCCGGTAACTGGGCAATAGCAGTTGCAGCGTGGCTGGGATCGGGATTGGTGCTGTTGCTTGTTATGAGTGTTTCATTCAGGGTGAGGGATATTATGACAGTGCTGATTCTGGGCATTATGCTGGCGAGTGCCATCTCGGCTGTTGTAAGTATACTGCAATACTTCAGCAGCGAATCAATGCTTAAGGCTTTTGTTGTATGGACCATGGGAAGCCTCGGAAACCTTTCATGGATACAGTTGCAGATACTCCTTGCAGGTTCCGGTGCCGGTATGCTGCTTGCCATCCTCTCGGCAAAAAGACTGGATGCTCTGCTCACAGGTGAGGAATTTGCACGAAGTATGGGAGTAAATATTACCGCCTCAAGGGCTCTTATTATGGTCAGTACTACACTGATGGCAGGCAGCGTGACAGCCTTTTGTGGCCCTATTGCATTTATAGGAATTGCCGTACCTCATATAGCCAGACTGATACTGGGCAGCACGCTGCACCGTTACCTTATACCGGGATCAGCAGTGATTGGGGCTATAGTAATGCTGGCAGGGGATATAATCAGCCAGGTACCCGGCAGTGATACTCTGCTGCCCATCAATTCTGTAACATCACTGATAGGGATACCTGTAATAGTATGGATAATCATCAGGAAAAACAGATTAATCTCCGTAGGATAATGAATACCAGTTCAGACATACTTACCCTTCATGGTATAGAAGCAGGATTTAATGAGTCGGGACGCAAAACCACACTGCTTTATGATGTTAACCTGGCAGCAAAAAAGGGTGAGGTAGTCTCTGTTATAGGTGCAAACGGATCAGGGAAGAGTACACTGCTCAGGATCATAGCATCAATTATTAAACCACTGGCAGGGAACGTAGAGCTGGCATCACGAAGGGTATCCGACTATACCGGCAGCGAGCTGGCCGGCCTGGTGGCATTTGTTGCCGCAGGATCATCTGTCCCTCTCTCAATGAGGGTTGATGAGCTTGTGTCCCTTGGCAGGTTCCCCCACACAAACTGGATGGGAAGACTAAAAAATGATGATATGATTATGATAGAGGAGTCTCTCAACAGTGTGGGTATGCTTAAGCTGAGGGAAAGACCTCTGTACAAGCTTTCCGACGGGGAGAAACAGAGAGCGGTAATAGCCAGGGCGCTGGCACAGGACCCCGTACTGATCCTTCTGGATGAGCCAACCGCATTCCTTGATCTTCCCAACAGGTATGATCTTATATATCTGCTTAGAAAGCTTGCCGAGGAACGTGGTAAGTGTGTGGTGCTTACGACACATGATATGGAAATTGCAGCAAGGGAAAGCGATAAGCTGTGGCTTATTCATAATAACAGGGTAAATGAAGGTGCTCCGGAAGATATGATAATTAACGGAATCCTCTCCTCACTTTTTGGTGAGAGGAATATCAGCTATTCAGAGAGTGACGGAGTATTTAAGAGAGGAAGGGTGACCGGTAGCCTGGTAAAACTGGAAGGGGAGAGAAGACTTGTGAAACTAACTGCCAGGGCTCTTGAGCGACTGGGCATAAAATCAACAGCCGGGAACTGCCCCGATTCAATCAGTGCCTTGAACAGTGCTGAAGGTCCACGGTGGACATACACCGGGAAACGGGGTTTTTATGATTTCAGTACGATATACGGATTGACAACTTTTCTAAAGGAACACCATGTTGATAATGGTGCTTGAAAAACCTATCCTACCTCCTGGCATGTGCCGAAAGGAAATCCTCAATGCTTTCAACAGGCAGCTTTTTGGCAATTATTTTTTTATCTGAATCAAGAATGTAGATCAGGGGCGTGCTGCTTACATTGTAATAGTAGTGGAACGCTGTCTGGCGCGTAGGGTCCCAGGCGTTAACCCAGGTAAGCTCGTTTTCAACAATATAATTAACCCAATCTTCCCTGTCAGCCTGTGTGCATACAGCAAAAACCTCAACTCCACTACTCTTCAGCCGGTTATAGAGATCGCGAAGCAAGGGTGTGGCAGTTTTACAATAGCCGCAATCAGGCTCCCAGAAGTATATTATAGTGTATTCAGCTTCCAGGTCATAAAGAGATTTCCAGGTGCCGTCAAACGTTTCCATGGTCATGTCAGCACCCTTTATGCCAATAATGTTATTTCTTATCAGATCGGTATCCTTCTTCAACTCCTTAAGGAACTCATCACCAGCCCAGGGTGCCCTGCCATTCAGATAATAGTTGTCAGCAAGCTCAACAACAATGGCATCATGTCCCATAATCTGGCTCTCCCTGAAATGGTTAAACAGGTAAACAACCGTAAGCCTGTATACCTCGGTCTCCGGTTCTGCCATTCCTATAACCCGGTGCATGTTACGTATCAGTGTGTCAGGATGCTGAATAAGAACATTGTTAAAATATGTGTCTAACTTGTTATAAAGCAAAGGGGTGCGTATAAGTCTTTTGTCGGTCAGACTGATATTGTCAAAAAAGTGCTCCGAATTGTAGTTATATGAATAGACCCACCTCAGTGAGTCAGGGTTTACTGCGTCAAACGGAATATTAAAATCCGGTATTCTGATTGGAATCATCGCCTTAAGCAGGGCGGAAAGGATTGTGCCGCTATACTCCACTGCATATTTCTCAAGGTATGATACCATGCTCTTTTCCAGCTCACTGCGGACTGCTGTGAGTATCTCCAGCGAATCTGCATTCTGGCTGTTATTTCCAAGTCTCCTGCGCAGTTCTCCGTTTTTCTCCTGAAGGTCTCTCCACCCTTTCTGATACTCTATAAAGACAGAGTTTTCCCTGCTGCCGGTAAAGGAAAGAGAGTTTATTATATCACTCTTTCTGCAGGTTATCTCAAACTGCTGATCATCGCCGATGATCAGTTCGAAATAGGAGTTATCAGGAAAGATTACCATATAGAGACCCTGCTCAAGCAGATTACTGCCTGACATAACAGCCCTTCCATTGTTATCGGTAGGGATTGTGTCCTTAATATACTGTTTATCACCAAGATGATATCCCAAAGTGACAAAACTCCCTTTATGGTCAGGTATTGACATAATGATTCTGTAGCCCTCCGCAGTGATTAAATTATCATTTAATGCCACTGATGAGTAGGGCAGAGGTGAATCCTGTGCCTGAGTTAAGGAGGTGCTGACAGACAATATGCCTATTGTCATGGCTACTATTATAATTATCAGTCTGTTGGTCATACCGGTCCGATTTATTTGAAAGACAAAGGTACTCCTTACAAATTCATTGCCAAAAGGAGAAGAGGGTCTCTTTTATATTTTCTATATTTGCAGCACAAAAAACTAGGGGAGATGATTTCAGTTCTTATACCTGTTTACAATTATGATATTTCATTTCTGGTAAATGGTCTTCATCAGGCCCTGGATGATTTTGGACCCTTTAATGAGATTATTATCGGCGCCGACGGGTGTGATGAGGCACATATTAAGATTTTCAGGGAACTGGAAAAGCTTGATGGAGTAAGGCTGTTTGTCAGCAGTGAAAATATAGGAAGGGCACAGATAAGGAACAGAATGGCCGATATGGCCACCGGGAGTCATCTTGTTTTTATTGATGCTGATGTAATGAAAGAGGGGAATTTTCTTCCCTTTATCAGGGCTTATTACGAACATCTCAACCGGGCCCCTGTAATCTGCGGAGGTACTGCCTACCGTAAGATACCACCGGATGATCCTGACAGATACCTCAGGTGGAACTATGGTATACACAGGGAGCAGAAGAGTGCCCGAAAACGAAACCGCAATCCATATGCCTCATTTTCGGGATTTAATTTTTGCATAGAGAAGGATATTTTTCTGAAGATAAGATTTAATGAAGAGCTGCATAAGTATGGTCATGAGGATACCCTCTTTGGGTACCAGCTAAAACGGGCCGGTACAGATATTCTTCATATTGACAACCAGCTGATACATGAAGGAATAGAGACCAACCGGGTTTTTATCAGTAAAACTGCCGAGGGGGTGCATAACCTGAGTGTTTTGTATGACAGGGTAACAGATCGCAAGGCATTTTCAGAATCGGTCCGGCTCCTTGGTATTTACAGGATAATATCCAGGCTGGGAGCAGCACCCCTGATGGTGTTGCTCTACCGGAAGTACGGACGAAAGATCAAGGTCTATCTCACACGAAGAAAGCGTTCCACACTGCCCCTGTTTTCACTTTTCAAGCTGTCACTATTCTGCTATTACCGCTCCGTTAGCCAGACCGAATAATCTGCCTTTTTCTGAATGCCCGCCACCTGTCAACTGTTCGTTATTCTAAACCTGACCGTTGTATAACCATTCACTGGTACCACTGAGGTGATCAGCGGTGGTTCCGTCAGTTAATAAGTAACGTCCTGCAAGATCTGCGGTAAGGCATGAGTGAACAGGTATAACACCAACCAGTTCACCTGTCCTGAACCCAGCAGTACCCCCGGCTTCTGTTTTTATTATGCCGTGTTCCTGTGAAAGGGATGAAAGGTAAAGAGGGCTATCATAACTGCTCCATCCTGTTTTGGTGAGTCTTACAATCTGACCGTAAACCGGGCTGCCATCAATTGTTACATAATCCTTTGAGAGGTGCACTGCTCCCCCGTATATTACCACAATGTTTTCCCTGTGTCTTACATCCACCACAGGGCATACCATCACCGCGGCAATATCATCAAATGAGCATGAACCTATGTTTAGCTGCATAAGGTCATAAAAAACGAAGTTGCCGGCCCTCAATTCATCTATATCCGGGTAGCCGGAGAAGAGTGAGGCAGAGGGGGTATCTCCAACCGAAATCATCAGCCCGGGATGTTGAAGGGAATCACGTACCTGTTTCATTCTGCTGACTGAGAGAGTGTAACGTTCTCTGGCCTGCGTCGTTGATTCGGATTTGTAGGTGTCACCGGCATGTGTAAGCAGACCTTTAACGGTTAGCAGGGGATTTGTACAAATTATATCAATAATCTTACTGAGATCATTAAGATTATCCCATCGTGTACCGGACCTGTTATAGCCTGTATCCACCTTAATCATTACGCTGAGCCTGCTTTCTGCCTTTGAAGCAAGTATATGAGCTGATTCGGGTGAAGGGATTGTAAGAGTAAGGGATATTTCTCTGCTCAGGGCATCTGTTTCGACATGCTCCCTTGGATTATATGGGAATGCAACAGTAATATCATTCCAGCCGTCTGAAGCAAAATACCTGGCCATTGCAACAGAAGATACAGCAATTGAACTGATGCCTTCATCGCGGAACCAGCGTCCTATCTGTTTAGACTGATGTGTCTTGAAATGAGGCCTGAAAAGCACTCCGCTTTTTTGACACTTTTCGTTAATTCTCCTGATATTTGATTTTACAATCCCGGGGTTTACCACCAGAACAGGGGTTGAAATTCTATCATAATTCATAACAACAATAGTTTGCTTAAAAGTAAATATTTTTGGCATTAAGTAAAAGATGGCATGAAAGGATGTGATCAATTTGTATATTTGCCTTAATATTAATGTAATGAGAGTTTTCTATGAAGCGAATTACAGAATGGGTCAGAGCGTGGATAAAATATGTAACTGAGGATATATGGAATATACCTCTGGGTGACCTCCCGCGTCACCGCTCATTTATTGTGCGCGAGATAAGGATACTGGTACTTGCCTTCAGGGGGTTTAACGAGGACAAGATACAGTTGCGGGCTTCAGCCCTTACATTTTATACCCTTCTCTCAATTGTACCTATAGCTGCAATTGCTTTTGGCGTGGCGAAGGGTTTTGGTTTTGATCAGCGCCTTGAAGAAGAGATTGTTAAAGCCTTTGCCGGCCAGGAGACGGTGATGGCTTATGTGCTTCAGATGGCCAGGGGTTTTCTGTCTGAAACAAGCGGTGTCTTTATTGGTGTTGCAGGTCTGGTTATTCTTTTGTGGTCGGTTATGCAGGTACTTGATAATATCGAAAGATCCTTTAATCATATATGGCAGATAAGGAAATCACGTCCATGGCTGAGAAAATTTGCAGACTACGTCTCATTTATGATTTTTGGGCCGGTATTTCTGATTCTTGCCAGCAGCTTCACTGTCTATGTTTCCACCATGGTAGATAATATATCGCAGGGGAGGGAAGTAATTGAGAATATAAAACCGGCAATAATGTTTCTGCTCAGGTTTGCACCCTACTTCTTCCTGTGGATATTTTTCACCTTTTTGTATATAGTCATGCCCAATACCAGGGTGAAGTTCAGGTCGGCTCTGGTTGCCGGAGTGATGGCGGGCACAATGTTCCAGGTAATACAGTTTCTCTACATTCATTTCCAGGTGGGAGTGACCAAGTACAATGCCATATACGGGAGTTTTGCAGCATTCCCTCTTTTTATTATATGGATGCAGTTAAGCTGGCTGGTTGTGCTGCTGGGTGCGGAGCTATCATTTGCAAACCAGAATGTAAATAAGTATGAATTCGAATCTGAATCACTTAATATCAGTCATGCACAGAGAAAGATACTGAGTCTGATGCTGATGAATATCATTTGCAAACGGTTTGCTGCCGGAGAATCACCATTGAGTGCCGTGGAGATGGCTCAGTCATTGCAGATTCCGGTAAGGATTGCAAGGGAATTGCTTTACCAGCTGTCGGAAGCCGGACTGATTACGGAAATCAGTATTGAGGCACCAAGAGAGCGGTATTACCAGCCTGCAATTGATCTCAGACTTCTTAAAATCAGTTATATTATTTCCAGGCTTGAGATGATGGGCTCAGCAGATGTGCCGGTGGCCAGAAATGAACAGTATAAAAAGATAGTAGGATTGATTTCCGGTTTCGATGAAAAGATGAAAGAGTCAGACGGGGACAGGATTATTTCTGAGATATAACACCAGACGGAGCCTGAACAAGCGATTCAATCATTTCACCAAAGGAGTTCCAGTTGAAAAAAGGGTAGTGTGGAAGTGGCATGGAGATAAGCTTTGTCTCTTTCCTGCTCTCCCAGTATTTGTACATATTGTCATAGGGAAATACCCTGTCCATTGTAGAGGTTAGTGCAATATCCCACTTAAAACTTATCTCATAGCTCTCCATAATCCTGTTATAGAGCCATCGCAACTCATCCTCGAATGATTTTAACTCCCTTTTTGATATCTTTTCCGGATGCCTCTCAAGCTCCCTTTTTGTTCCGAAAAGCCTGAGGTGATACTTGTAGATAACCCGTTTATCAAGCCGGTTAAGTGTTCCTTCAAATACAGGTATTGGTATTCCGTACCTGTTGTCGGCAGGAAAGGGAGTGCCGTTGACAGCAATTGAGAGATCAGGTTTCAGATTCATTGACCGGGCCATATACTCAGCAGCCCAGACACCCAGTGACCATCCTATCACCGTAATGTGCTCATACGTCTTTTTTTCCGGCAAAATAAGGGGTTCATCGGCAGAGTAGTTGTAGTAGAGGATGAAGTCATGATCATCCCTGCAAAGCGGAAGAAAAAGATTGTGATCGGTACCCCATGTCCCAAAAAGAATAATCAGTTGTTTATTTGCCTCACGTCTTTTTATATATGTCTTCATATTCTTATGCTTCAGCAGGGTATGATCTGTCTGTAATATCTAATTCCCCGTATGCGGGCTGACGAAGATAAGCATTTTTTCCGGAGACATAAATAGTGGGGGAAGTAGCAGCAGGGTACAAAAAAATAAGAGGAGCAGGCCGGTTGTGCTAAGCAGGGCGGGTTTCATTTCAGAAATCCCGGAATCTACTGTCTGATAAAGAAAGGTTCCTTCGTCCGAAGGCCCTTATGTGAAAGTCAATGTCTGCAATACAATCCTGTTCTTTCACACAACCAACCAATAATGCTCCTCTTATGTTAATAGCATGAGCTTGTATACAAATGTAAGATAAAAAGAACATAAAGTCAAATTTTTCAAGGTAAAATTATCATAATAGGTATTTTTAACCATAATTAGTTGTATTGTTAAACCCGTGCCCTTCCCGGACATCTGTTCCCGTGCGCTGGAAGCATTAATCAAATAACCTTAAATTATTGATGCAAACTTTCATTGCTATTGTGGCCGGAATACTATTTTTGTAGGACCAACTTAAACACTACAGAAGAAATGGGTATGACAATTATTGAAAAAATACTGGCACAGCATGCAGGCCGTAAGAGTGTAAAGCCAGGTGATATTGTTGATATAGTCATTGATGCCAGGGCAGCACGTGACTTCGGGGGAGCCAACGTTGTTAAAAACCTGCGGGATCATGCTCTCTCTCTTGATAATCCTGAAAAGACCATGTTTACCTTTGATTGCAACCCGACCGGGAGTGATCAGAAATACGCTGTCAATCAGCATATATGTCGTCTTTATGCCCGTGAACAGGGTGTCAGGGTGTATGATATTGATGCAGGGATAGGTACACATATTCTGATTGACAGGGGACATGTTTACCCCGGCGCAACAGCTATTTCCACCGATTCACACGCTAATATACTTGGTGCTATTGGGGCATTCGGACAGGGGATGGGGGATATGGATATTGCCTCAGCATGGAACAGGGGAAAGGTCTGGTTTAAGGTGCCTGAATCAGTGCAACTGAATCTTACAGGAAAATTTCCCCCGGATATTGCCGCCAAGGATATTGTACTGAACCTTCTGAAGATATTCGGTGCCAATACATTGCTTGGATACAGTCTTGAAATTTACGGAGATGATGTTAGCAGTTTGTCACTTGACGACCGTATTACCATATCAAGCATGGCAACGGAAATGGGAGCAATAATACTTCTTTTTCCTCCTGACCAGAAGATAATTGATTATTGCAGGGAGAGGACTAAAAATGATTTTAAGCCTGTTTATGCAGATCCTGATGCCGCATACGCAGATTCCTTTAGTATTGATGTTTCAGACTTCAGGCAGATGGTCTCGCGCCCCGGCAAACCTCATGACACAACGGATATTGGTGAAATAGTAGGGGTTAAGATCGATTCTGCATTTATCGGAAGCTGCACAAATGGCCGGATTGAGGATATGAGAGTGGCTGCCTCTGTTCTTAAGGGCAGACATGTTGCACCCGGTGTGGTATTGAAAATAGTACCCTCCACCGATGCTGTATGGAATCAGTGTCTTGAGGAGGGGCTGATAGCAATTTTCAAGGAGGCCGGGGCACTTGTTTCCAATGCAGGGTGTGCAGGGTGCGCGGCCGGACAGGTAGGACAGAATGGTCCGGGCGAAATAACAGTAAGCACAGGTAACCGTAATTTTCCGGGCAAGCAGGGAAAGGGAAGTGTTTATCTGGCCTCACCCGCAGTAGTTGCGGCATCAGCCGTTGCAGGCGTCCTTACTTCATCTGTAGATACTCCTGTTGTCACAGAATTTATACAAGCAGACACGAGGGCCAAAACAGCCGAAGCAGGCGTAAAAAAAGATAAATCTGATTTTAAGGAGATTGCAGAGGGAAAGTGCCGGGTTATCATGGAGGATAATATAGACACCGATATGATCTTTCATAACCGGTATCTTGCAATAACAGATATTAAGGAGATGGGGCAGTATACCTTTGATAATCTTGGCGGCCATGAGGATTTTGCCTCAAAAGCAGAGCCTGGAGATATTATTGTCACCGGAAAGAATTTCGGATCAGGAAGCTCAAGACAACAGGCGGTTGATTGTTTTATATCACTTGGAGTAAGTGCAATTATAGCTGAATCTTTTGGGGCAATCTATGAGAGAAATGCCATAAATGCAGCTTTCCCGGTAATGACATATAATGATATTTCCGCCCTCGGGCTGAATGACGGGGACAGGATAAGGGTGAACTACAGGAGCGGTGAGATTGTAAACATGGAAAACGGGAACAGCATTCAGGCCAATCCTTTCTCTGAGGTTCAGATAGATATTTGCAGGAGAGGTGGTCTCCTGGGATGAAAAGGACAGAAAAGAATCAGTAATAAAGGACTCTGTAAAAAAAAATATGATATGGCTGCAAGAACATTTGTTGAAAAGATATTTGATGCACCCACAGGTTCAATTGTCTTTCGTAAACCGGATATTGTACTGACACATGATAACAGTGCAAGTATATACAAGACGTTTCAGAAAATGGGAGGGGAGAAGATTGCTGATCCTGACCGCCTGCTGATAGTGCTTGATCATAATGCTCCCCCTACAGATGCCAAACTGGCAAACCAGTACCAGATGGTAAGGGATATTGTCAAACAGTATGGTATTAAGAATTTTTATGATGCAGGAAAGGGAATCTGCCACCAGATAGTATCATATCATGCACTTCCCGGAATGATTATCACAGGAAGCGACAGCCATACATGTACAGCAGGAGCCTTTAATGCAATGGCTGCAGGGATTGACCGCACAGAGGCGGCCGGATTGTGGGTTAAGGGGGAAACATGGTTCAGGGTGCCTGAGAGTATCCGGATCAACCTGTCAGGCAAACTGCCTGAAGGAGTTGCAGCTAAGGACCTGTCTCTATACATAATTGGCCTTACAGGATCTGATGGAGCAAACTATATGTCAATTGAATATCATGGTGAGGGGGTAGCAACACTCGGTATTTCCGAAAGAATGACCCTCGCAAACCTGGCATCGGAAATGGGTGCTAAAAATGCAGTATTTCCGCCTGACAGGGTGCTGTCAGACTATTATAATGGTGATATGAAGGGAGGCGTATGGGCTGATGAGGGTGCTGAATACAACCGGATAATTGATATAAATATGAGCGAAATACCACCTCTGGTTGCTGCTCCTCATCATGTGGATAATGTGAAGACTGTCTCAGAAGTGGAGGGACTGGAAATTCATCAGGGTCTTATTGGTACATGCACCAATGGCAGAATTGAGGACATGAGGGAGGCTGCCGCAGTGCTTAAGGGGAAAGTGGTAAAGAGCGGAGTGCAGCTGCTCGTTATACCTGCCTCACAGAAAATATTCCTTCAGGCAATGGAGGAGGGACTTATAAAAATATTTATTGAAGCCGGAGCAAATGTGCTGAGCCCCAGCTGCGGACCATGTCTGGGAACCGGACAGGGTATTCCGGCCGACGGAATGAGGGTGATCTCAACAGCAAACAGGAATTTCTCGGGAAGAATGGGAAACAAGGAGGCAGAAATCTACCTTGCCTCACCTGAAACAGTTGCTCTTAGCGCAATTAACGGATGTATATCAGACCCGCGCGGACCAGGGCATAATGACCGCCTCTCCTTTAACAGAAAACAGAGTGATTTTGTAATGACAGGTGAGGGTGGATCAAGGAAAGCAGGATCGGTATGGGATTACTCCGATATTGATAACCTCAACACGGACCAGATGTTTGCCGGAAATCTTACCTATAATATAATGAGCTCTGATCCGGAGGCGATAATGCCGCACCTATTTGCCGGCTTTGATCCGGAGTTCGCCACCGGAGTAGCAACGGGTGATATTATTATGGCAGGGGATAACTTTGGCTGCGGAAGTTCAAGGGAGCATCCTGCGGTCGGACTGGCCCACGCGGGAGTTAAAGCAATAATAGTAAAGTCTGTTAACAGGATATTCTTCAGGTCTTCAATCAACCAGGGACTGCTTTTAATTGTGGCACCGGAGGCTGTTGATGCATATAAACGCGGCCAGAGTGCTGATGTGGATCCGTCAGAAGGAGTGATCAGGGTAGGAGAGAAACTGTTCCGGTTTGAGCCGCTTCCGGGTAAGCTGCAGGAGATAATAGAAAAGCGCGGCCTGGTAAACTGGATCAGATCATCATAAAGTAGTTGCAAACGCTGATTAGTAATTTCTGTTTGGCCGCTGATGCTTGGTTGTCACTATTGAACAATGCTTAATGGTTTCTCATTGTTGACATGCTGCGGCTTACTCCCAGTGACAGATCTTCCACTGACGGGATATTATTATGGACCTGTTTCTGCTTACTCCCAGTGACAGTTCTTCCTCTGACGGGATATTATTATGGACCTGTTTTTGCTTACTCCCAGTGACAGTTCTTCCTCTGACGGGTTGTTATTATAGACCTGTTTCTGCTTACTCCCAGTGACAGTTCTTCCTCTGACGGGTTGTTATTATAGACCTGTTTCTGCTTACTCCCAGTGACAGTTCTTCCTCTGACGGGTTATTATTATAGCCATCTTCCCAACAGACATCATTATTTACCCATTGATATAATTGAAACATCACTGTCTGCCGGTAACTTAGCTTATAATCTGTTGTAAAACCTCATTGTTCAGCTCCGGTATTTCATTTAATTGCTTAAATTAGCAATTGATATTTAAGTGTATATAGAACATTTATTTAAACAGGAGCTTGAAGATTGCAGAAGGTGACTGGTTATCATTTTACAGGGGAGAGACAACCTTTACTGCTACACAGGATAAGGTTGTCTATACCGATATGGTTAAAGGAACTCCTCTAAGGATGGATCAGACAATAACTCTTATTGAGAACAGTATAAACTGGAAGATTGATCTGGAGACAACCATGGAATTCCCTGTGCTGATAGGAGACCTGGGGATTCCCTTTCCATGGCAGACACCGGGCGGTGCAACCTCACAGGATATTTTTGAGAAGGGATTTGTAAAACACCATTATATATCAGGCGACGGCTCCTTTATTTTCTTTGCAAAACCCTCGGGAGAGCCACCTTTCCTTCTTGTTACAACAGGGGCAAATACCCATTTTGAATATTTTAACAATCAGGATACATATACTGCCTATATCCATTCTGGCAGAACCGCTGAGATTGATACCTCCGGAACATGGAGGCAGCCTCACACAACCCGCCTGCTTCAGCCCTCGGGAGAGGAGGGAAGCAGTTTAAGCTATAGTTTTAATATTGAGTGGGCCGACAGCTATGATGACCTGAGGCAGAAACTGTATGAAAGAGGACTTTTTGATATCCGGGTGGTCCCTGGCATGTCACTCCCATCAGACCTTACGGCAAAATTTTCTCTCCATACGCAAAATATAATTGATTCAATAGTACCGGAATTCAGAGAGAGGACAACCCTGAAAAACCTGGGTGAACCAAAGCCCGGCCATCATATTTATGAGGTGGATTTTGACAGGCTGGGTGAGAATATGCTCACCATATATTATAATGGAGGAAGGAAAAGCTATCTGGAATTTTTCTCAACAGAACCTCTTGAGACGCTCTATAAAAAGAGATCATCTTTTCTGGTTAACAGCCAGCAGCACAGGGTTCCCGGTAAGTGGTACGACGGACTTTTCTCTATTTATGACATGAAGAATGCAGTGCTGCGCGGACCCGATAACACTGACGGGTATGATTACTGGTGGGGATATGTGCTGGCATCCGATGATCCTGCCCTTTGCAAGGCTCCATATGTGGCCGCAAAGAATGTGTGGTATCCTGATGGTGATGAGATTGAGGCTGTAGAGTACTACCTGGAAAAATTTGTTTGGGGCGGACTGCAGAGAACAGATAAAGAAACACCCTATCCGTACGGAATATACGGCACACCCAACTGGATGGTGAACAGGGATCCGGTGCTAAGGGCCGGAGTCAAGAATCAGAACCTTGACAAGATGAATATATGGAGATCATATGACTATCCGCATATCATCATGCTCTACTTCCATATGTATCAGGTGGCATCCTATTATCCTGATATGGTAAAATACCTTGATGCCGACGGATATCTGGAGAGGGCATGGCAGACAGCCCGCGCATATTTTATCTATCCCTATGAGATACTGCCATGGTATGATACATACAAATGGGGCTGCTATAATGAAGTGGTGATTGAAGAGCTTATTACAGCCCTTGAAGAAAAGGGGAGGAATGAAGAGGCAGCATGGCTGAGAAATGAATATGAGAAGAAGGTAAAATATTTTATCTATGATGATCACTATCCGTTCAGGTCAGAATATGCCATTGACCGCACTGCCTTTGAGTCATCATATGCATTTGCAAGATACGGCACAGAGACCAGTATGCAACCAGATACAAACCTGTGGTATGATGTCAAACTCACTAAATGGTGGTCGCATCCCTCCGTAAACAGGTCAGATGCACGGGAATTTATGGACCGGCAGCACCTTGCCGGTCTGGCCGTCAGAGGATGGCTTGAAACAAAGTATTTCCTGCTGGGGTCTGACTTTACAACCAGCTCAGACAGGCATTGCCTCTCCTATATGGCCAAAATGGGCGGATGGTCAATTTTGGATTACGGTCTCAGGTATGCCACTGAACCCTTCGACTGGTTGCAGCTTGGGTATGCATCATATCTCAGCTCGTGGGCCCTTATGAATACCGGCACCGGGGAATCTGATTATGGTTTCTGGTGGCCCGGAAAGGAGAATGACGGAGCAATGGGTTGGGCATTTATGTCAGCAAAATCAGGACCGGCATGGATACGCAAGGATGTAGACAGGGGGGCATGGTTCTATGACGGGGAGGCCGATCTGGGACTGGGTGCCGCCTTCAGGATGGCTGCAACAGTACTTGCTGATGATCCGCTTTTCGGGTGGACGGCATACGGGGGAACACTGGTAAAAGGTAACAGAAGGATGGAGGTTATTCCAAGGGATGGTGTAAGGAGCAGATTCTGGATAGTTGACAGCTCAGGCAGCACAGGCATTGAGCTGAACAGGGACGGTTTTATGAAGGAGATGCCGGTATCATGGTCGGAACGCACAGGAACAATAGAATTTATTATAGAAAACAGAACCGGTGATACTCACACCACAAGGGTAACCATAAGTTCTTCGCAAAGATGGGAGATTCTCAGGGACGGAAATAAGGTGGGAGAGTATAATCCCGGAGACAGCTTCACCGAATTACAGATTTCAGGAAAAAGTAACAGTATAACCCTAAAAAGAAAAAGATGAACGGTACTTTATTATTGAAGGCAGTAACGGCATGCACGATATTATTGTCAGTATCACTTGCCGGCTGTAACAGCAGGCAGCAACCGGTAAAGATAAATGCCGGAGATGTGGGTGAATGGCCACGGAAAATTCCGGCCCGGATATCGGATCGGGATAACAGCGATCTGTTTGTAATGACTCTCGGAGATGTCACAACATCCCTTGCTGATGGTATTTTTGACCCGGTAAAGGATGAAGTAACCCTTCATGACGGTACAGTTATGTCGAACTACTACCGTGATACTCTGGGTATCAAACAGTACAGTGCAATGGACAAGTCAATATTTCCCCTGCCACCATCGGGTCTCTGTACATGGTATTACTACTATCAGGATATTAATGAGTCAGAGGTGCGCAAGAATACCGACTGGATAGCGGAAAACCTGGCTGAGTACGGGGCGAAGTATGTACAGATAGATGACGGATGGCAGAAAGAGACAGAGGCAGGCAGGCACGGTTCACGCGACTGGACAGGTGTTGACACTGCATTCTCATCAGGCATGGCATCACTTGCTGAATATATAAAGTCACGGGGTCTGGTGCCCGGAATATGGATTGCTCCGCACGGACAATCGAAGTTTGATGTGGTAAAGGAGAACCCGGGAGTTTTCCTCTTTAAACAAGACAGCACATCGGCATCTCAGACATGGGAAGGCGACTGGCTTGTGGATCCTACATCACCTGCCGCCCATCAGTATCTTAAGGATCTGTTCACTATGATGGTGGACTGGGGATATGAATATTACAAGATTGACGGTCAGCCGATTGTGGTTAATGAATACAGGAGCAAGTCTGAATTTATGATGGAACCGGGCGGTGATAATGTGGAACTCTACCGGAAGACACTTGAAAGCATAAGGGAAGCCATTGGCCCGGAGAGATATCTTCTGGGCTGCTGGGGAACACCGGTTGAGGGAATAGGTGTAATGGACGGATCACGTACAGGAGGAGATGTGGTCCTGGGATGGAGCGGTTTTGACGTGGCTCTTATGCCAACGATGAGATATTACTACCTGCACAATATTGCATGGTATACCGACCCCGATGTGATGCTGCTCCGACAGCCTCTTACAATTGATCAGGCAAGGGTGTGGGCAACGCTGCAGGGATTGACCGGACAGGCGCTGATGAGCAGTGACAGGCTTATGGACCTGTCGGATGAGAGAGCAGAAATGATGAAACGGGTATATCCCGCGGTTGATATCAGACCGCTTGACCTATTTCCGACAAACAGCAGAAAACCGGTATGGGATCTTAAGGTTAGTCATCTCGGGAGAGAGTATGATATCGTTGGACTATTCAACTTCGGAGAGGAATCGTTGAAACAGATAAATCTGCAGTGGGAAGATATCGGGCTGCATGAAGAAGTGCCGTACCATATTTTCGACTTCTGGAACAACGAATATCTGGGCACATGGGAGAAGGGAATGGCCGTAGAGGTTGCACCCACAAGCTGCAGGGTTCTGACGCTGCTGCCCGACAGGGATTATATACAGCTAATATCTACAAACAGGCACATAACACAGGGGTGGATTGACCTCGTGGAACTGTCACAGGAGGGCGAGAGCATATCAGGTAAAAGTCATATTATAAAGGATGATCCGTACCAGCTCCATTTCGTTTATCCGCGCGGACAATATTATAAAGTTGGTGATATAAAGGTAAAGGGAGCAGGAGGCAAACTGAAAACCTCCGTAATGAACCACCAGGGGTGGTCAACGGTAACTGTCGAATCACCTTCTTCGGGAGATATAACCTGGGATATCGAATTTGTTAAGGATGATAACTATAAGTATCTCACCAGAGACCCCGGAAGCGTAACGGTTGAAGCTACCGGACTCAACTCGGTGAAGATATCTTGGAGGGCACAGTACTATCTGAATTCGGGATACCAGGTATACCTTAATGATGAGCTGATGGGATATGCTCCGGCCACATACTTCACCGTGGATGGTCTTGACCCTGCAGAAGTCTATACAGCTGATGTAAGAACGGTGTGGATGGATGGTGATATCAATACCAGACCGGAGGGCGGAGATCAGGAGTATGGAACGGAATTTACCATTGGATCTCTTCTGCCTTCTGAAGTGTCACTGACAGATATTGCCGGAGAATCAAACAGCTATACAGTTAACAGGCCTGTTACGGCAGGAGGGGTAATCTACAATAATAATATATCTGTTGCCGGAGGGAGGGTGGCTGAGATGAATCTCTCCGGGATATTTAAGACTTTCTCTGCCAGGGTGGCAATCAGTGATTTCAATGCTACCCGTGCAGGCAGCAGCGTTACAGGCAGGTTCCGGATTATCGGCGATGGCAATGTGTTATATACATCTCCGGTTATGGCTCCGGGGGATATGCCGCGCAGTGTCACAGTGAATATTTCAGGAGTAAACAGGCTTATACTGGAGACAGTTGACGTTTCAGGAATGACACAGGGCAGGAGGGGCCCCACAGGAGTATGGATAAATCCGGTTGTGACAAAATAGATGATCATATTTATAACGGGGTTCCTCCTGATATCTGAGCCACGATATCTAAAAAGTCGAAATTTGAGGTTGAAAACTGATAAATAAGAAATTTTAAAAAATGAAAACGAAAATTCTGATAACACTATCCCTGATCCTACTTGTATCATGTCAGCAGAATGTTAGTGATATGGAGTGGGGTGTAATAGTTAATCCGTCGGCTGAAATGGTTGAATCATCGGTTGTTACAGGCTGGAACAGCGACAGGAGGCCTGATAACGCAATCCATTTCTTTGATAACATTGCACACCATGGCACCAAAAGTCTGACCATCCATTCAGAGAAGATGGCACAGGGACGCTGGTACACCAAAGTACTGCTTAAACCTTACTCAAAATACAGGTTTACAGGCTGGATAAAGACGGATAATCTCCGGACAGGTGAAGGCGAGGGTGCCGGATTCAGGCTTGAGGGATTTGATGCGGAGTACCAGGGATTTACCGGTACAAGTGACTGGACAGAGGTAGTATATGAGTTTGAGACGGGAGGTGATGATGCAGTTATCCTTTCATGTCTCTATGGAAACAGAAGCGGATCAAAGGGTCGTGTCTGGTTTGATGATATGTCATTTACCCTTGTCTCATCAGAGGAACTTAATCCTGCCGCTGAGATTGATGTGACTGCCGAATCTGTACCAATGCAGGAGTATATATACGGTCAGTTTATTGAACACCTCGGCAAATGCATATATGATGGTATATGGGCGGAGATGATTGAAGACCGTAAGTTCTGGTATGAACCGGGAACCAGGGAGTCGCCATGGAGAGTGGCCGGAAACAGGGAAAATATATCAATGGACAAAACCAGTTCATTTACCGGTGAACAGACCCCTCTGCTGACAGCAAGAGCCGATGAGAGTGTAAGACTTGTCCAGACCGGACTTGGGCTTAAGGAAAACATGGATTATGAGGGACATATAGTACTAAAATCATCAGGATTTATACAAAAGGTGATGGTTACCCTCTCAGCCGGAACATTTACCGAGACGGTGGAGATTGAGGGTACCGGCACTATATATAACAGTTATCCCTTGAAATTCAGGTCGGCGCACCATACTGGGGATGCTTCAATAACAATTGAGCCTGTTGGTGCCGGACGCTTATGGATAGGAACAATCTCCCTGATGCCATCAGATAATATTGATGGATTCAGGTCAGACGTAATGCAGCTTCTTAAAGAACTCGATTCACCAGTTTACAGATGGCCGGGAGGTAATTTTGTCAGCGGATATAACTGGAAGGATGGTATCGGTAACAGGGATAAGAGACCCCCGAGAAAAAATCCTGCCTGGACAGGTATCGAATCCAATGACGTGGGAATGCATGAATTCATCAGATTCTGTGAACTTCTGGACACTGAACCCTACATTGCTGTGACGTGGATGAGGATATCATACTAATAGCGGTTGGTGATGTTGGACCATGGGATGAGATGATGCTCACTAACTGTTCAGATAATATGGACCTTATAAGTGAGCACTTCTATGTACAGGACTGGCATGGCGGAGGGTTAATGACTCATGTAAGGCAGGTGCCCGATGCAATTTCCGGTAAAGCAGAGGCTCACAGGAGATACCGCGAGGAAATTCCGCAGCTGCAGGGGAAAGATATACAGATATGTATGGATGAGTGGAATTACTGGTACGGGCCCCATATTTACGGAGAGCTCGGTACACGCTATTTCTATCGTGATGCAATGGGTATAGCAGCAGGTATAAATGAATTTTCAAGAAACAGTGATATTATCTTTATGGCCAACTATGCCCAGACAGTTAATGTTATCGGTGCCATCAAGACAAGCACAACAGAGTCGGTGATGGCTTCTACCGGACAGGTGCTGAAGATGTACCGCCACCGTTTCGGAACAATACCTGTGTCTGTTTCCGGAGATACCAGACCACTGGATATCGCTGCTGCAGTAACTGAAGGCAGGGATACACTTACTGTCTCGGTTGTCAATCCAACATATGAGCGCTTTACGGTTCCCCTTAATATCGGCGGAGCATCAATGGCAGGAGAAATGGAAATATGGAGTATTGAGGCCCCTGATGATATGGCATATAATGAGCCCGGGAGGGAAATGGCGGTAAAAATTGTAAAGCGAACCGGAAATTTCAAAGGCAACGTTATCATTGAACCGGCAGGCATAATGATATTCAGAATACCGATTGAAAAATAAGAGCAGGCAGGAGAGCGGGCAGAAATGACCCTGCTCTCCTGCTTTTTACAGAAATATGACGTGCTGATTGTAATATAATTCAAACTCCATTTTCCGGGACCTTAAAAATAGTCTGTATGAAACGAGTAACCTTTTTTCTTTTAATCCTGGTACCATTGACAATGAATTCCTGCAGCAGGCAGAATCCTATGCCTGATGTGCTTTTTATTTCAGTAGATGATATGAACGACTGGATTACCCCTCTCGGAGGAAGGGAGCAGATGCACACACCCAACCTTGACAGGCTGGCATCCATGGGTATGCTGTTTGATAATGCCCATTGTACAGCACCGGCATGCTGCCCCTCACGAACAAGTGTTATGACAGGGGTAAGGCCGTCAACCTCAGGTGTATATTCAAACAATAGCCAGTGGAGGGAGTCTCCTGTACTAAGGAACGCATTAACTATACCTGAGTTTTTCAGGACGATGGGATATACGGTAAAGGGAGGAGGCAAGATTTTTCACGCTCTAACGTGGATAGAGACAGCATACGGGGTTGATCAGAATGACTCAACGATATGGGACGATTACTATCCCTCTATGTCCAGATCTCTGCCTTCCACCGTATGGCCTGAAACATATTCCATTGATCAGAAAGGAACGGTAACCTGGGAAAATGTTGCAGGGAGGGGGACTCCGGGGCGACCATCCTATTTCTTTGACTTTGGTCCCATGGGGACGGATGAGGAGATGGGTGATTATAAGGTTGTAGACTGGGCAATAAACGAACTGAACGCACCCCATGACAATCCCCTCTTTCTGGCAGTGGGAATCTTCAGACCACATATTCCATGGTTTGTACCTGAAAAATATTTCTCCCTCTATAACCAGTCAGGGAAAAACCTTCCGGAGTTTATGGAAAATGACCTTGATGATGTATCATCCGTGGGAATCAGCTGGATCAGGCGCAGCTGGCACCGATGGATGCTTGAAAATAACGAGTGGGCCAATGCAGTTCAGGCATATGAAGCGAGTATATCCTTCTCGGATGCAATGGTTGGAAGATTAATTGACGGACTTGAGAAATCAGGTCGCGCCAATAATACCATTATTATCCTGTGGTCAGATCACGGTATGCATATTGGAGAGAAGCAGCAGTGGGAAAAGTTCACCCTCTGGGAAGAGTCGACACGCGTTCCCCTGATAGTAATAGCACCAGGAGTGACAAAATCCGGGAGCAGATCATCAGAGGCAGTAAGTCTACTGGATATATTCCCCACCCTGGTGGATCTTGCCGGAGAAGAAACCTTCACTCAGCTTGAAGGGCAGAGCCTGATCCCTCTGCTTGAAAATCCGGCATCTGTGAGGGAGGAGCCGGCAATAACTACCTTCCATCAAAATAACCATTCCGTACGAACCGAAAGGTGGCGCTATATAAGCTATCACAACGGAGATGAGGAGCTATATGATCATCAGGCAGACCCGGATGAGTACTATAATCTTGCATCAGATGAGCAATACAGGAAAATAATAGACAGCCTGGCAAAATGGCTGCCTGCAATCAATATAAAGGAAGAGTAGTCTGAGGGGGTTGATCATCAGAATGGTGCTGCGGGATATTGATCAGAGTAGTCGATTTTGATAACCATCTTTAGCTCTTTTATTAAAAAACATATTATCTTTGCACCCGGATTTAATGAGAGGTTCAGTAGCTCAGCTGGATAGAGCAACGGCCTTCTAAGCCGTAGGTCGGGGGTTCGAACCGACCGCAGGGAGCTCACGAGACACGTTGAAAACGTGGTGAGTAATCCCGACTGAATTGAAAGTGGTTCTTAAAGATATTGATTGTTTTGGTACTGGTTCAGTAGCTCAGCTGGATAGAGCAACGGCCTTCTAAGCCGTAGGTCGGGGGTTCGAATCCCTCCTGAATCACAAATCAACCGCCCCGGTTCAAATGAGCCGGGGTTTTTGTTTTTGGCCCTGGGGAACTTATTCTTAAAAGCCCCTTCAGATTGATTTTGAAGGGGCTTTTGAATTAGATGTATTCAGTTGTTAATCCAGATAATCAATCCCTGCTTCCCTTATTTTACGGTTAAGAGCAGGTATCTCCCCGTCTCTTATTGCATAAAATCTCTCAAGCTGAATATTGATCAGGGCGGTAAGCTCATCGCGTACCTCGTATGCCTGGGCAGTTGGACGGTAATCACCTGTAGCCACAACACCCCTCAGTGCCGCCAGCTTATTGCCCAGTTTAATGGGATAATTAAGGGGATCCTGTGATGATCTGTTTTTTGTCTGGTAGAGACTCTCTTCAATAGCCGCTAGCCTGCTGCCTGCCTTTTTGACTTCATCAACCAGCGCCAGCTCCCCTGCATCCTTCAGTTTTGCAGAAACATCAGATATTCCGGCACGCATGTCTCTTATATCCCTGATTACCTTATGTACCTCAGTCAGTTTATCACCTGTCCCGGTCAGAAAATCAAACTGTGCCTTCAGATCTTCCGGTGTTGAGTCAGTTAGGGGGTTCTGAATCAGCTTAAGGGATATATCCGCAGAATCATTATTATAAACTATCCTTGCAGTATAGTCACCCGGAAGTGTCATAGCACCGCGCAGGTTACCACCCCAGAGGATCATATTTTCTATCGTCATAACGCCCGGACAGATAAGATCCCATGATACCAGATTCATCCCTTGCCTGACAGATAGCTCTGATACAGGCTTATGATTTCCTCTTTCAACACCAGAGATATCGGTACGGAACGATTTAACAAGTGTGTTGCTGCTGTTATGTATATCTACACGTATCCTGTCCTCTTTGCCTGGTTCACCGGAGATAAAGAATGGAATTACCATCCCCGCAAGCGGGTTCTCTCCTGTAGTTAGTGATGATCTGGATCTTCCTCCGCCAACACGGTAAAAGGGGTCAGGTGTAAAGGCTGTCATGGTGACTCCTGTCTCATTTCCTTTTGCCTGTCTCACTATATCCAGGTAATCAAACACCCAGAATGAGCGGCCCTGTGTGGCAACAATAAGGTCATTATCCTTTATAGTAATGTCTGTTACCGGAACAACCGGCAGGTTCAGCTGAAATGGCTGCCACAATTCACCATCAGAGAAGCTGATATATACACCTGACTCAGTGCCACAGTAAAGCAAGCCTTCCCTTACCGGGTCAGCCCTTATGACCCGGGTGAAATGATCAGGGTCGATACCCTCAGTTATCAGGGTCCAGGTAGCGCCGTAGTCATTGCTCCTGAGCAGGTATGGGGTGAAGTCGTCGCTCTTGTATCTGTTAGCTGCCACATATAAACCGCCCGCTACGGTTGGGTGGGCCTCAATACTGTTGATCATGCTCCATTCAGGCAACAGTGAGGCAGGAGGTGTTACATCAGTCCAGTTTTCTCCTCCATCGCGTGTTATATATATAAGTCCATCGTCGCTCCCGGTCCAGATAACCCCGCTTTCTGTTGCAGATTCAGCCACGGTAAATATGGTACCGTAATACTCAACGCTGGTATTATCCTTTGTGATTGGTCCGCCCGAAGGCCCCATCTTCGATTTATCGTCACGTGTCAGGTCAGGTGATATCCTGGTCCATGAGTCGCCTTCGTTTTCAGTAACAAAGAGCATATTGGATGCGGCATAGAGAGCCTTAGGATTGTGACGTGAAAAGAGAATCGGGAAGTTCCATTGGAATCTCTGCTTCAATGAGTCAGCACCCCATCCCATCGGATTATCGGGCCAGATATCAACCCGTCTGCTCTCTCCGGTACGGTGGTTATACCTCTGCAGGTATCCTCCGTATGATCCGCCGTAGACAATTTCATTATCAAGAGGGTCAGGAGCTATCCAGCCGCTTTCACCTCCCGCAGTACTTTCCCAGTGCGATTCAGTTATTCCGCCTGAAAAAGTGGATGAAGCAATCCTTACCGTTGAGTTATCCTGCTGTGCTCCGTAGATTCGGTACGGGAAATGGTTGTCGGTAATTACCCGGTAGAATTGTGCTGTTGGCTGGTTCATCATTGTTGACCATCTCTCACCTCCGTCATAGGTAACCTGAGCACCACCATCATCGCCAATTATCATCACCCGGCTGTTTGAAGGATCAATCCAGAGATCATGATGGTCGCCATGAGGTGTTCCTATCCGCGAAAAGGAACGGCCACCGTCTGTGGATTTGTGAAACTGCACATTCAGTACATAAACAGTATTCTCATCTGCAGGATCAGCATATAGCCGGGTATAGTACCAGGCCCTCTGTCTCAGATTACGGTCATCATTGATCCGCCGCCATGAATCACCTCCGTCTTCACTGGCAAATAGTCCGCCCGCATCAGCCTCAACAAGTGCATAGATCTTTTTATTGTTCGCTTTTGAAAGGGTGACACCAATAATGCCGAGTGGGGCGTCAGGCATTCCGGGATTTTCGCTTATCCTTGTCCAGGTATCACCGCCATCCCTGCTCTTCCATAGAGCAGAGCCGGGTCCGCCACTCTCCAGGGAGTAGGGGGTTCTTCTTACCTGCCATGTTGAAGCATAGATGATACGCGGATTTGAAGGATCCAGAATAAGGTCTATTCCGCCACTGTTTTCATCCACATAAAGAATCTTTTCCCAGCTGACACCTCCATCTGTAGTACGGTAGATTCCCCTCTCACTATTGGGTCCAAAGAGGTGACCCAGCACCGCAGCATATACAATATCCGGGTTGCGTGGATGAATCCTCAGGCGCGGTATATACTGTCCCTCGGCCAAACCGCTGTACTCCCATGACTCCCCGGCATCCACTGATTTCCAGATACCGTAACCATGTGATACATTTCCACGTATAGTCTTTTCTCCTCCGGCAGCATAGATGATATTATTGTCTGAGTCGGCCACATCCACTGCACCTATTGTTCCACCAAAGAAACCGTCACTGATATTGATCCATGTTTCACCTTTGTCTGAAGACTTCCATACACCACCACCGGTGGCTCCCATATAAAACAGGTCACCATTGCCTTCAATACCCTCCACCGCTGCAGCCCTGCCTCCTCTGAAAGGTCCTATGTTTCTGTATGACAGTCCTGTAAATATCTCCTGAGGAACAGGAGCAGGCAAGCTCTTTCTCGTATTTCTTTTTTGAGCGGCAGTCTCAGGCCCTGTCAGAGCCAGCAAAAGCAGCAATACCGGTGTAAGTAATCTTTTCATAACGACAGTATGTTAATTGTTAAATGATATTATCCGAAAGATATTTTTTTGAACAATGAAGATAGTAAATGCACCTTTACAGATACACATATCATATTCTTATTTTCAAAAAAGGTAAAAATAGGCTACGTTTATGATTTGAAAAAGGGTAAAGAAACTAACCGGTTGCAGTAAGCAGGGTTTGACCATGAAATTGATTCAACATATGCTGCGTGTGGCCTGGAGGAATTTCCGGAGAGATCAGGATTGTATACCCGGGGTAACCTCTGGAGGACAAGAGTTGCAGATTTGATGTAATGACAAATAGATCAAAAATATAAGAGAAACTATGAAAAGATTATACTCCATTTCCCTGATTCTGATAATAGCTCTGTCTGCAGCTTCAGGGGCAGAGCCGTCAGTGAAAGAACCTGTATCAGCAGAGTTGCAATCTCCATCTTTGCCTGAGGTATATCTGGTAACCTGTGGAACGGGGGAGGAGACATACTCAATGTACGGCCACAGTGCCCTGAGAATTGTAGACAGAATGGCCGGTAGTGATCTGGTTTATAACTGGGGTGTATTCGATTTCAGCACACCAAATTTCGCCGTCAAGTTTGCCAGAGGCCGACTCGATTATCTGCTTGCATCCTATTCCTATCAATCATTTCTGCAGGAGTACTTCAGGGAAGAACGGTCAGTAGTTACCCAGAGAATCAACCTGAACGCGGAGCAGACTGAAAGGCTGCAGCTACTGCTGGCTGAGAATATGAAGCCGGAGAACATAAATTACCGGTACGATTTCTTTATGGATAATTGTGCTACCCGTATAAGGGATATTCTGGAGAATGCACTGGCGGATGATCTGATTTATCCGGAGAGTGTTTCATATACCGGAACTGAAAATGATAAAGAGCTTAAGGCAGTTAGCGATAATGATATCCCATCATTCAGGGATCGCATAAATGAGTATCAGCAGGGCAGTCTTGTCTGGCTGGATGCAGGTATTGATCTTCTGCTCGGTTCACCGGCCGATGAAAATTGCGGATTCAGGGAATCGATGTTTTTGCCCGACTATCTGATGATAAATATGTCACAGGCATACGTGAATTCGGAAGAGGGGACGGTGTCACTGCTGGAAGAAGCCGTACCAGCCTTTGAGTTTGACCCTCCCACAATGGAGAATAGTTTTTATACCATGCCCTGGTTTCTGTTGGGGGTGGTAGTAATTATTCTTATTATTCTGACCTGGAGGATTAAAGAGGGAGCGTTTCAGAAAATTTTTGACGTGCTCTTTTTTATAATCATGGCTGTTCTCTCCTTCCTTATGATTTTTACAAACTACCTTACTGATCATGCTGCCATGGGGAGTAACTATAATATCATATGGCTTAATCCGCTGTTACTGGCAGCACCGGTAATTATGTTTTTACGCCCGCCAAACAGGTGGTTCTGGAAGAGTCAGATTGCACTTACACTAACATTTATGGTAGTAATTGTGATTGTTAACCAGTCAATTAATCCTGCATGGATTCCTGTAATGGTGCTGCTTATAGCCAGAAGTCACTACAGGCTGACCACCTTTTAACACAACTTTAACACTCTTTAACAGCCATTAAGGCCAGGGTTAATTTATTTTGTGCTGACGTTTACGGGATGTGCATTATTCAATTATTATATATGTTCTTTAAAACTTATTTAAATGAGCTCAGGTGTAGATATTAAGGAACTTAACGAAAGAATTAAGAAGGAAAGCAGTTTTGTGGAAGCCCTCACCATGGAGGTGGGCAGAGTGATAGTTGGCCAGAAACATCTGGTTGACTCACTGTTGATAGGCCTTCTGAGCAGTGGTCATATTTTGCTGGAGGGAGTCCCCGGGCTGGCTAAAACGCTGGCAATTAAAACCCTGGCATCTGTGATTGATGCACGGTTCTCAAGGATCCAGTTTACCCCTGACCTGTTGCCTGCTGACCTTATAGGTACCATGATCTATAGTCAGAAGAGAGAGGAGTTCTTTGTAAAGAAAGGACCTATATTCTCAAATTTTATTCTGGCTGATGAGATAAACCGTTCGCCGGCAAAGGTGCAGAGTGCCCTTCTGGAGGCTATGCAGGAGAGGCAGGTAACGATTGGAGAGGAGAGCTTCCGGCTTGAAGAGCCGTTTCTGGTAATGGCAACACAAAATCCCATTGAGCAGGAGGGAACATATCCGTTGCCCGAAGCACAGGTTGACAGGTTTATGCTGAAGGTGGTGATTGGTTATCCCCTGCGGGAGGAGGAACGGTTAATAGTGAGGGAGAATATAGGCCACGAATTTCCGGCTGCCCGGAGGGTTGTTTCCCCACAGGAAATAATGCGTGCGAGGGAGGTTGTAAAGGATGTCTATATGGATGAGAAGATAGAAAATTATATCCTTGATATTGTTTTTGCAACACGTAATCCTTCAGATGCAGGCCTCTCACGATACGATAATATGATTGCATACGGTGGCTCACCAAGGGCATCAATAAACCTGGCACTGGCAGCCAGGGCATACGCCTTTATACGGCAGCGGGGATATGTTGTGCCTGAAGATGTAAGGGCTGTATGCATGGATGTGCTGAGGCACAGGATAGGACTCACATACGAAGCGGAGGCTGAAAATATTACACCGGAGATAATTATTACAGATATTCTGAACAGGATTGAGGTACCCTAAAAAATAGTTGTTCAATGAGCATAAAAGCGGTTCTCATGATGCTGTTTGCATTTGCAGCTTTAGTCCCAACCACCTCCGGACAGGCCATGCTTTCGGAGCCGCCGGAGAGTATCCTGAGATATGTGAAAGCGAACTATCCGGGTATGGTTCAGGATGTGGGCTTTAGAAATGAACATTACAGGTACCTCAAATTCACCGACAGCAAAAACGACAGCAGAACAATTCTCTTTTTTCTGTCGGATCGGGACAAATGTACTGCGATACGCTTTATATATGAAAAGGGTGCAAAGGATGATGTGGTTGCAGATCTGAACAGTAAGTACAAATACTCTGGTGATAGCAGGTGGTACTTTGAAGAGAACAGGAAAAGAGCTACAATTGAGTTAAGCGATGAGGAGTGGTTTATCACGGTTACAATAAAACCTGCAGAAAAAGCAAACTGAAGTGGAAGCAACAGAACTTCTCAAAAAGGTACGAAGAATAGAGATCAGGACGCGCGGATTGTCCCGACAGGTATTTGCCGGGGAATATCACAGCGCATTCAAGGGGAGAGGTATATCATTCAGCGAGGTGAGGGAGTACCAGTTCGGAGATGATATAAGGAGCATTGACTGGAATGTTACAGCCCGTTTTAACCATCCGTATGTTAAGGTCTTTGAAGAGGAGAGGGAGCTTACGGTTATGCTTCTGATAGATGTGTCGGGATCGGGACTTTTTGGAACAAGAGGAGCATGGAAAAGAGAAATATCTACAGAACTGGCTGCTGTACTTGCTTTTTCAGCTATACAGAATAACGATAAGATAGGCGTAATACTCTTCTCTGACAGGGTTGAGAAATTTATCCCGCCAAGAAAGGGGAGGAAGCATATTCTGAGAATAATCAGGGAACTGCTCGATTTTACTCCTGCCGGAGCAACAACATCCCTCGATGAACCTCTGAGATATCTTACCAATGCTATGAAGAAGAGGTGTACGGCTTTTGTTATCAGCGACTTTATGGCTCCGGATTTTGAAAAGTCACTGAGGATTGCCTCAAGCAAGCATGATATAGCAGCCCTCAGGGTATATGATAATGCCGAGAGAGAGCTACCGGAAATCGGTCTGGCACTGATTAACGATCCGGAGACAGGTGAGGATAAATGGATTGATACATCATCACGCGATGTAAGGGATACGTACCGCAAATGGTGGGATGAAGGAGTATTGAAAAATAACCGGATATTCAGCAGATGCGGAGTTGATACCGCTGTAGTTGCTACCGACGGGGATTATGTGAAACCGCTGCTTGCACTGTTTAAAAGAAGATAATAATATGCGATCAGTAGCTGCCTTATGTTTATTAATATTAACTTTTCAGCTGCCGGCACAGGATATTACTGTTACGGCAGGGACAGAAAAGGATACAATATATATAGGTGACCAGATCTACTATAATATTGAGGTTGAACAGCCTCTTGATCTGAGTCTTGATTATTATTTTCCGGCGGATACACTCATGGAATCGATACTGGTGCTGGGTCGCAGGGGGCCCGATTCAACCATTCACAGGGAGGATAACCGGGTATCCATCTCACTTGGTATGCTTATTACCTCCTTTGATACAGGATTTTATGAGATTCCACCCTTCTACGTTCTTTATGCAGGTGAGGGGAAGGAGATTCGCTATTACTCCGACTTTGTGTCCCTTACTGTGGTCAATACAGATATTGTGCCTCCAGACACCACCGATATTATATTTGATATTGTGGCACCCTACAGCCATCCTCTCACAGCCCGGGAGATTATACCCCGGGTAATACTGCTGATGGCAGGGTCAGTACTTATATGGTATATAATTAAGAGACTACGTGACCGAAAAAAACCTGAAGGGGCTGAGCCGGTCATAAAGATGCCATCTGAACCGCTTCATATAATTGCATTGCGGGAGCTGGATCGGCTCGACAGAAAAAAATTGTGGCAGCAGGGTGAAATCAAACTGTTTTATACTTCACTTGCTGTTATACTTAAACAATATCTGTCGGGACGCTACAGAATCTCCTGTCTTGAGATGACAACAGCGGAAACAATGGAAGCCCTTCGGTATGAAGGTTTAATAAATGAACAGGTAAGAAAAAATCTTGATGAGATTTTTACAACCGCCGACTTCTCAAAATTTGCCAGATACAGGCCGGGAGATAATCTTAACAGCGTGATGACAGATAAGGCCAGGGAGGTGGTAAAACTGCTGGCAGCAGAAAAGAGTGCACCAGAGATGGAAAGTGCAGAGAAACAGGAAGTGAAACCGGCACCATCCGGGCGTACTAACAATGCTGAAGAGAGAAAGGAGGACGGCAATGGGCAGTAATATAACATTTGCAAATCCCGAATTTCTCTATGCAGCACTGATAGTACCACTGCTGGTTGCTTACTATATATTAGCCGGGAAAAGAAGATTTGCCACATTCAGACTTTCATCACTCTCCTTCAGCGCCTTAATTAAACCTGGTTTCAGAGTGTGGCTCCTTCACTCCCTTTTCGCGCTCAGGATGGTAGTGATTCTATTACTGGTGATAATTGCGGCACGACCGCAGTCGACAGATCGTTGGGAAAATGTTACATCGGAAGGTATTGATATCATAATGGCTATGGATATCTCAGGCAGTATGCTGGCCAGGGATTTTAAGCCCGACAGGCTTGAGGCATCAAAGGCTGTGGCAACACAGTTTATCTCCGGCAGGCGTACCGACAGGATCGGACTGGTGGTTTTCAGCGGAGAGAGCTTTACGCAGTGTCCCCTTACCACCGATCATGCGGTACTTATCAATCTGATGAGAGAGATTAAGAGTGGTATGATAGAGGATGGCACGGCAATAGGACTGGGACTGGCAACCGCCATTAGCAGGATAAAGGATTCAGATGCGGTGAGCAAGGTAATTATACTTCTCACCGACGGAGTAAACAATATGGGTGAGGTGGCACCGGTTACCGCAGCTGAAATCGCCGCTACCTTTGGAATAAGGGTGTATACCATAGGTGTGGGGACTCATGGCACTGCTCCCTATCCTGTTCAGACACCAGGCGGCACTATGTACCAGAATATGCCCGTTGAGATAGATGAAGATGTGCTCAGGGAGATTGCTTCAATGACAGGAGGAAAATACTTCAGGGCAACCGATAACAACAGTCTCTCCTCTATTTATGAAGAGATTGATCAGATGGAGAGATCTAAAACTGATATAGAGGAGTACAGCATGAAACATGAAGAGTATCTTCCTTTTGGAATTGCAGCGGCAATACTCCTTTTTATTGAGATGCTGGTAAGAAAACTCTTTTTAAGAAAATACTTTTAATGATGCAGCTGTTCAGATTTGAAAATCCGGAAATGTTATGGGGACTGGCGCTTATCCCGCTACTTCTCCTTGCCTGGATAATCAATGGTTACAGGTTTGAAAAAAGGATGAGATCGGCCGGTGAAAATGAACTGGTAAGAATGATGATGCCTTTTGCATCCCGGTTCAGGCGTAACCTCAAATTTGTTATTCAGCTGTTGGCCTTTGTTTTTTTAATCATTATGATTGCAAGGCCTCAGTTTGGGTCCAAACTGGAAGAGGTAAAGGTAAGAGGAGTTGAGATAGTTATTGCACTTGATGTCAGTAACTCAATGCTCGCCGAGGATATCAGACCAAACAGACTTGAAAGAGCCAAGCAATCGATCTCCAGAATGGTAAACGAGTTGCGCAATGACCGTATTGGTCTGATCCTTTTTGCAGGTGATGCATATGTTCAGCTGCCGGTAACTACAGACTATGTCTCGGCCAAAATGTTTCTTTCTGCCATTAATCCGGGGATTGTACCAAAGCAGGGTACTGATATTTCATCGGCAATTGAACTGGCCTCCAACTCCTTCTCCCCGCAATCGGATCGTAGCAGGGCTATAATAATTATTACCGATGGAGAAAACCACGACACCGATCCGGTGAAGACTGCCACCGCAGCAAGGGAAAAAGGTGTGGTTATTCATACGGTGGGACTGGGCTCATCTGAAGGAGTGCCGATACCTGTGCCCGGAGGAGGTGGCAGGGAATATCTGAAAGACAATGAGGGTAATACCGTGATAACCCGACTCGATGATTCGGTTCTTAGAAAGATTGCAATAGCAGGGGATGGTACATACGTAAGGGCATCAGACAGTTCGCTGGGATTAGGATCCATTCTGGATGAGATAAGAAAGATGGAACAGCAGGAGATGGAAATGCGGCTTTTTTCCGAGTACAATGAACAGTTTCCCTATCTGGCAGTGATTGCACTGCTGCTGCTGATATCGGATCTTATTGTTATGGAGCGGCGTAACCGCTATCTTAGCAGACTGAAACTTTCACAGGCAGGTATTTTGAGTAATAATAATTCTGTTGATAATAGTGTAAAATAGAATGGAGATGGAGATGGAGATGGAAAGGAAAAGAGGAATAGTAACTTCCGTGGCGTCAGGGATACTCCCCTTGATGCTTTTTCTTACTGGACCTTCCCTCTATTCACAGGGTTACAATAAACTGGTGAGAGAAGGAAACAGGGAATACAGGAAAGGAGAGTTCGATCAGTCTGAAATAAATTACAGAAAGGCTGTTGCTGACAATGAAAATCCGGCCAAGGCTCTTTTTAACCTGGGAGACGCCCTGTATAAAATGGAAAGATATGAGGAAGCAACAGAGCAGTTCAGTAAGTTCTCAGAAATGGAGAGTACAGAAAAACATGTTGCCGAGGCAAGTTACAATCTGGGAAATACCCTGCTCAAAGCAGGTAAAATAGAGGAGAGTATTGAGGCATATAAGAAATCATTACTGTCGGATCCCGGTAATCACCAGACCAAATATAACCTGGCAAAAGCGAAAGAGATGCTGCAGCAACAACAGGATGATCAGCAGCAACAACAGGATGATCAGCAGCAGCAACAGGATGATCAACAGCAACAACAGGATGAGCAGCAGCAGCAACAGGATGATCAACAGCAACAGCAAAACGATGAGCAGCAGCAACAGCAAAACGATGAGCAGCAGCAACAGCCCCGTCCTGATCAGATGAAGCCCGAGGATGCTGAAAGACTTCTTCAGGCACTCTCTGACAAGGAGAAGGAGGTACAGGAGAAAGTGAAGGAAGAGAAGGCGCGTGCAGCACGGGTCAGAACCTTAAAGAACTGGTAAAGGCTTTGATATGAAAATATTAGTATCCCTGTTATTACTATTTATACTACCGGTTTTGACTATCGCACAGGATATCACTGTAACCGTTGAGGCACCTGGCGTGGTGGCGGTAGGTGAGCAATTCAGAGTGGTATGGACCGTAAGCAGCAGGGGAGGGTCTTTTACCGCTCCCGGATTTGATGATTTCTATCTGCTGAGTGGTCCACAGACTTCATTCAGCTCATCCACATCAATTATAAACGGGAAGGTAACATCAGAAGTTAAAAACTCTTTTACCTACTATCTGCAGGCAACCAGAACAGGTAACTTTACCCTGGGGCCGGGGATCTACACGGAGGGGAGAGAAGATTTCAGCTCAAAGCAGGTGGAGATTGAGGTTATTGAAAGCCGGGATGCTGCCGCTGCCCGGAATAATAACCAGGAAACTGCAGGTGCCGGAGCTGCAGTTTCCGATGCCGGAGAGGAGATGTTTCTAAGAGTGCTGATTGATCGTAACAGGGTCTATATGGGAGAACACATTGTTGCTACCCTTAAATTATACTCAGAATCAAATCTTTCAGGGATCAGGGATTATAAATTTCCTGATTTTTCAGGATTTCTGAAGGAGGATATTGAAACACCACAGGTGACTTCGCTGACGAGAGAGAATGTGAACGGAGAGATTTATGGTACTGCAGTATTGCAAAGATATCTCCTGTTCCCTCAGCGAACCGGGACAATAGAGATAAACCCGGCATCACTTACTGTTCTGGTGCAGGAGAGAGTTCGATCAAATGACCCTTTTTTCGGCGACTTCTTTTCTTCATTCAATACTGTTCCCAGAATGATCTCATCAGATGCGGTAAAGATTACTGTTCAGCCTCTTCCGGCAGGAGCTCCTGCATCATTTTCCGGTGCGGTTGGAAATTTCACACTTGAGACATTTACAGACAGGGACAGTGTGAAGGTCAATGACGCTATTACTTACACTATCAGGGTGGCAGGAAACGGAAACCTGCGCCTAATCCCTGCTCCTGACATTTCTCTTTCACCGGATATTGAGGCCTATGAACCGAAGACAGCCTCCGCAATCAGAACCACTACCTCAGGGAGTGAAGGCTCCCGTACATTTGAGTACCTGCTTATTCCAAGATATCATGGAAACTATAACATTCCACCCTTTGAATTTTCATGGTTTGATCCTGATCAAAAGAGGTATATGACCGCAAGGAGCAGTGCCAGTGAGATAGTTGTAACTAAATCGGATGAAGAGCAGGAAGGAACAGAAATTTTTGGCGGCAGAACAGGTGGTGATGTGAGATATCTAGGAAGTGATATCAGGCATATATGGTCTGATCCGGGCCGGTTCAGAATAGACGGGGAAACCATGCTTTCGGGTAACCGGTTATACCTTACATTACTTGTATTGCTGGTTCTTTTTTTTCTGATAATTCTTCTAAGGCGGGAACAGATAAAAAGGAATGCTGATCTTGCCAGAGTAAGGAACAGGAAGGCTGCCAGAATTGCATCCAACAGGTTTAAGGTGGCGCGTACAAGCCTTAAAAACAGCGATTTCAGAAATTTTTATTCAGATCTTCTCAATGCTTTATGGGGATACCTTGGAGATAAACTTGCAATACCCCTTTCAGACCTGAAAAAAGAGAATGTAATGACCGCGTTGCTTGAAAAGAGCGGAAGTGAAGAACTTACATCCACGGCTTCTGATCTGATAGATATTTGTGAATACAACCGATATGCACCTTCCGGCGGAAACGATGATCCTGCAAAAATATATGACATGGCAGTTGAACTGATTAAGAGAATTGAAAAAAAAGTATAGGATTATGAGAAGGTCACTGATTATTCTGTTCATACTGGTATCGCTGCCTGCTTCGCTTTGCGCGACAGAAGACCCTGACTCGCTGTTCAAGGCAGGCAGTGAACTCTATAACAAGGGTGACCATGCAGGAGCCCTTGAGTTGTGGCAGGAGATAGCAGATGAAGGGCTTTACTCTCCGGCGCTATATTACAATATGGGAAACGCAGCATTCAAAATCGGAAAAACAGCCCATTCCATCCTCTGGTATGAAAAGGCACTGCTGATGAAACCTTTTGATGAGGACATCAGGTATAATCTTGAAATTGCAAGGAGCTATGTTACCGACAGGTTTGATACCATTCCAGAGCTGTTTGTAATTCGATGGTTCAGAATGATATCTCTGGTACTCGATTCAAACGGATGGGCCGTGATTGCTGTTATGCTCTTTGCCCTTTGCCTTGTATTGCTTCTTTTGTGGCTCTTTTCAGGCAAACCGGGAGTTAAGAGACTAACCCTGACAGCAACTGTTTTCTCATTTGCCCTTGCTCTTTCAGCACTTGGGCTGTATCATGGAAACAGGAGAGTTACCATTAAGAAACGGGCAGCAGTGATACTCACTCCCGCTGAAACAGGGATGAGCTCTCCCGGTACGGGAGGAAAGGAGCTTTTTGTAATCCATGAAGGAACAAAGGTGAAAATAGAGGAGGAAGCAGGTGAATGGATCAGGATAAGGCTGCCCGACGGTAATGTAGGATGGATAACATCAGGTAGCGTCGGAAAAATTTGACGAAGCAACTATTTCCTGTAAATTTACGTCCTGATTTACAAGAGACCATAATATGGTTAAATCTGAAATAACAACCGGCCTATGAAAAGAGTATTTCCAGCACTGTTTGCAGCATTACTGATCTTCCATGGATGTACCAGGGAGAAGCAGACACCGGACGGACCAACAGATATACGGGTCAGAAATATTACCGAAGCTGATTTTTTAAGTGTGACGGTAAATACAGGTGAGGAGGAGTATCTTTTTGGTGATGTTGCAGCACATTCGGAGACCGGCTATTACAGGTTTGAAATTGCTTACCCCGATGCAGAAGTAACCTTTACCTTTAATGGAAATCTGTATACTACCGGAGTTCCGGATAATACCTATGCGGTGCCTCTCCAGCAGGGAAAGTTCACATATGAGATATGGATTTCAGATGACCCGAACAGGGTAATAGCCACCAGAGTAATTGCGGATGCCCCGCTGGGTGAATAATATTGCCTGTGATCATCCTTTCTGTCTGACGTAACCCGGATAACAAAATTACTCTCTCTGCCAGATGCAGGGGAAAAATTTTGTATCGTATTTTTAGAAAAATCTGTTTTTTTTCCGTTTATCTGAACATTTTTTATGTCAGGATGTTTAGAATATGACCGGTTATACTTTCTACAAGTAACCGGTTATCCAAAAATTAGGTTTTTTGGTTAGGTTGGTTGGTTTTGGAGAGCTCCGTGGGGACGGGGCTCTCTTTTTTTCGTTACATTTGCCGTAACAGAGAAGATATGAAACAAAAAGTCCTTACCGCCTGTCCGAGAAACTGTTACAGTACATGCAGCTTCTATGTTGAGACAGAGGATAACAGACTTACTGCTATCTATCCCGATCCGGCAAACAGGGCAGTGCCGGAAGGCCCCTGCATTAAGGGGCTGTCATATATCGAGAGGGCAGGGTCATCCTCCAGGATAACAACTCCTCTGCTAAAAGATAAAAATGGTGGTTACAGTGAGATATCCAAAGAGAAAGCACTCGATCTTATTGCTGAAAAGCTCTCCTGGTACCGCGATAAATATTCTCCACACTCAGTTCTATATTACACTGGCAGCGGGATGTCAGGACTCACCAACAGTATCGGGTACAACTTTTTCTCATTGTATGGAGGAGCCACTACTACCTATGGGAATTATTGCTGGCCGGCCGGACTGGAGGCGGTGAGAGCTACACTGGGTGAAGTAAAGCATAACGTGCCCTGGGATATTGAAAACGCAGGGACTGTTGTAATGTGGGGAAAGAATCCGGCCGAAACAAATATCCAGGAGATAGCATTTATCTCGGCGGCGGCCTCCCGTGGGGCAAAAATCATATCAGTGGATCCCAGGCGCACTCCATCGGCCGATAAAGCAGACATTCACCTTTCAATAAAACCCGGAACAGATGCTGCCCTGGCACTTGCAGTATGCAGGATCATTATAGAAAAGAACCGCCACAATCCTGAGTTTATTGAAAGTTATGTGTCAGGATATGAGGATTTTAAAAGATCTCTCAGCACAGACAGCGAAGCAGCAGCCCGAATAACAGGATTGTCAGCAAAGGCAATTGAGGAGTTTGCATTAATGGTTTCTGACGGGCGTCCCCTTACAATTATTCCGGGATATGGTGTTCAGAGGTATACCAACGGAGGGCAGACAATACGCGCAATACTGGCTATCAATATTATCACCGGTAACCTTGGGAAGCCGGGCAGCAGCTTTAACTATGCCAACCTCCAGGGGTATGTTTTTGACCGGTATAAGGAGCCTTTAAGCTACTATCCTGAGATTGATGTCAACCCCCTTTTCAGGAGATCTGTCTCTATTGCCAGACTGGGAGAAGAGATGATTGCACAGACGAATCCCACACTTAGGATGGCTTTTATTGAAAGAGGTAATCCATTGACACAGGCGTGTGACACCAATCTGGTTGAGAAGGCTTTCAGAAACCTTGAATTTATTGTCGCAGTGGATCAGTTTATGAATGATACCACCTCAATTGCAGATTTAATTCTCCCGGCAAAAAATATGTTTGAACAGCAGGACATAATCAGTTCATACTGGTCGCCATATATCTTCTACAGGCCGGCAATACTGACACCACCGGAAGGTGTAATGCCGGAAACAGAAATATTTTACCACCTGGCAAAAAGATTGAAAATTGAATTTACGAGTAAGGATATTCCGGAGCCCGGAGCAGAGAATACTGACCGGTGGCTGGAAGAGAGAATAAGGGGTTACTCGGAAATAACAGTTCAGACACTTCAAGCAGGACCCGTAATTGCACCCGGACTTCAGGAGATAGCATTTTCTGATAATGAGTTCAGGACAGCGGGAGGAAAAATAAACCTTAGAAGTGATGAGCTTTCCGAAAGATGGGGAGTTGATCCCTTACCATCCTATTCAGACCCTTTCAGTAAAATAACCGGTAGCGGTGATTATATTTTTCTGACACCAAATAACCGTAACAGGATACACAGCCAGTTTGGTAATCTTGAGATAATTAAAGAGAATGAACCTGAGCCGTTGATCGAGATATCTGCCGCGGATGCAGCGAAGAAGAATATTTCAGACGGCGATATAATCCGGATATTTAATGAAAGGGGAGAGGTGAGAGCAAAAGTAATTGTGAACTTCAGAATTAAAGAGGGGTGCTTATCACTGCCAAACGGATGGTGGAAAATGGAAGGAGGCGGAGGTAACCAGCTTACTCACGGGTCCGAAACAGATATGGGCTACGGAACGGCGTTTCTGAATTGCAGGGTCAATATAGAAAAGATTAATACAAAATAATATGAAGGGGGGCTTCAGATACGAAATTGATAAATGTGTCTCATGCCTTGCATGTGTAGCGGCCTGTAAGCTGATTAACGGAGGTAGTGTTCCATGGCGACAGGTACTGACAGATAACAGGAAGGGATATCCGGGACTACCGGTTCACAATCTGTCACTGGCGTGTAATCACTGCGAAGATCCTGCATGCCTCAATGCCTGTCCGGCCGCAGCATACTCAATTGACCCGGCAACAGGAGCTGTTCTGCTTTCTGAAGAGCGGTGTATAGGATGTAATTACTGCTTCTGGAGCTGTCCGTTCGATGCCCCGCAGCTCAACAGAAGGTCAGGAACAATTGAAAAATGTCATTTTTGCGTGGAGCGCCAGGAGAACAATATTGAACCTGCATGCACCTCCGCCTGTCCTACCGGAGCACTCTCCTTTGATAAATTTGAGTCACCGGAAGAGCAGGGAGGTCATCTTCCCGTAACCGGCATAAAGCCACGGATACGGCTCAACGGAAGTGACAGATGGCCGGTGAAAGAAACTGGCTCAGGTGTTGATCTTATTGGCATGGGAAGCAAGATATCCCCGTGGCGCGAATGGACCCTTATTCTATTCACATACCTCACTTCGGGACTATTCGGACTCTTTTTTGCAGCCATAAGTTCAATCTCTTTCAACGGCGGGATAATTTATCCTGTTCTGACCATGGTGACCCTTTTAATTCCTGTCGTCCATCTCGGAAAACCCTCGCGGGCATGGAGAGCACTCACCAATATTTCAAAATCTGAGCTCAGCAGGGAGATTGTGGTGCTCTTAATCTTTGCTGCATTATCAAATATCTCTCTCCTGTACGGTGGGGCCGTACTCTTTTCAATCTCCTTTGCGGTGGGACTCGTTTTGCTGGTTCTGGTTGATAATGTATATACTTCCGTGGATTCACGGATTGATATAAAATTTCATCCTGGTACTGTTTTTCTTACCGGATTGCTGATGGCTTCACTCTTCTCAGGTGAATATATGCCTTTAATATTTATATCTTCCCTTCAGGTACTGCTGGCTCTCAGAATTAATTTTTCAGGGGCCACCGGCAGAAAAAGGTATTTCACACTGGCAATCTTCACTCTTTTAATGGCATCAGGAATTTTATTTATTATGAGCAATTCGCTTTCATCAATAGTGCCTTCCGGAGTATCCTTTGTTTCTGGTGTTGCATTGATAATGGCTGCACAGGCGCTTAACAGAATTGGCTTTTATTTCGATTTCAAGCCACCCGGGGTTACTGTTATGTACCACGAAAAATCAAATCAGCCTGCAGTAAGCTGAATTTAACAGCAAATTTTTAATTAACTTCTTGTCCGATAATTACAAAATTTTAAACGTATGAAAAGCAATGATAGTATTAAAAGCACCGGAAGCGGTAAACAGAGTGCCGTAAACAGTATGAGAGTACCTGTATACAGGGATGCGGGCTTCGTTCTGGGTGATGCTGCAACAACATCGGAGGTGTTTGCTCAGGAAGCGGAACATGAGAGACACCCCGGTAAATATATCTACTCCAGATACCGTAATCCGACCGTTATTGCTGCAGAAGATGAACTGATATCCATTGAAGGAAGTAACTGGGCGCTGATGGCCCAGTCGGGAATGGCAGCTATTGATATAGCTCTCTCCATTTTCCAGGAAAAGGGGAGGGATGCTCCCTGGCTCTTTTTCAGCGAGATATACGGAGGTACCAACTCATATATTGATAATGTGCTGGTGAAGAGAAGGGGTGTGGATATTATCCGGTTTGATCCTTCGGGAGAGAGCTATGATCTGGTAGAGCTTGAGAGGTTAATTGATGCCCACAGGCCTTCTCTAATCTATTATGAGGTGATCTCCAATCCTCTCCTGATTATCGCTGATGCTCCGGCAATTAATTCAATTGCCCGTAAATACGGAGCGGCTGTTATTATCGACAACACCTTCGCAACACCGATGTTGTATTCACCCCTTTCAGATGGAGCTGACCTTGTTGTACACAGCGCCACCAAATATCTGGGAGGTCACGGAAACATAACAGCGGGAGCGATCTGCGGAAACGATATGGAGTTAATGAAAAAAGCCATTGAATACCGTAAATATACCGGCCATATGATTTCACCTGATGATGCTTACAGACTGCATACCCAGATGCAGAGTTTCCGCATCAGATTCAAACGGCAATGTGAAAATGCTGCAATGCTGGCTGCTCTTATTGCCGCGGATCCCAAAACAGAAAGTGTTCTGTATCCCGGGCTCCCTCAACACACTACCGGAGATATGGCAGCAAAACTATTTTCAGGAAGAGGATATGGGGCAATGGTTACCTTTTCATTTAGTGGCAGCGACAGTAATATGATGAGGATGCGTCGTGACAGGTTTATAGAGGCTGTATCAGGATCAATTCGCCTTGTGCCAACTCTGGGTGATTCACATACCATTCTGATGCCTGTTGAACCGGTATGGGGGTATAAATATGCTGAACCGGGAATGATAAGGCTCTCTGTTGGGTTTGAGGAACCGGAATATCTTGAGGAGGTTGTTTCGGCCGGACTGTCAGAGGTCTCTTAATGCCAGTCTATTGCGCTATTTCCGGTGCTTTCCAGGAACTCATTGCACCTAGTGAAATGGTGATTGCCGAAGAACCCCCGATGAGCGGAGAGGGGAGAGGGGTGAACACTTTCAAGCACGAGATGGCGTGAGCGGTCTATTGCAGCACCTTTCCTCAGGGCATATGCCCCCCACAACATAAAGACAAGATTTTTATCAGACTCATTAACCCTGCTTATCACGGCATCTGTAAATCTTTCCCATCCCCTGTTCTGGTGACTTCCCGGTTTATGAGCCCTGACCGTAAGAACAGAGTTCAGAAGCAGTACACCCTGGGATGCCCATCTCTCCAGGTTACCTGAAACAGGCATCGGATATCCCATATCGCCTGATATCTCCTTAAAAATATTAACCAGGCTGGGGGGAAATGCAATGCCGTCTCTTACTGAAAAACAGAGTCCGTGCGCCTGTCCCGGACCGTGATAAGGATCCTGACCAATTATAACTGTCTTCAGACTATTTACAGGGCAACAGTTAAATGCATTGAAAATCAAAGATCCCGCAGGAAATATCTGGTTTGATGAATACTCTCCCTTTACAAACGCAGCAAGATCCCTGAAATATTCCTTTTCAAATTCATCACCAATCAGTTTCTTCCAGCTCTCTTCAATTCTGACATCCATAAATCATAGAGTTATCCATTTACTGACAAGGCTTACAATGGCATCTCTTTGCAGGGGTTTTGTTATAACATCATTACATCCGGCGGCAAGGCATCTTTCCCTGTCATCAGGCATGGCATATGCAGTTACTGCAATAACGGGTATATCACTACCTGATTCCCTGATCAGTCTGGTGGCTTCAAAACCATTCATAACAGGCATCTTTATATCCATCAAAATAAGGTCAAAACGGCCCTCATCACGAAAGAGGGCTACAGCCTCTTCCCCGTTATGTGCCCATACAATCTCCTGCCCCTCCTTTTCAAATATGTACTTAAGGAGGGTGAAATTATACTTTTCGTCTTCGACCACCAGTATTCTGTTTCTCATCTGTTAACGGTCCATTATTTTATTACACTCCCGGTCCCATAAAGATGGCATTAAGTACCATACGGGAAGTACCAGGCCAGCATCCTCTGAAGACAGGGTCATCAATAAACAGGGTAATATGACCCCTGCCGTAGGTGACAGATCCTGTGGACAGTGTTCCATGAAGCATTCTTTCTTTTTCATCTGTAGCAAACCCGCTTATCAACGGGTCATCTGTATAGACCACAACATTGTTTTCATTTCGCTTAAGCGGTTTTATAAAGGTAGAGTGATTCCTATAAACGGTAATATTCTCCTTATAGTATCCGAATCCAAGCGGATGGGTAATATCAATTACCGCACTGCAGAAAACACCACCCAGAGAATGTTTTCCCCGTTCTGCCGATGCCGTTGAATATTTTACCCCGGGCTGCTGTGGAATAACAGAGCTTTCAGAGTCCAGTTCCACCAGGCCTGCCGAGGCAAGAAACTGCACTGCCTGTCCGGTTGCAATCAGATTGCCTCCCCCTCTGACCCACTCTTTAAGTCTGTTCTTATCGTCGTCTGAAAAAGCCGGGTAGTTTCCTGAAGGCATGATGATAGTATTATAACGGCTGATATCCGTTCTGGAATAATTTCCGGTAGCTATCCGGGTAACATTAATATCCATAACGGCATCAAGGAGATGCCAGGTTGTGCCGGCACCGCTGCTGCTTACACCATCATCTGTAAAGAGCAAGATATCCGGGTTTTGCAACGGCTTAAAGTTTCCGTTACCAAGCCATGGACCATTTGCCGTTACGGATGATTCAACCGAATGGATTTTTATATGTGTATCACCGGCAACCGACGTGATAATATCATAGAGATCTTCAGGGCTCATATCCTGGTACGGGACCGGAATTAACACCGAACCCCGGCAAAACTCTGTTTCTCCGGAATGAGTTATGGCGCTAAACGGGGTCCATGCAGATCTTGCTCTGACACCCTTGTTCATCAGCCGGTTAAGCAGGGCAGGAGCGTAGTAATCGGACCAGCTGAAAAGATACCCGTATGTTGACAGGGGTGGTGATTCGGCGGCACTGACTCTTATTACCGTTGCTACTCCAGGTTCGGGAATCACTTTAAGCGGCTCAAACGGCAAACCATAGGAATAGACCATAGCCCATGCTGTTGCATCATAAAATATGGAATCGGGAAAATCCCTGTTCGTTTCAAACATGGTCTGCACCATTTTATAGCGCGGCTGCTCAGTCGGCACAAAGAATGAATACTCTTTTTCAAACAGGTCTGAAGCACCATTGATATCATCTGCCGGAGTGTAATATTCTACCGAGTGCCTGCGAAGCAGATCAGCAAATGCCAGTGTCCTTCCCGGGTCGTGCCGGTCGCCAAAAACATACCCCTTCACCTCACTTCTTCCAGCCTCTTTCAGGGCATCCTGATGGAAACGGATCATATAATCATTGAGCATCTCCCTGTTTTCTACAGCTGTCCTAACGGTAGAGAGAGCTCCGGTAATCTGGTTTCTGATTCCTGTTTTGAATTTCAGAATATAACCCATGGAGGTCTCTTGCATCAGTCCCCTCGTAGATGCCTGTTCAAACAGAATGGCCACTCCACCGTGAAGATCAGCATAGGAGCTTCCATATCCGGGATAGGAGTTATCGAAGGAGTTTCCCGAATCGTAATAGTGGTCTATATTGTTTAGCTCCTCTGCATAACCTGCGGCAAACAGATTATTCAGTCTGAGATAGTTTTCAGATGTAACTATCGGATTCTCCGACCCCTTTTTTGTAGGTTCAAAAAAGAAGGTACTGCCGGTTCCCATCTCATGATGATCGGTAATCACATTGGGCCTCCAGTGATGAACCGCTCCATCCTGTTACGGCTTTCCTTTTGTGAGAGTGGCAACCAGTCCCTGTTTAGGTCAAACCAGTAATGATTGGTTCTGCCTCCGGGCCACGGCTCGGTATGTTCCCGGTCATAAGGATCGGAAGAGACATTATACCCCTTATTCTGGTTTACCCAGCTGACAAATCGCTCCCTGCCATCCGGATTAAGAACTGGTTCGATAAAAATGATGCTGTTTGCGAGTATATTCTCCATTTCATCGTCAAGGGAGGCTGTCAGATACCAGGCGGCAAGCAGAGAAGCCTCTCCTGCGCTTGCTTCATTTCCATGCACATTGAACCCCAGCTGAATAATTACTGGCATATCTGCAGGATCAGGCTTATCAGTTAACCCGGGGTCACTCAGCTTAAGATGCTCCTCTCTTATCTCCTCCAGACGGGAGAGGTTTTCAGGTGACGATATGGTAAGAACGATTTGCGGCCTCATCTCTTCGGTATACCCGAACAGTTCAAATTCTGCCCTGTCACTCTTATCAGCAAGTAACCTGAAATATTCAACAATCAGGTCATAACGTGTGTGATGATCACCAATAGGGTATCCGAAAAAAAGATCAGGAGAGGGCAGAGCTGTGCTGAAATCTCCCTTACCGGGAAAATAGTAGGAGAGCTGTCCGTAACTGCCAATCCCGGAGACTAACATTATCAGAAAACAAATTGATGCCTTTTTCATACGTTTAAATTTTGTAATTATATGATAAGAAGTTAATTAAAAATTTGAGAACGAATGGAACGGCTTCGCTCTCGCATAATATTTTTTAAACATATTCTTTTGTGATATTTATGCTTAAAAAATATCATGTTCGTTTCATACGTTTAAATTTTGTTAAATAACTGACTCTAAAGCTATTTTCGCTCGTGTAGTAAATATTTAATCGTTTCCTGGTGTGAAGTAACAGAAAATATTCATTCAGATTCTTTCCTCTGTGTGGAATATTTGCTGATATATTACACTGTATCTTTACCAACCCTTAAACAAGGTATAACGACCAGCACATTTTTAAAAGGTAAACCAAGTGGTGAAGAAAATAAAAAAACAGTAATTAATAGAACAAAGAAAAATGTTATTTAATAATCTGCGTTCTTACAAACAGGTTACAGAATGCAATATTGTTGTGAAACCCTGCTTTGGTTTTATCAATCTACCTTTTTTTTTGACGGATAGTTTTATTACTCTAATCATTATATCTATTTTAGACTCTTAATCGTATCATTCCAATGAATGGCTACCAAGACCCGGTTTTAATATATTCATCAGAACTTGATCTGAGTCATCTGTCAGATTTCCTTGAGCCTGAATCTTTCTTATGCAGTTTCGCTGCATCTGCGGAAGAGTTTTCAGCGAAATGCAGGGATGAAAAGTTTTCAGCTATTGTGCTTGCAATAAGCAGTAACCAGAAGTTAGAAGATCCTGTTTTAAATTCCATCTCGTGGTCCAGGAATATGTTTACACCCATAATGGTAGTTACATCCATGCTGCCTGATCACTTTGCCGATCAGCTGATCAGGTATGGCTTTGAAACCATTATGTTTCCCTTCTCTGACAGGGAGTTCTTTTTCAGATTGCGAAAAATGATACGCCAGAAACAGAATGAGGAGGCAGTGCACACCAACCTGTTAAGTTACAGAACACTCTTTGATAGTTTCCCTGTCGGTATAATCCAGACCAGTCAAAAAGGGGATTTTACCTCTGTTAACCCTACATTTATTGAAATAATGGGGATGTCAGATCAGGAGCTCTACAATGAAAATTTCTTCAGGATGAGTCATCCAGACGATTATCTGATAATGAGAAAGCAACTTGACAGGCTTCTTAGGAGAGAATGCAGAATTGTAAAGTTTGAGATGCGACTGATAAATAATGATGGTAAAAGAAATGTCTGTAAAATTGTTGCTGCTGCCATATGGGATGGTGCTGAATCATTTGACAGATTTACTTTTGTAATTGAAAATATTGCATAATATTGGATTGCCTTTAATAATCATCACCCGTTAAAATATATAATATGTTAACTGTTGATCTTAGGAGTGACACCGTTACCAGGCCAGGAAGGGAGATGCTGGAATTTATGTTCAGTGCCAAGGTGGGTGATATGGTTCTGGGTGAGGATCCCATGGTGAATGAGCTGGAAGAGTATGCGGCCAGGCTGTTTGGTAAGGAGGGAGCCATATTTTGTCCGTCCGGAACAATGACCAATCAGATTGCCATTAATATTCATACCAGGCCCGGGGATGATATTATTTGCAGCAAACTGGCCCATATATATCTGTATGAAGGCGGTGGTATAGGATTTAACTCGGGAGCAAATGTGACTCTGATTGATACCCCTGACGGAATCTTTTCAGCTGACGAGGTCAGAAGGGCTGTACAGCCTGATGATCCGCATAAACCCCGAACCTCGCTTGTCTCACTTGAAAACAGTGTAAACAGGGGAGGGGGAGCTGTATGGCCACTTGAAGCAATGGAGGAGATCTCACGTTTTACCCGATCACTTCCTCTGGCACTGCATCTTGACGGAGCTCGTCTTTTCAATGCCATAGTTGCAACGGGAATTACCCCGCTTCAGTTCGGTTCCATGTTTGATACTATCTCTGTATGCCTCTCTAAGGGCCTGGGCGCACCTGTTGGCTCTCTCCTGATCGGAAACCGTGAACACATGGAAAGAGGTGTAAGAGTGCGGAAGGTGCTTGGAGGGACGATGCGACAGGCTGGATATATTGCTGCAGGAGGTCTCTTTGCACTTGAAAATAATATTGATAGGCTCAGGGATGATCATCTCCATGCAGCCGCTATTGCAGATGCCCTGAGTGGGGTGTCATGGGTGCAGGATGTTATGAAGGTAAGCACTAATATTATAATATTCAATACGCCGGATGATATTCCTGCGACCAGTATTACTGCCCGACTGAGAGATAAGGGAATACTGGCAAATGCTCCAACAGTAAAAAGCATCAGGATGGTGACACATATTGATATCACCCCAGAAATGGTCTCATATACCATTGATACAATAAGGGGCCTTTCACTGTAACATGCAGGGGCCTTTCACTGTAACATGCAGGGGCCTTTCACTGTAACATGCAGGGGCCTTTCACTGTAACATGCAGAACTACTACAGAGCCTTGCCGGATTTTATATTCGCCCGGAACGACCAGCATACTGCTTTTCAGTCCGGGTGTGGTGTCTGTTGATGATGCTAATATCAGAAATGCAGCATACTCTGCGTTTCTGTTCCCCCGAAATGTAATATCGGTATGTCTGCTTGTGATGAGTGCGCTTTCACTCTGACTTTTTAATCCACCTTCGCGTTCCGCTTCGGCGGACGAGAGGGTGTGGTTAAATTCCCTGGGGCTTGCCCTGGGGTATAATACCATTTATTATTATGCGGTGAAAGCTTCTTTGCTGTTTGTTGAAGAACTATGGTGCCTGCTGCCTTGCTATAGCATTATAGGATGCAATACCTCCTGACACTATAAACTTCATCGCATCAGAAGCGCTGATCTCCAATGGTCTTACGTTTTCAGAAGGAATAATAAAGTGTTCGCCGGAAAAATTATAGGAATGAGGCATATAGACGGTAACCATACCAGGCATACCAATTGAACTCATATCCGTCTGGGTAACAAATCCCATTTTCCAGATATTATTCTCCCTGTTCATCAGAGCAACCACGGGGAAATCAAATTTTTTATCCTTGCCAACCAGTGCCTTGAAGATGTCATTGATGGCGGAGTAGACAATATTGAACACAGGAGTCCTTCTTATAACCCTCTCAAACAGTTTCTTGACAGGTCTGCCGATAAGAGTCTGTCCGACCCATCCGAGCAAAATAAGAAAAAGTATAACCATTATAAATCCAAGACCCGGAATAGTAAATCCTATCCATCTGGTAATCTGCTCCCTCATTATACTGTCAAGGAGATTAAATATCAGATAGACAATATAGCCGGTAACCACAACCGGGGCCACTATCAGTAACCCCTGACCCAGATAGGATAATAGACGTTTCATTTGATTCAGATTTAATTTTTTACAGTTTCATATAATCTCAAAATTAGAAAACAAAAATGGTTTTTTTGCTGCCGCATTTATTCCCTCTGAATTTCAAAATTATTTCCGTTTCCTGAAACCTGAAAAAGAAGTCTGCTGCATTGTAGAGCCAGTTTCTTCCCTGTTCCCAAAACTGCTACAAAGGTACATTAAAGTAAGTACTTTTTTCTTCTGATTTAAGAAACACAATTTTGTAACAATTGTTACCGGCACCTTAACCGGGTAAATGCTATTTTTGTTGAAATTTCTGTTTATGGTCCCTAAGATTTACATACTTCCCCTTATAGTCTCTTTTGCAGTTGCTCTGCTTCTTGTAATTGTGCAGGTGATGGTTGACACACCTATGCTGCTGGCAGAGAGATTTGTACAGGGGGGAGGATGGTTTGAGATTTTACTGGTGGCTGCATATGCGGCCTTTGTGACGCTGAAGATGCAGGACCGGTCCAAACAGCCGGTATGGAGGGTTCGTATATGGACCATATTTTCAGTTGTCTTTTTTGGTCAGCTACTGCTGGGCCTATCAGGATATACCATCTTCCTGATGACAGGAGAGCTTCATCTTCCCCTGCCCTTTATGATTGTGGCCGGACCGGTGTACAGGGCAGAACTCTCCTTTATGACCATCCTGTTTGTGACTACAATAATTATTTCAGGTCCGGCCTGGTGTAGTCAGCTATGCTACTTCGGAGCAATTGATGCCCTGGCATCACGTAAAATATCCTCCGGAAAAAAGAGAAGAAAAAAGTTATTACCCTATAAGATGACCGGACTGGCAACTGTAGTACTTATTGCACTTATCATGCGGTTTGCAGGAGCAGGCCCTCTTCTGACCACCTCTGTTGCCATAGGATTTGGAATAGCAGGGTTATTAGTGATTTTCCTTTTATCGCGCCGACAGGGAAAGATGATGCATTGTATTGCATATTGTCCGGTTGGGACAATTGTGAACTACACCAGGTTCATCAACCCGTTCAGATTCAGGATAGACAACAGTTGTACCAGCTGTATGAGATGTATCCCTGTTTGCCGCTACAATGCCCTTGATGCTGATAGAATCAGGCTGAAAAGCCCCGGCATCTCCTGCACACTCTGTGGTGATTGTATGTCGGCATGCAACCCCGGTTCATTCCATTACAGCTTTCCGGGTCTTGACAGGGCAGCAGCCGGCAATCTCTATCTGGGTATTACCATAACACTCCATGCCGTTTTTCTTGCGCTCGCAAGGATTTAGGAATTTTGTCTCACGGCTTCCTCTTTTTTCTATTTTTGCATTTAATTAAATTAACTTATACGGATTCCTTAACAGGGGAGACGTGGCAACATTAATATTCTCCATTCAGATGCAGCCTGAAAGCAGACAAGGGAAGATAAAGGGATTATTCAGTGACATCAGGGAGGCCATTGCCGGCACCGATCAGGATTTTACGAGCGGCAGATTGAGCAGGGCCATATTTCTTCTGTCTGTCCCTATGGTGCTGGAGATGGTAATGGAATCTGTTTTTGCGATAGTGGATATCTGGTTTGTATCGAGGCTTGGTCCTGATGCAGTTGCAGCTGTAGGAATAACGGAATCAATGATGACGGTTGTGTATGCAATAGCCATGGGCATTGGTCTGGCAACAACATCGGTGGTTTCACGAAGGATAGGTGAAAAGGATCCTGACAGGGCAGCACGGGCTGCCTTTCAGTCAATAATTACAGGAACAGTTATTTCTATCCTGATTGCTGTTCCGGGTTCTATCTTTGCAGTCGACATGCTAAGACTGATGGGCGCAGGAAATGAAATTACCGGTTCCCTCTCAGCTTACACAAAAATTATGATGGCGGGTAACATAGTTATCATGCTGCTCTTTATTATCAATGCCGTTTTCAGAAGTTCAGGGGATGCTGCAATATCCATGAGGGTTCTGTGGATTGCCAATCTGATTAACCTTATTCTTGACCCTATACTGATATTTGGCTGGGGCCCTGTTCCGGCAATGGGAATAAAAGGGGCGGCAATTGCCACCACTACAGGAAGGGGAATAGCAGTAATATACCAGCTCTATATACTATTCAGGGGCAGTAAGAGAGTGCGTATTGCAGCAGCCCATATACGTATTAACTTCAGGCTGATAATGCATATACTCAGGATATCTGTCGGGGGAATTGGACAGAATCTGATTGCCACATCCAGCTGGATAATCCTGGTAAGGATAATTTCACAATACGGGAGTGTTGCCATTGCGGGGTATACAATTGCAATGAGAATAATACTCTTTGCCCTGCTTCCGTCATGGGGCATCAGCAATGCTGCTGCAACACTGGTAGGCCAGAATCTGGGAGCAGGCAAGCCGGAGAGGGCAGAACGGGCGGTACATATCACGGGAGTTGTCAATATGATTCTTCTGGGTGTAATAGGAGCCATCATTGTAATATTCCCAACCACGTTCATGAAACTGTTTATGGATAATGCAGATGTGGTGCAATCAGGCAGCACAGGTTTAAGGGTTGTAAGCCTTGGGTTTATTGCCTATGGTTTCGGGATGGTTATTGTAAATTCCTTTAACGGTGCAGGAGATACCGTAACCCCCACCTGGATAAACCTCTTCGCATTCTGGATGATAGAGATACCACTGGCAGCCTTCCTGTCTTCAAGAGTATTCTTCAGTGAACAGGGAGTATACACTGCTATAGTCATTGCTGAATCTATAATGACCATTACAGCGTGGCTCTTCTTCAGAAGGGGTAAATGGAAATTACAAAAGGTATAACCATATTAATCAATTTTTAATATCTTGTTGTTTGTTCCGTCAATCCATTATTAATACTGGTTTCATGCTGCTGACATATAAAAGAATAGTTGGTTTTACACTGTTAATATTCACGATACTTCTGACTCCGAAAGCCCAGACTCTTCTGGATAGCCTGACTGAAATGCCCCATGCTGAACAGCAGTTTATCCCGGTTACTAATATCACAGGAGACCTCACGGAGATGAATGAGCAGATACGGCAATACCGTGAAAACCTGCTCACCTCATCTGAAAAAGCAGTACTAAGCGGGCAGACTGACACTCTGCTGCTCAGAATCAGGATAATGCGCGAAGATCCCAGGATAGACCAGATTGACAACCTGAGCTTCCGGAATCTCGCTAAGATGGAAAATGAGTGGAGCCACATCAGGGTGAGAATTCTGGAGAGAGAGGATATCCTTCAGGATCTTTTCAACAGAAAACAGGAGATACTGATTGAACTTAACAGTAAAGGGATTTTGTGGGGAGCAACCCTTGACACTCTTAATGCCCGCAATTCATCAGCTACTCTTATTAACAGGGTTAACGTCATGACAGACACCCTGAATAGTTTTGAGAAGAGGTTTAACAGCGACTCCGATTTTCTGCAGGATATGCTCGTAGAAATCTCTGCTGCCATAATTTTATGTAATAATACGCTGGCAGAGATTCGTAAGGCGGGCACTATTACAGGAACGAGACTTTTCAGGATAACCCATCCTCCGGTATGGACGGCCATTAAGTCGGTCCGTACCGGTGAGCGGGTTCTTTCAACACGGAAGGCAATTGCAACTGATATTTACAATGAATTCAGGGATTTTGGCCGGGAAGAATCAGTTCGTATAGTCCTACACCTTCTTTTGTTCCTTGTGCTGCTCAGACTTATAACAAAATCCTTCAGAAATATTGAGGCCGATATAGAGAATCTTCCGGGCAATGGTCTGGAAACGGTTAAAACAATAATACACAGGCCGTGGTCAGCAACAATACTTGTAACCTTTCTGCTCTCTTATCCTATTTATGGAATGTTGCCCGGAACTGTCGGGTTCCTGAATCTGCTTATCATCTTTTATCCTGTCGTAAGAATCCTTTATGATATAATGCCCGAAAAGACCAGGCACTATATTATCCTACCATCAGTTGCTGTGCTGCTGGCATTTCTTCATTCTTACACTTTTGGCGCTTCACTGGTGAGCAGGTTCTTTCTGACCGGCCTCGACCTGTTTGCTGTTATCTCTGTATTGTCCGCTATAAGAAAGAGAACATTCAGGAATAATGTCCCGGGTAAAAAGGCAGGTATGCTCCTCTACTATCTTGCAATTGCCGGAACCCTGATGATGGGTATATCCCTGATTGCTTCGGTAATCGGGGCGATCCGACTGGCAGAGTTTATTACCTATGCCACACTGAACAGTCTCGCCCTGGTATTTGTGATATATGCCATTACCAAAACGCTTAACAGTCTATTATATATAGTTATATACGGAGTCTTTTCTGATTCATTAAAGGCTCTGGCGGTACACAGGGATCTGTTTTATAAACGCATCTCAGCAGCATTAACCATATTATCATGGACTATCTGGGCATCATTTGCACTGAATCAGTTTGCTGTACGGAGTGAGGTTGTGGCAGCAATAAGAGCAGTAGCTGGAGCAGGTCTTAATGTTGGGACTGTTAATGTTACCATCGCTGTTCTGATATTGTTTATTCTGATACTCTGGTTTACCGTTTGGGTTTCCAGGGTGATAAAGCTGGTGATAGAGGGTGAGATTGCTCCCAGAGTAAAAATGAAACGGGGAGTGCCCGGTGCAATAACTCTTCTTCTCAGGATTGCCATTATCACCATCGGCTTTCTGATAGCTTTTGCTGCAACAGGTGTTGAGCTTGACAAGATGGCCATACTGCTGGGAGCACTAGGGGTGGGCATCGGATTCGGACTGCAGAACATATTTAATAACCTGGTCTCAGGCATTATCCTGGCTTTTGAAAGACCCATACAGGAGGGAGACGTTATTGAGGTTGAAGAACTATGGGGAACAGTAAAGGAGATAGGAATAAGATCAAGCATCATATTAACCTATGACGGAGCTGAAGTTATTGTACCCAACGGAAATCTTATCTCAAATGAACTTATTAATTGGACACTTACTGATAAGCAGCGACGGGCAGAAGTAACTGTGGGAGTGGCTTACGGTACCGATCCGGAAAGGGTGCTGGAGATTCTTGACAGGATAGCTGCCGACGAGGATGAGGTTATGAATGAACCGGCACCGCTGGCTCTTTTCACAGGATTTGGCACAAGCTCTCTCGACTTCAAACTACTGGTATGGATCACAACGGTTGAAAGGAGATTTATTATACAGAGCAGGCTGAATGTATCTATTAACAGGGCTCTGGCTGAGGCGGGGATAGAAATACCTTTCCCTCAGCATGACCTGCATATAAGGTCGGTTGATAAACCGATAACTGAAGAAAAACCTGAAAAGTAACTCTTACAGCAGGTATTATTAAAGGATAGTCCATTGCGGTCAGTTATACTAAATAGCAAATAAGTATACACCTTTGCAATTTGAGTATACACCGTACAGTCCGATATTGCAGTCAAATATAGTTGAAGCTGACTATTCCGTAAGCTACGTGTTATAAGTGTCCCGGCACAACGTTTCAGAGTCTTTTCCGCAGTATCACTTTATCGTCTCCGGCATCATAGAAGTCTTCCAGGACAGCTTCAACGGTATAGCCGTTTCTAAGGTAAAATTTCCTTGTAGGCTCATAGAGATCCTTCGAGGAGGTCTCCAGAAAAACACTTTGACCGCCCAGTGAGGTTATAGCCTCCTCTGCCTTACTCAGCAGTGAGGTACCAATACCCTTTCCCTGTATTCCTGACCGGGTGGCAATCCAGTAGATATCATAACTAACCAGGGAGCATGGAACGGGTCCGAAGCAGCAGTAGGCGGCAACCTCTCCTGCCAGTTCGGCAAAGATAAAATGGTATCCGCTGGCAGCCCCTGTTGTCATATGCTCTTCAACGAGCTCAACCGCGATATCAATCTCGTCAATCCTGAAGAAGTTAGTGGAAGTAACAATTTCCCTTACGGTGCTGATATCCTCCTGCGTAACCACATCCCTAAAAATTAGTCTATCCATTGATTGTTTCTTTTGATGATAACCTGAGTGCTAATTTTTTGATAATTTGGGTGTTATTTTTTTGATGATAACCTGAGTGCTAATTTATGATGATAACCTGAGTGCTAATTTTTTGATGATGAGCTGAGTGTTCCTTTTTTGATGATGATCTGAGTGTTCCTTTTTTGATGATAATAAACTGATTTATTTCCTGCCGGTGATTACACTGAAGTATCTGCCAGAATCCTTTCAATTACCTCACCAAAACTCATTCCGGCCTGCAGGGTTGCGGCATAAAACCCTGCATCGGGAGATATGCACGGATTTGCATTTACCTCAAGAACAAATGGTTTACCGCTTTCGTTTACCCTGAAATCGACACGTGCATATCCATTCAGGCCAAATACCCTCCAGCAGCTGAGTGATATCTCCTTTAGCTCCTCAAGCAATAATGCATCAGCGCGGTCAAATTCAAAACTCCTGATCGTATTATTATACTCGAAAGAGGATTCATCCCATTTAGCGTTGTAGCCTATTATTTCAGGCTTTCCTTCCGGAAAATCACGGAAGATTATTTCAGCAGGGGGGAGTACAACTGGACCGTTTTTACCTGCTATTACCGAAAGATTAAACTCGCGCCCGGCAATATACTCTTCGGCAAAAACCTGTCTGTAGCTTTTAATAGATACCAGGGAGAGTTTTGCCGGTATATCCCCCTCAACAATACTATCATCATTTATCCCCACAGAGGCATCCTCCAGTATAGGTTTGATAATATATCTGCCTGAAGCCTTCCGGGTTTGATCTCCGGTGATTATAAAACGGGGAGTGGGAATCGCGGCCATCTCCATTATTCTCTTGGCAACAACCTTATTTGAAGTATTCATCATGGCCTCAGGACCTGAGCCTGTAAACGGAACAGGTACACTTTTCAAAAGTGCAGGTGCGATATGAATCAACTCTGCCTTTCCTCCAATGCTCTCCACAAGGTTAAATACTATATCAGCCTCAGATCTCTCAATTACCCTTAGTGTTTTACCGAGATCTGTGCCCATAAATGCCCTGGATGTATTATACCCTGAATTTATAAGCTCTTCCTCAACAACCCTTGCCTGCCGGAGAACATCCAGTTCATCCGGCGCTGCTGAATCAGACAGCTCACCTATCAGTATCAATACCTTTTTCACCTGTTATTGTATTATTTTAATTTTTCCAGAGCTGAAGTCATTATCCGGCCTATCAGTTCAGTATAGGGTATGCCATTAAGCCGGGATAGGATAGGAAGGTCTGAATGAACCGGATGCAATCCGGCCAGCGGATTTACCTCAATAAAATTTGGGTTTCCTCTTTCATCACACCTTATATCAACCCTGCCGCCATCCTGGCATTCAAGCAGTCGCCAGGCATCCAGTGCAACTTTTTCACATCTCTCTGCAATCTCCCTTTCTGGAGCTGCATAATTGACATATAAATCACACTCCTCCTTATTGAGGTAGGAGTAGACCTCCTTTTCAGCCTTATCATTAAGGATAATTTCCATTATACCGGTAGGGGATGCATTACTTCCTGTCCCGGTGATGCCAACTGTGAACTCTCTACCACTCAGGAATTTCTCCACCAGCACGGGCTGATTGAATCGTTTCAGCAGATCCGTTACAACATCACGTAGTTCTTCAGGTGTTGAGATAACGGAGTTTCCGTCAATTCCCTTACCTGTTCCCTCTGCGAGTGGCTTTGCGAAGAGTGGAAACTGAAGGTCAAAATCTTCTGTTTCTGCAGGCGAGTTAACCACCCTGAAATCTGCAGTAGGAATTCCGGCATCTCTCACCACCCTTTTGGTCATAGCCTTATGAAGTGTAAGTGAGAGGACCAGGGGATCGGAGAATACATAGGGGATTTTCCATGCATCAAGCAGGGCAGGAACCTGCGCCTCGCGGCCAATCCCGTACATCCCTTCACATATATTAAACACTATATCCCATCTCTCTCCCTCCACCAGCGCCGCGGCAAGCTGCTTCACGGTGCCAATTCTGCTGGTCTGGTATCCAAGGTTCCGGAGGGTCTCCTCAATAGCATCCACGGTCTCATCAAAGTCAAACTCGGCAACCTCCTCTTCGCTGTAACCCATCCTGAGGTATTCTGACCTCAGATCATATGTTAATCCAACCTTTATCATTTTTGTTTATATAATTCAGAATATAATCCGTTAAAAAAGTTGCGGGCATTAATGCCCAGGGATCTGGTAAGGTAACCGCCCTCCTGAACCACCAGTACCGGGTATCCCGCCATTCCGATCAATTGTCCGTTGGCAAAGAAGTCGGCACCATTAAGCGACCACGTTCCGGTAGGATCATTCTTTGCCGTATCCAGTCCAAAGGCAACAACAAGAAAATCAGGAGAAAATCTCTTCACCGATTTCAGTGCCGATTTCAGCGTTTTCCTGTATGTGTCGCCGTCGGTTACCTCCTTTAGAGGAAAGTTAATATTAAACCCGGCACCACTGCCTTCACCTGTCTCATCCCTGTATCCGCTGAAGTAGGGATAAGCAAATGAGGGGTCGCCGTGGATAGATACAGTAAGCACATCATCCCGGTGGTAGAATATCTCCTGCTGACCATTTCCGTGATGATAGTCAATATCCAGTATTGCTACTTTTCCGTAACCGGTAAGGTATTCAGCAGCAATAGCAGCCGAGTTAAAGTAACAGAATCCTCCAAAAACAGTTTTTTCTGCATGATGACCCGGAGGTCTTACAAGTGAATAGGCAATCTTACTTCCCTCAACAAGAGCATCTGCACATGTCAGGGTGCAGTCTACAGCTCTTTTGGCAGCCAGCCAGGCATTCCTGTTAAGTGGCGTAAAGGTATCTATACAGTAGTATCCCGCGAGGACAGAATCATCAGCCGGAGGCCTTGTTCTGTTTCTTATGGGGAAAACATATGGGTAGATTGATTTTCCTTCTGCCAGTGAGTTACAAACCCGTCTGAAATACTCAATATAGCCAACGTCATGTATTCTCCTTATCCATCTTTCCGAAAAGCTGAGTGGCTTACGCTGACTGAAGAGCCCTGTTGGTTCAATATACCTGAGTATTGAGCTGATCCTGACCGGTGCCTCAACGTAGCCCCTGTCCTGCACATGGTGTATAGAATGTTTATCATTTACTACCAGAACAATTTTATCTGACTGTCGCACCGGCAGAGTATAATCAGGTTTTACCCTTTTCACATATACCGGCGGACGGAGTGCAACCGGGTTATCCATTACACTATTTACTACCTTGTCAATATATCCTTGCGGACAGTAATCACCATATTTTCTTTCCAGGATAGCCCTTATTATCAGCTGCATTGATTTTCTGTCTGTGGGGTTTTCTCCCAGAAAGTCGCACACCAGATAGGGAGCGCAATCATCATCATCCTTTACGGGAGTCTCATAAAGCGTATTGATGAGGGGAAATGCGCCGAACCTCTCATAGAACTTAAGTCTTGCCCTGTTCTGCTCCAGCAACTCTTTGTCCCTGCAAAGAGAGGGATCATCTGGCAGGCATTCCATAAAGAGTCCTTTTATTCCCATGTGAATTGCTTCTTCACGTACTCTCTGATAAAGGGCACTGCCGATTCCTCCTGATGTGCTACCTCGCCTTGATGCTATATAGTCAAGGTAGGCAAACTTCAGGTCAGGAGCATACATAAGGAGGGCAAAGCCCTGCACCTGGCCAGATCTGCTTTCAGCCACATAAAGGGACGTTTGTAGCTTGTATTGTAATGAATTACGAAGCTGATCCGGAATTTTATCCAGGCTTGAAGTGGCTACATCCGGAAACTGACTCTCCAGAATGGCCCTTACCTGTACCATTGCCTGCCGGTCAGCTTCGAACCGGTCACTCGTTAACCTTCTTATTCTGAACATGGCAGACTGGGAGTAAATTGAGTATTATCAGAAATCATTGTGCCAGACAGTTGGCTTTTCCTTGTCAATCTTATCCGGATAGTGAAATTTTTTACCCTCAAAATTTTGAAGGATAAGGCCTTTCTCATCCCTGCCAACTACATATTCCGGCAAAATGGGAATTTTTCCTCCTCCTCCGGGGGCATCAATTACATAATGGGGAACCGCATAACCGGAAGTGTGTCCCCTCAGTCCGCGGATTACTTCAAGTCCTTCCGAAACAGATGTCCGGAAGTGGCGTGAGCCGGGGATAGGATCACACTGGTATATATAATATGGACGCACCCTTACCTTAAGCAGTTCATGAAAAAGGTGTTTAAATGTTTCCGGACTATTATTGATATCCTTAAGTAGTACGGTCTGGCTGCCCATCGGAATACCGGCATTAGCCAGCATATTGCAGGCATTACGTGTTTCAGGGGTAAGCTCTTCAGGGTGGGTGAAATGAAGGCTCAGGTAAAGAGGATGATATTTCTTCAGCATTTTTACCAGTGAAGGAGTGATTCGCTGGGGAAGTACTGCCGGCACCTTACTGCCTATCCTTATAATTTCCACATGGGGGATTGCTCTTAGTGCCGACAGCAGGTATTCCAGCCTGCTGTCAGACATTGTTAACGGGTCGCCTCCTGAAAGAATCACATCCCTTACCTCCCGGTGGGTACGGATATACTCAATAGCCATATCCCATTCGGGTTTTCCCGGGGCATTCTCTTTTTTACCTGCAACCATATGGGAACGTGTGCAATATCTGCAGTATGTACTGCAGAAGTCCGTTACAAGGAAAAGAACCCTGTCTGGATACCGGTGAATCAGGCAACCCGCCACTGAGTCATGCAATTCATCAAGAGGGTCAGATGATTCCCCGTCCGACATAAGCAGTTCATCAAGTACCGGAACAACGCTTCTTCTGAGGGGATGATCCGGATTACACTCATCAAGCAGTGATGCATAGTAGGGTGTGATCCTTACGGGCAGATTAATAAACTGCTCCGCCACCGCCAACTCGTCGGGCGATAGTTTCAGGAAAGATGAAAGTTCTTTGATTGACCGGTAACTGTGCCTGATCTGCCAGTGCCAGTTGTTCCATTCGTCAGGAGTGACGCCTGGGAAGTGTTTTGCAATGAATGCCGTGTTTTTTAATGTGCCCCGGAAATGGGTTGCCGGAGAGATCACATTATCAACGTTTCCACTATTTGGGAGTGGAGGTTCCTGAATCTCTGCCTCATCGGAAGCAGAGATCCAAACACTTTGTTTTGCGGATCTCATTTCTGATTAATCTGTCTGTAAGCTTTTTCTTCTGTTTTAAATTTAACATAACACTCTTTGTTTCTGAATACTGAGGCGGTAATTAAGACCTCCATTTGCTGTCAAATAACATTACAATATTAACTATTTTTTAAATCCGTTGTTATACTTAAAAAAATATATTTATAAGAGTCATGTAACTGTATATCTGATGCATACAATATGTCCGGTTCTCTGCAACTAAAGAGAGGGGTATAAAAAGCGTCAGACCGTATTATAAAAGGGGAAAATGCCGGATAATTGTTCCGGCGTTACAACCTTTTTTCTCAGGTTAAGGGAGATACTCCACTGTCGTCTGGAGTAAGCTTTATTATAGGGGAAGGGGAAGGTGCTTTCACCTGAAGGAGCGTTATTATAATTAGCTATAAATCTTAATCGGTATTATTGAAGAGAGAGTATCTGTCCTCAATTTAAACAGCATATATAGAAAGTAAAAAAAACATAAATGCAATAATAAGAAGGGTTTAGAGTACTAAGGGCAATTGAATTACTTTCCTATGCAGAAATTTTTGAATATATTCCTGAGGATCTCATCGGGGGTTATTGCTCCGGTAATTTCTCCCAGGTAGTATGTTGCCTGTCTGATATCCATTGCCACCAGGTCAAAGGGGATGCCATCTGCCATTCCTTCCTCAGCTCTTTTAAGAGCCTGGGAGCATGAGGTGAGTGCACTGTAGTGACGGGAGTTGGTAATAATCAGAGTGTTGCCGGCATCACCGGAACCTGTTATCTCAAGAAGGAGATCCCTGAGGCGCGCTATCTCATCCTCCTCCCTGGCATTTATCATCAGAGATCTTACCCCCGTGGGCAGATTAACAGACTTATGCAGTTCCATGCACTGCCCACTCTCAAGCAGATCACACTTGTTTATTATCAAAACAAGCTCCTTGGCGGCACTTCCCATCTGTTTAAGGATAATCTCCACTGTAGCATTGATTATATCAGCCCCATCAGTAGCATCAGTTACCAGCAGTACCACCATTGCCTCATTTATCTTCTGATATGTTTTCCTTATGCCGAGGTTTTCGATAATATCTGATGTCTCCCTTAGTCCGGCCGTATCTATAAATCTGAAGAGTATACCTCCTATATTAAGATTAGCTTCAATTGCATCCCTTGTAGTTCCCGGTATATCTGAAACAATGGCTCTGTCGTCGCGAAGCAGTCCGTTCAGAATAGTGGATTTACCTGAGTTTGACCTGCCTGCTATAGCAACCGGAAAACCATTCCTGATGGCATTACCCAGTCTGAACGAGGCAGCCAGTGTTTCAGTGACCTCCCTCACTTGACCAATTGTAGCTTTCAGATCATCTCTGTCAGCAAAGTCAACATCCTCATCCCCGAAATCGAGTTCAAGTTCTATCAGAGATGCAAACTGTAACAGTTTGTCGCGCAGACTATTTATCTCCTGAGAGAATCCGCCCCTCATCTGATTCATTGCGAGTCGGTGTGAAGCTTCAGATTCAGAAGCTATAAGGTCAGCTACTGCTTCTGCCTGTGAAAGATCAATACGGCCATTAATAAATGCTCTACGGGTGAACTCTCCGGGCATTGCGGCTCTTGCTCCCTTACCTGTCAGCATCTCCATTATCTTATGCTCAATATAGGGTGAAGCATGACAGCTGATCTCAACAGAGTCCTCGCCGGTGTAGGAGTGGGGTTGTCTGAAAACAGAAACAATAACCTCATCTATTACAGCGTCTCTATCCTTTAGGTAGCCATAGTGCAGTGTAAATCCCCTGGCTGTGATAAGACTCCTTTCACTGTCATTATTCTCCGGACCCGGGATAAAGAGAGATGAAACCATAGCAACTGAACCTGCACCACTGATTCTGATAACTGAAATGGCACCGCCGCTTCCTGATGCTGGAGCTGCAATAATATCGGAAGAGTCATAAATCATAGCACAAAATTACTCTATTTTTCCATTTCCCGTTACCATAGTCATATCATCGGGATCCGGACCGGAGGTGCCATAGTTTATCACTGTTCTATGGTACCGGTACTGAAAGGTCAGATAGCAGGTCACTGAATCTCTATCGTCCCAATACTGAAAGTCAAATAGCCTGTCGCTGACCTCTCTACCGTCCCAGTGCCGAAAGGTCAAACAGCCTGTCGCTTACCTCTGTACCGGTGACTACCTCACTCATAACCAGCTTAGATGATCTTCCGTTTATATGGTTCACCACATTCATGCTGCTGATAATAAATTTTCCTCCGGGAGCAGGCTGATAGTCTGATATTTCAATGGTTCTAAGTTTTCCATTGCTTTTATCATAAAACTCCATCCTGACGGCTGTATAGTCAGAAAGTTTCAGTGTTGTTAACCTGGCAGCATAGCCATAGTTTTTTTCAACCTCAATGGTAGCGGGTACCGATTTTATTTTAACCAGATCCTGATCAGGAATTCTCTCTGCAATTGTATGGGTAAAGTCAGTTACAGGAGGTGAGGTGAGATCAGAATTTGCAAACTCGGAGCCCATAAAGCTCTTTCCCTTTTCTGTGCTGACAATGCGTCGGGTTTTCCTGAAAGCAGGCAGATATATCCACATCTCATCCTCAGTATCATCATGATCATAAATAAGCAGTGTGGTTCCCTCTACCTCAGGAGGGTAGAGGAATTTGATTATCCGTTTTTCCGTTCCGTCACCATAGCTTTTTGAAGCGGTCACAGTACGTCTCTCACGCGTTCTGCCATTTTCATCTGTTATGGTAAGCAGTGAAACTGCTTCAAATGAATTTACCATTACGGCATCGCGGCTTATCTTCATTATCCTGACAGCTTCCTCGTTTGACTGTCCGGAAGCAGGTTGCACTATCAGGATTATGAACATAACCATAATCATAGCAGTAATACCGTATCCGGCATTAATTCCGATTATCCGGGCTCTCTTGTTGTAGTTCATTGGTTTAAATTTTTTAATTACCTGTTTTTATGTTAAATAAAAAGTATACTCGTTTCACTTTCTTAATTGTCAATTCATTGACGGGGATTAAAAAGATTTAGCTGTCAATTATAGAGTTATTCTCAGTCATATAATGTCACCGGGCAATATCATCTCGCCATTTTTCCAGGGTCATCAGAGGCCCGGGTCATAAATTTTTTTCTGGTTGCAACCGGCTGTACAAATCGCGGCCTGAATCTGAGCAGTATGGCCGGCACCAGAAGTAGGGCACTTACCATGCAAACACCGATACTTATCAGCACCAGATATCCAAAGAACCGTATTGAGGTAAAGCCAGAAAACAGCAATACCGAAAATCCGGTTATTACACTCAGGGCATTGAATACTATACCACGACCGGTGGTGACAAGGGTACGACGCACTGATTCTTCCGGATCTGAAACTTTCATCTCATCCATATAGCGCCATATAAAGTGTATGGTATAGTCAACACCCACACCTATCATCAGGGAAGATAGAAGCGCTGTTGCCGGGTCCAGCGGTATCCCTGTAAATCCCATAAATCCAAGCAGGAAGATTACCGACATAATAACAGGTATCACAGATATCACTCCACCCGCGATCGACCTGAAAATAATAGTCAGCAGCAGCGCCACCACGATAGCAGCAAAGAGGAGGGAGGAGATCTGACCGTTCACTATTGCGGTAGAAAAGTCAGCCATAATGGAGGCATATCCTCCCTGAGTAACCGTGATACCGTCACGTTCACTGAGCTGCTCCACTCTCTCTCTCACTTTTTTCACTACAGGGGTTTCAGGCCTGTTCAACCGGATCATTAAATGAGTCAGTGAATAATCATAATTTACCATCCTGTCGAAGTCGGATCGCTCTCCATTCATATTATATATCTCGATCAGCTGGGCAACAGCGTAACGGGAATCAGGCACCCTGTTATATCCCTCCTCTCCGGGATCAAAAAGCCCCTTCGTCATCTCCCTGATTATCTGTGAAAAGGAGAGTACATGACCCACCCCGTCAATCGATTCGAGATCGGAGGTCCACTTATCGAGTGTAGTAAGCAGATCCGGATCCATTATATCACCCTCCACCATTACAGAGACAGACTGACTCCCACCAAAATGTTTATTGATAAGTGCGGAAGCAACTCTTACGGGGTGCTTTTCAGGAAAAAACATCTCCTGATTCGACTCCACTCTGAGCCTTAATATACCGAATGAAAGAAGAAGGGTTATTCCCAGGGAAATCACAATTATCCGGACGGGATGCCGTGCAACAACACCTGCACTTTTTTGCAGCAGCCTGTCGAGACCGGTTTTGGACTTTATTATCTTCCGCCTTCCTGTTCCCGGTGAGGCAAGCATCGAAAGCCATGCCGGCAGCATAACAAGAGTAAGGATTACCGCTATTGCAATACCTGCGGAGGTAAGAATCCCAAACTGTCGGGCCGGCCTTATTGTATGCATCAGCAGACCAAGGAGTCCGGCCACAGTGGTAAGTCCGGTAAAGAGAACGGGTTTACGGAGAGCCCGGATCAGCTTAACCGATATTATCTTCATATCGGTAATATTCTCCTCAGCAACAATCTCCTGGTATCTTGCAATCATATGTATCCCGTAATCGTTGGCAACGGCAATTAGCATCACTGGCAGCAGCAGGGTAATAACCGACATCTTCCATCCAAGCAATGGCAGGAGTCCGGTCGCAACAGCCACCGACATCACCACCATTGCAAACGGAAGTATTACACCTCTCATCTCCCTGAAGACAAGCCGAAGAAAGAGAAGCATTACAATTATAGCAAGCGGAACCAGAATTACCCCATCGCGTTTTACATCGGTCATAATAGCTTTGCGTATATAGGGGAGACCACCCCTGAAAAGCTGTGCACTTCCAGGGTAGAGGGTAAGAACAGAGTCAACAGATTCAAGTATTGCCTCTTCAGTTGAGCCGTTACCAGTTCGTACGATGATAGCCGCCATTGCAAGATCGTCAGAAACAACAATTCCGTTCGCCATAGGATTACCCCGCAGGCGCCCGGCCAGACTCTCCCTTTCAGCATCTGTTACAGGTATTCTATCAACGGCAGGCTCCACAATCATTGTACCCTCCTCACTGCGAACCGATTTTGTGGTAAACGGTGATACTGTGCTCTCAATGCCATCGACTCCTGACAGGGCCTCCTCTATTGATTTTAGCCGGGTAAGATTCTCACCTGTTATGATAAGTGAATCCTTAAGCAGAATCATTAACATATCCTGAAGTCCGAATTCAGCCTCAATGGAGTCAGTATTAAGTCGTGACACCATATCCCGGGGTACATAGTTACGTATATCAGGATCAGTTTTGATCCCGGGAATAAGAGCAAGGCCTGTAACCGACAGCAGGATTGACAGTATGATTATTGCTTTGCGGTATTTAATTATCAGCCTTGTCATAGAATGAATGGATTAAAAACTGATTTTAGCAGAAATCAGCAGGGATGTAAGATTATCAGAAAGATAACTGTAGAGGGAGTTTTTCTTTCCCCACCAGTATTCCAATCCTATCATAAGGGATATCCTGTCGTATGGCAAATACTCCAGCGAGGGTTTAAGCAGAAGGTCATATGATGTAAGGTTGAAAATCAGTGAGGTAGTGTAGTTAAACCTTCCATATGCAGCACTCCCTGATACTGTACCGCCAATCATATTGTTCCACTTCTCCGTCTGGTACCTGTAGAGCCTGTTAAAGGCAATTATCTGCTCCTTAAGCAAACCCTCAATCTCCTCCGGCGTAAGTGCTGCTATCTCATCCGTAATATTCCCTCCGGGCAACAGAGGCTCCACCGGGGATCTGTACCAGTCATGAACAAAGGAACCCCCGTACTCAACAGTAATAGTACTCTCCCCGGCATTAATATCAACTCCTGCCATCCATGATGTCTGACCAAAAGGGAGGTACCCTTCAGGCAGGTCCGATTTATCCGGAATGCTGCGGGAGATACCTGCCCGCCAGACGGCACCTGACAATGTGCCTTCTGCGTCAACTGATATCATTCTGGTACGGAAACTCCTCTCCTTAAGATTTATGGAGAATATAGGGTCGGGATCAGGGGGGAACAGATCAAATCCTGACATATAGATAACAGGTAGCAGGTCATACCCTTCAAACAAGTAGAGTGAGATGTCGGCAAAGGAGGTATTGTAATCGCTCCGAATGCCTAAACCGGCTGAAAAAGATTTGTTATACTCAAACCAGGCGGGTTTGTCATAGCTTATCGAAGGAGGCATGTTTATAACGTTTACAGGGAGCACCGACGGAATATAGAGAGGTATTAGCATTGCAGTTACAGATATTCTTCCGGTAATGGCATAACCACCGCTTATTATCATATTACCGATCATATGATCCTCACTGTCAGGCGATCTGACAATGTCATCGGAAGGAGATATCGAAAAAGGAGTAAACAAATCGCCACGTCCCCAGGTGACTATTTTTCTGCCTGCCTCGAGTGAAAAACGGCCCGGGTAAAAGCCAACCCATGCTTCCCTGAGGTCAATACTGCTGATGGCAACATCATTCAGCGAACCATAGCTGTATCGCAATTCTCCATATGCCTTAAGCATAGAAGTGTTACCTGCATCTATCTTAAGTGTAAGATCAGATAAGTATGATGAAAAATGGTAGTTTCCGGTGTTTCCGCGCGAGACAAAACCGTAGCTCCGGATATATCCGGAGAGAGAATATCCAGTGTCACTCCGGCCCATTGATTCAAAAAGGCTCTGAGCAGAGAGTTCAGAAATTCCGGTAAAGTAGAGCATCAATATGGAGCTGATGCTGAAAAATCTGGCGACCATCGGATACTTTTCAGCAAAGAAAGAGTGTATTTCTTTGCTGGTCGCCTCAACCGTTTATACTGTACCAGTAACGGAGGCGAGACTGGCCCAATCCGTCAGTCCTGAACGTTTGTAATGTTAAGCCTGACTAATAAAAGTAAATATTCCGGGCAAAAACGGGTTCGTGGTCCAACGCTGTCAGTCAGCAGAGTCAATAAAACGCTTTTTATAGTCGGAGGGAGTATGGCCTGTTATCGATTTGAATATTGTATTGAAAGAGGATTTTGCATTAAAGCCTGCATCGAATGCAATTGCCAGAATGGTATAGTTCCTGTTTGCAGGATCCTTTAATCTGTTGATTACCTCTTTTACCCTGTATTCATTTACAAATGTAAAGAAATTGCGATTATAATTTTCATTAAGCACCTGAGTTATATAGTGTTTGGGGATTCCAACAAGAGAAGAGAGCCTGTGGATTGTCAGATCACGATCAAGATATGGCTTCTCACTTTCCATATATTTAATCAGATCCTTAAGAAGCTCGTCAGCCTCTTCCTTTTTGAGTCCGCTCCTGTAATATTTTCCGGGTGAAACCGTAGCTGGTTCCTGATCATCTGAGGCAGCAGGACTAATCTCCGGTGCAATATTATCGTTACTGTTTGCTTTCCCTTTCTCCTCATCCGTGAACACATCCAGAACCGCCGGTTGCTGAACCGCCTTAAAACTGTATATAAACGAAAAGAGGGCAATAAAAGGGAATATTGTATAATAGGGATCAAACGGGAGAAAATTTATTACAAGGTCAATACCTCCAAGGATAAAAAAGAGGGTAAACAAAACATAGAAGGTGATGGAAAGAATCTTTAGCCAGTTCAGAGTAACCGAGGGAGAGCGGTACGATAATGAATTGAGAAGGTTGTTCTGATGTTTGCTGATAAGCTTAAATGCCAGAAAGGAATAGATGGTAATTGAAAGGAAGAAGGCAGACACATAAACAATCCGGAGTGAGATAAAGCGGTCAGAGACAAAAAAGACCCCCTGCAAATCGGTAAATACCGGTTCACTCCTGTAAACTACAGAGAAAATAAGGAATACAACAAACGGAATAAAGTGCAAAAGATTAAACAAGTTGAATTTCCTTCCAGGATGCACCATAAACCAGATATAGAGATAAAGTATAGGTCCGTATGTAAATGCTATAAAGGGAAAAGAGTAGAAAGTGAGTATCTTGATTTTTATCAGGACAAGGGTAAGGTCAAGGAAAAGCATAAAGAAAAATATAGCCATCAGCCTGTTGGCAGTGATAACGGGCTTTTTTGTTGCAATCAGGAGTCCGGCAAAAAAGGTTTGGGACAGCCCTATGTAAAGGATCGGCTCTATAATATCCATCGGGGTTAATTTCTATATCAAAGATAGTAATACCAGCAGATTTTTTATTTACTTTTGGTTTTTGTTAACCCTTTCTGTAATGGCATACTGAATAACAGGAGACCGAAGCAGGATCAATAAAATAAATATTACTATGAGCGTTCTATTGAATAAGCATTCAAGGGTAATTATACAGGGATTTACCGGTAGTGAAGGTACTTTTCATGCAACCCAGATGATAGAATACGGAACAAAGGTTGTAGGAGGTGTTACTCCGGGTAAGGGAGGACAGAAGCATCTTGGGCTCCCCGTCTTCAACTCTGTGTCAGATGCAGTAAAGGAAACCGCTGCTGACGTTTCGGTTATATTTGTTCCACCTCCATTTGCTGCAGACGCTATAATGGAGGCTGCAGATGCAGGAATCAAGCTGATAGTAGCTATTACAGAGGGTATTCCTGTTTCCGATATGGTGATGGTAAAAGAGTATTTGAGCAGTCGTACTGCCCGATTAGTAGGACCCAACTGTCCGGGCGTTATTACTCCCGGGGAGGCAAAGGTAGGGATTATGCCTGGCTTTATTCATCGCAAGGGCAGTGTGGGGATTATCTCAAGGTCAGGCACCCTGACCTATGAAGCGGTTGATCAGGTGACCCGACTCGGTCTGGGACAGTCGACCTGTATCGGTATAGGGGGCGATCCTATTGTTGGAACTACAACACTTGACGCTGTAAAGCTGATGATGGCTGATGCTGATACGGAAGCCATTATTGTTATTGGTGAGATCGGAGGTAATATGGAAGCAGAGGCAGCCCACTGGATCAGGGATCACGGGAAAAAGCCGGTGGTTGGATTTATTGCAGGCCAGACAGCTCCAAAGGGCAGAAGGATGGGGCATGCCGGAGCCATTATCGGAGGCAAGGGAGATACAGCTGCAGCAAAGATGGAGATTATGAGGAGTTGCGGCATTCATGTTGTTGAATCGCCGGCTGACATTGGCAAGACTGTTGCATCGCTTCTAAAAAAACAGAAATAATCGCTTGCTTCATCACTTCTTAATTAAACGTTTTAAATGATCCTCTATTATGATCACATATACAAGACTTTATGATATACTTTTCTGCCTGTAGATATTGATATAAGCGATTTCTTTTTTGAGAATTAAAAGATGAGTTGCATTTTTGCACTACAATAATATTAAAAGGATATGGGATTACTGGAAGGAAAAACTGCACTTATAACAGGTGCATCCCGCGGCATCGGAAGAGCCATTGCACTGGCATTTGCAGCCGAGGGGGCAAACATTGCACTCACCAACATAACAGAGGATGTGCCCTTTTGCGAGGTTTGTGACGAATGTGAGAAGCTGGGCGCCACAGTACGCAGGTATGTCTCAAACGTAGCGGATCATGAAGATTCGCAGAAAGTGGCTGAGAGGGTTTATGAGGATTTCGGTTCAATAGACATTCTTGTCAATAATGCCGGTATCACACGTGACACACTCCTTATGAGAATGACCGAGGAGCAGTGGGACCAGGTTATTGAGGTCAACCTTAAAGGTGTATTTAACCTTACGAAGGCTGTTTTGAAGCCCATGATGAAGCAGCGAAACGGCTCAATAATTAATATGAGCTCGGTGGTTGGTGTATCAGGAAACGCCGGTCAGAGTAACTATTCAGCCTCCAAGGCCGGCATGATCGGATTTACCAAAAGTGTGGCCCGTGAGGTTGGATCCCGGAATATCAGGTGCAATGCTGTTGCCCCCGGATTTATTATAACCGAAATGACAGATAAGCTGCCCGAAGAAGTCAAAAAGGAGTGGGCAGAAAAGATTCCACTCAGAAGGGGAGGCACCCCTGATGATGTAGCAGGTACAGTACTGTTTCTGGCATCAGATATGTCATCATATATCAGCGGGCAGGTTATCCAGGTTTGCGGTGGAATGCTGACCTGACCCCGTCCGCAATGATAATGTTAAAAAAGATGAATTTGTTTGGAGTTAAATTTATAATTGCGACCTTTACGACAGACAGGGCGCACACAGCACGAGGAAATGCAGCGAGACATTTTTATTCCACATTTTTTCTTCTAATCCTCGGCGCCCTGTTTCCTTTTTAATCCTATTTTTGCAATCTGTATAAGCCACCTTAGCTCAGTCGGCCAGAGCGGTTGTTTCGTAAACAACAGGTCACGAGTTCGATTCTCGTAGGTGGCTCCACTTTTACGTCACCCTGTTTCCATATCCTGTCCATTTTACCTATTATCCCACATTCGGCATCAACATCCTGACCCGTTCCCCACACCGTAGTCCCGGGACTTAACTTTACATCCAATTTCTGAAGCCCCAATTCTTTTTTCCGGGTTCTGAACCCCAGTTCCTTTTTCAAATTTCTGAAGCCCCGCTCTCTTTGAAATTTTTCGCTATAAATACTTTTTTAAACCAAATGGATATATGTATTGTTATATATGCATATAATGATAAATGGTTATTTACATTTGAATGATTATACGCAGATAGGCAATACTTTCGTATATTGCTTAAAACATTAAAAACCGAAACTATGGACAATTCAAATTACAATTCAAATTCAAGAAGAGACTTCCTGCGAAAAGTTATCGGGTTAACAGCCATGGCATCAGTGGCTCCCTTTATTGAAAAGGGAAGTGCCGCAAATGCACCATTGATAAGGGAGTCAATGCCTCTTCGGCCGCTTGGAAAAACAGGGCATATGGTCGGGATTTACAGTCTGGGCGGACAGGCAACTATTGAGACCCCAGGTAAGGAGGGGAGGGCAGTTGAGCTGGTTAACAGGGCTATTGACCTGGGAATAAACTATATTGATACGGCTGCAGCCTACGGAAGGTCGACACCAACTATCCCCAGAAGCGAGGCAATGGGTACCAGCGAACGAAATATCGGTCAGGTTATGGCAACCAGACGCGATGAGGTATTCCTTGCTTCCAAGACACATGATCGCAGTTATGACGGCTCACTGAGGCTCCTTGAGCAGAGCCTGAAGAATCTGCAGACAGACCACCTTGATCTGTGGCAGGTACATAATCTGCGTAAGGCAGAGAAGGGCAATATTGACAATTTCTTTGCCGATGACGGCGTGGTAAAGGCAATGGTGCGGGCAAAGGAAGAGGGTATGGTCAGGTTCCTGGGTATCACCGGACATGAAGAGCCGGAAATAATGAATATGATGCTTGAGAGGTTTCCCTTTGACAATGCACTGGTTGCAATTAATGCTGCCGATAAGTACTATGACCCTTATATTGAGAAATTTCTGCCGGGAGCAGTGGAGAGAGGTATTGGAATTGTGGGAATGAAAATTCCGGCAAGAGACAGGATATTTGAGAAAGGTGGAATTATCAACATGAAGGAAGCAATGGACTATGTAATGACTCTTCCTGTTAGTACAATAATTATTGGCCTCGATAAGATACCTGAACTGGAAGAGAATATCAGGATAGCAAGGGAATTCACGCCGCTGACTGCCTCGGAGATGCTTGCCATAGAAGAGAAGGCAAAGCCTCATTATGAACATCTGCAGTTCTTTAAGGAGGGTATAGGTGAGTGGCCGCCGGAATGGTAGGTGCAAAATGTGCTGCTGAGAGAAAATCGAACCCGTGAAGAGAGCAGATTCTGAATAATATTTCTAATTTTGCTCCCTGATGCGGGAGTAGCTCAGTGGCAGAGCATCAGCTTCCCAAGCTGAGGGTCGCGGGTTCGATCCCCGTTTCCCGCTCAAATAAAATAAATGGTTAACAGGTATTTTCAAGGACTCATAACTTAGAGTGTTGTGGGTCCTTATTTTTTTTTCACCTTTTCGATTGATACTGGCAATGTAAATTTAAAATCACTTCCTTTTCCGACTATACTTTTAACCCAAATTTTACCGCCATGTTTTTCCACAAATTCTTTGCAGAGGATTAATCCTAAACCTGTTCCGGACTCCTCTTCTGTACCTTTTGTTGTTTGTTGGTGTGTAATATCAAACAGTTTTTTTAATCTATCAGGCGTTATTCCAACTCCGTTGTCCGAAACAGAGATTGTAACATTCTCAGAATTTTCCTCGGCATTAATACTTATTTTGCCACCCTTATTAGTAAATTTTATTGCATTTAAAATAAGGTTTCGTAAAACTGTTTTTAACATATCAATATCCGCAAAAATATATATATTGTCTATATTGGAATTTGTTATAGTGATGTTTTTTGCATCAGCATTTATGTTAATAGTTCCAAGAATACTTTTAAAAATATCTAAAAATCTCAGCTTTTGTGGTTTGAAAGGAATCTTGCCAGATTGAGTACTGGTCCATTTCAACAAGTCTTCCAGCAAAGCGAATGTGTCGACTGAAGCATTTCTGAAATGATTCAGGAGCTCTTCAGTTTCGTCAATACTATATGTACGAATATTTTCTATTAATAAATCAGATATACCAAGAAGCACGTTGAAAGGGCTTCTTAAATCGTGTGCCAGAATAGAGAGAAAAAGGTCTTTGTCTGCATTTAATTGATGAGATTGATAAAGTTCGTTATTAGTGAAGTCTAAATTTGCAACTCGTTTTGCTTTCTCTTCGTTTGCGATAACTAATTCCGCAACTAGTTTTGCTTTCTCCTTTTCGGCTAGTACTAACTCAGCTACCCGTTTTGCTTTCTCTTTATTATCAATGATTAACTCAGCTACCCGCTTTTCTTTCTCTTCGTTTGCAATGACCAATTCCGCAAC
>JAIVHO010000050.1 GCA_020201035.1 Bacteroidales bacterium
CGGCCGAACTTCCGGATGTTATCAGCAGCAGTGCAACAACACATTGTAGCATGTAATACTTTACATTTATTAATTTCATAGTTGTGAGTTTTTTAGGTGTTTCAAGGTTATAGAATATCTTAAGATTAAAATCCCTTAATGATTTCCGGCTGATCTTCTGCACTGAATTTAAACACGTCATTCCGGCTATAGTGGCCTGCCACATTAAAATCCATCCGGCTCCTTACCACCTCATCCAAATCTGCCTCTGCTATAAGGATACCTTCTTCGTTATACAGCGGTCCGGCCAGGATATCACCCAGCGGTGAAACGATAACACTTCCTCCGCTGCTTAATACTTCAGGTCTGTCATCTGCCAGTTCAGGCTGCATTTCCTTCGGGTAATCCTGTTTTGTAAAGAACTGGTTGCATCCTATGACATAACATCTCCCCTCACATGCAATATGTCTCATGGTAGATATCCAGCTCTCCCTTGAATCGGCGGTTGGTGCCACATAGATCTCAACCCCCTTGCTGTACATAGCCATACGTGCCAGAGGCATATAGTTCTCCCAGCAGATCAGTCCGCCCATCTTACCTATTGATGTATCAAATGAGACCAATGTTTTTCCGTCTCCCTCCCCCCATACAATACGTTCTGCGGCTGTAGGTTTCAGCTTACGGTGTTTCCCCATCAGTTTTCCGTCCGGACTGAACCAGAGCATTGTACAATATAGAGTATGGGTTACACTATCCCTTTCTGTGACACCCATAACAATATACATTCTATGTTTCAGGGCCATTTCAGCCAGCAGGGCAGTCTCCTTGCCGGGCACCACAACGCTGTTCTCACTGTATATCCTGAATTGTTCACGCCCCCGGGCGGTCCGACTGCCAACCACGGTACCAAAATCCATCCCGGCCGGGTATGCAGGAATAAAGCTTTCAGGAAAAACAAGCAGTTTAATGTTTTCCGCTGCCGCCTTTTCAATCCAGGCAACTGCTTTTTCCAGGGTTTTCTCCTTATTGAAGATTACAGGGGTTAGCTGGGCACAGGCGATTTTATGTTTGATCATAATGGAGTATCCGGTTTGTAAGGTTAATCATTTTCGGCAGGTAATGTTTTATTTATCCAAAGATAAAATCTGTAGCGGATCAGGGGCATAAAGGATGGAAAAACTTTTAATGCCGTGCAACACAACCAGGGGGGGGGTATATCAGCAAAAGACGATAGCGGACGATAGCGAACATGTCACAGGGGGGAATCACAGGGGGGAATATTTGAGAAAAAAGGGGAAAGGTGATTTTACTGGCAGGGATGGGGTTTCATTGTAAAAAGCAGGCAGCAAGGGTAAGGAGACTGGAAAAGACAGGCTGACGGGATTTTACTATATTTGTATAACAGCAGATTTTGACCGGGTAAAAGAAACCGGTTACCGGGAAAACGGGATCTCCTCAGGGAGGGAAATCTTCCGAAAGGTTACTCAACCCTGAAGTTGGTTCCTCCCCGAGGCTGGCTTCTCAGGTAATCGATTCCCTGGGGGGAAGATGATACTCACCGAGGCTGGTTTCACAGGTAGTCGATTCCCGGGGGAAGCTGATACTCCCCGAGGCTGGCTTCTCAAGTAATCGATCCCCGGGGGTAGCTGATACTCACCGAGGCTGGTTTCTCAGGAAGGGAACTGTTTCCGGGTTATTCTGTTTTAAACTGAGCAAAGATGAAATACATGGAAAAAGTAGTAATTGTTACAGGTGGAGCAAAGGGTATTGGCAGATGCATAGCCTCCACCTATGCTGAGGAGGGAGCAACAGTGATAATTGCTGATATTGACAGGAAGGCGGGGGATCAGACAACCGAAGAGATTACAGAACAGGGTGGCAATGCGTTATTTATACACACTGATATATCTGCCCCGGAATCCATTGCAACACTATTCAGGAAGGCAGGCGAAATATTCAACAGGCTTGATATTCTTATCAATAATGCAGGGTTCGGAATATGGAAATCTCCAGATTCACTGACAGTTGAAGAATGGGACAGTGTTTTAAATACAAATCTCCGCGGCCCCTTTCTCTGTACAAAAGAGGCTGTGCCACTTATACAGAAGGGTAATGGCGGATCGGTTGTCAATATAGCTTCAACCCGTGCCCTGATGTCGGAACCCGATTCAGAGGCATATGCAGCATCAAAGGGTGGTATTGTTGCGCTGACACATGCTCTGGCAGCATCATTGTCAAAGTACAATATACAGGTAAACTGTATCAGTCCCGGATGGATAGAAACGGGTGACTACAGCCGGCTCAGGGAGAAAGATCATCTGCAGCATTTCTCACAACGGGTGGGCAAGCCTGAAGATATAGCCAATACCTGCATCTGGCTGACTGATCCGGGTAACAGCTTTATCAACGGAGCCAATATTATTATTGACGGGGGCATGACCCGCAAGATGATTTATGAACACTAAAGAGTACCAGACCTTTTAATCAGTAATCGATCAGCATCAGATGTCCCGGAACGGGTGATTCAGGTTTATAGGTTTCAATCGCTGGTGAATGGAATGAGTTTTCCCGATTAAGCATTGGTTTGGGTAAAGCAGGGTATCACTAATATTATTTAAGAGATTAATTATTGCAGTGCCAGCCCAATTATATTAACTTGTATCAAGGATCAAAAAAAGGAGATACCATGTACAACAGACTTATTCTTGATATACGCCCGATGGGATTTAACTGGCCAACCAGAGATCCCTTTCTGTTTTGCGTACACCATCTCGACCTTTATCCACGGGGCAATGGGGAGATGGGGCCTGCTGCATCGCTTGCCGGGCGTAACCTGGGACAGGATTTTACCACAAAAGACGGATGGCGGATGTATCACGGTGAAAGGATTCCCGGCTTTCCGGCCCATCCCCACAGAGGTTTTGAGACCGTCACTGTTGTGCTTGACGGATTTGTTGACCATTCAGACTCACACGGATCAGCAGGCCGGTATGGCAACGGGGATGTTCAGTGGATGACAGCCGGATCAGGACTGCAGCATGCTGAGATGTTTCCCCTGGTTGACCTTCTCTCGGATGAGTCGGTAATAATAGAAAATGGAAGAACCGAGTCTTTTTTGTTGCTGCTTCAGGGAAAGCCTGTTGCAGAGCAAGTAGCACAACATGGCCCCTTTGTGATGAACAGTGCTGAGGAGATCAGGCAGGCTTTTACAGATTACCGAACCACCCAATTCGGGGGATGGCCGTGGGACCGTTACGATAATGTTCACCCGGCCGGCTCAGGGCGTTTTGCGCGGTATGCCGACGGTCGAGACGAGGAGAGGAAATAGTTTTTTATGGCTTCTGCAAAACCATCAAATGAGCTAAAATCGTCTGATACAATTTCCACCAGTAAACCCATTGACCGAACGTTTGCGGCCGTATAGGGTCCAAAGCAGGCGAATAGCTGGTCCTCCTTCAGAAGGTAACCCTCCATCATATTGAGGAAGGCCTCAGCCTCGGCGGTGCTGGTAAAAGCAATCACATCATAATAGCCCGATGCAACCATGTTAGCCTGCTTAAGTTTATCATCACGGATAACAGGTCTGGTTTTATAACCATCAACCCGTGTAACAACAAGTCCGGCCGCTTCAAGTCCGGCAATAAAATCAGGGACCACCGGCGGCTCTGTAAGTCCGGTCACACCCGGCACTATAACGGCAATCCTCTGTCCAGTGATATCAGGCAGGGTGGCAAGGGCAGCTGTTATTCCGGCCGGACTCGCTTCAGTAGGCTCTATGGCACAGGAGTAACCATATTCCCGGAGCAGCTCTGCATCCCTCCCCATTGCACAGAACTTTGCGGATGCAAGCAGAGAGGTATCGGTACCATTGCGCTCTGCTGCCATAAAGAATGACTCAATAGCCTTACGGCTTGAGAAGGCTATCCAGTCGTAAGAAGAGATTCCTGCAAGAAGTGAGTCCATCATCCTGTTTGACGAGGGGATTATCGTTTCAATAAGGGGCACCGAAACAGGGATGCCGCCTGCCTGTTCAATTGCGGCAGACAATCGCTCCGAGTATCCATCCGGTGTACCGAAAAAAACCTTCCGGCCGTTAAAACCATTGTTGCTGCAGCCTGTTATTAACAGGAGGATCATCGCCCCGAAAAGAAAAAAAGTCCTGTTCATAATTATATTGTCAGTATAAGGTGCAAGATAATAAGAGAATAATAAATGGCATCAGCAGATGGCTGTAACGGGGGCAAAATGAAAAGAAAAGATGTAATTTTACGCTATGGAGAAATTATTTGACGGAATAAAGGAGTTCCGCAGAAGTGATTTTCAGGAGCACCGCGATCTGTTTATTAAGATAGGTGGCCGACAGGAGCCACATACTCTCTTTATAGGGTGTTCCGATTCACGTGTTGTGCCTGCTCTTATTACAAAGGCACTCCCGGGTGATCTGTTCGTTATACGGAATATTGCCAATATTGTACCTCCGTACCGTGAGTCGGCAGAGTATCTTGCCACAACCTCCGCCATTGAGTTTGCCATTCAGGTTCTCAAGGTTGAGAATATAGTAGTATGCGGCCATTCCAACTGCGGGGGATGCAGTCTGATAACGGCCGGGAATATCTCTGGAAGTGATATTCCGCATACAATGAAATGGCTGGAACTGGCAGGGAAGGTGAAAGAGGAGATTGAAAATGCCGGTATTGAGGATAAGGCTGAAAAGGCATGGAGAACAGAGCAGGTAAATATTGTTGAACAAATGAACCATCTTTGCAGTTATCCCTACATAAAAGAGAAGTATAATAACGGGGAGCTTTCTATAATGGGCTGGTATTATATCATTGAGACAGGAGAGGTGTACAATTACAATAAGGATACCAGTCTTTTTGAAAAGATTGAATAATTTTTCCGGATGGAGGTAGCACAATCAGGCAGCAGGGTTAAATTTGGCAGGGCATTTGCCATAGGCATTGGCCTTAATATTGCATTTGTTGCAGTGGAGATTATATACGGTCTGATGGCCAACAGCTCTGCTCTTCTGGCTGACGCGGGGCACAATGCAAGTGATGTTCTGGGTCTGGCCTTTGCATGGATTGCAGCATGGCTTGCAACGTTGAAGCCCAGAGGCAAATATACGTATGGTCTCAGAAAGACCACGATCCTGGTTTCAATACTTAATGCACTGTTACTTTTCGGGGCTATGGCAGCTATTGGGTATGATGCAATAGGAAAGATAAGAGAGCCGCAGCCGGTAGCCGGGGATAAGGTGATGATTGTAGCAGCAATAGGGGTGCTAATAAACAGCGTAACAGCCCTTCTTTTCATTAAGGGACAGAAAGACGACCTCAACATCAGGGGAGCCTTTCTTCATATGGCTGCAGACGCAGCAGTATCACTTGGTGTTGTAGGGGCCGGACTGCTTATAGTACTTACCGGCAAACAATGGATTGACCCGCTTATGAGTTTTATCATTATAGGGGTGATACTCTGGGGTACGTGGAAACTCTTTACCGACTCTCTGGATCTGGCGCTGGATGCAGTGCCCCGGAATATTGATATCAGGAAGGTTAATGCATTTCTGCTGGAGCATGATGAAGTGAAAGAGGTTACTGACCTTCATGTATGGGCCATGAGTACCACTCAGGTAGCTCTTACAGCCCATCTTACCGTTCCCGGGAGTCAGAGGGACGGATTTCTTGAACTACTTCAGAGGGATCTCAGCAGACGCTTTGGCATTGAACACACCACCTTTCAGATAGTCCCGGAGAATAGTAATGGTGTCAATGATTGTGGCAGTAAAGGTGATTTGGAGCATCTGACAGATAGTTAACCGGTAATATTTGTTTTTTGACTACTATTTACCGGAGGCTTTTATTAACCTGATGCCTTTTCGCTGGCAGTTTTTTTTCTACCCTTTTTATAGAGTACCACATCCACCTCATTGGTGGTTATTAAAGCTCCATACCTTATTCTCTCAAACCATGGAAGTATTATCTCTATAAATCTGTCAATATGTTCTGCCTCGTCAACAATCTCCACTATCACAGGTAGTTTTTCAGTCAGATCCCACAGATGGGAAGACCTTATAATAGAAGAGGATCCGAAACCCATTATTCCTTTAATAACGGTTGCTCCCGCCATTCCGTAACGGCGTGCAGCATAAACCACCACCTGATAGAGTGGGGTATACCTGAACTTATCTGTGTTACTGATATAGATTCTCAGGACTGTCGTTTTACCTTTTGTTTCCATAGCTAAATAAGTTTTATGAGAACATTTCCGGACCAGGTTGCCAGCACTCCAAGAAACACGCTTATTCCGGCGTAGAGTGCAAAGTATAAAACATTTCCATCACGCAGCAAGGCAATATTTTCGGCTGCAAAAGCTGAAAATGTAGTAAATCCGCCGCAGAATCCTACTGCAAGGAAAAGCCGCATCTCAGGTGTTATGATGGTTCCCCTGTCGGCGACTCCATATACAATTCCTATAATCAAACAACCCAGAATATTAACCATCAGTGTACCGAAGGGGAAGGCAGAGTCTGCACTGCTTTGCACCATCCTTGAAACAACAAAACGGGAAACTCCCCCAAGGAAGCTTCCCGTACCAATTATCATTAATATCCTGAACATCTCTTCATTGTTTATCCCGTTAAGGTCAGCACCCTAAAGATAATCAATAATAACAACCTGTGAGTATACAAATTGCACTATCCTTTTGGGCTGACCAGCAGAAATAATTCCATATCTTTCATCCGGAGATGGCCAAATGAAGAGATTTCAGGAAACTACTTTATTAATATCCGCTAATTTCCCAAATTTTTCTCAAAGAATGATGCAAAGCCTTCCTTAAGTTCCTTCAGATCATGATTCATCTCATTTTTGAACTCTTCAAAATTATCAACGGTACCCTCTTCGAGCCGCTTCATTTTTGTCTTGAGCTCTTCTTTTTTAGCATCCAGCTTATTCATCATCTCCTGCTGTTCTTCCGTTACTTCTGTCTTACCCTCTTCAATCTCGGCTTTAAGATCAGCCATTTTTTTATCTAACTCGTCAATGGCTGTATTGACTGAAGATTTAAGGGCATTAATATCGGCCTGCATGGCTTCGGAAGCTTCTTCTTTTACATCTTCCCATTTATTATCATCCTTTTGCTGGCCTGACTTGCAGGAATAGCTGACCATTGTGATCCCTATCACCAGTAAAAATCCAATAAGTTTCATTTTTTTCATAATGCATTTAATTTTTTGATTCCCCAAAATATACAAAAACAAAATGAGTTTACCAAATCTATTATGCTCATTATATGATTATTATAAATTTGGTGGCGTAATGTCAGGGGGTGTTCCCACCATTTCATACCCCATGTCAGGTACACCTGGAGGCGGGCTTTGCGAATTTTGTATAAAAGGAAAAAATGCCTTATTTTTGCGGACTGAATCCCGGCCTCATAGTTCAAGGGATAGAACGGAAGTTTCCTAAACTTCAGATTCAGGTTCGAGTCCTGGTGAGGCTACAAATAACCTGCTAAAGAGCAGGTTTTTTTGTTTAGACAATTCCCGGGCGGAAAGACCGAACCTGACAACCCGCAACCTGGCCCCTTCACTAAAAATGCCCACCGGGCATTTTATTAACGTTTGGTCCGGTTCGAGCCCTGCTCCGCCCTCCAAATCAGGTTATGCCTGAGAAGGAGGGGTGAGGCTACAAATAAGCCCTGATAATCAGGGCTTTTTTGTTATGTGGTGGCAATATTGGTGTCGTTTCTTTGGATTAATTATCATTAACCGGAAACTTTCTTAAGCTGCAATAAAACATCAAATATTCAAAGCATGTTTTACAGCTTAAAATCGTGATCATGCATAAACTTTATCCATGGTCCGTGGTGCTATTCCGGAGTGACAAGGATCAGATAGTTTATGGCTCTGAAAAATACAATAGCAGGATATTTTCTGCGCAGATATCATCTGTGCATTCCTACATCATCTGTTCGTTCCTATATGAGGAAGAGGGGAAAAAAGGGATTAGATCCCGGACCTGCCGCCGGATTCTTAATAGTGTCAGGGGCAGGATAAAGTGGCAGGTTACGGTTACTAATTAACATCCACATAATTTAAGTCAAATCTCTGAACTAATATTCTATCATAATCTTCATCTCCCATTCCGTTTAATAAGTCAACTAAAGAATTTAAGTTGGGTGTTCCATAAGCTGCAGTTCCTATAGAACCAGAACCGGAAGTCTTTGTAAAACACATTTTATATCCATATGCCGGAAGTGACAATTTCCCGTCCCTGCTAATTAATCCCTTAAATAACGGTTCATCAGCATCCATCGCATCGTGATAAAAATATAATGTATTCTTTGAAGATTTTACTTTACCAGTATCAAAATAAGTTGCCCCTTTTAGTGTATAATAGAATAATACAGTACTATCTGTTTTAATCTTTATCTCCTTATACCTAGAATTTCCTTCATCTATAAAAAGAAAGTCATTCTGTATATAATGTGAGGATAAATATTCAATTCTGGCACCTGATTTATCATAGCTTTCTATCCCCCCGATAAATTGAGGCTTACTTAATCTGAAAGACTGAATAAAATCTGATTGCCCAGAATATTCATTTTCACAAGAAACAGACAGTATGATAGTTAATATCATCAGATATCCAATTGATGAATTTCTAAACCAGAAATCTTTTCTGTTAACAAATATATTTTTCATACTTCCCGGGGATTAATTAAGTTACTATTATAAGCCCCCCAAAAAAGGCAATAATCCCAGTATTGTTGTTAACAATATTAAGAACTTGTCTGGCGGCGACATACCTTTCATAACGCTGGGCGGTTTATTATAGTGGTTCAATAATGGTTGATTTACAGGCTTTAAGTTATATACTATATAAGAGTATTTCTGTCTTTTGCAGACCATCAAAAACCGTTCCACAGGCTATTAATTATGCCTGGATGGATTTCCACTCGTTGACGAGCAGGGAGGTAATACATATTTTGCCCCCGTTTATTGATCAGGCAATACCTACAGAAATATCAACTGGGCCACTATATAAACAGGCAGTAATATTACAAAAGAAAACTTGAACACATATCCGAAGAAACTCGGCATTGGTATATTGTTACATTCTGCAATGGCCTTTACCATAAAATTGGGACCGTTACCGATATAGGTCATGGCACCAAAGAATACTGCCCCGAGGCTAATCGCCTTGAGCAAAACCTCAGGAATGCCGGCCACCAGGTTGGCACCCGGAAACGATTCTACCATACCCAGTGCAAGGTTGTGAAATGAAACCGCTGTTGGTGCATTGTCAAGAAAGGCGCTTAATCCGCCTGTGGCATAATAGTATTGCCATGGTTCAGTTAGACCGAACGAATGGGCATTGGCCTTTAAATAGAGTAATGCCGGCACCATGGTAATGAATATTCCTAAAAACAGGTAAGCAACCTCAATAATAGGGGACCATGTAAACTTATTGTCGTCATACCTCATTTTGGAAGGAGTAAAAACCAGAGAGAGCAGCATGCAAATCAGTATAGCTGCCTCCCTGATAAATCCCATATTGGGGTTTTCTGCAATGGCCGGAATATACTGCTGGTTCAGGAAGGCAACAGAGAGAACCACTCCAGCAAGAAATATAAAGTTGTAGTTTCCTTTTAGTCGGAGCGGGATAACCTCTAATTTGTCTTTTGCAATAAATACTTCTGGCTCCTTTTTATAATAATATGAATCAAAAATAAAGTAGATCAGAAGCAGGGTTGCTATAACAAAGAACCAGACCGGCGTAAGTCCAAAGAACCATGAAAACGGAGCACCCCTTAAATATAGAAGGAACAGTGGAGGATCACCCAGGGGTGTAAGCATACCTCCGCAATTTGCCACAATCGCAATAAAGAATAGTATAGTATGTACTTTATATTTACGATGTGTGTTGGTTTTAATAACCGGCCTGATCAATAGCATTGCAGCGCCAGTAGTTCCCATAAACGATGCCAGAACACCTCCAATGGCCAAAAAGAGCGTGTTCGTAGCCGGACTGGCTTCTAAATCGCCCTGCAGGTGAATTCCACCGGTAATTACAAACAATCCGCCCAGCAACACTATAAAAGGGATATAATCAAATAAAATCTGGTGCATCAGATCGTGCTGCATACCTCTGGATATCAACAGTATTGCCGTTGGGATACCTAAAGCAAGTGAAACAATAAGCTTGTTTCTGTTCTCTTCCCACCAGTGGTGAAAAAACAGAGGGCCAATGGCAATAAACAATAACATAAGAATAAAGGGAATTGACAGCCATAGGGGGATGCCCGCAGTAACTACATGTCCGTGATCCATAGGTTTAGTTTAAAGTTTTAGGGTTTGAAAGTAATAAATAATATTATTGACAACGGATTCGTTATCTAAAAATTTAAAAAAAAGTGGTATTGGTACTAACCGGTTAGTATTTCAGCCTCACCTGGCTCCCCCACTTCAACAGTAAAATTGTCGGTCACAGGATTGCCCTGACATTTAACAGCTGCTTCACAGATCTGAATTCATTTCATCTTAAGAAGAGATATAAAAGAGTTCCAGCATAATGTATCCACTGTGATTCTCTTAAAATCGGTTTATCCATTCTTCAGGGTCATAGAATTATCACTCAAAATGATTTTGACAGCAACGGATAACTATTATGATATTTTAGACACTGCCGAAGAGACAATGGGTTTTTGAAAAAGTAAATTATTTGCTGAAAGTCAAATCACACGTTAAGATTTTTTGTATCTTATAGATTAATTCAAAGAATCATAAACTGGCATAAACCGTTTTGATCATAAGTTTTACAAAACAACCTTATTAAAAAAGTTCATGGGAGAGCAAAGCGGTTATATTCGGCTTCAATCATTTAAACAATTTATTATTAAATTATTAAAAAATATAAGCGAATGAAAACAGACCTCAGGACAGTAAGATGGGCAGGAGCAGCTATTGCTGTGTTCGCGATAGTTCTTACAGCTTTTTCTGTCGCAAACCTGTTGCCCCAGGAGGAGCTTAAAGGCAAGTATGATTATAAGGATTTCGAGACCTCTCTCAAATGCCGCTCATGCCATCCGGGTATCTATGAACAATGGAAACAGGCAATGATGTCACAGTCATATACACATCATTGGGATGAGATTGAATATTTTGACCTTGCAGTTCCTCATGCTGAAGTGGATCCTAAGATGAAGGATGCCGTTGACGGATGTAATGGCTGCCACACTCCGCTGGCATATATGGGAGGGACACTGCCGCCGCCCCGTCCTGAAGAGAACAGCATGGCCAATGAGGGGGTCTCATGCGAGGTGTGTCACCTGACTCAGAGATCACAGGTTGATCCGCCGGTCAACTACAGCTACTATATAGAGCCCGGCACTACAAAGCATAGCGGACGTGAACCCGGAATAGAGTCTCCGGCCCATAAGATAGTACAGAATGATTTCTTCAGGACAACAGAGTTCTGCGGCAATTGCCATAATGAAAAGAATCCGTACGGAATCTGGGTCAAGAGTACTCAGCTTGAGTGGAAGGAGGGTCCCTATGCAGAAGAAGGAGTCAGATGCCAGGATTGTCATATGCCGGAAGGTCCCTATCAGAACGCCATAATGGGAACAACCCATGAAGATGCCCGCCTCCATCTTTTTCACGGAGCACATGACCCTGGAAAAGTAAGGGGGACCATCGAATTGCGGATTGAGCCTGATCTGAGAGTGGCTGAACCGGGTGAGACCATTCACTTCAAGGTGGCACTCTTCAATCAGAAGACGGGTCATAAATTCCCCACGGGCTCTGTAGAAGATCGCATAGCCTGGATGCATGTTGAGGCCACAGATGCCGGAGGAAATGTTTATCATATACCTGTTGACAAGAAGGGGTTTGAAGGTGAAGAGTATACAATATCAGGCGATTACCTGGCTTACCAGGACATGGGTATTCCGCTGAGGATTGACGACTTCAGTGGTGTCCAGCGCGACGGAATACCACATGGCAACAGAATATTCAGGATGCCTTACTTTGATGAACAGGGAAGAATGACCATAATGCAATGGAACGCAACCAGTCTGGGTGTTGATTACAGGATAGGACCCCGTGAGACAAAAGTTGAGGATCTTACCTTTAAGGTTCCGTATGATGCTGCCCCCGGTAAAATGGTGGTGAGGGCAGTTCTGAATTACCAGCTGCTGGTTAAGCCGGTTGCTGATTTCCTGAAAGTCCCTGCCGATGAGTCAGAGATAATATTTGTGAACGATCATTCAACAACCGTAGAGATACTTCAATAAGAACAGTAATAAAACAGACCTAATCATGAAAACCAAACCAATTATCAGGATTGCCCTTGCCGGAATTATTCTGCTTGTTACATTTCAGGTTGAGACACTATATTCCATTCCGGCTTTTGCAAGGAAGTACCAGATCTCCTGTCAGGTGTGCCATACCCCCGTTATGCCAAGACTTAAAGCCTTTGGTGATGATTTTGCAGGTGATGGCTTCAGAATGACAGAATATGAGGCACCGAGATATTTTATTGAGACAGGTGATGAAAACCTGTCCCTTTTCAGGGAGTTACCCCTGGCTTTCAGATTTGACGGACATGTAACGGCCAACTTCAATAATGAGGGTTCGGCTGACTTTGCGGCACCATTTATATTGAAGATATTATCTGGCGGAGAACTTTCTCCAAAGCTGTCATATTATATGTATTTTCTACTTAGTGAATATGGAGAAATAGCCGGTCTGGAGGATGCATTTCTGTTCTACAGGGATCTTTTTGGTTCCGGCATAAATATAACCATGGGACAATTTGCAGTCTCGGATCCTCTCTTCAAGGGAGAGCTTCGTTTCACGATTGAGAACTATAAAATTTACGGTGTATCCCCGGGAACGTCAACAATAAATCTCAAATATGACAAGGGAATTGTCCTTGACCGCGGGTTTGAAACGGGCACCACCCTGGTTCTTGAACTGGTCAATGGAAACGGTATAGGCGAAGCCGGGGAGGGTTATCTTTTTGACAAGGATAAATACAAAAACCTGATGGTGAGAGTTGCTCAGGACATTGGCGACAACGCCAGTATTGGCTTCTTTGGTTACACCGGGAAAGAGCTCCTCAGGAGTGAGCCGGGAACTTTTACCAGCACTGCCAGAATGTACGGTCCTGATCTTGTTCTTGATTTCAATGAGAGACTCAGTATAGGCCTGCAGTACCTCTGGCGAACCGATTCTGATGTGTTTATTAACCCTGAAGAGCCCAGGCTGGAGAATGTGATGACTCAGGGCGGCTTTGCAGAAGTGATCTATTCACCCCGCGGAGATAAGAGCAGGTGGTATCTCACCGGGCTATTCAACTATGTGGAATCTGATGTTGATATACTCGACTATACTGCTGCAACCCTTCACGCAGGATACCTGCTGCGCCGCAACGTAAGGCTGGTTTCCGAATACACACACACATTTACCGGTAACAGTTACGGGAAATTAAGCGCAGGTTTTTCTTCGGCATTCTGATAGCTCACATTCCGGGCCGGAGGAGGATATAGAAAAGGTCTTCAATAAATGCAGGCCCCTTTATTTGGATGCCAGTTTCATTTCAGCGGATATGTAGCCGAACGAGGCCCATGCACCGGCGTCAATTATCTTATTGAAGTACTCCTCCGCCTTTTGAGGATCCCCGCTATATTGATACCAGTTGCCAAGCCCGTACAGCATGGCATCATTCATAATATCTGAGTGCTCATCACCGGTAAGTTCATCCTGAGTTATTTCACCCTTATAAAAAAGGCACAGTTTATAATATGCCTGGTTCTCTATCACATTCATATCAGCAGTAATAACCTCCAGGCGTGCTGCGGCATCGGTATCCCGGCCCAGCTCCCGCAAAGCCATATATATCCAATGGAGTGTAGCCACCGTCATGTCGTCATTTACTGCCAGTGCCATATCGCTGTCCCATGCATTCAGGGCAGACTCAGTATCCCCAAGCAGGTAACGTGCCAGCCCAAGATGATAGTAGATATTGGATTGCAATGTACTGACCGGAATATTCAAGGCATTTGGCATACCGTCAGGTTCAACCTCATCTTCCTTTCCGGAGGTCATTGCAGCAGCTATCTCAAAGTCCTTCACAGCCCTTTCAAACTCCCTTATGGTAATATACCTGTGTCCCCTGTGCCTGTATATCCTGGCATCATCCGGGAACCTCTCAATTCCCATGGTAAATATCCTTATAGCCTCCCGGTATTCACCTGCGTATGCTGCCCACCGGCCATACCAAATAAGGTTATCAGCATCTGTCATATCAGCCTCCCATGCCTCTCTGGCAATACTGTGTCTCTCCTTTACAGATGTTGATGGCTGTACTGAATAGAGCGGTTCCCCTGAAACCGAAACAGCTTCTGCCCCTTCCGGGACAACAGGCAATATATCCCTGTCTCTCTTTTGGTTGCCACATGACACCATAAGTATCACAACAATACTGTATAACAAAGCTTTTTTCACGAGAATATATTTTAGTTAAACATTTATTTATCAACAAGTTAAAATTATCAGTTAGTATTTTAAAATTTTCATACGTTTAAAATTTTGTAATTATATGACAATAAGTTAATCAAAAATTTGAGAGCGAATGTAACCGATTCCGGGAGACATCTTAATTAAAGTTACCGGATTGTCAACATCTCGCAGCATATTTCATTACTGCCCTGAATCTTACAATAGAGTGGTTATAGTTCCGGATTATAGCTACCGGCTTCATATCCTATTTCAGCTCAACAGTAACGCTTCTGGTACCTGCTTTCCTTGAATCGTGCTTTATCTCAACCTTCCCCCTGCCGCTTACCAGAAACTGGTATTCTACTTTCCCGAACCCGGGGACCTGGCAGAATTGCACTTCCGGCTTATGCTCCTTGTACTCAACACGGTCCCGGTAGATATCAACAATTTTACCTCCGGTCACCACTTTTGCAGATGTTCCCGATACTGTAATTATATCTTTTGGGTACAGGTTATGTTCAATGGTCTGGTACAGAACAGAAGGCATGGCATTACTGTTAACAAGCCTTACCCTGAGTCTGTAAACATCCTTCCCAATCTTTTCCTTTTCGAAAACCTCCATAGTAATATCAGGTGTCTGCTGAGCGGCAAAGATCACGGCAGAGGCATTCCGGTGCACAAGATCCTGAAGCATAAAAGGGTGGGGCAGCCGTGAGCTCATCTTCACCCATCCGCCGATCTCTATTTCACCGTAATCGGGGTGGTTATATGGTGTCCACTCTTTGTACAGTTCACCCTGTGTTACATGGTCATTGTATTTCAGTCTTTCGCGGTCCTGTTCGTTTGAACTACCAAATATACCTCCTCCCTCAGATGATTTAAAGAGAGTACCATCAAAGGTCTCTGTCTCTACCTGGAAGAGTTCTCCAACAAAGGAATAGGACCCCAACAGGTTATCGCAGAAATCGGCAAAATCCCCGTATGTGGAATAGAGGTCTTTCCACCCTACCAGGTACCTGTAGCCCGGCACTATCTTCTCACTGTTTTTACCAAGATAATCATACACTTCTATATCACCTGCCGGAAACTCGCCTGCAGCCTTGATAGCCGGTCCGCGCAGGAACATTCCTCCATTATTATGGAATGCGAAAACCATTACTATATTGGGTCTTTCAAGCATCCATCGACCGATAGAGCCTGTTTCCCTGCTACTGAAGGGGTAATCTCCCGCCCCTGACTGCACATAAGGAGGAGCCCAGTTATATCCCCAGTTACGGTTTCCGTCAACATAGCCTTCTGCATCTTCATTAATAAGTCCGTCGCCGTCGTTATCAATCCCTTCACTTCCAAGTATTGTCCATTCACCCATCTCGCCCGGCTTAACAGGAATCATAAGACGGGAATCTTCGGGGTCGGTCTTCAATTTCCCGAAAGGGTCTCTTTTACGCATAGTGGTGATACTACCGTCACCATCCAGATCATCTGGGAAATCCTCGTCAAAAAGGCCATCCCTGTCATCATCTTTCAGCCGTCTCAGTCCCCTGTTTGAGCTGGGAGTATTTGGATCCTCAAAGAAATGGACCCTGCCATCTACATTCACTACCGGGATGATATAAAAAACATTTCTGTCCACCACGCTGGTAATGTCATCAAGTTCCCCATACCGTGTAAGCAGCCTGTTGGCCAGATAAAGGCATACTTCTCCGGCCTGTATCTCATTACCATGGATATTGCCATCAACATAAACGCCTGGCTTTGTCAGGGGTTCTCCGGTCTTACTATTATTTATAGTAAGTGCATAGATATCCCTGTTTTCTTCGCTTTTCCCTACCACCTCCAGCGTGGTAAGCTGAGGATAGCTCCTGTTAAGTGCCTGCATGGCCTCAATCACCTGTTCATAGGTGTAATATGAGTCAAAGCGCAGCGGAACGCCTATCTCCTGTCCTGCAAGAAGGGAAGGGATCATTACCAAAAAAACCGCAATAGTTGTTGATATAAAATTTTTCATCTCTATTATTTTTATTATTCAAGGTCAGATGAAGCCCACTTATTATGAAATTATATTCATGAGTGTTTGTGAATAACGAAACATGTGTGGGTTCATATCCTATCCTCCAATTTTTACCTGTTTTGAATCGGATCCGGCCCGACTGGAGTTAAGCATGATAGTAAGTGTTGTGGTCTTATCAGACTGAATCAGCCATGTGTGCTTAACAGATTTGAGGCCACCGAGGCCCGGCATCGGTGTCCTTATTTTGCCTGAAAGAAGAGTAAAATCACCACCTTCGAGAGATATGATTGCCGGTGCGGGAACCTTGTTTCTGAGTCCCATCGCGGTAGAAAAAGGAAGATAGTTTTCGTTCTCAATCCATGCTTCCACCTGGTATACACCGCCTCCCATGGCGGTTACCTCCGTATCACTTATCTTAAGCGCGGGCAGCATTTTAATCAGTTCAAACAGATAGGGTACCTGCAGGTTGAGCAGAGAATCCACTATTGCAGCAGGAGGTGTGTTTTCAAGAAAGGGAATAAACCCTCCTATCTCAACAATCCCCAGATCAGGATGGTCATACTCTTTCCAGTTTACGAACCCTGAGTCAGCGCGATATTGCGACCAGAAGGCCAGCATTGCCACCTCTCTGGGATCACCCTTACCCTCTTCTCCCCGGGGCGCTGGCATCTGTTTCAGCATTCCTGATATCTGCACGGGTGTTAGCTGTCCGGTTTTCACCGCACCAATTATCATATCTGAACTGTATTGTGCCGGAGCTCCCGTTTCTTTCAGGAACAGATCAATCTTATCCTTCCCCAGGGCTAAAAAGTCATCCGCAGACATCTTCCCGATCGATTCTGCTGAAATACCGCTCGCTTCCTTCTTATCTTCCTTAACTTTTGGCAGTCCCCATATATCAAGACTGAAGACCGGCAATCCCAGGTGGTAATAAGCCCACAGTTCAAAAGAACCGTCACGTGCCGACCCGGGGTCGAACCTCTCCTCCTTTACTCCCTTCTCTTCAAGATATTTTCTGTACTCTTCACTTATCCTGTTATAAAAGTCAAGATCCTCTTTCATCGGGTTTACAACTGCCCCCAGACCAAGGAAGCTGGCTATCATGCCTTCGTCAATCTGCATTCCCGGCGGAACCATTGGTTGCACCTTCTCAATTATCTCCTTCATTGAATAGGTTCTGTCAGCATCAAATCCCATTGCCTTACCAATCTCCTCAGGAATGGATATCTTTTCCATATCAACCGACCCCTGTCTCCCTCCCTTTGGGGGGGTTAACAGAAAATTTGTTTCACCGAACGCAAATACCATTGCAAGTTCAGGGTGCTTAAAGGCAAACTCAATTATACTGAAGGCCTCAGGTGAAGAGCCGGCAAAGAGACCACCGGTTGGGGTAAAGTGTTTAAACAGGTGGGGGAAGTTAAGATTAACATCAGTGCCTCCCCTTCCATCCTCATTGTACCGCCCATCACCATCATTATCAATTCCCTCATCATATATTTTGTAGATTCCTTTCTCGCCCTTTGCAGCATCTGCTTTCCGAAGGAGCCTGGGATCACTATCAAGGGTGATCCATTCTCCATCAGGTGCTTTAACTCTTATTCCGGTGATAAACCCATCACCATCAAGATCATCATACCCATCTTCATCTGTTAGTTCATCCATATCATCATTGAATGGTGAAAAATTACGGACTGAAGAGAATTTCACCGGCGCGAAGAATGTGGTGCTGGCATCAGGGTTGCCGAGCGGAATGATATACCAGGTGTATCCTGAATATTTATCCGGATCAGCTATCACTCTTTCTGCAAGGTTCATGGCAGCCTCAGTGGTTACAGGCCTGTTCCCGGACATATTCCCCACTACCAGGATGGCGGGTTTGGTCTTATCGCCCGATCCGACTTCCGTACCTATCTCAAGCATTAACATACCTGTTCCACCCGGTGTTACGGCAAGTTCATGTATTCTTGAGATACTGCTATTGCCTGCCTGTAACTGGTTTAACTTCCGGTTTACCCCGGAAGCATCTGTGTAGTCGCTGATTCCACAGGCAGGGTATCCCCAGGCAATAGAGGCTATCAGCAGTCCGGTGATTAAAACCGGTAATGGTTTAATCAGATTTGTGATTCTCATAACAGAGGTTTTGATATTAAAATAATTAGATCCGTTTCCATTCCGGTTCGCTTACAGTCTTAAAGTCCCCGGGCATTTTGTTTTCACCGTCACCGGCTACGCCGATGACCTGTCAGGTAACCCAAATATAGTCAATTGATATCAGAGGGAGTTATTCAACAGGGCAGTTTAACACAAAAAGATGCTGCCGGTTATCAAATTGTATTTTATAGCAGGAATGCGATTTGCGATCCTGGAAGCAGAAAGCTAAAGGAACACCACTTTTTTATGATAAACAGCGCCGTTTACCATAACATTAATATGGTATATCCCCTTACCTCCTATATCGGATCGTGAGAGGGTGATCCTGTCAGTAAACTGTGACCTGTACAATAGCTGCCCGGATGAATTAAAAACAGTAATGATGGCATTACCCGGGGTATCAAGCCCGACGCTGAACTGACTGACAACCGGATTGGGATATATATTTAACGATTGCCTGACAGGGCTGTTATTTCTGACTGATGAGGCTATTCCAGGCGAGTACACCTTCCACTCGAGTATTCCCTGAGCCATGGTGTGGTCAAAGAAGTTAAGTCTGATCTGCCGGGTAGTAACAGGACCAAAAAATTCATAATTATATCTGTCGGGACAAATATCATCATCCCACCGTAAGGTTGAATCAATCCGGACAAAGGATTCCGCTGTCTCATCATAGTATGAGATAAATGAAGAATCGGGTATATTAATTCCTGCTCCATCCCTCCACCAGTAAACTTCCGATGAACTTATGGTCTTTGGCTCTTCAAAACTGTACTCTACCCAGTTCCAGACACCAATGGTAGTTCCGCCGGATGTCCAGTTGCCAAAGGCACTGGTTCCCTTGTCTGCCGAGTTTACAGGGTCATAAAGGTCATAGATACCTGTCAGATCCTCCCATGATGATACATGATTGGTTGTTGCAACCCCTTCACTTAAAACCACTATCAGTGAATCGGGAATATTCAGCTCTTTGTATTCTGAGAGCCATACCTGCATGGGAGAGGCACCCCTGTTGTTCCAGTATGAATATGGAATAAGAGTTACCTCATCACCGGCACTCCCATCCATCATTTTGGACGGAAGTGTAATAACGGGAATACCGTTAAGGAGGGATTCATCAAATCGTGATTCCATCTGTTCATCCAGATCAAACCTGAATGAACCAACAGATCCTGAATTATCAACCCCCTCGGCACAATAGACAACAGGTCCCCTTTGTACGGCAAATCTGTCACGGTCAGCCACCACCTCATCCCTGGCGATCACCTTTTGTGGTTCCATGGGCAGACTAAGTGATACCCTGTCACCCGGAGTCCATACTCTGCTGATAACAGCGTATCCGTTATGTATTATAAATGGGTAATCGATGCCGTTAAGGGAGATTGACACATTGCCGGCGGAGTTGCCGGTGAAGGAGTAGAGATTGCCGGTTATTGCTTCGCCCCTTGCCCACCCTGGGATTCTGACCATTATGGTAAATTCAGTTGATGCGGAAGGGTTAACTTCAATATTTACATCGCCTCCCCAGGGATAATCCGTTGACTGGATAATCTCTGCCTGGCTGCCTTCAAAATCAAACCGTGCAGTATCGCTGATAAAGAGATTTACATAAAGAGTATCCTGTTTATGAGCATATATATAGCCCGGCACAGAAGGTATAAGTTTTGCGATATTGGGCGGGCAGCAGGCGCATCCGAACCAGACACTCCTGTTATCACCTCCAGATGAGGCCAGTCTGTTTGGATAGAAAAACCTGTCGCCGGAAAGGGAAACACCTGAAAGCAGTGAATTATAAAGTGTTCGTTCGAGGATATCAATATATTTCGAATGGCCGTGCATAAGGAAGAGTCTGTGATTCAGGTAGATATTCCCTATAGATGCACATGTTTCACAATAGGCAGATGAGTTTGGAAGGTTATACGGGGCATCAAATCCCTCGTTTCCACCCGATGCTCCGAGTCCGCCCGTAACATATATCTTTTTTGTGACAAGATCATCCCAGATATGCCCGATGGCATTTATATATGAAACATCATTAAAGAGTGCTGCCACATCCGCCATTCCGGCGTACATATAGACGGCTCTTACTGCATGTCCCACGGCTGTTGTCTGATCCACCACCGGCAGGTGAGCCTGACAATATTCTGGTCCGCCCGGACCGCGGACGTCAAGAAAGAACTTTGCCAGATCAAGGTATCTCCTGTCGCCGGTAACCCTGTAGAGTCTTGCAAGTCCCACTTCAACGATCTGATGTCCGGGGTAGGTCTCCAGTTTACCCCAACCGAAAGTTGCATCAAGCAGATCCGCTGCTTTTACGGCTATCTGCAGCAGATTCTCCTTACCTGTTGCCTCGTAGTAAGCACATGCAGCCTCAAAGAGATGCCCCAGATTATAGAGTTCATGACTCAGATCATGCACCTTCTCCCACCTTTCATCGCCCAGCCAGCTCGTCACAAATCCAGCGGGAAATTGACCTATGGTACGTGCTGTATAGAGATAGCCGTCAGGCTCCTGTGCCAGGGCGATTATTGAAATAATATCATCAATCTGAGCCTCCAGGGCCGGATCCGGGTTGTAATAGATGGAGTAGCTTGCAGCCTCAATTATCTTGTAGATATCGGTATCATCGAATGGGTATGACGACTGAAAAGTTCCTGATTGGAGTCCGGCCGCGATCCTGAAATTATCCAGCCGGTTCTCTGACTGAATCAGTGAATGCGGAATTGTGACCTGATGATTGACCCTTATCCTTGGCAGCCAGAACGAGTCAGCCAGCTCTATAGAAGTGAATGGAACAGGATGTATGGGATAATCGTTCTCTTCAGCTGTCTGGGCAACTGTACCGGTGCTACCCAGGCATAACATAAACACTATCAGGACATAAACAGGATACCTCATAATCAAACCGGTTATTAAGTGTATAAATAACACGAATACCAAATATAAGGATTTTTGTTAAAGCGGCCTCCGGGCTGTTTTACTTTTTTGTCCAGATTCTTGTATTAAGATTCAGGTCATCCACTATTCCTGTAAGGAGCTCCAGAAACTTTATATTCTCTTCTATAAATCGGTAATCAACCACTGATTTAAACAGTCTGGTCTCGAAGAGGTTTTTGTACATCCTGATAGCTATATAGACCTTTGAATCAAGAAAAGAGAGATAAACTGTTGTATTCCATCTCTTTTTAAAAGCCATTATCCTCTGCATCATTGAAGGGGTGAGGATATATCTGGCCTCTATCTGGTCTTCACCATATACACAGAACTCCTTTTCAAAAACAAGATCCTCGAGTTTGACCAGGCTACCCCTGCCCGGGGAAAATGTCTGCAGATTACGGCCAAAGCTGCCAAAGAGTTTTTCAGCAGTATCGGGCAGTACAAGGGTATGTGTTTTAAAATGCTTGTTAAATTCTGCAACCACAAATATCCCTTTAAAGTACATTGTGTATTGATTTTTATTACCCGATTTCCCGGATGAACCTTTCTGTTTGGCAACCACCTCTGAAAACTCAATATCTGTCTTTCCGATGCGTCCCCTGAAGTGGTCCTCGCCACGGTAGATGTCGCACGACTGCCTGAATATACGGCTGTTTACAAAAACCGATCGTGGGATCCTGCCCTGAGGGGTATAGACAAGACCCGTATCTGCGAATTGTGTAATTCTTGATATTATCCGGGTTTTAAACTGTGCCCTGTAGTCCTTTGACACTATGCTTATGGTGATTAGTCCGGCAATCACTGCAAGAGCGGGAACAATAACCCTGAGAGCTTCGGCCTCAGAGGGTATCAGCAGTATTATAGCCAGAATAAGCGAAACAACCACAGTCAGGGTTATAAGCACGACTCTCACAATTCTTTTACGATCCGATTCTATTATCTGTAGTTCAGGCAGTAGCTCTTTATCATAAAACTCCCTGAAATTGTTGTATTTGTTCATCCTCGCTCTCTTCTGTGGGTTTTAGCTATTCATCTGTTCGCGAATATTTACCACCTCCCTTTCATTATCAGGGATATTAAACAGAACCTTGCGTTTGTACTTCATTATTGAAGCCATGATGTTGGAGGGGAAGGTTTCCACGCTGTTATTAAACAGAGTTACTGCTGCATTAAATGCCCTTCTTGATGCAGAGAGCTGTTCCTCCACTTCATT
>JAIVHO010000062.1 GCA_020201035.1 Bacteroidales bacterium
ACTCCCCTGTTTGTCTGTCGCGTACCCTTCCCGCAACAATATAGAGGGGCCGTGATGCACTCCCCGTTCTTTCAAAGATCACAAATACATTACCTATCACCCTGTAATCCAAAGGGCAATTGCTGAGTAGATAAGAAACCGCATCTTCTGAAGATTGGAAAATTGTATCTGCGGTAACAGGGTAACGCGTTAGTCTTGAGTCATTGAATGATAACTGGATTTCATATTTGTCGCGCAGTTCTGAAAGCACCCTGCTTAGCGGTGTGTTATAACTGTCTATCCTTATCTCCTGTCCCGTCATAACAGCGGGAAAGAGAAATAAGGATAAGATCGCTGTCAGAATATAGAATCTATTCCTGTGTCTCATCAGGGATTATACGGTATACACCCTCTCCGCTCTGCTCAAATTTAATACCAAAGGGAATACATACCAGTTCCAGAACGTCCTCAATCCGGTTAGACTTGGGGAAATATCCTGTAAATGTAACCTCCTCATCTCCTGCGATAACATGGTCAACCTCTATAACAACTCCGTACTGGTTCTCTATCTCCCTGAACACGTCGGCAAGTGCTGCGGATGTAAAATAGAAGACTCCCCTCATCCAGGATGAAGACTCTGCTGCGCCTTCATCCACCTCACGGAGGAAATCACCCTCCCGGGTAGCTATTACCTTTTCCCCTGCAACCAGCACCGTTTCTATCCCGCTGAGCAGGGATGAAACCATTACACTTCCTTCGGCACATGCAACCTCATATTCATCTTCCCTTGAAAAAATATTAAAACTGGTACCTGTAACGGCCGTAATAAAATCTTCTGATATAACCTTAAAATCACCTCCTTCTGCTACCTGAAACCAGGCCTCCCCCTCAAGTGACACAGATCTCTCAATATACCACCACATTGGATGATAACTGACTGTTGACCGGGAGTTAAGTGTTATCGATGAACCGTCAGGCAGTACAATTTCACTTAGTTCTCCGGCACCGCTTATTATGGTTCGGGAGTAAAATCTCATTACCGTTGTTATGGAAAAAAGTACCAGAATAGCGGCGGCTGCCGACATCTGCCACCTCATCGGGCGTCTGTAAGTATGCCGATGAATCTTTTTGCCGGAGATATCTGATTCTATATCTGCCCAAATATCAGATGCACTTCTTGACCACTCTACCTTTCCGCCGGTGAAATGATCAAGAGGATCTCCCTTCTGCCGCTCCATGTTATTATATTTTCTATTGCTGTCAGACATTACTGTCATATTTTATCAAGCGTTGCTTTTTTTAATCTGTCAGACACTGCTGTTAATATTTTCAGACATGGCTGTTTTATTTATCAGATACTGCTGTTCTCTTTAATAATAAGGTGCCATTTTTAATAATCAAGTTCTTTTTTAAGAAATGCAATTGCTGCACTCATTCTCTTCTCCACTGCCTTCACTCCAATTCCTAACAGAGTAGCTATTTCACTGTATTTCAACTCTTCATTCCTGCTCATCAGAAACACCTCCCGCTGCTTCTCAGGCAATCGTGCCAGCGCAGACTCATATCTCTCCTTTAGTTCACTATAGACCAGATCCTCATCTGCTCCTTTACTGTCAGGATAACTGAACCGTAACGATTCGAGGTATATCTCTTTCACCCTCTCTTTACGGTAGACATTAATAAATGTCTCCCTCGCCATCCTGAAAAGCAGCCACTTAATCCTGCCTTCCTTCAGATCAAACTGCTTTTCCCACACCTTTACAAAAACCTCCTGTGCTACATCCGTAGCTATTTCCTCATTGCCACACCGGTAATAGACATAGCTACGCACCGGATCAAAATAGCGATCAAAAAGAGTCTTAAAATCTGTTCTGTCCAACTGCCCCGGTTTTATATTTATCAATTGCTGATCTAACTGTAAGGGTACAAAGTTAACAACAATCAATTTCACTGGTTCACCGGAACAGTTTATTTTCTCCTTTCATAATAAAACCGTTTATCCAGGGCCTTCACCCTACTTTTAGTAACTCCTTTTCTGACATTAATATGGTTTCGCATGAAGTATTCCTTCGGGATGGGCTATTTGAAATTACTCTGACTATTGCTACTAATATTACATTGTCCGGACTAACTGGCGGAAACAGGGACTGACCTGAATAATGATCTGTCAACCTCCTTCGGGCTCCAACAGGCTTCAGGTTAGAGTAGTGGGGTTCCGGCGCCAGAACAAAAACAGTCGCCATATGTTTTTATATAAAAAGGAGTTATGGGAGTATATACATTAAAAACCAGTCATCTTCTGCAGGCTCCGCTCAGCGAGGTTTGGGAGTTTATTTCAAACCCTTCAAACCTGAAACTTATAACCCCTCCGGGCATGGGATTTGATATTACCACACAGGACCTCCCTTCAAGGGTATACCCCGGAATGATTATCTCCTACAGGGTAGCACCCTTCGCCGGTATAAAGATGCAATGGGTTACTGAAATTACCCATGTGACCCCGGGAAGCTATTTTGTTGATGAACAGAGAGTGGGCCCCTATTCTCTGTGGCATCATGAACATCACCTGGAGGTGGTGGATGAAGGAATCAGAATGACCGATATTGTTACCTACCGGCCACCACTCGGATTTATCGGTTCCCTGGCCAATTCACTTATTATAAGATCGCGCCTTAATGCAATCTTCAGATACAGGGAGAGAGCCCTGAATGATATTTTTCCACCCGCCACCCAAACCGGAGCAAGCAGGGGAATAATATAAAAATCTTATCTTGGGTAATTGATTGGCCTAATTTACCCAAAGATTCCTGCTATGATAAGACTGCGAATAATCCGGCTTACGATTTTGCTGATAATGGCTTCTCCCTATGCAGGTGCGCAGGAGAGGAGCAGCCTGCTTCTCGACAACGGATGGAAGTTTACAAATGAAGATGTCACAGGTTCACACCGTCCAGATTTTGATGATTCATCGTGGAAGGAGGTTACTGTGCCACACGACTGGGCCATCAGGGGCCCGTTTATTGAAGATGGTGACGGAAATACGGGCAAGCTGCCATGGAAGGGAGTGGGATGGTACAGGAGATCTTTCTCAGTTCCGGATGTAATGCCGGAAAACAGAATATATCTGGTCTGTGACGGAATAATGGCATTCCCTGAAATATATATTAACGGAGAGTTTGCCGGGCGATGGGACTACGGTTACAACTCCTTCTTTCTGGATATAACAAAACTGGTAAAAAAGAGTGGCAATAATACCATAGCCGTTAAGGCTGATACCAGGAAACATGAAAGCAGGTGGTATCCCGGAGCAGGTATCTACCGAAAGATGGAGATAATAGTTACCGCCCCGGTTCATACAGCCATTTGGGGTGTACACGTTTCAACACCGGTAATAAAGCCGCACTATGCAGATATACGTATCGCCACAAGCGTAATCAACGGATCAGGAGAGGATGAAACAGTAAAAGTAAGGCAGTTAATTAAGGAGGGAGATAAAACTATTGTTTCAGGAGAATCGGAAGCGGAGCTTGCAGAAGGCATCAGAAAGGATATAGAGTTAACCCTTACTCTTACAGATCCCAGACGATGGGATACTGAGGATCCACACCTCTACACTCTGGTAACGGAGATATACAGAGCCGGCAAATTGTGTGATATTGTCACCACCCGGTTCGGGGTAAGGGAGATTCGCTTTACCCCCAATGACGGATTCTGGCTTAACAACAGAAGGGTAATGCTCAGGGGAGTCAATCTGCATCACGACCTGGGGCCGCTTGGAGCGGCCTTTAACAGGAGCGCTATGAAAAGACAACTGGAGATAATGAAATCGATGGGATGCAATGCAATACGGACAAGTCATAACACCCCCGCTCCCGAGCTGGCCGATATGTGTGACAGCATGGGGTTGCTGCTCTTCAGCGAGGTTTTTGATAAATGGGATGCCAGGGCGGGAATAACCGACAATACCGATTTTGAGAATTTTGCCAGCAGAAATATCAGAAACTTTATTATGCGCGACCGCAACCATCCCTCCATCTTTATCTGGAGCGTAGGCAACGAGATACCTGATGCTCAGTGGAATATCGACAACGGTTTCAGCCGGCTGCAGACAATGGTCAATTACGTTCGTAAATTTGATACTTCCCGACCAGTTACACTTGTGTGTGACAGCTATGAGAGCGCCAGGTTAAGGCATTTTGATTATTATGATGTTCACGCATGGAACTACGGCAGACGATATAGTCTGGCAAGGCAGATTGAGCCTGAAAAACCGGTAATAATCAGCGAGTCGGCTTCCACACTGAGCACACGTGGGTTCTATGAACTTCCCCTGCCAAAGGATAAAACCGATTTTACCCTGTCACTCCAGGTGAGCTCATATGACCTCAATGCACCCGAATGGGCTGAACTGGCAGATGATGATTTTATGTGGCAGCAGGAAGAGGCCTATATTGCCGGTGAATTTGTATGGACCGGATTTGATTACCTGGGTGAACCTACTCCGTATAACAATCAATGGGTAAAGGAGAACGGAATGAGTGACAGGGAGGCATCCCGAAGCTCCTATTTCGGGATTGTGGACCTTACAGGAATCCCCAAGGATCGATACTGGCTTTACAAAAGTTACTGGAACAGCAGTGAGGAGACTGTGCATATACTGCCACACTGGAACTGGGAGGGGCATAAGGGAGAAAATGTACCAATCTTTGTCTATACCAGCGGCGATTGCGCGGAGCTTTTTGTGAACGGTCAATCCCAGGGCATGAAATGCAAGGTTCCAAAATCGGATAATTCCGTTGAGAGATTCAGGCTGATGTGGGATGATGTAGTCTACTCCCCGGGTGAGCTGAGGGCTGTTGCCTACAAGAGGGGCGAACCGACAGGGGAAACTGTTGTAAAAACCGCAGGGAGTCCTTACGCACTGAGGCTTACACCGGAGAAATATTCAATAAAGGGTGATGGTGACGACCTCTCCTATATCCTTGTTGAGTCCGTTGACCGGGAAGGGAATTTAGCCCCCCTTGCCATGAATATGGTTAACATAAAGGTTACCGGGGCAGCATCCCTTGTTGCCGTGGGAAATGGCAATCCGCAATCCTTTCACTCATTCGGATCAGATAACATACCCCTCTTCTATGGCAAGGCAATGATAATTACGGGGAAAACCCGGCGGCAGGGGAAAACTATCGTAGAAGTCACATCAGATTCCCTTAAAGGAGACTCTACCACCATTATAGTACAATAGTCGGGTCGCGGATCAGAACAATGGCGTAACAACCCTGCGGCGTAACCAGTCGGGGCGCGGATCGGAACAGTGGCGTACCAAACCAGTGGCGTAACCAGTTGGGTCGCGGATCAGAAAAATGGCGTAACAAACCAGTGGCGTAACCAGTTGGGTCGCGGATCAGAACAATGGCGTAACAAACCAGTGGCGTAACCAGTTGGGTCGCGGATCAGAACAATGGCGTAACAACCCGATTATGTGTCAGACCTGTATGGACAAAAACCTCCTGCAGGTGTGCCCTGTTAACCGGTAATCCTCCTACGGCCCGGGATAATAGAGTCCGGCACCGGGGCCCAGAGGTATATCAAGCAGTATCCATCCCACCAGAATCGCCGACCACACAATAAAGAAGGTTATTGTAAAGGGAAGCATTGTTGATATAAGTGTGCCTATACCGGCATTTTTATCGTACTTCTCATAATAGACAATAATCAGCGCAAAGAAACTCATCATGGGAGAGATCATATTGGTGATACTGTCTCCGATCCTATATACTACCTGTGAAAGTTCAGGGGAGTATCCCATAAGCATAAACATGGGAATAAAAACAGGCCCCAGAATAGCCCACTTGGCAGAGGCCGATCCCATAAACATATTTATAAATCCGGAGAGAAGCACAAAAAGTATTACCAGCGGAATAAGCCCTATATCCATGCTGTTCAGTGCATCAGCACCCTTAATTGCTATAAGTAGGCCCAGGTTACTCCACTTGAAGTATGCAACAAACTGGGCCGCAAAAAACACCAGTACCAGAAAGGCGGCCAGGGTCTTCAGGTTATCAACCATTCCCTTTACCACATCGGCATCGCTCTTGAAACTACCTGTTATCACACCATATACAATCCCCAGAATGGCCGCAAAAATAAAAAGCACCCCTATAAACCCCTTCAGAACGGGAGAGGTTAAAACTGAATTATCAGGTCCCCTGAGCAATCCGTTCTCAGGAAGAAGGGTGGCAGCAATCAGCAGCACAAACCCCAGGCTTATCAGTGCAACCCACTTAAGTCCTCTTCTCTCATCAGCGGAGAGCTTCTCCATGGGCTCCCCGGCAACATCCCCGGTATACTTCCCCAGCTTGGGCTCCACAAACCGGTGTGTTACCCATGTTCCTGTTACAGATAAAACCAGAGTGGAAAAGAGCATAAAATAGTAGTTTGCCGTTGGCAGTACATAATACTCCGGATCAAGAATCCTGGCCGCTTCTGTTGAGAGGCCTGCCAGCAGGGGATCAATAGTCCCTATAAGCAGGTTGGCACTGAATCCGCCTGACACACCGGCAAAAGCAGCAGCCATTCCGGCAATCGGATGGCGGCCTACAGATAGAAATATCACTCCGCCAAGAGGGATAATCAGCACATAACCCAGGTCAGAGGCAATATTTGAAATGATCCCTGACAAAACAATTACAAAGGTCAGCATACTGGCAGGAGCCTTGGCAACCAGCAGCCTTATAGAAGCACTTATGAGTCCGCTCGACTCAGCAATACCTATGCCGAGCAGAGCCACCATAACAATTCCCAGCGGTGCAAATCCCGTGTAGTTGTCAACCATATCCAGAAGGATCCGGTGCAGCCCATCCCGGGAGAGCAGATTTACGATATTAACCGTTTCACCCGTTGCCGGATGTACGGCGTGCCAGTGAAAAAGGTGACCCACCAGGGAAAAAACCAGAACACTCAGTGCCAGTATGCCAAACAGACTTGCCGGATGAGGTAACGCATTGCCCCCTCTTTCAACCATACCGAGGAATCCCCCGCCTTTTCTTTTGCCATCCTTACT
>JAIVHO010000018.1 GCA_020201035.1 Bacteroidales bacterium
ATAATGAACTGATCACTGATGTTGTCAAAAGATTATCTGTAGCCAAAAAGAATCTAAAAGCGGAAAACGTTCCTGTTATAAATGAAATTATAAATGAACTGAAGGTAAACTGCCAGGAGGATCTGTGGAAAGAATTTGAAGTACGGTTTCTTCAGGTAAACAATGATTTTTATAATAAGCTGCAGGAAGGCTTCCCTGATCTTACAACCAATGAAAAGCGCCTTGCAGCCTTTCTGAAGCTTGACTTCTCAACCAAGGAAATAGCAGCAATCACAAAACAATCACCTCACAGTATCAATATTGCCCGTACACGCCTGCGTAAGAAAATAGGTCTCGCAAACTCGGATACCAACATCTCAAATTTCCTGAACCAGCTGTAATTATTCACCAGAATCTGCAATACAACACTATAACACTGTAGTACTGTCGGTTACACCCCGCCCCGCAACTCCTTCCCTCTCAATTGTATTACAAATGTATTAATACTCCTTTGCTGGTGTATGATGTTTGTGTATACCATCAGGTGTTTTGTATCAACAAAGTATCTGCATGTTCAGGTTTACGGGAATTGCTTTGGTCTAACTTTGATTATCAGATAACCTGTCAGTAGCCTAAACCAACAAAACCTATGAAACGAGACTCCGGAAAAAATCTCAGTAAGTCAACAATCTTATTGTATATCCTCCTGCTGTCAGGACTACTTTTTTCACAATGCAGCAGTGACAAACCAGATGATGCCAGTATTCTGTCTGCAATTGAAGAAGGAGATAATGCTCTGCTGGACAATTACCTTCAGGCAGGTATAGATTTAAACAGAGTTTACGGTGAGGAAGAAATAACACCTCTTTCATACGCCGTAATGAGAGACAAACTTACTGCTGCTTACCTCCTGCTCGAGCATGAAGCTGATCCGGAGATCCTGTCACAGGGAAAAACCTCATTAATGTTTGCATCCAGATATAACAGGCCTGAGATAGCCAAGCTGTTATTGTCACAGGGTGCAGATATCAACAATACCAATGAAGATAAAAATACAGCCTTTCATTATGCTGCAAAATACAGCAATACTGAGATGTTAAAATTGCTGGATGAGAATGGGGCAGAAGAGAATATGGTGAATGCAGACGGATGGACTGCCCTCGACTATGCTGTTATGAACGGGAAAGATGAAATTGCTGAGTACCTAAAATCAGTTGGCACAGAAATTTTTCCTAAAAAGATATCAGACAGCTTCGACGGTCCGCATATTGACATCCTTGCCCCGGATAAATTCTACATAAAATACATGTCACATGATAGTATTGGGAATGAAACTTATTTTGAAGGCAAAGAAATTACCCTTACCGGGGGCAAGGGATTACTGCAGGGCCTGGCACCGGATACCCTCACATACTATATAGATGATGAGATAAAAGATGAGCCTTTCAGGTATCCTGAAGTAGCCAGAATAATAGCGATAGGCGATATACACGGCCAGTATGAGAGAATGGTCAGGATGCTCATAAGTGCAGGCGTTATTGACGACAATCTCCGGTGGATATGGGGTAACGGACATCTTGTCTTTACAGGTGACATTTTTGACAGGGGAGCTGGCGTAACGGAGGCACTCTGGCTTATTTACAGGCTGGAAAAGCAGGCACTCAACAGCGGAGGCAAAGTTCATTTTCTCCTTGGCAATCATGAACTTATGATAATGAAAGATGATTTAAGGTATATTGCCGGTAAATATTATGGACTTACCTCTAATCTGGATATTGACTATAGTGAACTATACAGCAGGGAGACTGTACTGGGAAGATGGATCAGATCAAAAAACTGTATTGAAATAATCGGGAGTACACTTTTTGTTCATGCCGGAATCTCGCCCCGGCTTGATAGTCTGGATCTTGACCTTGAAGATATCAATAACCAGTTCAGAAACTACATGAACAATCCTGACGACACCACTGACCACAAGATAAGATCATTGCTTACCGGTAACTATGGTCCGGTATGGTACAGGGGATTTATTAAAGGTTCAGGAGACTATGAAAAGATGTCCCTGACTGCTCTTGAAGATGTCCTCACAAAATACAATGCCACTACTGCAGTAGTTGGCCATACAGAAGTTGATTCAATAGGTCTGATCAATGAAGGGATGGTAATACATATAAATATTCCACTGGCTGATACAGAAATAGTGGAACAGGCTCTTCTGATAGAAGGTAATAACTACTACAGAATCTCATCAGACAATAAAAAAACCAGATTGAAATAACCTATCCTGAAATTAATGCCTATGGAAACACTCTTCGCTTACAAGAAGGTTCATTTTAATATAAACTCCCAAATCTAAATAACCAATTCACTAACTTAAAAAGCAACTTCATGAAAAAAAAGCTAATCCTTTTTGGTATTATCCTGTGTGTCAGCATGCATATGCTGAGTGCCCAGAATATCCAGGTGAAAGGAACGGTGGTTGATAAAGCTACCGGTGAAACACTACCTGGTGTAACAGTGCAGATTAAAGACACCTCGGTTGGGACAGTAACTGATACCGACGGTAAATACACCCTACAGGTACCTGACAGTGATGCTGTTCTCTCTTTTTCATTTATAGGTTACACTACCCAGGAGATAGCGGTAGGAAGTAAAACCACAATAGATGTATCGCTGGAAGAGTCCTTGCAGGCGATTGATGATGTAATCGTAGTTGCTTATGGAACCGCGAGTAAGGTTTCTTTTACAGGATCTGCCACTGCTGTACGAAGCGAAGCTATAGAAAGAGTTCCTGTGACATCATTTGAAAAAGCACTTGCAGGAAGTGTGGCAGGTGTTACCGTGGCTGAAACAAGCGGCCAGCCAGGTTCAGGCTCAGAAATAAGGATCAGGGGCAGAGGATCATTTTCGGCTTCCAACTCCCCCCTCTATGTAATAGACGGAGTACCGATGACTACCGGGGAACTATATGAAGGAGGTAACCTGATGTCAACACTGAACCCGGGTGATATTGATAATATTACCATTCTGAAAGATGCGGCCGCAGCCTCACTCTATGGATCAAGAGCCGCTAATGGTGTTATACTTATCACTACCAAGAAAGGCAGAAGTGGCGACACGAAATATAACTTAAAGTCCTCATTCGGTTTTTCTGACTTTGCAGTTGAAAACTATAAAGCTGCAAGCGGCGACGACTTCGTAGAATTAATGAGAGAGTCTCTGGTTAACTATTATGGCGAAGGCGCCCCTGAAGTACAGGGAACCATGGAAGCTTTTAAATGGTATAAGCCTGAAGGTGGCTACACAGACTGGTATGACCTCTTATTCAGAACAGGAACATCTAAAACCACTGAATTATCTGCTTCCGGTGGTAATGAAAAAACTACATTCTTCGTATCAGCCAGTATACTCGACCAGGAAGGTCTGGCTCTGAACTCAGACTTCCTGAGGTATTCAGGCAGACTGAATTTAGACCATAAAATAAGCGATAAAATAAGCTTTGGCGTAAACCTGATGAATGCTGTTACCGATCAGGATGTAGCGAATAACGGAACTGCATATAACAGTCCGTTCTATAACGTTAACAGAAACACATGGCCAACCGAAACACCATATGATGAAAACGGAGAGCTAAAATATGAGCTTGATAATGCAGGATATTACAACCTGCTCCGGGAGTATGATCTTATGGAAGTAAACGCCAAAGTGTTCAGAAGCATGAGTACAGGCTATCTGGAGGTAAGACCAATTGAATCACTGACAATCAGATCAACCAACAGTTATGACTTCGTAAACAGCTTCTATTATAATTATTACTCCCCCCTATCCAGATCCGGAGAAGATGTTGGCGGTGAAGTATATAACAGGAATAATCAGATAAAAAAGTTATCTACCTCAAACCTCTTAACCTTTGATAAGACCTTTCAGGATGTCCATCATGTTAACGTGATCGGAGCATTTGAAGCTGAGAGTTACAGAACTGTATACTTTTCCGCGGGAGGCGAAGGCTTGCCAAACGAAAGCCTTGGAGTTCTTTCAGTTACTGCCAATCCTGTAAGTGCTTCGGGTTATGAAAGCGGATCTACTATGATCTCATATCTTTCAAGGGCAAACTACGACTACAACAATAAGTATTTTGTGTCTGCAAGTATACGTAGAGATGGTAGCTCAAGACTTGGTATTAATGAAAGATGGGCGAATTTCTGGTCATTGTCAGGAGCATGGAGAGTAGTTGAAGAGGATTTTATGTCTAACATGAGTTTTATCAGCGACCTGAAATTAAGGGCATCATATGGAACCAGCGGAACTCTTCCCGGGGGTCTGTATGATCACCTGGCACTCTATAGCTATACAGCATCATATGATGGTATGGGAGCTGCTGTTGAAGACCAGATAGCAAGTCCAAACCTCACATGGGAAAAGAACAGGAACTACAATATAGGCCTGGATTTTGGAATAATTAACAGGATTTACGGTAGCATTGAATACTTTAAAAGAAATACATCAGACCTGCTTATGAACCTTCGTCTTGCTCCTTCTGTAGGTGCGGGAAGCACCATGGTCAATATTGGAGAAATGGAGAACAACGGTATCGAATTAGAACTTAGAACCGACAATGTTATTGCAGGTGACTTCAGATGGTCATCAACACTGGTGTTTTCAAGAATCCGTAATAAGATTATTAAATTAAATAACGGAGAAGACATTATCGACAGCAGGTACATTCACCGTGAAGGTCTTCCATACTGGACTTTCTATGTACCCGTTTGGGCAGGTGTAGACCCGGCTGACGGGTCGCCAATGTGGTATGCTGTGGATGATAATGAGAACGTTACTGATGAGATTGTCCACGACGGGCTGGATCCGAGGGTAAAACCTACTGTAGTAGGTGGACCGGAACCTGATTTCTTTGGAAGTATCGGCAATGATTTATCCTTTAAAGGATTTAACCTGAATTTCCGGTTCAATTATGCCGTAGGAGGAAAGATATGGTATGCTTCAGGATATAAGTCATGGAATGACGGACGTAGTCCCAAGTATGTGGTTCCCGAGCCTCAGGTTGACAGGTGGCAGGAACCCGGAGATATTGCTGCCCATCCACAAAGGATATGGAATGGTAATAATAATTCCGATGTATATTCGACCAGGTTCCTGCTCGACAATAGCTACCTGAGACTGAAAAACATAACTCTATCTTACACAATCCCTAAATCCATTGTATCCAGAGCAAAAATTTCCAATGCAATGGTTTACGTCGAAGGACGGAATGTATTAACTTTTGCGGAGCAGGATATTGTAGATCCCGAACATGGAGGAGTAAGTGGTTATGCATATTTTGAGATTCCACAGGTAAAAACAGTCACTTTTGGTTTGAGCATAGGTTTCTAAAAATATACATCTTAAAAAAGACAAATGATGAAAAACAATAAATATATATTAATGATCCTGTTGGGTGGCATATTTATTATGCTCCAATCATGTTCGGATGATTTTCTGAACGAGTACCCTACCAGTGCACAGGCTCCTGAAGATATCAAGAAGCTGACTGATGTTGAGGCCTCCAAACAGGATATGATAGGACAATCTCTTGCAATAAGAGCATTTGCCCACTTCGCACTTTGCAACTGGTATGGCTATCCTTATTCTCATGACGGGGGTGCATCCCTCGGTGTACCAATTGTTACTACAGTTGCTCTGCCGGATGCTAAGGAGCCAAGAAGCACGGTTGCACAGGTCTATGCACAGGTAATTGACGATCTGACTACTGCTATCCCACTTCTTAAAACCGATAAAAAAGGAGGTAAAATAAACTCATGGGCTGCAAAAACTCTTCTTGCAAGGGTTTATCTCTATATGGAGGATAATGATAATGCTTATGATCTGGCAGTTGATGTTATCGATAATGGCCCCTATGAACTTATGTCAGGTAGTGAATATGTTGATTCATGGTCAAACGACTTTTCTTCTGAATCCATTTTCTCCTGCATAAACAGCGCAGCTGATAATACAGGTGGTGAGTCAATAAATAATCTTTCCGATCCGGAAGGATATGGTCAGTTTATAGCTTCCCAGGATCTTATTGACCTCGTAAGGTCGGATCCGGACGACATCCGTAATGGGATGCTTTATATTGATCAGCTCAGTACAATTGGCGATCCTACTACTTATGGGCGTATACTTAAATATCCCGGTAAGGGAAATACAAAGGCAATTATTGTTGATCACTTTGAAGGAAGTGGTGCACCCGTAACATCTTCAACCACCAACAATGTATCTATTTTCAGGTTGTCAGAACTTTATCTTATTGCTGCAGAAGCTGCTATTAAGAAGTCACCTTCTGATGTTACAAATGCAGCCTTTTACCTGAATGAAATAGTTGAACGCGCCAATCCGTCTGCAACAGTGGCTGAAGCTAATGTAGACCTTGACAGGATACTTACAGAAAGAAGGAAAGAGCTTATGGGTGAGGGACACAGGTTCTTTGACCTTATCAGAAACAAAAGAGATATTGTAAGATCATTGAGCCCCAGGGCAACAGCTCCCGGAGTTCCTTCAGCTCGTATGAATATCCCTTACAACGACTACCAGGTTGTATTCGCTATTCCAAGAAGTGAACTGAATATTAATCCCCTTACCCAGAATCCCGGGTATCAGGGTATTTAGTATCGTATCTAATTAATCAAATAAATTAAGATTATGAAGAAGATAAAGATAAATACAAAAATGAGGTTTATACTGTTTTTGAGCCTTATCACGATCATAGGAATTCTATGGTCGTGTGAACAAGAAGGTGTTGAAAAATTCTGGAACGATAATGAGCCGGCAATTATCACAGCTATCACACCACAAAGCTCTTTCGTTGGTTCAGAAGTTACCATATCGGGTGAGTACTTCTCCTCTAAAGCAAATAATTCGGTTTCATTTGGAGGGATGGATGCCAACATCACCCATGCCAACCTTACTGAGATAACTGTTGAAATTCCCGGAGTAACTCCCGGAGCCGCTGTGGATGTCGTAGTTACATCTGACGGAAAAGTATCGAATTCCCTGACCTACACAACAGGTATTCCGATAATCCCCGTACTTAGCTCTATTGACCCTTCAACCGGCAAGGTTGGATCCTCTGTTGTAATAACCGGAACTAATTTCGGCGCAACTATTTCAGATAATGTTGTTAAGTTCAATGGTGCTGAAGCTGTTGTTACTGAAGTAACCCTGACGAGTATTACTGCAACTGTTCCGGCAGGAGCAACAACAGGTGATGTAACGGTCACAGTTGACGGTGAATCTAATGGTTTGCCCTTTACCGTTGTTGAATCATTAACTCTTGTCGTTCCTCTCTCTTCGGATTTTGACGATGCCGAAGAAGGAGGTCTGAACGGTGCAATGGCACTGGAAAGCAGTGACCTGGAGCTGGGAGAATACGACACATGGACTCAGACAGATCCCAACACCGGACTGGACGTAGAACAGGGTGTTCAGGTTATTGGAGTAAGGTTCAATAACATAACAATTCCTGCAGGTGCCACTATCTTAAGTGCAACAATTCAGTTTGAGTGTGATGCTACTGGTTCAGAGGACGTTGAGTTAACCATTTTCGGGGAAAAATCAACCAATGCTGCTCCATATGAGGACCATCCTGCATTATATAATATCTCTAACAGGACTAAGACAACGGCCAGTTCTGTCTGGTCAGTTCCGCCATGGTTGAATGCAGGAGACCGCGGACTGGCACAAAGAACTGTTGATCTGAGCGGTATATTAACTGAGATTATTAATCAGGAAGGTTGGAGTTCAGGTAACAGCATCAGCTTTATTATGGTTCCCAGTGGTCCCAGTGTTGGTTACACTGAGTCTTCAGGTGGCAGAGAAGCAGAAGCCGATGTTGGAGATGATGCTGCTGAGTTGACTATTATCTATGATTTATAATAAAGATGCTTAATGAAACCTTATACTTATAGTAAGGTCGGATTAATTTAGGTTAGGGTAATTTCAATTAAAGAGGTGCCAGGGAGTATCTGGCACCTCTTTATTTATAACAGTAATATATCTGAAACAAAAATTCCAAAATATTAAAGGCATGGGATCAACCTTTGGAAGATCACTTATATTTTGTATAAGTGTGATTGCAATTACAGGAATATTCTGGTCATGTTCTGAAGATAATGATGATTTGTCAGTGCCAACAATTTCAGCTATAACTCCCTCTGAGGCTGAGGTGGGGGATGAAGTGAAAATTGCCGGAACAAACTTTAGTTATACACCTGATGAGAACAGAGTTCTTTTTAACGGAACAGCAGCCACTGTAACAGCATCAATTCCGATATCTATTACCACAACTGTGCCTGATGGCGTAATTATAGGAGATGGAGATGTTACCGTTACAGTAAATGGGCAAATATCAAATAGCATTTCATTTACTGTTAAAAAAAACCCTGATGTAAACAGTCAGACTGTTTACGTAACAAAAAATCCTTATGCCGATGTGAACTGGTCAACTTATGGACAGTATAAGGGTAATTACCACACTCACACAACAAATTCAGATGGAAGTGATAGCCCATATGTTGTTATTAGCGAGTACTACAAAAAGGGATACGACATCCTTTCAATTACTGATCATAACTATACTACATGGCCATGGCCAGCAAATCCCGGCATGCTTGCCATTAGAGGAAATGAGTACTCCGGCTCACATCATATGAATGCATTTGTGAATTTTACTGCTACCAGTAGTGATTTAGAGAATGGAATTCCTCATGTACAATCACAGGAAGGAATCTTACAAATTAATCACCCTGGCAGATATAACATACCATCATTGTGGATGTGGTATATACCCTGGTTCAGAGATTATTCTGCATGCATTACACTTGAAGTGTTTAACCAGGTTGACAGATATCCGAACGATAGACAAATTTGGGATAACATCAACGAAAATTTGTTCCCTGCAACAGGAAAATTAGTTTGGGGTTCTTCAAATGATGACAGTCATAAAAATTCTCACCGTTTCCAACATTTCCAATTCATGCTAATGCCTGAGTTAAACGAATATGCCTGGTTAGATTGTATGAAAAATGGTGCTTTCTACTTCTGTAACGAACCAGGAAAATCTGGCGATGCAAACGTTCCAGGAATAAGTAATATCTCGGTTGACAATAACGCTAAAACTATTACAATTACAGCCAGCGCTTACAACAGCATTGAATGGATAGGCCCTGGAACAACCGTAGTTGCAACAGGAAATATTTTCGACTATTCAAATTATAAGGATAAGCCATTTATAAGAGCGGTATTGTATAGTTCGAAGGGTGATTCTTATACACAGCCTTTTGGTTTTGAGACTGTAACAATCGATAAATAACATCATCTCCCCTTTCCCTCTTATTATAAACTTATACTCTATTGAGCTGAAGCCCTGGACCGGGCAAAACGGAAACTCTCTATTATCCTTATAAAATGTACCACCGAATGTCTCTCTTTTAACATGGAGCAATTCTCCGACAAAGCAGTATGAACCAATAATAAATCGCAGAAAATCAGTATATTTGATATAACCACTCCATCCTAATCACGGATATCATGAAATATACTCCTCTAACCCCGGTTCTTCTTCTGGCCTTTATCCTCTTTAGCCTTATCTCCTGCGAGAAGGAGAGAGTGCCAACAGTAACAACGGCAAGGGTCACTTTTATCTCAGAGGCCACAGCACTTGGTGGCGGTGAGGTTACAGCGGCGGGGAGCGACAGGGTAGCTGTACGCGGTGTCTGCTGGAGCACCTCGCCCAATCCAACCATACAGGATGCTCACAGCTCTGACAGCTCAGGCACAGGTTCATACTTAAGCACCCTGACCGGGCTTACAGAGGATCATATCTATTATGTACGTGCATATGCCACCAGCGAGGCAGGTACAGCATACGGACAGGAGATGATCTTTGACAACAGCTGGGGGGAGAGCGGAACATTTACAGACCCGCGCGAAGGCGGAACCGAATACAGATGGGTGCGGATAGCTGACCAGATATGGATGGCAGAGAATCTGGCTTACCTGCCGCGTGTGAGTGCGTCCGATGAGTATTTGGGCAACGATCCCTACTACTATGTATACGGCTATGAGGGCAACAGCTTAGCTGAAGCCCGGGCAACGGAAAACTTCACCACCTATGGCGTTCTCTACAACTGGCCGGCATCCATGGGTGCATGTCCTGACGGATGGCATCTGCCCTCGGATGATGAGTGGAAGGTGCTGAAAGGCAACGTGGACAGTCAGTACGGAGTTGGGGACCCTGAATGGGACCAGACAAGGTATCAGGGGTATGATGCCGGTGCTAACCTGAAAAGCAAGAGCGGATGGAACTATAATGGCAACGGCACCGACCTCTACGGCTTTGCAGGACTCCCGGGGGGCTACAGGCAGTATGACACCGGCTTCTTCCTGGAAGGGGACTATGGTTACTGGTGGGCTTCAACACTAACAGGCACTTTCGGGTGGTGCCATTACCTCAGCTGGGGCACAGCCGAAGCCAACCGTGAGTATTATATGCAGGTCTACGGCTACAGTGTACGCTGTATAAGGGATTAGTGATAAACGGCTGCAGACTGATGTCACCACACTGACAGAGAAAGTATCGTAGTGCCCTTGCTCTCTCAGCATTTTTTCGTATCTTATAAGTATATGTTAACCTCATCTGACTGAACATATCTGGTTATGCCAATGTTGTGCATACAGGGTCACTGAACAACTCCTTAATAAAGTCAAACCTCAACTCCGGACAAACGGTCCGGCTATTCTCCCTGCCATTACCTGAGGCGGCAGAATAAACATTATTAATAAAATAAAAAACAAGAACTATGAAAGACAAAGTTATAATTATTACCGGTGCCGCGATGGGACTGGGTTACGCAACAGCCGAACTGCTTGCATCAAAGGGTGCCCGACTGGTGCTTGTCGACTATAACTCCGAAGCCCTTGAAAAGGCTGCAAAGGAAATAGGATCAGAGTACAAAGATGTTGAGCTACTCAAAGTGGTAGCGGATGTTTCTGACGAAAAAGCCACAAAAAACTATGTTGATGAGACGATAAAAAAGTTTGGAAGGATAGACGGTTTCTATAACAATGCAGGGATAGAAGGCAAACAGGCTGAGCTTACCCAGTACGATATCGGTGTCTTCAAAAAGGTGATAGATATAAACCTTATGGGGGTATATTATGGAATGCGGTATGTCATTCCCGAGATGAAGAAGCAGAAATACGGACGTATTGTCAATGCATCATCTGTAGGTGGTTTGAGGGGAGTTCTCAATCAGGGTCCGTATGTGGCATCCAAGCATGCTGTTGAAGGGATGACCAAGAATGCAGCCATGGAGTACGGCAGGTATGATATACTGACCAATGCCATTTCTCCCGGTGCAATTTTAACCCCCATGGTAGCTGAAGCTTTCAAACAGATAAATCCCGATAATCCAAAGGCAGCAGAAAAGGAGTTTGCACAGCGCAATCCAACACGCAGGCTTGGACTGCCCCACGAGGTAGCTAGCGTGGTAGCATATCTGCTAAGTGAGGAAAACAGCTATATCAACGGGCAATCAATAGCAATTGACGGAGGAGAGTCAAGCATATATGGTAACCCGTAGTATGCTCCGGTAAGTTTAAGGTTAGATGTGCCGGTGCCGGCGTGGCAATCCGGTTATGGCTGGCCTTGCTGTATTTAGTTGGGTAATCCGGCGTTCAGTTGGCGCCGGATTACTTATTGGATTGAATTCTGCTATTGAAATTGAAGAGATCCTGATTTTTTCCTTTGTAAATATATTTTATTCTGTAATTTTGTCGGCAATTTGAAATAGCGTAACGTATATCGCCGTTATGGTAACAATCTTTAAGACAAAAGATGATTAATGGAAAATATCATTAACCTTCTTCAGGATAGAAAAATAGTACTGCCATCTGACACAACGGATCTTATTACAAATGCCAGAAGCTGCACGGTTTACAGCAGTGTTGACCAGCTGGCTGAAGCCGCTACGGGAGGATTGTCAAGCAACTCTCTTAATGTCAGTTACGAGGTGCCGGGCAAAGGTATGTACACTGAAGCAACGGTGAACCGTGTAAACAACGGTATCTCTGTCAACTATACAGAGCCATATATGCGCCGGCGTGATCCCGACACTATGGCTGTAGCCGATGATCTGCCAACGGATAAGGTCAGGTTTAGTGAGAGGTTTGGATATGAGTTCAGGGAGCTGAAGGGGGAAACATTAACCTGGCTGGCCGGGCAGGATATTGCCA
>JAIVHO010000051.1 GCA_020201035.1 Bacteroidales bacterium
CATGTTTTGCTTTTTCTACGTTCGCAATTAGTAATTCTGCTGCCCGTTTTGCTTTTTCACTTTTTTGATAAATAAGTTCTTTGTTTGCAATGACTAACTCAGCAGAACGTTTTGTTTTCTCTATGTTTGCAATTAATAACTCTGCTGCCCGTTTTGCTTTCTCTATTTTCGCATTGACTAACTCTGATTCACGTTTTGATTTCTCCGCGTCAGCAACGATTAATTCTGAAGCACGTTTTGTTTTTTCGTCTTTTTGATAAACAACTTCTTTGTTTGCTATGAACAACTCTGCAGCACGTTTTGCTTTATCAATTTTAGCAATAGCCAACTCTGCTTCAAGCTTTGTTTTATTGATGTCAGCAATTACTAATTCTGCCGCAAGTTTTATTTTTTCTTCGTGTTGATACGTAAGTTCTTTGTCAGCATCGATTAATTTAGCTGCATGTTTTTCTTTCTCAATATTATCGATGAGTAATTCGGCAGCAAGTTTTGCTTTCATTGCATTTGCAATAACTAACTCTGCAGCAAGTTTTGCCTTACCTGTGTTAGCAATTATTAACTCTGCAGCACGCTTTGCTTTCTCTGCCTGAGCAATAACCAATTCTTCTTCACGCTTTGCTTTCTCTTTGTTAGCAATAAGTAACTCTGCAGCACGCTTCGCTTTCTCTTCGTTAGCAATAAGTAACTCTGCAGCACGTTCTGCTTTCTCTTTATTCGCAATGACTAACTCTTCAGCACGTTCTGCTTTCTCTTTATTCGCAATGACTAACTCTGCAGCACGTTCTGCTTTCTCTTTATTCGCAATAACTAACTCTGCAGCACGCTTGGCCTTCTCTTCTTCAGCAATGACCAACAAATCCGGATTTATTCTTTTACTCATGTTAATGTTATTAAGTTTTGTGCAGTTGAAACTTCGGGATTAATCGATTATATTTTATTCTCATAACCATAATTCTTTTTTGAAATTCTGATTGCATTAGTTTGATCAATATCTATGATAAAGTCACAATATTCTGATTTAACAATTCTTCAAGCGTAGCAAAACACTCATTTTTTACTCCTTTTATCAGGTTGCTAAAGTAATAGTCATAGGTTTCATTCTCAATCATGGTTCGACTGTATTTAAAAAAAACATTGTTGAGCCTGCTTGCAGGCAGCCATGGTCCCAAGTCAAAAAAAGTTTCATCCAGCGTAAACTACCTCTTATCAAAATACAAATACCCTGCTGCCAGGTGAATTTATTTCTTTTTCTTTCTTTTGGGTTTTGGCGGGGGCAGTTCTTTAACGGAAATCCTGATCAGCTCGCTGAGCCACTCCCTGTCGTCTAGCTTATCCCCTTTTCACACGGCACCTCAACCACATGCATCTCCTCGGCATAGGTGGCTATATATAACTTTACAATCGCTTTTCCCATCGTTTCCTTGTTATGTACAAATTTATTTCAAGGTAGCAACAAAAACGGAAATATCTGTTAACATGGCTGCGTGAAAGAAACAAATCCTATTTTTGTTATACAACACAGAGCAAACTGAGTAAATTACTTATATGACCATGGATCACAATATAGTCTTCGGTGTACTGATATTAACCCTGCTGCTGTTTGCATGGGGCAGGATACGTCATGATATTGTTGCGCTGATAGCACTGATTATCCTTGTGATTGCAGGCATTATTGACCCTTCCCGTGCCTTTACGGGGTTCGGACATCCTGCAGTGATCACCGTGGCTGCCGTGCTGGTTATAGGCAAGGCACTCGAATTTTCAGGTCTGATTGATGTAATCGGTAAGTGGGTTCTCAGGCTTGGTTCCAACCTGCTGCTTCAGATAATTACACTCTCCCTTATTGTTGCCGTGGCCTCCACCTTTATGAACAACGTTGGCGCCCTGGCCATAATGATGCCGGTTGCTATTCACCTTGCCCGTAAAAGCGGCCATCCCCCCTCCTACATACTGATGCCTATCGCCTTTGCCTCACTGCTGGGTGGTATGACAACCCTTATCGGTACTCCCCCGAATATTATTATTGCTACTTTTCGGACCGATGAAGCTGGTGAACCCTTCGGTATGTTTGCCTTTACACCGGTTGGAGTGGTGATCGCTATTGCGGGAATTGCTTTTATCTCTCTGGTGGGATGGCGGCTCCTGCCGAAAAGGACAGCACAGAAATCAGAATCGGAAATCTTTGATATCGATGACTATATCTCTGAGGTGGAGGTGGTAAAGAATTCAGACATCAAGGGTAAGAGTTTAATGGAAATTACCTCTGTCTCAAAGGCCGATGTGCAGATACTGGGGATGGTACGAAACGATAAACGGATCCATGCTCCCGGACCCGAGGAGATTGTAGAACTGAAAGACATAATAATTATTGAAAGTGATGCCGCTGAGCTGAAGACATTTATAAAGGATACCGGAGTGAAACTGATTGGCGACAAAAAGTTCCGAAAGGATGCCAAAGGATCTGACAGGATAGCCATCTCAGAGGCTGTGGTTATGGCCGGATCTCCCCTGATTGGTGAAACAGCTGCCTCACTGCGTATGCGCAGCCGTTTTGGGATTAATCTGCTGGCTGTGGCCCGACGCGAACGTAAAATACACAAACGCCTTGATCATGTTGAATTCAGAACAGGAGATGTTCTGTTGCTTCAGGGAAGGGAGCATGCACTTAGTGACACTATTATCTCAATTGGGTCTCTTCCTCTGGCGCGACGCGGACTGAGGCTCGGGTATAAAACCAAGATCCCTCTTGCACTGGGAATCTTTGCTGCTTCCATCATATTAATTGTGACCGGACTGGTGCCCGTTCAGGTCGCGTTTGTTATGGCTGCCACTGCTATGATACTGGCACGGATACTACCGCTGAAAGAGCTGTATACCAGCATTGACTGGCCGGTTATAGTACTGCTGGGCGCCATGATACCCGTGGGTACCGCCCTTGAGACATCGGGAGGTGCCGCAAGGATATCAGCCCTTATCATTGACCTTCAGACGCTGCTGCCACCCTGGGCACTGCTAACAGTTGTGCTGGTAATCACAATGTTCCTCTCGGACATCATCAACAATGCGGCAACGGTGGTACTGATGGCTCCGGTAGCAGTGGGCATAGCGACCGGACTCGGTTTCTCCAGTGACCCGTTCCTGATGGCCGTTGCCATAGGAGGGTCATGTGCGTTCCTGACACCAATAGGCCACCAGTCGAATACCCTGGTTATGGGTCCGGGCGGATATAAATTCACAGACTACTGGCGAATGGGTCTTCCGCTCGAAATACTTATTGTGGCAATAGCTATACCTATGATATTGTGGGTATGGCCGTTGTAGACAATGAGGATCAGGTGGTTGATATCAGATTCTGATAATTGCCTCTATTTATCAGTAATCCTATCATGCTATAGAATTTGTGATTCCCTGAATTTAAATCATTGGTCAGAAGGGTGCTCAAAAAAGTACGGGACTGAAAAAAGAGCGCAGACCGCAAAATTGATTCAAACAGTTTCTTTCAGGGTGCCATTTTATTTTATAATTTTGATACAGAAACGAGAGCCACCATGATAACACAGGACGAGAGAGATGCAATACGAAGGCATATTGAAAGGGAGATAGCGACCCTACAGAGGTCCATTAACACTCTTACTGAACTGGCTGAATCTGATGTTCAGGCGGATGCCAATGACTGGTTTTCATCGAAGGAGAGCAATGCCTCCGGTGAGATAAACGAGATGGCTCTCTCAAAGTCAAAACAGCGCCTTATGGTGCTTAATGAGGTACTTCTGAGAATAGATAAGCCTGAGTTTGGTATATGCGTCAAATGCAATAAACCGATAGCAGTGGGCAGGCTGATGGCCAATCCCACAGCCACCAGATGTATATCATGCTGATACCCCGGCACATCCTCCGCAAATCTTCACCTGCCCGCCTTTTGACAGCACAAGTTTCAGCATCCGTTCAATATTATAGTACCCGTTGGGAGTGTTTTGCCTGACCCGGTCAGGTAAAGAGCCATAATTTATACAATACGATAAATATCATCTTTCTGGTGTAACAGAATAGCAGTTAGTAACGTTTAATGAAGCGGGGAATTTTATGAAAACAAATGTTTATATAACAGTACTGTTATTGCTGTCGGGTACCCTGTATGGTCAGAACTGTTCCATACTGTCGAAAGCAAATAATATCACTCCGGACAGGTTATGCTCGCCGGTTACAGCGGTATGGTTTGTAAGCTATACCGGTGTAAATGATGCAGGTACTGATGTGAGTATACGATACGACTGGGATAACGGGTTTGTGGAAACGGTGCCGGCAACAGAGGTGTCACCAGGTGTCTTCGAAGCCACATCAACTATTACCTATACATCGGCAGGTGATGTGTGTAACTACCACCCCAGGGCAACACTGATGGTTAACGGCGTGCTCTGTACCTCCACGTCACAGGAACAGATAGTTACCGTCTGGGATAATGATGACAGCAATGGCGGCGAGATGCATATATATCCTGAGATATACCCCATCTGCTTCGGTACCAGCGCCAATGTGCGGTTCCAGGATGTAACGCAGTTCAACTGTGTACCGCCCCAGGAGTCGGATAATCCTAACGTAAACACCAGATGGATACAATGGATCTATGGCACTGACAACACCATGACCGGCACTCCGGTCACCATTGAGGGAACGGCATACACATGGCCCCATTCGGGCAGTGTTATTACACTCACCGGTCCGGTAACAGGTTCGGGGTTATATTCCGGTGTGATCAATGTGGCTGCCGATAAGGCCGTTGGTGAATATTTTGAGGTAACACTGCGCAACTGGAACTACTGTAATCCGTACGATGATCCCAATATCCCCGGCCTCCCGGCTGATCCTGTTAACGGGGATAATGCCCCGGTGGAAACAACGGCACGCATCCTGATAGTTCCCTACCCCGATGCCACCATTACGCCCGTTGCCCCTATGTGCGAGAATGCCGGAACGGTAACCCTTACCGCCCACGACGCGGGTGGCACCTGGTCAGGTCCCGGCGTATCAGGCAACACCTTTAATCCGGCCACTGCCGGTCCGGGCAATCACGCCATAAGGTATGATATTACAGATGCCAACAGTTGCTCCGACTTTGATATAACTACCATAACCGTATATCCCGTTCCTGATGCCACCATCCTTTCAGGCGGCATCGTCTGCTCCAGTGATCCCCCCTTTACCCTTGTAGCTGTTGATCCGGGAGGCATATGGACGGGGCCGGGTGTTACGGGAAACACCTTTGATCCGGCCATACCGGGCGCAGGAAACCATACCGTAACCTACACAATAACAGATACCAACGGCTGTACCGGGTATGACGAGACCATTATCACGGTAGCCACACCAGATGCCACCATCACACCGGTGGACACTCTGTGCAATGACAGTGCTCCGGTGACCCTGACTGCCGTTGATCTGGGAGGTGCATGGAGCGGCCCGGGGGTTATAGGCAACCGGTTTCACCCTATTATAGCAGGTACCGGCGACCATAAGATCAAATACAGCATTACGAATGCCGATTGCAAGGATGCCGATAGCATTATTATTACGGTGATGCCTATTCCGGTTATTACGATTGATCACCCCGGCACACAATATATTACCGGTGATCCGGTGACACTGACAGCTACCCCCCAGGGAGGCATATGGTCAGGCCCGGGTGTTACAGGCAATCAGTTTGATCCTGATGATGCCGGCACGGGAACACATGTTATATGGTACGAGACGATACCCGACAGATGGGGATGTATGGCGGCGGACACCATTCAGATAAGGGTGATGATGCCACAAATGCCTGAGGCTGCCTTTGATGCTGATTCAACAGGGTGTGCACCCTTTACAGTAAGCTTCACCAACCAAAGCAGGTTCGGAAGTGTCTATACCTGGGAGTTTGGTGACGGCCTCTACTCAAATGAGAAGGATCCCGTTCACACATACTATACCCCGGGTGAATATCTTGTTAAGCTGACAGTAAGCAATATCACGGGACAAGCGGTCACCTTCGGCAGAGTTACCGTTTACCAGAATCCGGTCGCCCTCTTTACCGCTTTCCCAAATAGTGTGGTTAATAACAAACAGATTGTGATATTCTCAAACAGCAGTCAGTATGACTCCACATACCTGTGGCGATTTGGTGACGGTGAAACATCTACCGAAGAGAGTCCCTGGCATCAGTATAAGGAACCTGGTGAGTACAATGTATGGCTTACTGTTACCAGCGCCGATGGCTGCATCGATTCAACAAGGCTTGAGACACCCATCTTTGTTAAGTGGCTCGATGGTGATATCAACTTTGCCAATGCCTTCAGATGGAACAGGTCAGGACCTACCGGCGGCAGATGGCAGGAAGGGGTATATGACGGAATGGATTTTGTCTTCAGACCCTTTGTGGAGAATGTGATCAGCTATCAACTTCAGATCTTCAACAGGTGGGGAGTGCTGATATACGAAAGTCGCGAACTGAATAACGGATGGGACGGATATATTAAAGAGGGCACCCTGGCGCCTCAGGGCGTATACGTCTATAAGGTCACCGGACAGTATGCTGACGGATCATATTTCGAAAAGGTGGGTGATGTAACCTTTCTGCATTGACAACTGACGTTATGTTCGTCACTGTTGCCAGGCCGAATGATCTGGACTCATCGCCAGAACTGCCTCTTTGCCCCGCCGGAACCTTTTTGTTCCATTGTCATATCTCCCCTTTTCTCCGCATCCTACTCAATTAACGCCCTGTCTACAATCTTTTTGTACTCGTTGGCATATCTGTGGTCACTTGGCATCATCTGGAGAAAGACCATGGTTATCAGGTTATCGGTTGGATTGATCCAGAAATTGGTAGTGGCTGCTCCCATCCAGCTGTACTCTCCTGTTGACGGGTCAACAGCCCCGGCCAGACCAAAGCCCATATCATCACCATAGGTAACCCCTTCAGGCAACTGATTACTCATAATCATCTCAACAGTTGACTCCTCCAGTATTCTGACTCCGTTCAGTGTACCCCCGTTCAGAAGCATCTCGCAGAACTTAAGATAATCGGGTACCGTTGAAACCAGCCCTCCGCCTCCTGAAAAGAGTGTTGCCGGAGCCATAAACCTGTCGCCATTCGGATATTGAGCCTTTGTAAGGACATCCCTGCTCCTGTTGTAGAGCTGTGACAGACGGGCATGCTTCTCCTCCGGTACAAAAAATCCGGTATCATCCATCCCCAGTGGTTCAAAGATCCTTGTTCTGAAAAACTCATCGAGAGGGAGACCCGACAGTACCTCGATCAGATAGCCTGCCAAATCAATGGAAAGACCATACTCCCATTTTGTGCCGGGAGGATTTTTCAGAGGCATCTCTGTTATCATTTTAACCTTTTCTCCCAGTACACCGTCCCATCCGCTTACCCTGTTCACCCTGTAGAGAGAATCCACAAACGAGTTGGGATCCCATCCGTAGGGAATACCTGAGGTATGGGTAAGCAGGTGCCTTATTGTCATCTGCTCATCCGGAAATTCAAGATAGTGAAGTGAGCTTTCAGGTGCATAAACCATCATAAACTCAAACTCCGGAATAAATGCAGAAACCTTGTCGTCAAGTTTAAACTTACCCTCATCATAGAGCGTCATAAGGGCAGCCGCTGTTACAGGCTTGGTCATTGAATAGATCCTGAAAATCGTATTATCTTCAAATGGCACCTGGTTTTCAATATCTGAAAAACCAATATATTCCCGCTGAACAACCGCTCCATCCTTATAGACAAGCAGTGATGCCCCGGCAATCCTGCCCTCATCAACGTAACCCTGCATCAGATCAGAGGCTCTGGCCAGTGTATCAGGCGACATACCGTACTTAGCCGGGTCGGCTACGCGCACACCCTGATTACATGATGTAACCATCACCAGCATAAGGCCGGTAGTCAGCAGTTGTAATAATCCCTGTTTCATCTGCTATAAATTTTAACTGGTTAATAATAAACTTAATTTCCGCCCGCCCTCAAAGATCCATCCTGCTGCCATTAATCCTGGAGCGTCAGACCTGCTGCAATAAACAATCTTCAAGGTATTCAAAATATCTGTAATAATCAGGATTAACATCAATAATCTGACAACCAGTTAACTTAAATCTCCTTTGCGTTCTTCAAACTCTTGCTTACATCAAAACCTGACACTCAGGCCTCCTCCCCAGCCATAATGGCTGTTATAATTAGCCTGGATGGAAAAATTACGGGATAATATATATGAGGCTCTGATAAGCCATTCATCGTCTCCTACAAAACTTTTACCTGTTTCCAGATCATTCACCCAGCCGAAATCTGCCAGATATTCATATTCCCCCTCAATGAAAATCCGGGGGAACAGAAGAATTTCCTTATCTATCCTGACTCTGGGGCGAAGTTGATGATCTATACTAACATCCACATTGAACATATAAGGTGTGAAATACTTTATACCTGCCAATCCAACAGTGGTAAATTCATCATATGAGTCTGGAATTTCGTTTACGGTATTGACCGCTGCATAGATTCGGACCCAATCGTTTAAATAGCGGTTATAGCTAATCTCAATTTCCGAATTTTGGTTGTAATCAGTCTCTGCTCGCAAATTAAACTCATTGCGAATATTGCCTGAAGTAAGCATTAATTCAGAAAAATTAGAACTTAATTCAGCTAATCCCCAGGAAAAATAGTGATCTGTTTCATCTATGAGTTTCTGTACGGGGAAATCCTTCAAACGTTCATCTCTTGGTGTATCATAACTGAATACACGTGCCATACCACCCATCATATGGTAAAGAACGTGGCAATGAAAGAACCAGTCACCATACTCCTCATTGTAAAACTCAATAGTTACTTTTTGCATTGGTGGTACATTAACGGTATGCTTTAATGGTGAGCGGCTCCCGTTTTCATTGATAACCCTGAAGTAGTGTCCGTGAAGGTGCATCGGGTGATGCATCATTGTCAGATTGTTCAGCACAATCCGGGTAACTTCTCCTCCTTCAATTTTTATTTTGTCAGCTTCTGAAAGCGGGGTACCGTTTATGCTCCACACGTAACGGTTCATGTTACCTGTAAGATTTAGCAGGATTTCGTTTACCGGAATATCAGCATTAAAAGAGGTTTCCTCTTCTGCCTTTAGAAAATTATAGTTAAAATGCTTCATGCGTTCAATGTGATCAAACCCCTCAGCAGCTTTATCTTCCTGAATGGTATCACGGTTCATGTGATCCATATCCATCCCTTCATCCATTGGCATGTCTTCTTTTCCATGATCCATCCCGTCACCATCCATATCCATACTCATACCATATTTTTTCATCAGGAATTCAGGTGTTTTCTTCTTTTTGTTACCTGTTAAAGCAGGCGCACCCATCTTCATATCCATCTCTGCCATCTGTTTCATCATTTCTACTTTATCCGGTGTATCAATGACTTTTGCGGGAAACAGTTTTCCACTGCCCAGATGAATGGCTGTATGCCCCGAGCCATCCTGTGCTGTGGCAATAATTTCGAGTTTACCCTCCGGAATAGTTACAATAATATCATAGGTTTCGGCAATGGCGAAGAGAAATCTCTTTTTGTGTACAGGTTGTACATTAGCTCCATCGCTTGCTACCAGCATCGGATTACCTGCATCAAAATCCATCCAGTAATAGGTAGACGCAGAAGCATTTACAAAACGCAACCTGATCTTTTCACCCGGTTTAAAATCCGGATATTCCGCCAGCCTTTCCCCATTGCTTAAAAAAGCCGGGTAATAAATATCTGCAATATCTGCCCCTTCCATACGGTCTCGCCACATTTTCAGTTGTGAGCCAAATCCTCCTTGCGCAACAGCCCTGCTCAAAGGCACAGCTGTACCCTTTTTCACCTGGTACCACTCGTTTCCTCTCTTCAGGTTTCGCAATACGTTCATTGGTTTTTCGTTGGTCCAGTCTGATAATACTATTGCCAAATCTCTGTCATATTGCAGGCTTTCCTTTCTGGAGTGAATTATGATAGCGCCATATACACCCTTTTGTTCCTGTAGCATTGTATGGGAGTGATACCAGTAGGTTCCTGACTGGTTCACAGGTATCCTGTATTGAAATGTCATACCCGATTTAATTGGGGGTGTGGTCAGGTATGGAACCCCATCAAAAATGTTTGGAAGTATCAGTCCGTGCCAGTGCACCGAGGTTTCTTCATCCATTAAGTTTGTCACATTAATTATTGCAAGATCACCTTCATTAAACTCAAGTACCGGTCCCGGAATACCTCCGTTTATGGACATAGCTTTAGCTGTTACACCCCCAAGGGTCATTTTATTCTGCTCAATTGTAAGGTTATATTCCTTCACCGGCCTTCCTTCCTCATTTCTATCTTCACCGTTTGTTCCTACCTGGGCAAAAGATATCTGTGAAATGAATAATACTGCAACAATTCCTGAAAATTTCGCCAAATATCTCATATTTATTAGTTTAAACTAAATTATACTTTTCTCAATCTTAATGCATTTGAAATAACCGATACTGAACTAAAACTCATAGCGGCAGCGGCAATTATAGGGCTGAGTAAAATACCGAAAAAGGGAAACAGTATTCCGGCAGCCACCGGAACACCCAGTGCATTGTAAACAAAAGCAAAGAACAGATTTTGTTTTATATTACGCATGACCTTATGGCTCAACTCCCGCGCCCTGACGATACCGTTAAGGTCACCTTTTACCAGAGTAACTTCAGCACTCTGCATGGCTATGTCGGTACCGGTTCCCATGGCAATACCCACATCAGCCTGTTCCAGCGCCGGGGCATCGTTGATTCCGTCACCTGCCATGGCAACTTTCTCTCCTTTTCTCTGTAACTCCTTAACTTTATTATACTTATCATCAGGCAGGCAGTCTGCCTCATAGCCATCCAGCTTTAACTCATCAGCCACTGCTTTGGCGGTGAATTCATTATCGCCGGTAAGCATGTACACTTTTACTCCCAGGCCCTGCAACTCTCTGATCGCTCTGGCTGAAGACTCCTTAATGGTATCAGCCACGCTTACAATGCCTTCCACCTTTTTTTCAATCAACAGGTACATAACTGTCTGACCAGTCATTTGCCATTGTTTCACCATTTCCTGTTGTTCCGTTGCAAGGGTTGCACCAAAATCATCTGACAGGCGGCGGTTGCCCAAACCAATATTTTTTCCATCCACTATTCCTGCTACACCTTTGCCGGGAATGGCTTCAAATTGTTCAACCTTTTTCAGTTTTATCCCCTTTTCCTTTGCACCTTTTACAATCGCTTCGGCAACCGGATGCTCACTGTTGGCATCAACTGAAGCAGCAATTGTGAGAATATCTGTCTCGCTTAAATCTCCGAATGAGTGGAAAGACTTTAGTGCAGGTTTTCCTTCGGTGATGGTACCGGTTTTGTCAATGATAAGGGTATTCACTTTGTTCATCTCTTCAATGGCACGGGCATCCTTTACCAGCACACCAGCCTGAGCCATTCTTCCTGAACCTACCATGATTGACATTGGTGTTGCAAGACCCAATGCACACGGACAGGCAATTATAAGCACAGCTACTGCGTTCACAAAAGCGTAAACATACGCAGGCTCTGGTCCCCATGCTGCCCATACGACAAACGTCACAACAGCAACACCGATAACTATTTGTACAAAATATCTGGCTACCACATCGGCCAGTTTCTGAATAGGGGCACGCGACCGGCTGGCCTGGTTAACCATTTCGATAATTTGTGCCAGAAGGGTATCATCACCTACTTTTTCAGCCTTCATACTGAATGAGGTGTTCCCGTTTATGGTTCCTCCGGTAACCTTGTCGTCCGGCGACTTATCCACCGGAATAGGCTCCCCTGTAATCATACTCTCATCAATAACAGCATTTCCTGTTGTTATGATACCATCTACCGGTATTTTTTCTCCGGGGCGCACCCTTAAAATATCACCCTCCTTCACCTCTTCCATTGGTATCTCTGTTTCTTCTCCGTTACGGATAACACGTGCCACCGGAGGTACTAAACTAAGCAGTGCCTTTATAGCAGAATTTGTTTTGCTGTGTGCCCTTAGTTCAAGCACCTGACCCAGCAATACCAGTGTTAAGATGATTGCCGCTGCTTCAAAATAGAGGTGAACGTTACCATTCGCATCTTTGAACTGTTCAGGAAAAGAACCCGGAATAACCAGGGCAAACACGCTGAAAAGGTATGCAGCGCCAACACCTATGGATATTAATGTCCACATATTGGGAGACCAACGCCTGATGGAACTCCATCCCCGCTTAAAAAAAGTCCGGCTCGAATAAAACACCACCGGTGTAGCCAATGCAAATTCAACCCAACCCCAAACTTTTCTGGATGCTATTTCATCCAGTTTAAGAAAGGGGAAGAGATCTGACATGGCAATGATAAATACCGGTATGCTCAAAGCCAGTGCCACCTTGAATTTTTTAGCCATTTTTTTATAGGCTTTCTCTTCTTCGCTGGACTCTTCTGCCTTTTCCGGAACCAGATCCATTCCGCATTCAGGACAACTGCCCGGATGATCCTGCTTTACTTCCGGATGCATGGGACATGTATAGACTGTTCCCTTTCTTCCCGATACCGGTTTTGTTTCCTCTTTATTCAAATGCATGCCACAAACCGGGCACTCTCCGGGTTCATCGTATGTTTTATCCCCTTCACACCGCATGGGGCAAAAATACTTCCCGCCACCCACCGGGTAAGGGCGAGACTTAAGTTTATGCCCCCCCTTGTTTTCGGAATGGTCGTGTGCCTGCTCGTCTGTATGCCTGTGTTTGTTATCATGTTTATGCTCACTATGATTATGATGCTCATGGCTTTTGCCATCAACCCCTACGGGAACAAGGGACATATTACATACAGGGCAGGTTCCCTGCTGATCATAAACCTTTTCCCCTTCACACTTCATGGGGCAGTAATATTTGTTTTGCGCTTTGTTTTCCATACCATACAATTTACATAAGAACCTCAGGTTAAACAAGATTCTCTGGTTTTTTTTTAACAACACCCTCCTATTGGTCAACCTCTCCAATCTGTTATTGTTCATTAAGAATGGCGGGTTCTCTCTTATGTAATTGACCTTCGATCACCTCATACCTGCCGGAGAAAAGAAATTAACATTTGAAACAACAAACTCCCTCTGACAGGAATTTGTATATTTGTAAATAGCTTTAAGTGTTAATTATAAACCAAAAGACGGAAAACCGGCAGTAACAATAAAAGCACTACTATCAGAAACACTTTAATCAGAAAAAAACCAACCCTATGAAACGTATCGGAATTCTGCTTATCCGGTAAGGAAGTTACCGCGACACCTGCCATTCAATTATGCCGGTCTCGTACCACCTGATATCTTCAGGCATATAGTTGCCGTCGGGCGGATAACCTGTCTCCTGCTCTATCGTAACACCCATATCTCCGACGGATGTCTGCAGGGCGCTGCCTATAAACAGGTTAACCCATATATCCTCTTCGCTTTTTTCATAGATATACTTAGTCAGGGCCGCAATCAGTCTTGCAACATTCGGAGGGCAGCAGTTGGGTAAGTGGCAGCCGGAGTTCGTAACCTCCGGGGTACGTGACGCCAATAACCGTTTATATCAAATCTTTATAACAATAACTGTAACGGGTCAAATAATTAACCATAAAGCGCTAAATTAAACAATTCCTTTGATGCATTAATGTGATATACTATTTTTCCGGAAATTGAGTTAATTATGTTATTATGGTCTCCCCGTTCAGAAAAAAAATTTCAGGTGCACTAAAAACCTTTAAAGAGGGTATTCTCAGACTGTCAGGAAAGATAGCAGGGAGGATATCTTTAATTAAGACATCTTTAAGGAGGATATCTTTAAGGAGGATAATTATTATTGCTGCAATCCTGCTAATTCTGTTGCCTTCGGTTCTGATTGTTGTTGTCTTTACAGGCATGGTGCGTCATCTGCCTGCAAAACAGGAGTTACTGAAGATTCAGAATCCGCTTGCCACCGAGATATACAGCGCTGACACCGTACTTATGGGAAGATACTATATACAGAACAGGCAGTATCTTAAACCCGGGGAAATAACCGTCACCCTACGGAATGCCCTTGTAGCCACAGAGGATGTCCGTTTCTACAGCCATAACGGGATTGATGTCAGGAGTCTGGTCAGGGTAGCGGTAAAGACACTGCTTATGAGCAAGGAGAGTTCAGGAGGAGGCAGCACCCTGACACAGCAGCTTGTAAAAAACCTCTATCCAAGGGAAGAGATGAAGTTTTTCAATGTCACCGTCAACAAGCTCTGGGAGATGGTGGTTGCCAGAAAGATTGAAAAGATTTACACCAAGGATGAAATACTGGAGCTATACCTAAGTACCGTACCTTTTGGTGAAGATACTTTCGGTATTGAGACCGCTTCAATGCAGTTCTTCAATAAAAATCCAATGGAGCTGAAAACTGAGGAGGCCGCTCTGCTGATTGGCATGCTAAAAGCCAACAACACTTTTAATCCGGTCATTAATCCCAATAATGCATTGGCCCGACGCAATACCGTTATCAGCCAGATGACAAAATACGGTTATATTGAAAAGTCTGAAGCCGACTCGCTGATTGAGATACCTGTAATGCTGCAATACAGTCCCTTACCACATGATGCAGGCATAGCGCCCTATTTAAGGGAGATAATCAGAGGGGAGATGGCGGAATGGTGCAGTCAGAACTATAAGGATAACGGGGAGCCTTACAACCTTTACAGTGACGGACTAAGGATATACACCACTATTGACAGCCGGCTGCAGCAATATGCCGAGATGGCAGTAAGGGATCATATAAGCAGGCTGCAGATGTTATTTGATGAGCAGTGGAAGGGAAAGAATCTATGGAGCGGAGTTCCGATGAGCCAGGTTCTTGTAAACTATGACGGCGAGTACCGGCCCGAAATGGAAACAGAAGAACCAGAAAAGATGGAGGTCTTCACATGGGACGGGAACCAGGAGATAGAATACAATACCCTTGATTCCATAAAGCATTACCTCAGCTTTCTGCAATCAGGATTTCTGGCCATGGAGGTAGCAACAGGCGAGATAAGGGCCTGGGTGGGAGGCATTAACTACAAGTATTTTAAGTATGATCATGTAACGGCCAAAAGGCAGGCAGGATCAACCTTTAAGCCGGTAGTCTACCTGACAGCCCTTGAACAGGGCATGTCACCCTGCGATTTCCTCCCCAATGACAGTATTGTATATGAAGAGTACGAGGGGTGGACACCCCGGAATGCGGATCGCACCTACGGCGGTTTCTATTCCCTTAAGGGGGCTCTTGTCAATTCTGTTAATACAGTAAGCGCCGGCCTAATAATGGAGACAGGTATTGATCCAGTAATTGCAATGGCCCACAGGGCAGGAATCACCTCACCACTTCCGGTCGTACCATCGCTAGCCCTGGGTACGGGAGAGGTCTCACTGTACGAGATGGTGCGGTTTTATCAGGCTGTTGCAAATAAAGGCATCTCAATGGAACCGGTCTGGATATCCAGTATAGAGGATAAGGATGGGAACCTGCTGTTCAGGGAGGAGAAAACAGGTAATGGCGGAACACCGGTATGTGATCCTGCAAATGCAGAGATAATGACAGAGATGCTAAGAGGAGTTGTAAACAGGGGAACAGCAGCAGCACTCAGATCACAATATGGCATCTATTCAGATATTGCCGGCAAAACAGGGACAACCCAGAACTACAGCGATGGCTGGTTTATTGGATTTACTCCTGATCTGGTGGCAGGCGTATGGGTAGGTGGTGATATCCAGAATATCAGGTTCAGAGAGATGAGCTACGGGCAGGGAGCATTTGCTGCCATGCCGGTGTGGGCCGGGTTTATAAAGCATGCATATGCCGATGACCGGTGGGGATACCTGCAGCACCAGATCTTTGATATCAGCGACAGCACAAGGAGTATACTCGATTGTGACGATTTCAGGGAGACAAAACCATTTGGATACGATTTCCTTAAAGAGCTGACAAAAAAACCATTCTTTAAAAGACTTTTCAGGCGGAGAAGATAGTATGCAATAAAGTTGCCATTGCCGTCAATTTTTTGTAAATTACATAGTTAATAACATTTTTTTAACTAAAAACAAATAACTATGGCTATTTTAAAAGTAATTGAACTACTGGCATCATCAGACAAAGGATGGGAAGATGCAGCATCCAACGCTATCAAATCAGCAAGTAAAACCGTTCAGGGTATACGTTCCGTTTACATCAAGGATCTGAGCGCTGTTGTGAAAAACAATCTGATAACCGAATACCGTGTTAATGCAAAGGTTACTTTTGAGGTAAAGGAATAAAACAAATATGAAAAGAATGAACCGGGCATGAACAAATTTAATCTGTTTATTCTAATTAGTGTTTATTCTAATTAGTAAATGATTAAATTTTTCATTGGAGAGCGAAGCGACTGCATTCGCTCTCAGTTTTTAATAATCCTATTTTCATGCAATTAAAAAAATTAAACAGATGAAGCATCTATTTCTTTCTTTTGCTGTAACAGCATTTATTATTGCCGGCTGTTCAGGCAACTCCTCCGGAAACCAGGACAATATTGATCCTGCTGATATTGAACAGATTGAATCTGTCACCATGGAGATTGACAGTACTATTTCAGAGATTGAGTCAACTGCCGGCGAGCTTGACAGTATTCTTAGAGAGCTATAAATTAAACACAGCACAAAAACTTACAGGTATGAAAAAAATAAAACTATTCCCGGCACTAATCCTAATTGTGCTCTTTACAGTTACAGGTAATGATACCATGGCACAGAGAAGGGGACGCCAGGCAGATACCTCCGGAACAGCCCGGGAGCGTGGCAGACAGGAGAGAGAGGTACGTACCACCGGAGCCAGGGATCAGGCAGACACACTCAGAAATCAGAGAGAACGGGTTCAGGACACCACAAAAGAAGCAATGCGGGAGCAGAGGGAGAGGAAAGAGAGGGAGAACAGAGGCAATCAGGGAAATGCATATGGAAAGAATAAGGGTGATCTGCAGGGAAGGGAGTTTGGTCAGGAGAGAGCCCGTCAGGCAAGGATGAACAGAGAAAACAGTGAAAAGGAACTGGATGAGTTGGTTGCCGGCAGCGAGCAAAAAGCTGTTGAAGCCCGTGAAAGAATCAGGGTCAAAAGGGAGGAGATTGAGAGAGCAAGGAGGGAGAACCGGATAAGTGAAGAGGAGTTTGAAGAAAACAGTGAGAAGCTGAAGGAGGCAGAGAGGGTGCTTAACGAACTGGAGAAAAAAGTGGAGAAAGGGAAAAAGCTGAAAGAGAAAAAACAGGACTAACCTGCAGGCAAATTGTGGCAGGCAATACTCCGGGGTTATTGTTTTGCCGGAGCAAAAATTATTATGACCATAAAAACAGCGTTTTACCGGATCCCTTCAGGTCTGATGATACTTATTTTATTACTCCTGATCATGCCACTCTCAACCCTGTTCCCGGTTGAATGTAGCAATGATACGCCATATGAGGGCAGGCGCGTTATCAGCTTTGCCGGTCATGAATGGATTGTTTCATATTCAGGTGAAAGAGCAAAAACCCCCGGCCCCAACTATTTCTCTAACTCTGAGGATAACGTGTGGGTTGACTCACGTGGCAGGCTCCACCTCAGAATAACTTCCGTGAACGGCAGGTGGGAATGTGCAGAAGTGATCCTTATTGGAGCAGTATCGCACGGTAAGTATACCTTCAGAATATCATCAGATATCAACGGGTATGATAAAAATATTGTGGCCGGACTTTTTCTGTACCGCGACGACCAGAATGAGGCTGATATAGAGTTCTCAAGATGGGGAGACGGCGGAACTACTGCCGGACAGTTTACAGTGCAGCCATCGGATCGTGAGGGGAACCTGCTAAGGTTTGATGCTGGCAGGGCAGGGAAACGCTCCACTCACATAATCAACTGGCAAAGGGAGAGTATTCACTTTACCAGCTTCCGCGGTCATTCACCTTCATCAGGAGAGCGGCTAATTATTAGTGAATGGGAATACAGCGGGAAAGATATTCCAACCGAAACAAGAGTAAAAGTGATGATAAACCTCTGGCTTTTCAGGGGTGTAACTCCCTCCGACCGCAAAGAGGCGGAACTGATTATTGAGGATTTCAGCCTAACACCCGGAAGATGATGCAGGTATTGAACTGGCCGTAAGGTGGCCCGGTAGCCGGTTGCAGGATACCCCATTATTTTCTAACTTGGCCCGACTAACATCCACAAGAATTCAGGGTGCGCAACAGACACGCACTCTTAAATATTTAAAGTTGGAACCGGGCAGACCTGAAAATGATCTTGTTAAAAGGCTGATCAGAGGAGATAAAAAATCCTTTGAGGAGATTTATTGTATCTACCATGACAGGTTATTCAATTTTGCCGGGGAGTATATTGGCAGTAGGGACGATACAGCCGACCTCATCCAGAATGTATTTACCAAGCTGTGGGTAAACAGGAAGCGTCTGGCGAGTGACTCAAATATTGGTGCGTGGCTCTTTACCGTTACAAGGAATGAGGCGATCTCATTCCTTGAGCACCGCAGGATTGTTCTGGCCCACCAGAATATTGAACAAACAAGAGCCAACAGAGCCAATATGCTGGCTCTAAAACAGATACGACTATCTGATGACACACTGTTCAACATCTATGATATTATTGGGAGAAGTATTGAGAATATGCCTCCGCAGTGCAGAAAAGTTTTTCTGATGAGCAGGGTCAGACGAATGACCTACGAACATATCGCCAGAAAACTTTCTATCTCAGTTAAAACTGTGGAATCACATATGTCGGCAGCACTGGCAATACTCAGAAAGTCGCTTTCCGACTATCTCACCCTGGCCTTGATTATCTCCCTTGCCATTTAAACAGAATCTGCCGTAAAATTAAATATGAACCCGTGGGATTTATAGGTTCGTTACAACTTGCGGTGGCTGGTTTACCCCTGCCCGTTACCCTCCGGCAAAAAAAAAGTGATATCTGTCGGGGATATATCAGGGTATTTTCTCTCTCAGCCGTTATTAATAGAGAGAGCATTATAAAAAGCATTAAGAATTTTTATGGAAGAGAAGATGTTAACAGATTTTCTGGCGGGAAGGCTGGATAAGGAGAAGGAGTCAGAGGTGCTTAACTGGATTGAAGAGTCTGAGGAGAACCGGATTGAATTTAACACTATTAAAAATATGCTGGCCTTTGCCCATCTGGCGCATGAAGGAAGGCCGGGAAGCGATCTGCTGCGCCGTAAGGCACGCAGGATCACCGGTGCTGAATCAGGACGACTGATAAAAACAGTTTTAAGGTATGCAGCAGCGGTGGGGGTAACTGCAGGGGTTATCACTTCACTCTTTATATACAGATCTGCGAACTTCAGGGAACAGCTTGCCTCAACATACCAGTCAGTAACGGCACCTCCCGGCCAGACTACCGAGGTGCTACTGGCAGACGGGTCAAGGGTACTGCTCAATTCAGGTACCAGTATCACCTATCCTGCCCTGTTTGTTTCGGGAGAACGGGAGATTAATCTCAGTGGGGAGGCCTTCTTTGAGGTAGCCAAAGAGAGAGATAATCCGTTTATTGTAAAGGCAGGCAAGATAAGGGTCACAGCCACCGGCACCTCATTTAATGTGGACGCCTACAGTGACGGCAATGAGATCAATGTAACACTTGTTGAGGGATCTGTTACGGTAAAAAGTGAAGATGAGGACTATATCACCACACTTTCACCAGGCGAAAATGTAAGGACCGACCTGATCACTGGTGAATATCTCAAATCAACTGTTGACACCTATTTCTACACCTCGTGGCAGCAGGGTATAATAACATTTTCAAACAGGCAACTGGGTGAAATTGCAAAAGATCTTGAGAGATGGTATAATGTTGAAATCATTTTTGCCCGCGAATCAACCCGCACCATCCGCTATTCAGGAGCAATCCTGAAAAACAAGCCCATTGATCAGGTACTTGAAATACTGAAACTCACATCCCATTTTAATTATGCAATAGAGATAGATGATGATAAAAGGAGTATAATAACAATAAAATAGTACGCCTATGATATGACCCTTTCACAAAAAAAGCCGGAAGATAACTGCACTATCTCCCGGCCGGCTAACAGTAAAGATCAAAAAGATCTTTAATCCTTTTGTGCAAAAAAAGGAGTGTTAAACCACAATCTAAATTTATGAAAAAACCAGTAAATCAATCCCTGAAAAGAGGAATAATAATCTTTATGATGATGAAAGTCCTTTACCTATTCTGTTTCATCAATGTTACCGCATCGGTAACATCTGTCTATTCGCAGAAGACCAGGCTCTCCATAGACATTGAAAATGAGCGCCTTGAGAATGTTCTGTCCAAGATAGAAAAAGAGACCGACTTCTTCTTCTTTTACAAGAATGAAGAGTTGGCCCGACTTAATCCTGTTACTGTTAAACAGGAAGATATTTCAATCTATGATGTAATGGATCAGCTCCTTGCTGAATCCGGACTTACATATAAGATAATTGATGAATATATAGCCATAGTGCCCTCTTCAAGTGAAGTGGCAGGCACATTTCAGCAGGAGAGAATCTCAGGCATAGTGCGTGACACCGATGGATTACCTATACCCGGTGTTACGGTAATGGTTAAAAGTAAGCCCTCAACAGGTGTTACAACAGATATTGAGGGTCGCTTTTCAATTACCGCGGTTGCCGGT
>JAIVHO010000063.1 GCA_020201035.1 Bacteroidales bacterium
GGAATGCTTATCAGTTCAGTAATGGGGCTGATAGGATATGCATGGATTAAGCCTGTGGCAAGGATAGCCGAGATAATCGCAGTTGCCTTTGCAGCAGTTGCAGGGCTGGTAATAGTATCTGATATGGGGCGCCCTGACAGGTTGCCTTATGTCTTTATGTATGGCAGGGTACAATCGCCAATATTCTGGGATGTTACCGTTGTTACCACCTATTTTGTACTGAGTTTTATCCTCTACTACCTGACACTGATTCCTGACCTGGCGATAGGGAAAAAATATCTTGACGGAAGACCCGGATTCCTTAAAAAGGCCTATGAAATACTCTCGGTAAGGTTCAGACATACTCCCCTTCAGTATAAGATACTCTTCAGGGCTATCAGGATAATCCTGATATTGATTGTACCGATGGCTTTTGCAATACATACGGTGACATCATGGCTCTTTGCCGTCACCCCCAGGGCCGGATGGGACAGCACCATCTTCGGCCCCTACTTTCTTTCGGGTGCCTTTGTTGCCGGAACAGCTGCAGTGATTATTGCAATGTACTTCTTCAGAAAGAATTATAAACTTGCTGATTATCTCACTGATTATCATTTTGATAAGATAGGCAAACTGCTATTTCTGGTATCAATTGTTTACCTCTACTTTAATATCAACGAATACCTTGTTCCGGCATATAAACTGAAAAAGTTTGATGCCATTCATATTACAGAGCTTTTCACCGGCCACTATGCACTCCTTTTCTATATTACCCAGCTCGGCGGACTGGTAATTCCCCTTATACTGCTTCTGCTCAAACCCCTGAGAAAACCACTGCCACTGCTTGTCATATCAATTGTTATGCTGGCTGCTGCCTGGCTTAAAAGATATCTGATCGTTGTACCTGTACAGGGTCACCCATACCTCCCTGCTCAGGGAGTACCGGAAAAATTTATGGTCTATACTCCGACAATAACGGAGACTGCCATAACCATGGGATCATTTTTACTTGTGCTGATAATAATAACTATTCTTTCCAAGCTGTTCCCGGTAATTTCTGTCTGGGAGGTTGCTGCAACAGACGATAATAAAAATAGTACTGATTCCGTAAATCAATAGGTCATGAAACGAATATTACTGTTGCTGACATTCACCATAATGGCCCACTACCTTCCTGCCCAGGATTGGGTTGTACCCCAGGAATACAGCCTCCGGCTCAGTCCGTTCGAATTTACTGAGGAGAGTGCTGAGGCGGGAAGGACCATTTACACTGTAAGCTGTCTCTCCTGTCATGGTAATCCGGGACGCAACAACTTCCTCAGATCACTCAGTCCGCAGCCGGGCGATCCGGCATCAGAAAAGTACCAGCTGAACAGTGACGGTGATATCTTCTACAAGGTTTCAGAAGGCCGTGGCCAGATGCCGGGCTTTAAGAACGTTCTTACCCAGACTGATATATGGAATGTGGTGTCGTACATAAGAACATTCAACACTGATTACGTACAGGTTGTTGCACCACCCCGCCGAAGTGATGCCCCTGACTACAGCTACACCGCACTTACACTGGAAAAGTCAGACAGGGACGGAGCTGTACTTGTAAAAGTAACAGGGTTTATTGAGGGTGCTGCGGTAATTGTTCCGGATGCAACGGTGCAGTTAAGTGCAGAGAGGTACTTTGGAAGGCAGCTACTGGGTGATAATATTAATACCAACAGTGACGGTATTGCCAGTTTTACTATCCCTGAAGGAATTAAGGGAGACAGGGAAGGCAATGTCACCCTGCGCGCACGCCTGACAGAGGAGGATCTGTACGGAATAGCCTCCACGGATACCGTTCTGATGATTGGTGAGCCCGTAATCCCTGTTAGCCTGACTGAAAAAAGAGCAATGTGGAACACCGTACGTAAAGCACCGGTATGGCTTATAATAACCTTCACCCTTGCCGTTTTTTCTGTATGGGGTATGATTTTTTATGTGCTTCTGGCTGTGCGTGACATGTGGGTTCTGGGTGGTTTGGATGATCAAAATAACTCTCCTTCCGAAACATGAAAGGCTATAATTTGTTAGTTACAAAAAGAGTGGCATATGAATAACCTTACTTCCACCGGACGATTCCTCTTTGCAATACCTTTCGCGCTTTTCGGAATCAACCATTTCCTGATGCTCGACTACTATGTAGGGATGTTGACCTCCTTTACTCCTTTCGGAGCATATACAATAATGCTTGTTGGACTGTTAATGATTGGTATCAGCATAAGCATAATAATTAAGTGGCATGTCAGGTTTGCAGCCTATGTGCTGGCTGCCCTTCTTTTAATTTTTATCCTTGCAATTCATATTCCGCACCTGTTTAATACCCCTGACAAAACTATTGTTATAATAGCACTCCTCAAGGACACATCCCTGCTGGGAGGATCCCTTATGATAGCAGGAATATGTTCTGATAGGAGTAATGAAAAAGAAAAAACAAACGCATGAAAAAAAACATTTTAACCTTTCTACTGATTCTTACAGCACTGAACCTTTCATCTCAGGAGTTTAATCCGGATGATATTGAAGTGGGCTTTGTAGAGAAGCTGGGAGAGACAATCCCGCTTGACCTGCAGTTTCTGAATGAAAATAATGATACCGTTACCCTGCGAGAGCTGATAGACAAGCCTACCGTTCTCTCGTTTGTATATTTTGACTGCCCCGGGCTCTGCAGTCCGCTGATGGATGGCATCTCTGATGTAGTAAGCAATCTGGACATGAAACTGGGAGAAGATTACCAGCTTATTACCATCAGCTTCAACACCACCGATACACCGGAAAAGGCAAGAACAAAAAAGGAGAACTTCGTACAGCAGATCAAGGGAGAGGACAGAAAGCACTGGATCTATCTTACCGGGTGGCAGGAAAACATCACCGCTATTACAGATGCCCTTGGTTTCAGGTATAAGCCACAGGGAGTTGATTTTGCACACCCTTCGGGCATTATGCTTATCAGTCCGTCCGGAAAAATCACCAGATACCTCTACGGACTAACATTCCTTCCTTTTGATCTTAAGATGGCAATCATCGAATCGGGAAAGGAAATTTCAAGGCCTACTATAAACAAGGTGCTTGAATACTGCTTCTCCTACGACCCGGCAAGTCGTACCTATACCCTTCAGATTACAAGGATTGTAGGATCATTTATAATATTCTTTGCTGTTGTTATCTTTATTTATCTGATTATCAGGGGACGAAGAAAGAACGTAAAAAAATAGTACTATGAACAACCAACCAGGAGATGGATATATAAGCTATCTCGATTACCAGGGAAAACACAGGGGAATACTCTCCTGGCTTCTCTCAACCGACCACAAGAGGATAGGGCTGATGTATCTATATGCCGTTATCATCTTTTTCTTTGTGGCAGCATTTCTGGGCCTGGCAATGAGGATTGAGAAGATGGCACCCGGGCCTGATATTATGGATGCCCAGACCTATAACGGTATCTTCACCATACACGGGGTTATAATGGTATTTATTATCGTAATCCCCGGTATTTCAGCTATTTTCGGCAACTTCTTTCTTCCTATCATGATAGGTGCGCGGGATGTAGCCTTTCCGAAACTGAATCTCTTCTCCTGGTACCTTTATATCACCGGGGCAGTACTGGGAGTTCTGTCACAGTTCGCAGGTGATGGTCCGCCCGACACCGGTTGGACCTTTTATGTACCCTACAGCGCGGAGTCAGCAACAAACGTTATTTATGCCCTTACGGCGGCCTTTATACTGGGGTTTTCATCTATCCTTACCGGACTCAATTTTATTGTTACCATACACCGGATGAGGGCACCCGGGATGACATGGTTCAGGATGCCCCTTTTCCCATGGTCACTATATGCAACGGCGTGGATCCAGGTCCTGGCCACTCCCATCGTGGGTATTACACTGCTTATGGTTATTGCGGAACGCACCCTTAATATCGGCTTTTTTGATCCCGCCCTGGGAGGTGACCCGCTCCTCTTCCAGCATCTTTTCTGGATCTATTCACACCCTGCGGTCTATATTATGATACTTCCCGCAATGGGTATCGTTACTGAGATATTTCCCACCTTCAGTCAGAAACCTGTCTTTGGCTATGGTGCAATAGTAATATCGAGCATCGCAATAGCCGCGGTGGGCTATTTTGTCTGGGGACACCATATGTTCACCTCAGGGATGAGTTACTGGTCAAGATGGTTCTTCTCATTTCTCACCTTTATAGTAGCCATCCCCAGTGCCATTAAGGTCTTTAACTGGGTATCCACCATGTATGGCGGAGCTATTGACCTGAAGCCACCCCTGCTCTATGCCATCTCCTTTATCTTCCTCTTTATGATAGGCGGATTTACTGGCCTGGCACTCGGATCACTTGCCACAAACGTGCATCTTCATGACACCGACTTTGTTGTTGCCCATTTCCACTATATCATCTTCGGAGGCATGGGGTTTGCCTTTTTTGCCGGCATCCACTACTGGTATCCCAAGATCTACGGACGTATGTACAGTAACCGTATTGCCAATATTGCATGGGGTATACTGTTCGCCGGGTTCAATCTCCTCTATTTCCCCCTCTTTATTATTGGTATTCAGGGGATGCCAAGGAGATATTTTGACTACCTGCCGCAGTTTACTACCGGACAGGTAATATCATCAATAGGAGCATTTATTCTTATCTCCGGACTTATACTGATGACTGCCAACCTTATCTACCACCGCAAGAGGGGAGCAATTGCTCCGGCCAACCCATGGAAGGGCGTAACCCTTGAGTGGCTGATTCCTTCGCCCCCTCCACATGAAAACTTTGTTGAGATTCCCGAGATAAAGCACAAGCCATATCTTTTTGCCAAAACCGAACCTAAGGAGTAACAGATGTCAACAGTTCACTCACATAGCGAACCTCAGGATCATGCAGCAGATAAGCTGGGTATGTGGCTATTCCTCTTTACAGAGCTCTTTCTTTTCGGCGGACTTTTCCTTGTCTATGCAGTATTCAGATCGCAGCACTCAGTATCGTTTCACAACGCGGCCGATGAGCTGAATGCCTTTACAGGCACACTCAATACGGTAGTCCTGCTGGTAAGCAGTATGACCGTTGCCATGTCTATCACAGCAGTAAGGTACGGAGAGAGAAGAAAGGCAATGCTTCTGATAGGGGTTACCCTGATTCTGGCCCTGGTCTTTATGATAAATAAATATTTCGAGTGGAGTCACAAGTTCCACTATGACCTCTATCCGGGCTCGGAGGTGATGATGAATATGGAACACGGAGAGATACTCTTCTTTGGTTTATACTATATGATGACAGGATTGCATGCACTTCACGTACTGGTAGGAATGGTGCTGCTGACCATTACACTTGTTAAAGTGCAGAGAAAAAGAATCACCGTGGAGAGGTATCATCTGCTTGAGAACAGTGCCCTCTACTGGCACCTTGTTGACCTGATATGGATTTTCCTCTTTCCTTTATTGTATCTTGTAACATGATGCAGATGAGTAAAAGCGATACACATATTTCACGCTACCGGGAGCTGGCCCTCGTTCTTTTGGCACTTCTCTTTCTTACACTCTTATCGGTGCTTATCACTGAACTGCACTTCGGGGCACTCTCTGTTTTTGTAGCTCTTACCGTGGCATCGGTAAAGGTATTTATTGTGCTCCTCTACTTTATGCATCTCAAGTTTGAGAGTCTGCTGCTTAGACTGTTGGTGGGAATGGTATTCGTGCTCTACGGACTAATCATTATTGTAACGTTTATTGATTATTTTTTCAGGTAACCGGTTAAATTATAAAAGATATGTTTTCAGGTGCATCAAATATGGTTGAAGGAGTTGACAGGGCGTTCGCCGTCATCTTCGGGATTGCCATTGTCTTTATCATCGGTATCTCCGCTTTTATGATCTACACCGTTATCAAATACAGGAGAAGCAAGGGGCATGAGGCAAAACAATTCCGCGGAAGTCTGAAGCTTGAGATCCTCTGGACAATTATTCCGCTTGCTCTTGTAATGCTGATGTTTTATTACGGATGGATCGGGTTTGCCCCAATGCGTAAGGTGCCTCCGGATGCAATGAAGATTGTGGCAATAGGACGGATGTGGGAGTGGGAATTTGATTATGGTGACGGACGGATGTCCCCGGAACTGGTTATCCCGGTAAACAAACCGGTAAGGATCGATCTGAAGTCCGAAGATGTAAACCACAGCCTTTTTATACCAGCCTTCAGGGTAAAGGAGGATGTAGTACCCGGTTACAACAACTTTCTGTGGTTCACTCCATACTATGTTGGTGAGTATGATATCCTTTGCACCGAGTACTGCGGACTGCTTCACTCCTCCATGACCTCCAAGACAAGGGTTATGTCGCAGGAGGATTTTGATATATGGCTCGATCAGCTGGCAGAGGCTGCAGCAATTCCAGTACCTGAAGGATTAATACTGCTGCGAAACACCGGATGTCTGGCATGCCATTCTGTTGACGGCAGCAAGCTGGTGGGACCCTCCTTCAAGGGATACTGGGGAAGTGAAAGGGTTATTACCGAAAACGGCGTTGAAACGAGCATTACTGCTGATGAAGCATATACCCTTAAATCTATTTATGATCCCAATTCTCAGGTTGTCAAGGGATTTTCGCCCGGACTGATGCAGTCGTACACCGATGTTGTCAGCGAGGAGGATGCGCTAAAGATGATAGAGTACCTTAAAGAGCTGGCTGGTGAGATCTAGAATTGCCCGGATAGCAGGAGTTATTAACGAACTTACAAGAACAAGACTGTCGGCTGCCGTCACCTT
>JAIVHO010000019.1 GCA_020201035.1 Bacteroidales bacterium
TAAAGAACTGTTATCGCTCAAAAGCGGGTGCAAAAATATGGAAGAGTTTTTTAATATCAAAACTATTTTAACACTTAAATCAATAAAAAACAAACCCCGGTCTGCAACAGATTGAAATAACGCTGGTTGACTTGTGATTTTTTTTGATCGAACGGCGCCGGCAAGAGGTGCCAATAAACCCGGGAGGCAGATTACAGGCACAAAAACGGATGATGATCCTCCGCGATGATTTCAGGTTATGCGGCGCCGGCAAGAGGTACCAATAAACCCGGGAGGCAGATTACAGGCACGAAAACGGATGCTGATCCTCCGTGATGATTTCAGGTTTCACGGTACCGGCATAGAGTGCTGCTGATACCTGACTGTAATATGCAAAGTCCGGTTACTTTTAGCCCGTGCTAACCCGGAACAAAATCATTATCAAAGGTTTTGGGCAGTTACATTTATACATTCAGTAACAGATGGCCCAGTAATGAAGATATTACGGCTCTCTAAAATTTGGTTAAATCTTATAATCATCCGGGGATTATATATATTTTCGCACAATGGAAGCGGCGAAAAACCTGGTAATCATACCAACCTATAACGAGAAAGAGAATATTGAAGCAATCATCATGGCGGTTTCTGAATTGTCTGTACCATTTGATATACTTATCGTTGATGACAACTCCCCCGATGGAACAGGTGAAATCGTTGATAACCTTTCAGGGGAAAGAACAAACCTGCACCTTGTAAGACGCGCCGGAAAGCTGGGACTGGGAACCGCTTATATAACAGGGTTTAAATGGGCTCTGGACAAGGGGTACACTATAATATGTGAGATGGATGCCGATTTTTCACATAATCCACGTGATCTGGTACGGCTGTATGAAACATGTATAAGCGGAGCCGACCTGGCTATCGGGTCACGTTACATCTCTGGTGTTAACGTTGTAAACTGGCCGCTGGGCAGGGTGATCATGTCATATGCAGCCTCCATATACGTGAGAATTGTAACAGGAATGCACGTCAAGGATACCACGGCAGGCTTCAAGGCATACAGGCGGGATGTGCTTGAGACAATTGATCTCGACAATATTCGATCCAAGGGTTACGCCTTCCAGATAGAGATGAAATTTTCCACCTGGAAGTTTGGCTTCAGAATAAAAGAGATACCAATTATCTTTACAGACAGGAAACTGGGAACATCAAAAATGACCGGAGGCATCTTTAATGAAGCCCTCTGGGGTGTTGTACGCATGAAGCTGGTAAGTCTGTTCAGAAAATACAGGAGATAGCAATACCTGAAGACCATTTTATTATTATGTGATGAATGGATAAAAGAATAATATTATAAGTGTATCAATGACATTAATAAATGGTATTATACCCCAGGGCAAGCCCCGGGGAATTTAACCACACCCTCTCGTCCGCCGAAGCGGAACGCGAAGGTGGATTAAAGTATCAAGGGAAACTATGATTACAGGAATGGAAAAATCGAAAAGAGTGAGAGAGAATACATTATCTATATTATCGGGAGCTATATTGCTATTGTTTCTTATAACGCCGTCAATCATGACGGCACAGACAGGAACATCAGACACTACAAACCTGGCGCTTACGGCAACGGTATCAACCTCCCATGTATCACCATGGGAAACACTCGCGGCAGTAAATAACGGAATAACGCCGGCATCATCTGCCGACAATTCGGATGGTGCCTACGGCAACTGGAGAGGGGAAGAGGCATACGGTGAATATGACTGGGTAGAGTATGAATGGCCGCTTGTAAAAGACCTTTCCTCCACATCAGTCTACTGGTGGGATAACGGTGGCGGCATACAGCATCCAAACGATGCATATATAGAATACTGGGGGGGAACCGAATGGGTAAATGCAGGCAAAATTGATACTCTGGTTAATCAGTACAACGACCTTAAGCTGGGGGTAAGGTCGTCCCGAATAAGAATAAATATGAAGAGTGTAACCTCCACAGGTATCCTTGAATGGCGTGTTTACGGTATTGAGGGAGGACCCTGCGACCCCACCGACCTTACCTCATCACTCAGGATCAATGAAGATGCGGTGATGGAACGCAATAATGCCACCATTACCACAGGGGACTCAGTAACCTTTATTCCCGGGCCAGATGATGAAGGTGACTGGTACTGGGACGGACCTGACGGATTTACCGCTTCCGGGCGGATGCTAACAATCCGAAATGCAGAAGAGAATAATTCAGGAACCTATACGGTATCCTTTATCAATGAGTGCGGAGCCACATCTGCTATCTATTTTACTCTTACCGTAATAACTGGAGAGGATCCCTCTGAACCATACACATGGTCATACTATAACCCAGGGATCAGCTACGATTTCAGGGATGAATTTCCTGAACTCGATGAACCTCAGAATATACTTGACGATTGTGACGGAGTGGTTGGACAACAGTCGTCAGGATGGTGGGTTTTCAAATGGGGAGCCAATGCCAATCCGCTCGTTACCGAAGCTGCCATAACTCCCATGCTCGAAAGGATGAACACTGATTTTGCATATTTCAGGGATGTTATGGGCTGGCCTCCGGACAAACGGGCCAAGAACGGTTATAAGAGTGCAATATACCTCTACGGATCAGGACTCTGTACCGATAATGAACCAAACACCGCCCTGGGAGGGTGGCAGAGCAGCATCTACTATCAGGGACAGAGCTGGCCGATGGTTCTGCTGTCATACTATCCGGTCTACTCCTTTGACCCTTCATGCCCGTATGGTGACCGCACAGGCCAGATGGGTGCCGTGGTTCATGAAGGGATTCACTCAGTTCTTGCAGACCTGCCAGGATGCAAAAAGGCAGCATGGTTCCACGAGGGAGGCAATACATGGCTTCAGCAGGAAGCAGACTCAAGGCGATCAGGAGACTACAGCAGAATGGGCTTCCTTAATGGCGCATCCTTTGTTGCTCCGTTTATGCCAATAGAGTGCTACAGTGGGTGGCTTCAGGATGGCAGTTTTGGCGGACCCTCAGCCGAGGGGGTAAATATGTTTGTTGATGGCACCCAGATATGTACATGGCGTAATCTTCTGGGAGGGGTTCAGTACAGCAATATCTTCCCTACATTCCTCGGCATGACCCTCGGATCAAAATCGATACCCTGGATATGGAGATATGCCGAAGGCAGGGTACTGGAGGGCATTGCAGAGGGATTGGGGGAACACCAGACCCGGAAGCTGATAATGGAATACCGTGCAAAACAGGCACTTATAGATATGGGTGAATGGACCGGAGCAGTTAAAAAGCTTCTGGACCAGCAGTTCGGTACTGCAATAAGATCTGAGTGGCAGCCTTCATGGCTTAACCCTGAAACATGGTACGCCACACCTTATGCAAAAACCACCAATGACGGAAACGGACTGCTTACACCGGAGCAACGAACAACACCGGGATGGTCGGGAGCCAACCAGATACCCCTGGTTGTTTCAGGCGATGTGGTTACCGTCAACTTCCAGCCGGTAGGCCCCAATATGTCGTTACAGCTCTGCTACCGTACCCGTGACGGGCAAACAGTCTACAGCAATCCTGTTTATGGCGGCGACTGCAGTCTGAGTCTTGATCTTCAACCTGCAAACAACGTTGTATTTGCAGTAATAACAAATACTGACTATATATATAAAGGTGAAGAGACCCGTACAGCCCACTACGTCTACCGTCTGCAACTGGTCGAAGGTGTTTCACATACAGCCGATGTAAATAAGCGGTGGTACGACTGGACAAAGGTTATATCAACTGCCCAGTCAGTAAGGAAGTTCTCAGACGGACCCGGACTGGCTATCTATCCTGTTCCGGCCCAAAGAAACAGCCCTGTTAATATCAGTTTCGAAACCCCTCCTTCCTCGCCTGTCACTATGAGGATTATGAATGTCCTTGGCCAAATGGTATGGACAGAGGAGATAAACGGTGATATTACCATTGGGGCGCAACAGCTCCCGGGACCCGGGGTATATATTGCAACTTTCCAGGGTCAGGAGGGAATTGCCTACAGGAGAATAGTGGTAAATTAGAATCTCCGGAGCGGACTGTCGCAGGTTCTGTTGGTTCAGCCGCCTGAGAGAGAGGGGCAACGAGGTCAATTATTTCAGGTTATGTCGGTTAAGCTGCCAGGGAAATATAGTTTGCTGAGAATCCTGCCCTTTGAATATCAGGACAGATTTTTCCAGTAAGGCGCACGGCATATAAACAGACAGTAAATATCAGCTGATTGTTTGGAATAGCCACACTGTTATAGTAACTTTATTCCTGATATTAATACCCTGTATAACAGAGCTGTAAATCATGAAAAAACTTTATATAGCGAACGGGCTTATAGTCAATGAGGGAAAATCCGTAACAGGATCAATCCTAACCGAGGGTAATTTTATCAGGGAGATATTTACCGGCAGTGAACGTCCGGTACATATCCCGGATGCAGAAACCATTGATGCCACCGGAATGCTTGTGATGCCGGGAGTAATTGATGATCAGGTGCATTTCAGGGAACCCGGATTAACACATAAGGGTGATTTTGCAACCGAATCAGCAGCTGCTGTTGCGGGGGGGATTACCTCTGTGATGGAGATGCCCAACACAGTACCCCAGACAATCACAATGGATCTGCTGAAGAAGAAACATGAGATGGCATCCCGTTCCAGCAGAACAAACTACTCCTTCTACCTTGGAGCTACCAATAATAATATTGAAGAGATCAGAAATGCTGACCCTGCACTTGTATGCGGCATTAAGGTGTTTATGGGAGCCTCCACGGGAAATATGCTTGTAGACAATCAAGAGAGCCTGAGAAAAATTTTCGCAGGCACATCACTGCCGGTAGCCTGCCATTGCGAAGATGAACCTACAATCAGGGCCAACATGCAGGCCTATACTGAGGAGTATGGGGACGATATGCCCTTTGAATACCACCCGCTGATAAGAAGCAGGGAGGCATGCCTTAAAAGCTCATCCCTGGCCGTTAGTCTGGCCGTGGAATACGGTACCCGCCTTCATATCCTTCACCTCTCCACGGCAGAGGAGATGTCACTTTTTGGCAACGCAACGCCACTGTCTGAAAAGAAAATAACCGCCGAAGTATGCGTGCACCATCTCTGGTTCAGCGACAGCAGCTACAAGGAAAAGGGAGCTTTTATTAAATGGAACCCTGCAATAAAAAAGGATAGCGACAGGCAGGCATTGATTGAAGCAGTCAATAGTGATATGATAGATATTATTGCAACAGACCATGCACCGCACACCCTGGATGAAAAGAGGGCGCCCTATACAAAGGCCCCCTCGGGCGGCCCCCTGGTGCAGCACTCTCTTGTGGCAATGATGGAGATGTGGTATAAAGGCCTCTTCACGCTTGAAAAGATTGTGGAGAAGATGTGCCACAATCCGGCCATCCTCTTTCAGGTAGAGAAAAGGGGATATATCAGAAAGGGGTATTATGCCGATATTGTTATCGTTGACCCAGCATCAAAATGGCGGGTGAGTGAAAAAAATATACTCTATAAATGCGGTTGGTCTCCATTTGAAGGATACCTGTTCAGTTCAACAGTCCAAACTACTGTTGTAAACGGTAAAATTGCCTGGAACAACGGGGAACTTGCTGATAACATAAACAGTATGCCTCTGACTTTTAACCGTAAGTGAAGCTGATTTTACCGTATTGATAACTGATCAGGCCTGATTCCGCCATTTGAGTGAGAGATTTGCATTTTTTACAAACTGTTTTTATGAAAAGATTACTTCTGTTTATTCTGATTGCTGGTATTGCAGCAGGCTGCCGCAATGGTGATGACCAGCAGAAAAATTATCAGCAGGATTCAGAATCAAGAGTACTGGTAGCCGGTAATATTATTTATGACGTGGTTGTAATACCGGAGGCGGAGGATGACGAATGGGAGTCGGAGCGACTGAAAGGATACAGGGGAGATGAGATGGTTGATGCTCTTTTTGAAGCAGTATACAGCAAAAAGGCCGTGGCTACTGACTATTTTTCCGGTGAGAAGATCAAACCATCCAGGCTAAGAGACATGGAGGCAACAGATGAATACCGCAGAAGTGATATTGCCAAGCTTCAGTTTACAGAGAACTGGTACTTTAACCCCGAAACTCTTGAGATAGAAAAGGAGGTTATTTCAATTGTTCCAGGCTATAGATATTCAACAGGAGAGGGAGATATTACGGCAACCGGATACCGGGCCCTGCTGGCAATTAACCTGAGGTAAAGGATCATGCCGGTAACTAATCTGAGGTAAGCGGTGGTATTGAGCAGCGTATAGCTCTTTCATCTTCCCTGAAGGAATACCTAACCGATCACAAAGCGAACCGATTTACGCGTTCGCTGTTCCAGCAATACCTTTTTTCCCTCTGTAACCTTCCTTATGGCCTCCTCAGTATAGTACCTCAGAGATATCATTTCCACATCCTTATTATACAGGAAACTGAACTCACCCCGCAGATCGGAGGTAAGGGCATCAATACGATCGCTGTCATTATCAACACAAACGGCTATACTTACAGCACTTGCCTGTACAAGGTTGGTCTTGATACCGTGCCTGTAGAATAGGTGAAATATTTTCCCCAGGTTCTCCCCTATCACAAAGGAGAAGTCATTAGGCAGCAGAGAGAGCAGAAC
>JAIVHO010000064.1 GCA_020201035.1 Bacteroidales bacterium
TGAATAATCACCGGTTTTATTGTCCAGCATAACAACGCCACCCATTGTAGCAATCCACGTATTCAGACTGTCTGATGCAATATCATTTATATAATTCTGCAGGTTATCGTTCGAGGAGAAGAAAGGAGTGACCCCTCCGCTTTCATTCAACCTTAGAATACCTTTTCCGCCTGTTCCTATCAGAAGTGATCCATCCTGCTGCGGATGGTATGTTGTTATTGCAGTGCCGCCGGTTTTTCTCTCCAGTTCTGTATAGCTTACGCTCTTTCTTACTTCAGGGTCAAAAAGATAGTATCCGCGCCGTGTCCCGGCAATTAGTTTACCATCCATCTCTTCAAGATAGATAATATTATTATCCTGATCTCCGGCACCAGGCTTGTAAAAGCTGTATGCATCAGATCCCAGAAGTGAAAGTCCGTTACCGTAAAGGCCCATCCATATATTACCCTCTAAATCCTGAAAAAGAGACTTGAGGTCATTCCCTGGAAGCCCTCCTGAGGTACTAAATCTCTCTATGCTAACAAGTTCACTGTCAACGGGGTCTATTTCCATCTTAAAAGCACCGTTACCGAATGTCGCCACCCAAAGATTACCGGCAGCATCAAACAGAAGGGACTGAATCCTTGCTATATTTATTTCAGGCAGTTCATCGATTCGGGACAGTTCAACGGAATCACCCTCTACCATCGCCATAAAAAGTCCATCTATCTCACACCCGATAAAAAAACGATTAGTTCCAGGCTGCCTCACCATAGATTGTACTTTCATAAGCGGCAGACGGTCTGATCCGGGGATATTCTTCAATGACCCTTCACTGAAATCAGCAAGATGCACGCCATGCTGTGTGCCAATCAAAAGTCTCTTTTCTGAAACGGAGCAGGCAGAGTATAACAGGTCATCCGCAGATGATCCTATTTTTCCCGATACGTTTCCACTGCCGGGATCAATTACAAGCACTCCCCTGCTCTGGCTTACAGCAAGCACGGAGCCGTCATCAGTCTCAACCAGATCATTTATCCTGAAAGCATCTGATCCATTTACTTTTAGTAGATTACCGTTTACTGCCCTGTATATGGACCCGTCACTCATGCCATAATATATTGTACCATCCGATGCTGTAAGTGAAGAGACCGGAAACGCTGTGGAAACAGAATCAGAAAATGGCACGGTCTCAAAATCAAATCCATCGTACCGGGCAATGGCCTGGCCGGTACCCACCCATATAAATCCAGCATTATCCTGGTTAACGGTATAGACAAAACGGCCGGGCAGACCGTCATTTAAGTCAAAATTCCGGAAATTGTATGTCTGGGGAAAAAGAATAGAGGTATTTAACAGCAGCAGAAGTATTATTGATATCCTGGCGTCTCGTAATCCTTTTTTGATCATTTATCCTGCCTTTAATAATTATCATTCAACCTCGTTACCTTTGGCTGAGCTCTGTAAACAGGGACTCCTCCGATTGGAATGGTAAAGAACGGCAACAGTTCACCATACTGGTTCTCCACCGAGATTACCACATTATTATTCCTTACAAGGCCAGACTGATTTTTTATAAACTGAAAATCAAGGGATGAGTTCAGCTCTTCATCATAAATTTTTATCTGACTTTCAGCCCAGTCATCCTCGCCTGAAACATCCTGCAACTGACCTTTCCTTACAACTGAAACAACTCTTATATAACCATCATTATCCCAGTCAAAATTTCTCTGTTTCACAAAAATGGTGGCTGTATCCACATATGGATAGATATGCGCTATATTAGCCGGATTGTTATCATTCCACATCCTGAATGAGTATTCATATGTAAAGGCATTTCCATCTTCTATAGGCACATTTTCATTACCCTCCCTGCTCAGGTAGTAGTTGTACATATTACCATCGTCACCCTCTTCACCCTCACAGATAATTTTAAATATATATCCGTCAAAATCAGATACATATTCTCCTTCGGCAGGATTAAAAGGACCAAATGTATACCACTGGTTATCATATTCCATTTCGTTTCCGAATGTCCGCGAAGCAAGCAATACACCACTTCGGTAGTTACCAACAGGATCAAGCCCCTTTGCATCCTCATGCGAATAGGATTCTGCCCCTCCGTAGATAGAGTATGACATTTTTGTATCCCACTCACCGTTCAGTTCATCAACCTCGCCACCTGTATCGGGATCAAACACCCTTATATAAAATGGATCGGTATAGTTTCGTGGTATCTTAAAGAAGAATGTCTGGGAAAAATCATCATCTCCCCAGGAGGTGGCTCCCTCATTCCCAAAAGTCATAAGATGTGGTATATTCTCATCCCATGCCGGCACAGGCTGTGCTGATATATTCCTTATACTGACTTCTGTAATCAGTAGAACTGAAAGCAAAAATGCTATATGAAATTTTCCACTCATAACAGGTAAACAGATCCTTTCTTTACTTTTCAGGGTTAACAATAATAATTTTCGACACACAACTCTCCCTTACGTTTCCTGATTCATCTGGTGCTGAAGTTACAATCAGCTGAACATTGTATATTCCGGGCATCCTGTATTGCTTATCGGCTGTCAGCCCGGTTGCAGCCGTACCATCATCAAAATTCCAGTAATACTTTTCTATCTCCCATCCCGGCAGGTTAGTAAGAGATGCATCAAAATCAGCAATATCCCCTGCAACAAGTGTATCCTTAACTTCTATAAATGGCTGCTCCATCCTTTGTACCTCATGAATCAGACTTGTCTCGTTATACTGCACCTCACCGGTAATTATATCAATAATATTAAGCTTTACAATATATGTGCCGGGTTCATCAAAGCAGTGAACTGCCCTTATACCCTTTGCCTTTGATCCGTCATCAAAATCCCATTCGAACTCAAATGGAAGGGTATCGATTCGTGCGGCATACTCCTCCTCAAATTCATAACAGAATTTCTCATATACTATTTCATTACAATCGGTTTTTCTGACTATAAGGGATCTCATCCTGTAGAGATCATCAAGACCTTCCCTGTCTGAAGTAAAATATACCTCTGAAGGATCTGCCCCCAGAGTATATGCAAAATCATTTGATGGTGAATTAACGGGTTCAGGCAGCATAACAGGAGCCATCCACTTCCCGTTATAAAACCTTGAGGAGTAGATATCAAGCATCCCTGTGCCACCTTCCCTGTCAGATGCGAAAAACAGCTCACCTGACGGGCTGATCCATGGGTATAGATCAGCTGCGCTGCTGTTTATCTCATTACCCATATTTACCGGTTCGGACCATTCACCGTTAATATTTTCACTGAAATAAATATCTGACAGACCCTGCCCTCCGGTCATATCAGAGGAGAAATAGAGAAATCTGCCATCACTGCTGACAGAAGGGTGGCCGGTATTCCACCGGGGATCATTATGGATAAACTCTCTTACATTCCCCCAGCCGTCCGCCGTACGGTCAGCGATAAATATCCCTATTTTGTTACCGTTACTGATTTTTCTTCTGGCACGTTTGCTTATATCGATGGTTCTGGAAAAAAAGATCCTGTTCATGTCAGAATCAAAACAGAATGGCCCCTCATCAGCAATTGAGGCCAGATCACCGGAAAAGAGTTCCACATCACCGTAAGAGACGGAGTCGCTTCTCTCCGCCATATAGATGGAGTAAAGGTTTCGACCGTCCAATGCTGCATCATTCCTCCATCCGAACCATCTGCGGTCAGAACAGAAATAGATTATATCCCTGTCTACCACCGGAGCCATATCATTATAGAATCTTGAGCTGACCGGCAGTTTCTTAACTTCATAGATGTCACTCTCCTGTCCTTTCATAACAACCGGAGCAAGAATCAGAAGCAGAGTAATATATATATAGTTAAACCTGATCATAATTCAAATATCAGAAATATCGGGGTGTTGATGCATCCACCCTTCTGTTGAGATCAAATCTCAGTGCAACCTCATGAGTGCCCCCGATAAAGTCACTCAGCATCCCCAGACTGTAGTCATAGGAATAACCGAGCTTCAGCTGCGGTGTTATCTGAACATCAATTATTCCCACAACGGCATTTTCCCCTGTTCTCCATGACCCTCCCAGCCACAGCACATCAGCAATAATAAAATTCAGATTCATGTCAGCACGCAGTGAATTTGTCATTGAATACTTTAACATCACCGAGGGCTTTAACTTCAGCATCTCAGAGATTGTCAACAACGCCCCTGCTGATGCAAGAATATCATAATATTTATAGTCCGGCTCAAACCGGTAATCCATAGTGGTTGTATCCACCTTGTAGGTCAGAAGTGCCGGAACAGCAACTCCTGCGAATAATCTGTCGTTGCTATAGTATACGCCTGCACCCACATTGGGCATTACATGTGACTCCTGTCCTGTTTCAAACACCACATCAGGGTCATGGGTAATAATCTCTGAATAGTCATGGCTTACCAGGTCTGTACCTGCCTTGAGTCCTAGCGACCATCTTCCCTTAAGGGTCTTTATATGAAATGCATAATAGGAGTAAAGGCTTGTCTGCTTTGTGACACCGTAAGAGAGCTGATTAACTGAAAAGCCAAGGGCAATCCTGTCCTTTTTCAGTGGAGCATGAATGGCAAAGGATCCCAGTGTATACTCCCCGTCAAACCCCAGCATACGCTTACGACCTGAGAAGGACATACTTAGGGCTTCCCTGGTTCCGGCATAGGCAGGATTGATAAACAATCCCTCAATCAGGTACTGGCTGTAGATCGGATACTGTATTGCCACGGCATACTCCTCATACTCCTGTGCATCTGTGCTAACAAATGCAAGGAGAAAAAACAGCAGTATCAGTCCATTTATCCTTTTCACCAGTCTCTTTTAATTACAACGTATCCCTTTAACAGAACCTCTTTTGAATATTTTACATTAACTAATCCCTCTTAATTACGACATATCCCTTTAACAGAACCTCTTTTGAATATTTTACATTTATAAAGTAGTAGTATGTTCCTGACGGAAGGGGGTTACCCCGCATATCACGACCATCCCAGTCGTTACCGTAATTGGTTTCACTGTATTGAACAACACCCGTCATGTCGGTAACCACAAACTCATTGTCAACTACTCCTCCATCCCACTCAACCAGACCGTCAATCACGAAATAATCATTTATACCATCCCTGTTTGGAGAAAAACCTGATATCAGTCTGACCGCCGGTACTGTCATTTCAATAATATCAATACTGCTTTCACAGACGCCATTGCTAACAGTCCACTCAAATATACTGCTCCCCCCGGGCAATCCGGTAGCCATGGCCTCCGGCTCATTAAGGTTAACAACTGTAACCCCGTTTGGCAGAGATGTCCATTCGCCTGTTCCGAAAACCGGAGTGGAAGCAAACAGCTCCACATCTACCTGAAAAGGCAGAAGTACTGAGTCGGGTCCGGCGTCTGCAATATCCGGTTCCTTCCACAATCTCAATTCCATAAATGCAGAATCAGCACACCTTTCAAGCACATTGACCTCTTTCCACCACAACACCAGGGTTGTATCCCCTGCCGCAAACTCACTGAATACCAGTGATGCCTCAGGATCACTATTGCTGCTGAATATATCTTCCGACCCGTCCCATGACCACATACCGGTTCCGGCGCTTGAAACAGCATTCATCCGGTACTCAAAACCGCAAACCTCATCATCACTTCCGGCAAACGAAGATGGTCGCTTGTAAAAGTCGACATCCTTATGTCCGGGTTTTACTGTTGCAAGACAACCATTGGCATCCTCAACTGAATTTATGGTATAAGTCAGGTTTTTATCACTGCTGTATCCTGGAAATATCTGATGGATCTGCGTACCAACGGCAGAATGGACCATGGGAGATAAATCGGATGAACCATCATTAAGTACAACCTGATACGGAGCAAGCCCTGAAACTATATTCAGCTCAATCTCAGTGGACTCTCCTTCACAAATCTGTTCATCCTGTAATGCAGGTAAATCCGCAACAGGAAGATCCCATATATCAATCTGAATGGTATTGCTGGTATCGACGCAGCAATCGGCCAGACCGGAATATACAATTCGCCTGTAATAGCGGACAGATATCATGTTTCCGGGTTGAAAAGCAGCCTCTGTTCCCTCATCAACAGGTGCGGGAAAAAGCTGGTCACTGTCGCTCTGCCACCTGTACCTGTATGTACCGTCACCTCCGGCCAATGCAGCAGAAAACTGAAGGAGGGATGGTGTTGTACCGTAACATACCGTCTCATCTTCCAGGATTGTATTCCCTGAAATAGGAGAGAGAACGGTTATTTCTATAATATTACTTGCCAGTTCACACTCTCCTGAAAAGGCTTTACGGCGGTACCATGTTGTTTCTGTCAGTACCTCCGGGTCATAATCATCATTACTGTTTACAAGCGAAGCAGGCTCCCAGACTCCTCCTGCAGTACTGTCCTCCCACAGGTATGTAAAGGTTCC
>JAIVHO010000020.1 GCA_020201035.1 Bacteroidales bacterium
GACAGATTTGACATCAAGCACAAAACAGCTCCGGCCATGGGTGCCTATCACAAGTTCATATTCACGGGGATGGATCACCATATCGTGAACCGGGGTTGTTGGCAGGTTGTTGCAGAGTGAATGCCAGGTAGTGCCCCTGTCCAGTGTAACATAAACCCCCAGCTCCGTGCCGGCATAAAGGATATTTTTATTGCGGGGATCCTCCCTGATTACATTTATCCCTTCTGCAGGCATATTGCCTGAGATGGATTTCCATGAAGCCCCGAAATCCTCTGACATGTACAGATAGTTACTGAAGTCATCTTCCCGGTAACCGGTCATACTGACATAAACAGTTGCGGGCTCATGCCGGGAGGCAATTACCCTGCTCACCCATTTTCCCGGGAGGCCCTTGTTAACCAGCATCCAGCTCTTTCCGTCATCTTTTGTAACCTGAACATTTCCGTCATCTGTACCGGCATAGATCAGCCCCTGTTGCAGAGGCGATTCTGATAACATCGTGATGGTTCCGTATGGTACATTACCCTGCTTTTCAGGGCCTGGAGTTGTTGTCAGGTCAGGACTTATGCAGGTCCAGCTGTCACCCCGGTCAGTTGATTTAAAGAGTTTGTTGGCTGCATAATAGAGGGTGACCAGATCATATTCTGAGATGAAATATGGTGACATCCAGTTGTATCTCAGCGGAGGTTCTCCCTCCTTAGCTGTTGGCCTGATGTCTTTTGTCTCGCCGGTTTTCATGTTTTTGCGCCTGAGAGCCCCAAACTGATGTTCATAGTACATGATGTCATTATCCAGGGGGTCCCGGTATGTAAAGTAGCTGTCGCCTCCTCCCCATCTGTCGAGATAAACATTTTTCCAGGGATCATCAACCCCGTACACGGTGAGTCTCTCTTCAACATTATGATTGCCCGGTCCGTACAGAGCAGCATTATCCTGAGTGCCTATGTATATATTATAAGGTTCATCCATGTCAACCCATACTGCATAAACCTCTGCTATAGGAAAATTGTTATGGTGCATCCAGGTTTTACCTCTGTCATATGAGATGTACAATCCACCATCATTCCCGAGGAGCAGCCTGTCGGGATTATTGGGATCAATCCACATCTCATGCATATCCACATGCATCACCCTTATATCATGGGGGAGAAGATGTACTATTGTCTCTCCCACTTCCATGAAGGTTTTTCCGGCATCCGTTGAATGGAGAAGCTTGAATCCCAGAACGAATATCTCATCCGGATTATCAGGACTGACCCTTATAAGGCAAAAATCCCATCCTATTGATGTGGGCACCCTGTCACTATGCATCTTCTTCCATGTTTCGCCCTTATCATCGGACCGGTATACCTCGCCTCTTCCCTGGTTCCTTGTGCCTGCCGGAGGAGGCTCCTGATTATCCAGGAGTGCGTATATTATATTGGGATCAGAAGGTGCGACAGCCAAACCGAACCTGCCAACATATTCACCTGTGGGTAGTCCTGTGGTCAATCGCTTCCATGTTGCGCCTGCATCTGTGGATTTATACAATCCGCTTCCCTCACCGCGTGAAACATCTTTCCAGGCTTTCCTGTCCCTCTCCCATGCTACGGCATAGAGAGTTTTGTTATCAGACGGATCCATCAGGAGCTCTACGATGCCCACTTTTTCAGAAATGTAAAAGACCTTCTCCCAGCTCTTTCCCCCGTCTACTGTTTTGAAAACGCCCCGCTCCGGGTTGTGACCGTAATTACGTCCAAGGGATGCAGCATATACAATATCAGGGTTCTCCGGATCAATAACTATACGCGGAACATGGTGTGAGTCATTGAGTCCCATATTTTGCCAGCTGTTTCCTCCATCCGTGGATTTAAAAACCCCTGTACCGGCATATGAGCTACGGGCCATCAGAACCTCTCCTGTGCCAACCCATATGGTTTTAGGATCTGATGGTGCGATAGTCACACAACCTATTGCAAAAGTGGATTCATTATCGAATATTGGTTCCCAGGTTGTACCGTTGTTAACGCTTTTCCACAGGTTCCCTGATCCGGCCCCTACATACAGCGTATATGGCTCGTCAGGGTGAGACGCGATTGCCTCAATCCTTCCACCACTGAATTCCGGTCCAACAGCCCGCCACTTCATATCCTTAAACGGGGATTTTTCCTTCAGCGCCTGATGATCCTCCCAGGATTTCAATCTGATCTCAGCCGGTGTGGCACTATTCTGGGCAAACACCCAGCCCGGGCACCCGGTTAACAATAACAGGATAATTGCCTTTTGAATAATTTTTTTCATCATTTATATTTTTTTTACCGGCTTTATCGGTTCGTGAGAAAATGTTACTGGTTTAGCTTTTTCAGATACAGATCGAAATCTGACTGACTGTAAAGCACAAAACGCAGTTTCCGGATAAACTTAAAATGCCCGCAACTATCATTCAATAGCAGTGAATCACATATTTATTGGGTAGATGATGTGCTCCTGTAATTACCGCTTCACCGGGTTTTATGGGAGCTAATGGCCGGCATTCTTCTTCAAGGCCAGGACCGGCAGCGCGATGAATTGCACCTGCCACACCTCCACCTGTTCTTAGCTGAGCATTTGCTGCGTTCACAATTGCCATGATATCCGGCTGGTCTGAAATATCACCAGTTATGACTTCAATTTCTACATTGGCTATTTTCATTCGTTTCATTATCTCCTCCTTACTTTAATTCTTTGCCTGTTTATTTGCCTGTATGGGCCCGGCAATCAGATTACCCGGTAGCGAAGTTAATAAAATACAGGAGTTGGAACAAAATGACAGATATTTCTGCTACTGCCGGTTATCTTATCCAGCTGATACCTGAACCGATAGATTAAGGGCAATAGCCAATCAGCTCTTAAGCCTGCTTAAAAACCACTCCGCTGTTTCGCTGCCTTCAAGATTTTCAAGTATCTGCATAAACTGATCTGTTGTTGTTGCCCTGTTAATGATAAGATCGCGCATAAGCTGTTTAAAGGGATCAGGACCTATCCTTACTTCAAGCTCATAGAGCAGGAGAGGAGCCTTGTCATACAGGATGGTGTATGCCTGCTCTCCGTTACGGTCAGTGTGCCATACCGGACCAACCCCTTCAGATCTCTTCTTTTTCTTTTCTATCCACCTGTTAAAATATTCCTGTCCGTATAACTCGCGCAGCACCATAAGGGCAGAATACTCGGCAAATCCTTCGTTCAGCCAGTCTTCCCAGTTATTGGTGTTGGCCCTGTACCACCACAGATGAGCCGTTTCATGTGCAAGATACCGGGTATAGGGTTTTCGTGATTCAGAATAATCTGTCTCGTTGAACCCCGGCAGGTAAAGGGCTCCTATGCGGGCATATCCGCCACCGGCCTCTCTCATCGATTCAACAACAGAGATTGAATTATTTACGGAAGGAAACCATTTGCCAAACAGGGAGAGTATTAATCCCATATCGCAGGAGAGTGTGTCTGTCAGATTTTCAGAAAAAGAGGTATGGGCGATGTTCAGATTATATCCCTCTATTTCCCGTGAGATGATTTTAAGCTCTTCTGACATACATAATACCAGGTCATTGCCCGGGCCTGAGGTTCTGTATATGGAAAAACCCTCTTCTGTGGTTTTATCACCTATCATAAATGTCTGGTATTTCTGGTCATGCTCCACCCTGACTTTATAGGTGAGGGGAGAGAAGGCCGGATTGTACGGATACCATGGGAAATATAAACCCATCTCTGTCCACTCTTCGCCTATTACGCTTGCGCTCCACTTGTTCCATTCAGTTATGCGGCCTGAGTAGTTCAGATGAAGAGCTGTACTCTTACCCTCTGACTGTTCAATTTTCAGAGCATATCTTGTTGCCTCTGGCATATAGCGTATATCACTTGTGTCCTGACTGATGATAAGGGCTTTTTTGCCATTAACAGTCAGGTTTTCTATCTCCAGCTGCCGGTGCAGATAGAAATATATAGTATCACCGGTGGTGCCGGGTGTCAGATCGAGATAGCAATCAACCTCAATATATTGCTCTGCCGGATCTACTGACATATTTATATCATAATGAGTGAATTCCCTTACTTCGTCTTTCTGACAACTCATTAATACGACCACCATGGCGATGATGGTAAATAATTGGATTTGTTGGGATGGCTTCATGTTGGTTTCTGTTTATAGCTTTTTAAGTCTGTTTGGGATAAAGACTGTTTGAGTGGGGGAGTGATGCATCCAACCTGCCGGTTCACGACCGGAAAAACGGATGTATAATCGAGCGCCCCCTCATAAGAAAATCCCAATACCGGGGCAGCCTTTCTTTCTGCTGAAAGCAAAATCCATCCTTCGGGTTCCAGTGGCAGGAAGAGGAGCAGAAGGCAGGCTTTCAACAGTCCACAATATTATGTACCTTAGTCAATTATGTTGGAGGCTTTCTATTTTTTCTCACTTCCTTGTTTTTTTCATAGGCTAAATTATATGAAGATGAATCTGCATGAAAACATTACCCAAACGGGAATAAAAACCATTGTCCCAATTCTATTCCTCTTATGTATTGTCCATTCGCCATTAATTGCCCAAAATAATTCACCCGACCGGTGGCAATTGGTTGAGCGTTGGGTTGGTAATATAACCTACGATATTAAGGGCGGACCCGATGTACCCGTCGGACTCGGAGCTCTACCAGGCAACACAAGCCTTACTATAACATACGATGTGGTGCTTGATTACGAGGATGACCGAACCTGGAGGGGGATCGCCAAAGGCCATGGCTCTATGGAGGCCTACGCCGAACATATTTACGACCTGGGTCAGCACACCATTTCGAACAGTGGGCAGGGCAGCCTGGAAGACAAGGCTTATTTGAGGATAAACTACCGGCACGGGCATTATACCATTGGTATTACCGGCAGGCCTGGGCCTATATCTGTGCACTATCGGGAAAAGATGACAATAGGTGCCGGAATTCTAAGGGATATTGACGAAACAGTTGAAACCGATTTGGCGCAGGTTTCGTCAGATAACCCTTTTCAGGACCGTCCGAAATTACCCGAGAGTGGTTTAGTGCTTTCCGGCACCCTTGAATTCAATTTTCCCTGGGAATCACATAAACTTACATGGTCGCTGAGACCAGCAGATGAAAGACCACACCCTTGCGACAATACCGATATTCGGGAGGGGATAATTTCACCTGAAGCCGAAATGCTTAGAGAGTCAATAGCAGCAGCTCTTGCAGCCCGGGGAGCAAGAATTGGCCCTGAGCACGTGGTGGTTCTAGCTCCCGAAGGGCAAGAGTCGCTACAGGGTTTCGATATGTTACGGTACACCGTACCGCTTCAATCAACAGATAATCAGCCACGTCATAATATGAATTGTCTGGTGGCAAAAATGGAGTCAGGCGAAATTGAACCCGGAACATTAATAGGGGCTGGGGAAATGATTTTTGGCATGGTTCAGCAAGTTGGAGGAAAAACCAGGATTACCATGCGCAGAACAAAAGTTGAAACCGCTATTGTTATTAATGCAGGTATGTCAACAGTTGAAGGGACAGGACACGATGCTGTAACTCAGGCTGCAACTGAAGCTGCAGAAACTGCTCTTTCCGGATTACAATTCTATTAATATTTGTTCTGACGAAGCTAAGATCCCTGCTTTTCTTCGACTATTGAGGTCCGGATTTTTTTTTGTATTTTACAACTCAACCATTTTTAAAAAAAATGACCATGAAAACCCCACTGCTTTTATTATCCGTTTTTTTAATTGCTGGTCCTGCACATATTTTTTGCCAGGAACCTGTTGAATATCCCGGAGCTATAAATAAAACACCGGAGAATAACAGACAGTACCTGACGCGTGATTCATATGAAAAGGTACGTGAGTTTTATGTGGATATTTATAACGCCCCTCATCATGAAAATAACCAGGGGGAAACAGTCAAGACTGCCACCTTTTTCTATGAAAAAACCATTTATGAGCCAAGAGGTATACATATAAGCTACCTTAGAGGGGACAGCAAGGCTGTCAAAAAAGTCTTTTCGGAATTGAAGGGCCTGATAGTCATGAATATCCTGGATCAAGACAGGTATGATGAAATTGAAAAGAAATATATATACCTGAAAGATTATTATTACAGGGAGAATAAAGATGAAGAAGTTTTTAATAAATATTACAAGGACCTGGGAGCAGGTGGTACGGAAGCAGTTGACCAGGAAAAGATAATGGCTGAGGTGCAGAAACTTATGATGGAGGGCAAAATACAGGAGGCTACAGCCCTTATGGGAGACATGAAGGAATCAATGGTCAGCAGCATGGAGCATGCCGGCGGCCCCGAAGCGATAGATTCATGGATCGAATGCCTTGAGGAAATAGACAAGCTTAAGTACCCGGTAATGATAGGGATTGATCGTTAAGGCTTTATTGATCGGAGATCCTGTTATATATAATATTGCCGGAAAATTACATTTTATATCTATTTACATATAATGGGAGATAGGTCATTATATGTTTGATAAAGGTCAGGTATAGGTTGCAGAAGGAGGTGGCCTGGTGATAGCAGGAGCCGACAAAGAAATGGGGAGTAAATCCTGAAATAAACCTGACAGCAGACGATGCCTCAAAAAAGCATATCTAATAGGTAGTAATATCTATTCCAATTCATTAATTTTTTATTTACTTGCTATTATTAAATAGTGGATCTTATAAGAGGATTTCTATAAACCGTAGATTCATGTTGTTAATGAGCTTAAAACCTTAAAGTCTGTCAATTATGAAAAATTGGGTATCTGTAATCTTAACTTTTTATTTTCTCTCTTTTGGATGGTCCGAAACAGCCTCCGGACAAACAGAAGAACCTCTCTTAAAACTGGAGGATATTTTCAAGAACAATGTTTACAGCGACAAATCCTACGGACCGATTCGCTGGAGCAGGGACAGCAAGGGATATCTTGCCTATGAATCGAACCGGGAAACCGGTGGAAGGGATATTGTCATGTTTGATGCCCGAACCGGAGAACGCACAGTAATTTGTTCTGCCAGCCAGCTGATACCTGAAGGAGAGGAGAGACCAATTGCAGTATCCGATTATATATGGTCTGATGATAACAGTAAACTGCTGATTTTTACAAATACACGCAGGGTCTGGAGATACCATACCCGTGGCGATTACTGGGTTTTGGATATTGGTTCGGGAAAGCTCAGGCAAATGGGCAAATCGGTTGAGCCAACAACCATGATGTTCGCCAAGTTCTCACCTGACGGATCACGGGTGGCTTATGTAAGCAAGCAGAATATTTATGTTGAAGAGATTGAATCAGGGAGGGTTACACCTATAACAACCGATGGAGGCGGTAATATAATAAATGGCACTTTTGACTGGGTTTATGAAGAGGAGCTTGGCTGCAGGGATGGCTTCAGATGGAGTCCTGACGGGAAGAAGATAGCATACTGGCAATCTGATACCAGAGGTACCGGCACTTTCTATATTATTAATAATATTGATTCAATATACCCAAAAATAATTCCCTTCCCTTATCCCAAGGTGGGGACACCGAATTCCGCAGTTAAAGTAGGCGTAGTTTCTTCTGAAGGAGGTAATACAGAGTGGTTCGATATTCCGGGTGACCCGAGGAACAATTATCTTGCCAGAATGGAGTTTATTCCCGGTTCCGATGAGGTTATGATACAGCAGCTTAACCGGCTTCAGAACAGAAACAGGGTTTGGGTTGGTAATACAGGTACCATGGAGGTTTCGAATATTCTGACAGAGGAGGAGGATACCTGGCTCGATATTCATGATAATATTAAGTGGCTCGATAATGAGAAATATTTCACATGGACAAGCGAAAGGGATGGATGGCTTCACCTCTATATGGTTTCACGGGATGGCAGGAGCATTAGGCCAATCACGAAAGGAAAATTTGATGTTGAAAGTATCAGCTGCATTGATGACAGGGGAGGATATGTCTACTATATAGCTTCACCTGATAACTTTACACAGCGATACCTTTACAGGAGCCGGATTGATGGAAAGGGGGAAGCAGAAAGGGTAACCCCCTCGGGTTTTGAAGGCACTAATTCCTACCAGATAACGGATGATGCAAAATGGGCAATTCATACATTCAATAATGTTGTTACCCCTAACAGGATCTCACTGATCTCCCTTCCTTCTCATAAGGAGGTAAGGTTACTCGAAGACAATGCGTTATCAAAGCAGCGATTTGATAAGCTGGGACTAAATCCCAAAGAATTCTTTAGGGTGGATATTGGCGAAGTGGTTCTTGATGCCTGGATGATAAAGCCAGCCGGCTTTGATCCTTCAAAGAAATACCCGGTTATTTTCTATGTGTACGGTGAACCGGCAAGCTCAACCGTAAGGGATCTGTGGCAGGGAGGCGATCTCTGGCATCAGTATATGGCACAGCAGGGTTATATTGTCATAAGCGTGGATAACAGAGGCACAAATGTACCAAGGGGCTCTGCCTTCAGAAAATCTGTTTACGGCCAGATTGGTATTCTT
>JAIVHO010000065.1 GCA_020201035.1 Bacteroidales bacterium
ATTAACCCATAAAAACTAAAAATCAACACTGCTTATCACTCTTCCGGATTAACCGGTGGAGCTTTTGCAATGTTTTTCCTTCTATTCGTTTCTGATAATTCTGACACCGTAGAGCGGACCGGCCATATGGCCTTCATGAGCCCTGAATTTAACGGTAACCTGAAATTTGCCTACTGTAAGATCTTCAGGTATTTCGTAGGTTACATCAATAAATTCCCCATCCTTTTTGTTGGAAATATTCTCAGTGGCTATCACCTTGTCACTTACCAGTATATCAAATGTTTTGCTGCCCGGGAATCCTCCCCAGTAATCCACCACAAGTGCATTGGGACTATCCGGGTTCACCTTCATATCAAACGAGAACCAGCCTCCTCTTGACTCCCTGCCGGCCCTGCCGTTATATCGTGTGGGGGTGCTGTTCTCTCCCTGAAAGTTATGGTCGCGCTCCGGCTGCATCTCTCCCGGCTGGGCAAAATCAATGGTCTTCGACTCAAGGGCAAGCTTGTACTCTTCCTGCCTTTGGTACTCCTCCTGCAGTGCATCCCACTCCTCCTGTGTAAAGAGATCCCAGTAGATTGTAAATCGCCTGTCGTGTGTACTGTAGAACGGCTTCAGCTCAACATCCCTTGGCTGACCGGCACCGGTCATCATAAATGTGTTAACCTTGTCTTCAACAGGTATCAGCCACTCGTTAAGATTATCCTTGTCAGCCATAATAACCGGAACATACATCGGCTCGTTGGCAGCAGGATCTCTTACCTCACCCAGATCTCCGGCAAGAACCAGAGGACCGTACATAATGGCAATTCTCTTTGGGTTGTCAGGCATAGCCTCTGTTCTCAGGCTAAAAGGAATATCGATCCGTACAACATCGCCCTTTTTCCATTTGCCGCTTACCGGAACAAAACTTCCGGGCTCCTGCCTCACCCGTTTCTTCTTACCGTTAACAGTAATGGTAATTCCTTTCTCTGCCCAGTATGGATATCTTATCTGCAAAGTCATCGGAACCTCCTCCTCATTCAGGAACTCCAGAGTGGCACCCTGCTCGTTCGGGAAATCGGTATTCATCCTGACCCTGAGCCCGTTCTCTTCCCAGTTAAGCTCTGATGCAATGTACTGGAAGAGGAAAAGCTCTTCATCATTGTGGTAAAATATGTTTGCGCCGTATTTTGAGTGATTCTCCATCCCTGATCCCACGCAGCAGGTGAAATGCTCGGGGTTCTGATAGGTCTTGTAACCGCCCATGTCAATTGTCAGGTTGTAGATAACCCTCCCTGTCTCAGGATGCTGTGATGAGTGAATATGGTTAAGAAGAGCCCTCTCATAAAAATCTGCCACCACGGGCGATCCATCCCATTCAAACAGGTGCTCTGAGAGTTTAAGCATATTGTATACGTTACATGTTTCAGTAGTGTGCTGGCCAAGCCTGTCATTTAACTGGTCAGGTTCACCGAAATACTCATTATTGCCATTACCTCCGGTTACATAGGAGTGATGGTTGACTACCCTGTCCCAGAAATACTCGGCGGTCATGCGATCTGTTTCATTTCCTGTCAGCTCATAAAGCCTGGCAAGTCCTATAAGCTTTGGAATCTGGGTGTTGGCATGTTTCCCTGGCAGTATATCCTCTCCGTTGGCAAGAGGATCAAGAATAGCCTTGTGGTGAAATACCCTGGCTGTATTTAAAAACCTCTCTTCACCGGTTATCGCATAAAGCTCTGCAAAGGATTCATTAATGCCACCGTGTTCGCAGTGCAGCATCTCCTGAAGATCATCATCTTCCAGGTGGTCAACAATGGATGATATCCAGTCTGCAAACCGGATCGATATTTCAAGTGCCTTTTCATTTCCAAAATGAAGATATGCATCATTCAGACCGGCAAGCACCTTGTGATGTATGTAAAAAGGGGCCCAGTATCCGTTAAGATCAAATCCTGCCGACCTGATCTCTCCCTTGGCAACCTCCTCTTCAAAAACCTTTTTTGCTCCCGGAAGAGCGCCAATATAGCCGTCTCCGTCAGCTTCCTGAATAATGGCAAGCTCGTCGATAATATAGTTAAGCCTGTCAAGAAACTCCTGTTCCCCTGACGATTTGTACATCAGGGTCAGTGCCGTCATATAGTGACCCAGACTGTGCCCGTTAAGGTTACGGCGCGGATAATCTTCCCAGCCACCATAATGTTCAGCCTTCGGCTCCAGTCCGGCCTCAAGCCTGAATGTTGCAAGAAGCCTGTCTGGTTCGTAATCAAGCAGAATTTTCTTGTTAAGTTCTGTTGCATGCTCAAACTCTCCCTCAAGAAGTGTGACCTGGCTAAGGTCAAAGGGGAGAACCCTGAAATCAACAACTTCCGGACCGTCAGTTTTGATCCTTTTCTCAGTTACCTCTGTGGTGCATGATGCTGCTCCTGCAAGCAGCGCGGCAGACAAAACTGTTAAAATGGGTAATCTCCTCATTTGTGCTATATATTTTATTAAATGTATTTAATACACTTATATAATTATTACAAAGATAAGAGAAAATCTGAAATGGCAATATACATCTACAGGCATAATTGTTTTTCCTGATCCATTGGTTAACGTAATTGTTTTTTCAGATTCACTGGTTTTAAAATGTTCCCATTCCTGATATCTGTTTATTTTCTTCTGGTTGATCTGAAAATCAGTCCGTAACTGATACGGCAGGCGATAATTACAAAGTTAACTCTCTTCTGCTATTTTATTGATTTCTCCGGATTCAGGTGCCGCCATTGGTGTCGGAATTTTTAAGTATGCCTCATTTTGTGTATATTACCATGGCTTCATTCTGTAAACGGGTATTGGTGCCATGGCAAACGGTGCAACACCGATTATTGTGTTTTTGGTTCGCGGTCGGTTATCTTTGACCGTTTATAGCGTTATGGTTCCGCGGGGGGCAAATCAGGCTGAATAGAATATATCATTAAATAATAAAAAGACTCAAACCGATGAAACCAGGAGAGAAAGGATTTATAGAACTTGACAGGATAGCTATCACTGTAAAGGCTCACCGGGTTCTGAAGCAGTTGCTAAAGGAGAATCCCGTACTTGAGGAGATAATGCAGAATGCAAGAAATGAGACTGAAGCTCTTGAGGGTGTAAGAGCATGGGTTTCGGGTGTTCTGCAGAAACGTCCTGATGCGTGGCATTTTTATACGGGCCATACGAAAGGAAGGAAGGCCTTTGAAAAGCTCACCTGGGAGGACTATGCTGCCATAAGAATACTTGATTATATTGATAATGCCGGGATCGCTTATGAAGACCTTAACCTGAGGGGAGAGATGGCGATCAGTGATCCGGTAAAGCTGATATGGCTCGCCGTTACATTTGGTACCGGTGGGGCAAAACCCTCTTTTTTTGAGGATATGCTCTATCTCTTCAGGCAGTTTATGGGAACATATAAAAGGGAAAAACCCAATTTCCGGGATGTTGACGGCTGGATGGAGCGATATCCGTCCGGACTGGATCCCAGGATCGTAAGACTCAGGGAGGAGAACCGCGACCGGATAATCGGTATTATGATCGACCGGATGGATAGGGGTGATATTAAAGATGACCGCTATAACTTCGAAAAAGGACTCTCCCGGGAACAAAAATATCAGAAGATGACTGGTTGGTGGGGCGAACGGTTGTTCCACCTCCGCTTTGCAGTACGCTCACCCGAATTGCTTAATGAGATGCTCGGAAACTCCCTTGACCCCGATACAATGCGTATTCTCTATGAGGCAGAGGAACAGGGGATACCCTTCTTTGTAAATCCATATTATCTCTCCCTGCTGCATGTAAGGGTTCCCTATTTTGCTATTGGCGCTGATCTGGCAATACGGTACTACGTGCTCTACAGCAAGCAGCTGGTTGACGAGTTCGGCAAAATTGTAGCGTGGGAAAAGGAGGACCTGGTGGAACCAGGGAAGCCAAATGCTGCAGGATGGATTCTTCCCACTCATCATAACGTGCACCGCCGTTACCCTGAAGTCGCAATTCTTATACCAGATACAATGGGCAGGGCATGCGGCGGGCTATGTTCATCATGCCAGAGAATGTACGACTTCCAGAACGGGCACCTCAATTTCAATCTTGACAGGCTGAAGCCCAATGAGACATGGCCTGAAAAGCTTGAACGGATAATGAAGTACTTTGAGGATGACAGCCAGCTGAGGGATATACTTATCACAGGAGGTGATGCCCTGATGAGTTCAACAGCCTCCCTTGAAAGGATACTTGACTCAGTATACAGGATGGCAGAACGGAAGGTGAAAGCCAATATATCCAGAGGTGAGGGAGAGAAATATGCTGAACTTCTGAGGGTCAGGCTAGGCACCCGGTTGCCTGCATATCTGCCCCAGAGGATAGATGATGAGCTGCTCTCCGTGTTGAAGGAATTTAAAAGAAAGGCCTCACTTGCAGGTATACGCCAGTTTGTGATACAGACACACTTCCAGTCGCCGATGGAGATTACCCCGGAATCAAAGGCTGCAGTGGAGGGACTTATCTCTGCCGGATGGATTGTTGTAAACCAGCTGGTATTTACTTCCGCCGCCTCAAGGAGAGGGCATACGGCCCGACTCCGGCAGGCGCTTAATGAGATTGGGGTGCTTCCCTATTATACCTTTACTGTAAAGGGATATATGGAGAACAATTTCAATTTTGCCACCAATGCAAGGGCAATGCAGGAACAGATAGAGGAGAAAAGTTTTGGTTCAATACCTGAGGAGCAATATGAAAGGATCAGGGAATTCTCGGATGAGCCCGAAATGATGGTCTCAAATATTGAAAACCTGAGGAGGGAGACCGGACTCCCGTTTCTTGCTACTGATCGTAATGTACTGAATCTTCCCGGCGTGGGTAAGAGTCTTACATACAGGGCTATAGGTATTACCCGGTATGGTCGTAGAATCCTCAGGTTTGAGCATGACCCCACCAGGGTTCACAGCCCTATCATTCATAAGATGGGCGAAGTGATAATCATAGAGTCAAAATCGATTAGCGAATATCTTGCGCAGCTTGAAGAGATTGGAGAAAACCGTGATGAATATGAGAGCATATGGGGTTACTCAATAGGAGAAACAGAACCCAGACTTCCTATCTATGACCTTCCGCAACTCGGATTTGAGATTACAGAACTGTTCTCTAACCTTCAGATTTGAGTCGGGTCGACAACAGGCCGCAGGCCGCATGGATATCTTCTCCCCTTGATGCCCTGATAGTTGTGAAAATACCCCCTGCAGTGAGCCTGTCCCGGAACTCAGTAATTCTCTCCCCGGGAGAAGAGAGGTAGGGTGTGCCCGGAACAGCATGAAACCTGATCAGGTTAACCCTGCAGTGCAGTCCGTTCAGCAGCTTCAGCAATCCCCGTATATCACTATCCCTGTCATTGATATCCTTAAACATAATATATTCAAAGGAGATGCGGCGCTGACCACTCCAGTCATACTCCCTGATAAGATCAATAACCTCCTTTACCGGATGCGCTGTTTCTGCAGGCATAAGATTGTGTCTCTCTTCTGCAAAGGGAGAGTGCAGACTGATGGCCAGGTGCGCCTGGCTCTTATCAAGAAACCTCCTGACACTATCCTTAAGTCCGATAGTGGAAAGGGTTATCCTGCGGGGCGACATGGCATAACCCCATTCCGCGGTAAGTATCTCAATTGAAGTGAGTACACTCTCTGTATTATCAAGCGGCTCACCCATACCCATATATACAATATTGGTAAGAAGATCCTTTTCTGGCAAACTCTCAACCTGATTAAGAATTTCCGTTACAGAGAGATTGCCCTGAAATCCCTGCATGCCTGTCATACAAAACCTGCACCCCATCCTGCACCCTACCTGTGTTGATATACAAAGAGTGGATCGGTCCGACTCCGGGATCCAGGCAGCCTCAACCGTTCCCTTATCTCCTGCCGGGAAGAGGTATTTTTTTGTGCCGTCCTCAGATGTCTCCACCGCAATATGACTTGTGAGACCGGTTTCAAACCGCTCTCCCAGATACCCCCGTGCCTTTTTTGACAGGTTGGTCATCCCCTCAATCTCCCTGACACCCTTTTTGTACATCCAGTCGGCAATCTGGTGTGCGGTGAAACCGGGTAATCCCGCATCTTTTGTGACCGTAATCAGCTCGTTAAGAGTTTTGCCAAACAGCGCCTCTTTCATTGTTACTCCTTTAATTGTTGGTTACAAAGATAGTATCTATCCATTAAATTGTATCTGTCCGTTAATCAGAACAGAATTCCCCTGCCATTTCTGCCAGTCGATCCGCTGAATATCTGCAGCTCCCTTTTCCGTCATCCCTTATCAGTGACAGGCCGGTGACAACCCAATTCTTTTCCGCCCCCCCAGAGAATGCTGGTGCTTTCATCGCTTATGGAGATGAAATCTCATCCTTCTGCCGATGACCTTATAGATTACATTAAGGCGGATCATCCCAATATTGCAGTGGGTACTATTTATAAGATACTTGACATATTCGTTGAGGCAGGTATTATTGAAAGGGTGCGTACCTCCAGGGATATTATGCGATACGATATGATTTCAGAAAAGCATCACCATATCTATATTAACGGATCAGACAATATTATTGATTTTTATGATCCTGACCTTGACAACCTTCTTGAGGGGTATTTCAGGAACAGGAAGATACCGGGAATAGAAGTTGACGATCTTACGATACAGATTACCGGACGTTTTACAGAAAGCAATAAGGATAACCAGGAGATATAAAGCATTAATAGACATAAATTATTGATTTACTAACTTTAAAACAAAGAACAAGATGGAAGAGAAGACAGAAATGAAGGGAACACACATTCCCCGTATCGGAGAACCCGCACCAGAATTCAAGGCAGTTACAACCCAGGGTGATATAAATTTTCCCGGCGATTATAAGGGAAGCTGGGTAATCCTTTTTAGCCACCCTGCTGATTTTACACCAGTATGTACCTCGGAGTTTATGACATTTGCATCAATGGAGAAGGATTTTAACGATGCAAACTGCAAGCTGGTAGGACTCTCCGTCGACGGACTGTACAGTCATATAGCATGGCTCCGCACAATCAAGGAGAAGATTGAATACAAGGGGATGAAAGATGTGGAGGTGACATTCCCGCTGATTGAGGACATTACTATGGAAGTTGCCACCAAGTACGGCATGATGATGCCGGGTGAAAGCAATACAAAAGCTGTCCGCGCCGTGTTTGTAATAGATCCGGCAGGTATTGTACGTACGGTTATCTATTATCCGCTTAGTCTGGGCCGTAACTTCAGCGAACTATACCGCATTATAATTGCCCTTCAGGCAGCTGATGAGTTTAAAATTGCTACTCCTGCCGACTGGCAGCCGGGTGATGATGTAATTGTTCCAACAGCTGGTTCATGCGGTACTGCAAAAGACCGGATGGACAGCAAGGATCCTGATATAAAGTGTTACGACTGGTTCTTCTGCACAAAGAAGCTATCAAAGGAGAAGGTGTTAAAGACCATACTCAAACAGGTGTAACAAGGCATTAAAAATTTAAGGGTTTTTACCATATTATTTACGCAGCTACCCGGCGGGAGTCTTTCCCTCCGGGTATTTTATTTATTCTGAAATTGAACCGCACTATAACCAGCCGGATAAATTTTATAATGAAATGTTTAACCATTCTGAAAAATGGAGCTATATTGATGAAGGGGTGAAAAACCCTGTTTAAGTAAAAAGTTAACGGGATGAGTAATTGTGCAGAAAAGAGCGGAGATATCAATGCAGATGGCATATCGCCAATATATGTTGTATCAGGAGGTAAGGGAATGGCAGGAAATAATGTTGTCAGATCTGTTCTGATACAGTTTCCGGATAACAAAATTCCTCTTGTTGTGGTACCTGATGTGGACTCAATCCAGAAGGTTCAGGATGCCGTATGCAGGGCAAAGGGGACCGGGGGTGTGATAGTTCACACAATGGTTGATCCTTTGATGCGTGAGATGCTGGTCGATGTTTGTGAGAGAGAAAAGGTAAACCATTTTGATCTGGTAGGCGGACTATCGAATTACCTCTCTGTTCTCCTGAACAGAGAACCTGTAAGTAAGCCCGGGCTCTACCGGCTGAGGAATATTGAATATTTCAGGAGGGTTGAAGCAGTGGAGTTTACCATGAAACATGACGACGGACTTGATGCTGAGCGTCTCGCACAGGCTGATATTGTTCTTTGCGGCGTTTCCCGTACTGGTAAAACACCCCTGAGTATCTATATGGGAATGTTTGGGTGGAAAGTGGCTAATGTGCCGCTTGTTCCGGGTATTGATCCTCCGCTATCACTCTGGAAGGTGGATAAGAGACGTGTTTTCGGCCTTACCACATCTGCCCCCTATCTGATTGCACAACGGAGCAACAGGGTTGCACAACTGGGCCTTTCTGAGGATAATGATTATATAAATCCCCGGAAGGTACGGGAGGAGCTTGAATACTCCTACCGTATCTTCAGGAAAGGGGATTTTGCTGTATTTAATATCACCAACAAGCCTGTTGAGTCTACCTCCAACGAGATACTGACCCGGTTAACCGACAGCTTTGGGCGGAGCGACTGGCAACAGATGTCAGAAATATAACTCTGTTATCTCTTCCAGTGGGGTAGCCTCCCCGGTGTAATAGGCGCACCTGTCTCACCGAGTCTGTCATCCATCTGTTTGAAAAGGGTTTCCAGTTCTTTGGTCTTTTCAAGTACCGGTGCAAATTCATCTGCCGCTATCTCATAATTCCTTTTCGCTGTGCCGGTGACATCGGAAGTTGTTCCCATTACGTCATAGATGGCATTTCTGGATCTCGACCTCAGGGCATAGTCTCCATCAAGATCAAGAGGACGTGATACCGGATCTCCGTTCAGCATTACCTGAACCTCCTTCAGCTTATTCTCAAGATCAGTTACGTCATTCAAAAGTTGAGTCGCTTCCTCTCCCCTGAGAGCTTTGGCTGCTGCCCTGTAGACATCAAGCCTGGTATTCATATCTGAAAGGGCTGATGATACTGCATTTACAGCGTTCATAAGTTCCAGCGCTTTCATCTTAAATTCAGACATCTCTTTTCTGTCGGCAGCCGGAATTGTACGGTTGTTCAGCTCCTTAACCCTGAAAGCGACCGGACCGGCAAGCTGACGGTGTTCGCCTTTTATGCTGGCGTCCAGCGACACGGTGTAATCACCGGGCAAAACAAATACGCCCGATGCGGGGAGTGACTGCGATGGTGTAGCCTGACGTTCCGATACTGAGAAATCTGCCGGATAGGTCAGATCCCAGGATATGGTGTTGAGTCCTTTTCTGTACGATGACCGCAGTTCCCTGATAAAGTTACCTTCCTTATCCTCAATGGTGAAGATAAGGTATGATGGCAACTCTTCCTGCTCTGCTTTGTACTCTTCAACTGTAGGGTAGGGAATCACCTCTCCGTTTTTGAATGCCTCAGATTCTCTCTTTTTGCGTTCTGCAGTCAGAGTGGTTACCTCATCCTTAACCCAGTATCTGAATTGTGCTCCGGACTCAGGATTGGGAACTGAATAATAGTCCTCTCCCTGGAATCCCTTGTCCCGACTCCCAAGTCCACCGAGAGGTGTCCACCGGTTAAACATCAGTGCATCCTTAACAGAAAAGATATGTGCTTTCTTTGCCAGGTTCTCACTGCTGATTTCACGTATCGGGGCATAGTTATCCAGTATATAGAAGCCCCTTCCGAAGGATGCTGCTACAAGGTCGTTCTCTCGCTCCTGTATTGCCAGGTCGCGGATATTAGTGGTTGGAATACCATTACTCAGTCTTTTCCAGTTTTTGCCACCGTTAAGGGTAACGAATACGCCATATTCGGTACCTGCGAAGAGGATGTCCTGACTTACATGATCCTGCTCAAGCGCATACACCGCTCCCTCAGGAAGATCAGAGGAGACGCTGCTCCAGCTCCTGCCCCTGTCGGTGCTTTTGCAGATATAGGGAGTGAAATCTCCGGCCTTATGGTTATTAAAGGCAGCATATACAATATCCGCGTTATGCTTGTCGGCAATCAGATCATATACATAAGTATACTCCGGTACTCCCGGGAACTGGTTAACCTGTCTCCATGTTTTGCCGTCATCTTCGGTAATACTTATCTGACCGTCATCGGTGCCTGCATAGATAAGTCCCTTTACCAGACGTGACTCGTCAAGTGATACAACTGCCCCGTATCGTGAGGTGGAGCCGTTCTTTGCAACTGCATCCATTGGCCATACCTTCCCCATTACCGGAAGCAGGTTACGGTCAATATTACGGTCGAGATCGTCACTTATCACCTCCCATGAGTCGCCGCGATCAGTGCTTTTAAATACCTTGTTGGCAGCAAAATAGAGTGTCTTATTGTCGTGCGGACTGATAAGAACCGGGGAGTCCCAGTTCCAGTTATACTCCTTCTCTCCCTGGCGCGGCTGGGGCTGTATACTTGTTAGTTCACCACTCAGTTTATCGAATCGTGCAAGGTTACCATGCTGTGACTGGGAGTATACTATATTTGGATCAATCGGGTCCACAACAGACTCAAACCCGTCACCTGTTACGGTGACTATCCAGTCGGAAGAGACAATGCCATGCGCACTTAATGTCTGCGATGGTCCTACCAGACTGTAGTTATCCTGGGTTCCCCCCATAACATTATAAAAGGGATACTCATTGTCAACGCTCACCTTGTAAAACTGTGTTATGGGCAGATTGGTGAAGAAGCGCCAGTTATCATTGTCAAAGCTCTCGTATAAACCTCCGTCGGTACCCTCCAGTACATGATTATTGTCCTGTGGATCAATCCATAGTGCATGGTTATCAATATGTTTGCTCTTCTCACCCCTGTTCCGGAAGGTAAGCCCCCCGTCATCAGTGACCTGTGTGTAGACGCTCATTAGATAAACCCTGTCAGGATCTACAGGGTCTGCAATCAGCTCCTGGTAGTAGTTTCCGCTTGAAACGGTATTGCTGCGTTTCTCCCATGAAGCTCCCCTGTTGGTGCTGCGATAGAATCCGCTTCCGTTACCCTGTGCCTCAACAACGGCGTAGATCTTTTCAGGATCGGCAGGTGATATGGCCAGACCTATTCTTCCCAGGTCATCACCCGGAAGACCACGGTTGATCTTTGTCCAGTTCTTGCCGGCATCAGTTGATTTGTAGATGCCTGACTCGGGTCCGCCCCCAAGGTAGGTCCACTGTCTGCGTCGCCTCTGGTGGGCTGCGGCATAGAGCACATCAGGATTGCGGGGATCCATATGTATCTCATTAAAGCCGGTATTTTCACTGATTTCAAGAATTGCTTCCCAGGTCTCTCCACCGTCAGTTGTTTTGTAGATACCGCGGTCGCCGCCCGCGCTCCATAGCGGACCGTATGCTGCCACATAGACAATATCCGGATTGCGGGGATCAATAGTTATCATGCCAATATGCTCTGATCTCTTCAGGCCCATATTTTTCCAGCTTTTGCCACCGTCTGTCGACTTGTATATTCCGTCGCCATAGGAGACGCTGCGCTGGTTATTGTTCTCACCTGTACCAACCCATACAACATTACTGTTGGTGGGATCAATAACAACACATCCTATTGAGTAGGAGCCCTCATTGTCAAAAACAGGATCAAAGGTGACCCCTCCGTTTACTGTTTTCCATACATTGCCTGCT
>JAIVHO010000010.1 GCA_020201035.1 Bacteroidales bacterium
TAGAGTCGTCCTGATAATCCGGCGGCTGAATTGCTGTGAGAGATATACTCTTCTGATTTATAATATTTCCCTATATGATCCTCGGTGGGATAGCTATTGGTAAACATAAAACCGCAACTGTTGCACCGAAAAACAGGATAATTTTCTCCTGTAACCAGCCAGTCGGCGGAGATATGGTTTTGCAGCAGAGATTCAGAGTTGCAGACCGGACATCGGGCATGAACAATCTTATCCTTCAGTGATCTTTTTTCTTCTGACATAATAGACTATAGTGGCAGTAATAATAAGTAACAGTATCACTGATCCGGCAAATGAAATAATATTTCCCGTACGGTACGACTCTGGTTCAAACCTGAAAATAATCTCGTGCTCTCCCGGAAGGATATTCATTGCTCTCAGAACATAATTAACCCTGAAATGGTTATGTGGTTCACCGTCAATATATGCATTCCATCCGGCGGGATAGTATATCTCAGAGAAGACAGCTGTCTGTGCTGCTTTTGAACTTGATGAGTATATCAGTTCATTGGGGCTGTATGATTTGAGTTCAATAACTGCCATAGAGTCTGTGATTTGTCCGGCCTTGTTTATCTCTTCCTCAAACATGACATCAGTAACTGCTTCTGTTGCTGGATCAATCTGACTGACCATCTCCAGTTCCCGGTCAGGGTTATCAGCAGCAATCACAGAAGAGACAAACCAGCAATTACCGAGGGCATCAGGATTGGTGAGCGGAGGGGTGTCAGGGTTGACAATAATATATTTTGTATTGAGCATATTCAACGCATTCAGTCCCTCGAACAGGATCTCCTCTCTTAACTGGTTTCCTGGCTCGTTAGCCCTGTTGGCAAGGGTTGATATCTCCTGGGAAATGGAGTGTTCTATCAGATCCTGATAGCGTCTTAGTTTGGCTCCGTGATAGCCTCCTATCGAATGGTGGTGAAAGGAGGTTCGTCCATCATTGAACGGACTAACCGTAAGATTCAGTACCCTGTGTACCGACTTGTCCTGTAGGATATACTGATCAGCAGCTGTTGCCTGCAGGTCCCTGTTAAATTCGCTCTTTCTGACAAAATTGTCATTGTTGAGGTATCTTTTATTTACAGGCCACATGTCAATAAGGATAAGCAGGGCAATCGCGGCAATTGCGTATTTTTTATCCATTTTGCCTGTAGCGTTGAAATAGATAACCACGAGTGCCGCTGCCACGAAAAACATTGACCGCATTGCATCCATCTTCAGCATCTCCTTTCTGTCTGATATCAGTGCGGAGCTTATAACAAGGATGGTTGTAACGGCCCTGAATTTATTATACCCCGGCATAAAGTCCATAAAAAGGTTGGTGAAGGGCATGAAATTTTTGCCCCAGGCCAGCATAATCGCAATAAACGTTATAGCCAGCATCCACCATTTGTCCCGATCCCTGACAAGAATAAGCGCGGTAATGAAGAGAAGAAAAATTATTGCTCCAACATATACCGGGCCTGATGTGCTTGGTTGTGTTCCCCAGTACTGGTAGAACTGGTTAATATATTGAGCCGCATTATTCTGACGCAGGGTTTTTACAGTCTCCGAATCAGAGGGGAACGGTATTGTGGCGCCGCCTTTTATGTTGGGGATCAGGAGTGTGAGTGTTTCATCAATGCCATAGCTCCAGTTGGTTGCATACGAACGATCCAGTCCGGCCGTTTTATCTTCAAGGTTTGAAGAGAGTTCGCTCTGACCACGGATTGAAAACTTACCATATTCATATGTTGTATAAAGACTTCCGAAGTTAACCATCACAGATATGATGGCGGCACCCAGCAGAAGGAGGGATGTCTTAAAAAAGCCGGGGAGCTGCCTGGTTTTATATGAATGGATAAATTCTGATATGCCGAAAGCCAGAGCTATCATAAAAGCATAGTAGGTGATCTGAAGATGGTTTGAAATGATTTCAAAAGAGAGTATCAGTGCTGTGAGAACGGCACCTATAATCATATCCTTTCGGTAGGAGTAAATTATGCTTCCAATAAGCGGTGCAATGAATGAGAGTGCCATCGCCTTGGTGTTATGACCAGCCGCCAGAAGGATAAAGAAATATGATGAGAGGCCATAGGCAATTGCTCCGGCTATCGCGAGCCACGGATCAACCCGGTAGGCAAGCAGCAGGAGATAAAATCCTGCCATCAGAAGGAATATGGGTGCAACAGGGATACCCGGTTTTCTTAGAACATTATAGAACTGCTTAATAATATTTCCGGGGTAAATTGTAGAAATAAGATATGCAGGCATTCCGCCAAACATGGAGTTGGTCCATAAAGGTTCGGTTCCTGTCTCCTCCCTGAAGTCGGTTATCTCTTTGGATGTCGCCCGGAATACGGTTGTATCATTTGTTTTCAGAACCTTTCCATCGAGCACCGGCGTAAAATATATAAGCGTCAGAATAATGAAAATTGCAAACGCCGTTATGTACTTAATGTATCCTGATTTAATGGATGGTTGAGACATATGATGGTATCTTTATATTAGCTTATATTTGTATGATTACAAAAATACTCTTTTTAATTTAATAGCAATTTGGCGCTAATTGAGCAGCAGACGATAAAGGGTACCTTTTACTCCTATCCGGGTGTGGTGATCAGGTTTATCAATTTGGCAATACTGTCGCCGGTGATTTTTAACGCTGGCTATCAGCTATTACGTTCTGCGTAAACAGCGTAATACCTTGGGGTGATACGCCTTAACATTGGCCTTATACCCGGCTTTCGGCTGGGGCTGACCCATTTTTCTCTGGCTCTTATCTCCCAGCCTGCCTTGTTTAGCAGCCAGTCAAACTGCCACTCTTCGAATTCATGAAAATGCTGATCCCGTGGATCCCTCTTGCTTCTGTATGCAGGTGCAAACCAGAGTCGCAGCGGAACGGTGACAATTAGCTTATCTGCAGGGAGTTTTCTTAGCAATTCAAAAGGGGAAACAAGGTGTTCCAGTATCTCAAAGGCTGTCACAACATCAAATGACCCATACTTTTCCCCCGGTCTGTTTTCAAGATCCAGATCTTCTCCCCTTGTATTGGTTATATTATAACCGTCAGCAACCAGGTATTTTGAAAGGTCATTTTCAATACCCAGATCAAGAATTCTTTCACTCCGGTTAACAAAACTGGAAAGAAACCGGGAGGTATGATTAAACCTGATTTCGAGTGCGTTATTTGTATTCATTTAAATTACGGTATTGTTTTGTTTAATAAGATTTTTATCTCCTCCCTGAAGTCTGTAATCTCTTTGGATGTTGCCCGGAATACATTTGTGTAATTGGTTTTCAGAACTTTTCCATCAAGTACCGGTTTGAATTAGGTAAGTGTCAGAATGGTGAAAATGCAAACGCTGTTATTTACTTAATATATCCTGATTTAATGGATGGTTGAGACATATGATGTTATCTTTATATTAGCTTATATTTGTATGATTACAAAAATACTCTTTTTAATTTAATAGCAATTTGGGGCTAATTGGGCAGCAGACGATAAAGGGCACCTTTTACTCATATCTGGGTGTTGTGATAGGTTTTATCAACCTGGCAATACTGTCGCCGGTGATTTTTACGGCCGGCGAGATTGGAGTCACACAGGTGATGATGGCAATGGCCACAATTGTAGCCCAGTTAGGTGGGCTTGGGTTCAGTAATGTAACCAACCGGTTATTCCCGTGGTTCAGGGATCGAGAATCAGGACATAACGGATTCCTCTCTCTTGGCCTGCTTATTACTGCGGCCGGATTTCTTGTTACTGCCATTGTATTGATATTCTGGCTGCCGGACTTCGAAGAGGCCAACAGGGAAAAGTCTGAACTGTTGTCCGATTATGCATACTATATTCCTGTACTGGTTGGGATGATCATGTTCTTTACCCTGCTGGATAACTTCTGTAAGGTTCTCTTTAATGCTGTAATTGGTACTTTTCTGAGGGAAGTTGTACTCAGAGTAATTAACCTTGGTTTAATCCTGATGTTTCACTTCGGGATTATCGGTTTCAGTGGTTATGTCTCCGGGTTTGTATTGTCACAGGCCATACCAGCAGTAATAATCATTATTTATCTTGCCGGCAGAGGGGAGTTCAGATTAACAGGGTTTGCCTCTTTTATTGACCGTAAACTGATCAGGGAGATCATCACTCTCTCAGGATATGGGGTTATTGCCGGTTTGAGTGGCATTGCAATAACTAATATAGATAAATATATGGTAAATAGTTATCTGGGTCTGAGTGAGGTGGGCATATATTCGATAGCTGTTTACTTTGCAACCCTTATCCTGATCCCTGCCCGGGTTATGGGAAAGATTTCTGTTCCTGTTGTGGCTGAAGCATGGAAACGTAATGATAAACAGTCTATTAACATTATTTACAGAAAGAGCAGTATTAATCAGTATTTAATAGGTTTACTTGTCTTCCTTGGGATAGTATGTAACATGCACAACATTTTTAAAATACTTCCATCAGAATATATGCAGGGTCAGTATGTTATAATCCTGTTCGGACTAACAAACCTGCTCAATGTCTCTTCAGGAATAAGTCAGTATATACTGAGCACATCTGAATTATACCGCTATACGGCTTTTATGATGTTGCTACTTATTGTGCTTGTGCTTGCCACAAATATTCTCCTGATTCCGGTATATGGCATTACAGGTGCCGCTATTGCATCGCTGTTGTCTATGTTTGTATTTAATGGGGTGATGGTGGGGATTCTATATGCTAAATTCAGGTTATGGCCGTATACCTCGGGGCATGTTGTGCTTACTTTTGGGGGGGGGGTAATATACCTTGTTACATCGGTTATTCCGGTGATGGGACTGATATCTGATCTGGTGATACGGAGCCTGTCAATTACTGTTTTGTTTGGCTTACTGGTTTTGCTGTCAGGGGTGTCAACGGAGGTAACCAGTTTTGCAGGATATCTCAAAGGTCTGCTCAAAAAGAGATGAGAGGGTATTTAACTAATATAGGCATGGACAGAGATTCAGACAGGGTAGTTCACTCAAAATTGGTTGTTGGTCTTGTTGTTGATAATGAGTTTGATAATGACCCCAGAGTTAACCGAATGGTTAGTATCCTGCTTGATGAAGGGTATTCCGTATCAGTTTTATGTTACGGTTACATGGGCAGACAATATCAGGAAAGAGATAAGATTGTTGTCAGGCGCATAACAGTTTTGCGGCGATTAATCGATATCCTCTTCTTTTTTGAGAACCTGATTCCACTATTTGATCTCTTCTGGTCCTACCACATCAGGAAGTTTATTTTATCAGATAGAATTGACGTCTTGCATGTCAACGATCTTTACCTTTCACGTCCTGCTCATATGGCAGTGGCACAAATGAGGGTTAAACCTGTTTTTATTCTCGACCTTCATGAGAACTTCCCTGTTGCAGTACTTAGCTATAACTGGACAAAGGGGTTTCCCAGAAAACATCTTTCACTCCCGGGCAGATGGTCATCAAAAGAGGAGAGGTATCTTTCATACCCTGACTATATTATAACCCTGAGTGAATACTATGCGGATCAGCTGTCCGGAAAATTTAATTTTACAGAGGAAAAACGAATAGTTGTGTTGCCCAACTATCCAGATCTGGATGAGCTCGAAGGTGATGGTCAGGATCAGCCTGAAGTTCAGGTTTCAAAAAAAGACTTTCTCTTTTTATATTTTGGTGCTGTTGGAGAAAGGAGGGGAATCTTCACTCTTATTGATGCAGTGTCTGACCTCAATATTGAGGGAGTTTCCTGTCAGTTGCTTATTATCGGTCCGGTAGACAAGGCTGATCAGAAAAGGTTCAGTGACTGCATAAACCGTAAAGGTATGCGGGATTTGATAGTTCATATCCCATGGACTGATGTCTCCCGGTTGCCTTATTACCTTGGAATAAGTGATGCGGGGGTTGCTCCCTTTGTGGTTAATGAGCAGCATGATTCCGGGATAGCAAACAAGCTGTTTCAGTATATGTACGGGGGCCTGCCTGTTATAGTATCCTCATGTGCCGCACAGAAGGAGATGGTGGAAAAGTACAGTAGCGGATATGTCTACGACTCATATAATGAACTTAAACTGGTAATGAAAAAGCTTATTGAAGAGAGGGAGGCAGGAATGGAGATGGGGGCAAGAGGCAGGGAAGCTGTCATCAAAAATCTGAATATGACTTCAGGGAGCCTTCAGGTTAAATCGCTATACAGGGATATTGCTAGTCGGCTTACGTCGGCTGATGGCAGTAAGCAGGGATAAAGCCTGAGTTTGGCGATTGAGAAACGTCTCAGGGTTTAGCTGTCTTAAGGATTAACGATTGAATTAGATCAGAAGTCCGGGAAAGTGGAGAAGACAACCTGAGTCAGATTTTAATAATTTCAGGATTGTTCCAGTATTCTTACAAGATCTTCTGTAACACTTCTTCGTTCATACTTCAGTGAGAAATCATTTTCAGAACGTGGTTCCCTGATTTTCTCCTTTATAAATTCTGCTATGCCTTTTTCATCAGAATACCCAAATGTCTTCCCCTGACTGCTGCGTTCGATTATTTCTGCTGCATCTCCGTCGGCAGGACCGATACACAAAATATGGTTTCCTGTGGCAAGATATTCAAACAGTTTTCCGGTAATAATAGCCTTGTTACCCGGATGCTGAGGGATCACAATTAGCAGAATAGAGGAGGAGGACATTGCTTTTACAGCCTTGTTATGTGATGTGTATGGGCTAAAAATCAGTTTGTCAGCACTAATTCTGGTTTCCAGTTTCTCCTTGATTTCTCCGGGAATGTTACCGATAAACCTGATCCCACCAACAGGTATTTCATCCGCTATTATGTCGAGGGCATTTATAAAACCCTCCAGAGGGTAGTGTGATGTGAGAGACCCCACATAGCTTATCGCGGGTTGCTGCTCCGTCTCTCCTTCGGGTGTGAAATCGGTTCTGTCATAGCCATTGTACAGTATCTCGATTTTTTCTGAGGGTATCCCACCTCTTTTTTCAAATTCGTTCTTAAGGGAATTCCCTACGGTGATGATACGATCGGCTTGCCTGAGTACCCTCTTCTCATACATAGCATCAAGCATAGTAGCCAGTCGGGTATGGCTGAACATGCTATAGTAATAGATACCTGTCCAGGGATCCCTGAGATCGGCAATCCATTTAATCTGGGGGAATCTTTTTTTAAGTCTTAGTCCGATTAGCTGAGTTGAGTGGGGCGGACTGGTTGTGACCACATAGCCTATTTTCTCCTCCCTGATAATTTTTGACGCCATCCTGTAGGCGTATCTGTTCCATCCGCGCCTGGGGTCCGGAATAAAAAAGTTACCCCTGATAAAACGGGATATTCTTACCATCAGTGAAGCGGTTGAGGCAGATTCATCTGCACTGCCGGTGAATCCGATCTCTTCGCTTCCTCTGGTATCCATGGTGTCTCCATTGCTGCTTCTTCCTCTTGTAGCCCCGGTGTCTCCATTGCTGCCAATACCTCCTGTGTCACTGGCGTACCTCTTGCTGCCGCTACCTCTGAGGCCTCCGGTGGACTCCTTACTGCCGCTACTCCCCTGGCCTATGTTATCCCTCCTATTTCCGGACTCTTTCTGCTCTTCCGGGCCGGATGTGCTGAACAGTCTGAACCAGTTAATGGCTCTGGTTTTATATACCCTGACTGACGGGTGTACCTCAGCTTCAAGAGATTTATCAATGGCCGGGAATGATGCATGGCGGGGGTCTACAGTCACCACATATGGCTCCCATCCCAATTCCGGCAGATATTTTGAAAACTTCAGCCAGCGCTGAACACCGGCACCACCGCAGGGAGGCCAGTAATAGGTTATAATAAGAATTTTTTGTGAGGCCTCCTGTTCAGTCTCCCTGTTCCGGAACTGTTTCTCCAGAGTGTAGGGGTTTATGGTACAGAGAGGTCTTGACATGCAGTTCTGTTTATAGTTAAAGCTTCCTGAGCAGGGTCCTGATATTTACCTTCTCATCAATAATATCGCGAAGTTTATCAATCTCAACCCTCTCCTGCAGCATTGTATCGCGGTACCTTATTGTTACGGTGTTATCCTCTGCTGTCTGGTGATCTATCGTAATACAGAAAGGTGTTCCTATAGCGTCCTGCCTTCTGTATCTTTTCCCTATTGAATCCTTCTCATCATACTGGCAGTTGAAATCGAACCGAAGCTCATTTACTATCTTTCTGGATATCTCGGGCAAACCATCTTTCCTTACCAGAGGCAGTACAGCCAGTTTTACCGGGGCAAGAGCAGGAGGCAGTCTGAACACTACCCGTGAGTCGGTGCTGCCATCCTCTTTTGTCATCTCTTCTTCGCAGTATGCTGCTGAAATGATCTGAAGAAACATTCTATCCACCCCTATTGATGTTTCAACTACAAAGGGCACATATGATTCACCGCTTACGGGATCAAAGATCTGCAGTTTTTTACCGCTGTATTCCTGGTGCTGTTTCAGGTCAAAATCGGTTCGGGAATGAATGCCTTCCACCTCCTTGAAGCCAAAAGGAAAGCGGTACTCTATATCTGTGGCAGCATTTGCGTAGTGCGCCAGTTTAACATGATCGTGAAAGCGATAGTCGTCATCGTTGAACCCAAAACTCTTATGCCATTTCATTCGTGCCTCTTTCCAGTGGCTGAACCACTCCATCTCGTTTCCGGGTTTCACAAAAAACTGAAGCTCCATCTGCTCAAATTCGCGCATCCTGAAGATGAACTGGCGGGCAACGATCTCATTCCGGAATGCTTTGCCAATCTGTGCAATACCAAAGGGTAGCTTCATCCTTCCGCTTTTCTGTACATTCAGGAAATTGACAAAGATACCCTGGGCTGTTTCCGGCCTGAGGTATATCTTCATTGCACCATCAGCAGTGGAGCCTATCTCTGTGGCAAACATCAGGTTAAACTGCCTTACCTCTGTCCAGTTGCGTGTGCCGGAGACCGGGCATACAATCTCGTTGTTAATGATTATCTCTCTTATTGCAGCAAGGTCACTATTATTCATAGCGCTGGCAAACCCGGCGGTTATCTCTTCAATCTTCCGCTGATAATCACCTACCCTGGGATTTGTCTCCCTGAACAGTTTCTCGTCAAAATCATTAAACCGTTTTGCTGCCTTCTCAACCTCTTTGTCAATCTTAGCCTCTATTTTAGCAATATGATCTTCAATAAGGATATCTGCCCTGTACCTTTTTTTGGAATCCCGGTTATCAATCAGCGGGTCATTGAATGCATCCACATGACCTGAAGCTTTCCAGGTAGTGGGGTGCATAAAGATTGCCGAGTCAAGTCCCACAATGTTATCATGAAGCAGAACCATGCTGTCCCACCAGTATTTTTTGATATTATTTTTTAGCTCAACTCCATACTGACCGTAGTCATAGACAGCACTCAGCCCGTCATAAATCTCACTTGACTGAAAAACGAAACCATACTCCTTGCAGTGAGCAATAAGGTTTTTGAAATGATCTTCCTGCGCCATATTTCTATCTTTCCGAATGTGACGCAAAAGTAATCCAAAAACTTTGGTTTTACAATCAGCTGAAGGCCGGGCTGCTATTACTTTATTTGTATATTTGTTTTTACCATTTATTGTTTGAGATGTCATATAAAACAGATTTTCTCGTTATAGGCTCCGGTATAGCAGGCCTGTCATTTGCCCTTAAGGCTGCTGAGAAGGGCCGGGTAACGCTGATCTCCAAGGTAGATATTGAAGAGTCCAATACAAAGTATGCCCAGGGAGGTGTGGCATCAGTAATGTATGAGCCTGATTCAATTGAGAAGCACGTGGAGGATACGCTGAAAGCCGGTCATGGCTATTGCAACGAGGAGGTTGTAAGGGTTGTGGTATCGGAAGGTCCTGCACGAATCCGGGAGCTGGTTGAGATGGGTGTTGACTTTGACAGGCGGCAGGATGGCCAGTTTGATCTGGCAAGGGAGGGTGGCCATACTGAGCACCGGGTTCTTCACCACAAGGATAATACCGGAGAGGCTATTGAGAGTGTACTGGTTAAGAATGCACAGGCTCATCCCAATATTGAGATTTTTGAAAATCATTTTGCAATTGATATCCTTACCCAGCATCACGCCGGTGAACTGGTCAACAGAAGCAGGAGGGATATTGATTGCTACGGTGCCTATGTATTCGATAGTTCAAGCGGTGAAGTCAAAACCATAGTGGCGAAAGTAACAGTAATGGCTACCGGTGGTATCGGAAATCTGTACCAGACAACAACCAATCCTGTTATTGCAACGGGTGATGGCGTTGCTATGGTCTATAGGGCAAAGGGGCTGATAGAGAATATGGAGTTTATTCAGTTCCATCCAACATCGCTTTACAACCCCAATGAGAGACCTTCATTTCTGATAACCGAGGCACTACGTGGATTTGGCGGAGTGCTCAGGGATTGGTCGGGGCGCGAGTTTATGGATAAATACCATCCCATGGGTTCCCTGGCACCACGCGATATCGTGGCAAGAGCTATTGACAATGAGATGAAGGTAAGGGGCGATGATCATGTTTTCCTTGACTGTACCCATCTGGATGCTGAGAAACTCAGATCACACTTTCCCAATATTACCCGCAAATGTCTTGATCTGGGAATAGATATTACATCGGACAGAATTCCTGTTATCCCTGCAGCCCATTATATGTGCGGAGGGATAAAGGTGGATCTGAACGGTGAGAGTTCAATACGCAGGCTTTATGCCCTGGGGGAGGTCTCCTCGACCGGATTGCACGGAGCAAACAGGTTGGCTTCCAATTCCCTTATCGAGGCTCTTGTTTTTGCCGAAAGGGCATTCCTCCACAGCTCGGCACGACTTTCATCACTGCAACATATGGAAGGACTTCCTGAATGGGATTTTGAAGGGACATCACATCCTGAGGAACTGGTGCTTGTAACACAGAACTACAAGGAAGTTCAGGCCATTATGAGTAATTATGTGGGGATTGTCCGATCCGATTTACGGCTTAACAGGGCCCTTAAAAGACTGGTTATTATCTTTAACGAGACGGAGGATCTATACAGGAAATCAACACTCTCGAGGCGATTATGTGAATTGCGGAATCTGATAAATGCCGGATATCTGGTAATTAAGATGGCAAACGACAGGCATCAGAGTCTGGGTCTTCACTATAATATTGACTATCCGCCCGAAACAAGTTCAGAGTTTTAATTATTAATAATATTAAGATGTTTATTAAAGTTGCACTTCAGGGAAAGAACCATTTCTGGCGGTACCTTGTAGTTTTTGTATCTGCTTTTCTGGCAGCAAATACCATAGGGGCCATACCCCTTGGAATAGTAATGGTTATTGCAATAGCAAAAAACCCTGATGTGATAACAGGGGATGTGTCCAATATAATGGACTTTAGTCTGTATGGAATAGATCCGAATGTGGGACTTATACTTATTGTCTTTTCTTTCGTTGTTGGACTTATTACCACCCTGCTGCTGATAAGGCCGCTTCACGGGCGCAGCTACAAAACAGTCTTTAACGGAGTTTCCGCTATCCGGTGGCGTAAGGTTTTCTCCGGCTTTGCCCTGTGGTTTGCAATAATGGCTGTTTACCTTGGAGTAAGTGTGCTCCTTGATCCGTCAAACTTTGTTTTAAACAATACATCACCATCGTTGATTATACTTGTGCTGGTGTCACTTCTTCTGCTTCCATTCCAGACAACATTTGAGGAGGTACTCTTCAGGGGATATCTGATGCAGGGTATAGGGGTCTGGACACGGTCAAGAATAATACCCTGGCTGGTGACATCACTTCTTTTTGGTCTTATGCACTCCTTTAATCCTGAAATCAGGGAGTATGGATTCTGGCTGATGATGCCACAGTACGTGATTTTTGGACTCACCTTCGGGATAATAACCCTTATGGATGAAGGTATTGAACTAGCCATGGGAGCTCATGCTGCCAATAATATATTCCTTTCAATTTTTGTAACGCAGAGGGCTGCTGCGCTTCAGACAGATGCACTTCTGGAACAGCAGGAGATGTTTCCGCTAACCGACCTTATATCAATTGCGGCAATATCTGTTCTGTTCGTACTCTTCCTGCATTACCTCTATAAATGGGACTGGAAGAATCAGCTGAGATATAAAACTGACGATCAGGTGCAATAAAAATTTTGCTGAAGTGTCAAACTGTTTAAAGGGAATGAATACCGGTAACAGTGACAAAATTATTTCCAGATCATGATGACAGGCTTCTTGTTGACGCTGTAAAAAGTGGCAACAAAGACTCTTTTGCCCTTCTGGTAGCAAAATACAGAGAGAGTGTAATCAGGATATGCAGGGGTTATGTTGGGTCATATGAAGATGCTGAGGACCTTGCTCAGGAGGTGTTTGTGGAGCTCTTCAGATCAATATCGAAGTTCCGTGGCGATTCACGGTTCTCTACCTGGCTTTACCGGCTGGCAGTTAATAAATCCCTTAACTATCTGCGGTACCATAAGAAGAGATTCAGGGTATACCGGAGTTCAGAATCAGCAGGGGAGGAGTCCCTGATCAATTCTCCGGGTGAGGCTGAAAGTGATGCCCCGGTAGTGGAGTCAGATCATCGCAGGGCATTACGGGAGGCGCTTGATAAATTACCTGAGAATCAGAGAACAGCATTTATCCTTAATAAGTACGAAGAGCTGCCATATAATGATGTGGCAGCTGTAATGGCGACTACACTATCTACGGTTGAGAGCCTGATATTCAGAGCCCGGCAGAACCTGCAAAAATATCTTTCAGACTATTATGAAAAAAACATCAGGGGGTAGCGCAGGAAAATTGCAGAGAAAGTGTCAAATATAATGAAAGGGACAATGAAATGAATTGCAAAGATACACATAGGAATATTTTCGACTATCTGGATGGAGTTCTGGATGAGCATGGAACTACAGAGATGGAGAGTCATCTTGCCTTATGCAGTGATTGCAGCAGCAGGGTCTCTTTTATACGATCAGGTCTTGATGTAATATCTGTTGACAGAAGGGTAGAACCGGATTCAGAATTTATAGGTTCTGTAATGTCAGGGATACAATCCGCAGGACGGGTAATCAGCCTGAGAGAACGTTTTATTTCTGTTGCCTCGGCTGCAGCCATTGTGCTGGTGGCAGTATTTGCGGGCACAAACCTTGGGAGACTTGCAACATCAGGTCAAAACAGTGAAGGTACAGTGCTCTACGCTGAGGATGTCTATTTTGAGCCTATTGAGAGTTTTTTCCTATTAAACGATCAGGAGTGATATGAAATCCAATACTATATACAAGGCAGCAGTGGTGTTTCTCCTGATAACAAACATAGTAACTGTATTATCATTCAGGAAAATAACAATTGACAATAGCGAAACTGTAGGTCCCGTTATTGAGCAGACAAATGCAGGGAGGATGGACTACTTTATTGGCAATATAGGCTTTGATAAGGAGCAGATGGATCAGTTCTATAAGGCATATGAGCTTTACAACCGGGAGGCTGGCAAAATAAACAGGGAACTGCTGGAGCTGAGACGACGAATGATTACTGAGGTTTCAGGTGAGGATACAGCTGATATGGATTCTGTGCTGAAAGCATTTGGTGAGGGACATATCATGATGAAAAAAATTACCATTGACTATTATGAGCGTCTGCGGGAAATAGCTGATGAGGATCAGGAGGAGAGACTGGAGTCTGCTTTCAGGGAAATGCTTGATCCACAGGGCCCTATTTGGTCACGCGGACCTCGTCGCGACGGGCACGGGAGGGGGAGGGGCCCCGGACTTAACCGTGAGAGAGGACAGGGTTACAGAAATGGTCCGTTAAACTGATCTACCAGATTAGAGGAAATTCAATATCAACAATAAATAAATTCAATATCCAACAAAAAATGAATGAGTTATGAAAACAAAAATGAAAATCGCAGCAATGACATTTCTCCTGATAGCGGGAGGAACGGGAATTACAAAAGCTCAGTATGGCAGGGTGGCTCCGGCAAATCGTCCGAACGCTCCTCTTGGCTACTGTATGGATATACCGGATCTTACAGAAGAACAAAAGGTAAAGATCACCACTCTTAACGATGAGCACAGGGCCACAATGGATCAGCTGAGAACAGAGAAGTATAACGCCCCTGATCTTTATGCCCGCAATGAGGCAGAAATGAAGAGGCTGGCTGAGATGAACTCACATATGCTGAAGATGGAGGCTCTTATGACAGATACCCAGAAGGAGTATTTCAGGACAAACTATACCAGCGGCAGAGCGGGTGTAAGGGCTTATGGAGATGCCGGAAACAGGGGTCGCGGTGCCGGTATGCGGGCAGCAGGCCGCGGTCATGGCAGGGGTTTTAATGCCCGGCCGGCAGGCAGAGGATACGGAAGAGGTGGTTATGGACCGGGATACAGATAATTGATAAAAGAAAGAACCGGAAGATAATGGTCCGTAGACCCTTCCGGTTCAATTCAATATCCAACATTAACAAATATAGAGATTTTTTGCGAAAGGGGGATATGGTCAGATACCATATACCCCTTTTGTGTTTTCACCGGGTGAGAAATCTTTCCACTCCTCCCTGATATAATTAAGCAGATCCCTTATTTCATCAACATCTGTGGAGGTAAGCAGCTTAAGCCTGGTATCCCTGAAATGGGGTAATCCCTTGAAATAGTTGGAAAGATGCCTTCGCATCTCAAATATCGCCCGGTTACCCTGTTTGTAGCTGAGTGACAGATCAAGATGTCTAAGGGCAAGATCGATCTTTTCATTAAGACCGGGCTCCGGGAGAATCTCCCCGGTATCAAGGAAGTGCCTTATATCCCTGAATATCCATGGTCTGCCCACACTTGCGCGTCCTACCATAATCGCGTCAACGCCATACCTGTCAAACATTTCAGCAGCCTTTTGCGGTCCGTCAATATCCCCGTTACCTATAACCGGAATTGTAATTTTTGGATTGTTCTTTACCTCTCCTATCAGCGTCCAGTCAGCACTTCCTTTATACATCTGCGACCGGGTACGACCGTGAATTGTTATGGCACTTATACCCACATCCTGAAGCCTTTCTGCAATATCAGTAATGTTAAGTGAATCCTGATCCCATCCCAGTCGGGTCTTCACCGTAACCGGAAGCTTTACTGCTTCCACTATAGCGCGGGTCATCTCAACCATCAGCGGTACATTACGCATCATCCCTGATCCTGCTCCCCTGTTGGCAATCTTCTTTACCGGACAGCCGAAGTTAATGTCTATCAGATCGGGGCCCGCCTCTTCTGCAATCCGAGCAGCCTCAACCATTGAGTCAATAAGATGGCCGTAGAGCTGAATTCCTACCGGCCGCTCGTCATCAGATATCCTGAGCTTAAGCACACTCTTTTCACCATCACGAATCAGTCCGTCGGATGAAATAAACTCAGTATACATCATTGCCGCACCAAACACCTTACACAATTTTCTAAAGGAGGGATCTGTAATATCCTCCATCGGTGCCAGAAGTACCGGCTTGTAACCCAGGTCAACGCTATCTGTTAACTTCACTTTTTATATATGCTCCTATTATTTAACTTCGCTGCAAAATTAATAAAATGAGCGAAGGAACGGGAGTGTTTCCGCTGTATTCCAAACCACCGGCTATTCAGTTTCTGGTTATAATGGTTGTTATCCTGCTTTCTTCACTGCTTGTAATGGGAGCCGGTATGCTGCTCTCGTTGCTTGTTTTTGATCCGGGAATGACGGTTAGTGATATATTGTCCGGAGAATCTGGCGGTACCGGGCGTTCATATCTTTTATACAGTCAGGTAATATCGCAGTTTGCAGTTTTTCTGATTCCGGGGCTTATAATTTCATGGATGATGACTGGTGACGGCATCAGATGGCTGGGAATTGACAGACCTATGGAGGCCGGTGTTGCTTTTCTGGTACTGCTGCTTGCCGGAACTATTATTCCTCTTACAAGTGCTGCCGGGTATCTTAATTCAGGAATGGAGCTTCCCGAATGTCTCAGCAGGGTGGAGGAGTGGATGAGGGTAAAGGAGGAGCAGGCACTGGTGCTTACAGGGCGACTGGTATATGCTGAATCTGCCGGCGGACTGGCAGTAAATATTTTTGTGCTTGCTATCCTGCCTGCTGTTGCAGAGGAGGTTCTCTTCAGGGGAGTGATTCAGAACAATCTTGAGAGATGGGTGGGTTCAGGCATAGTGGCTGTAATAATAACTTCACTGTTGTTCAGTACCCTGCATCTGCAGTTTTTTACTTTTTTACCCAGATTCCTGCTTGGTATTGTGTTTGGCTTTCTCTATCTCTGGAGCCGCACTATCTGGCTTCCTGTTATTGCACACTTCGGCAATAATATTGTACCAGTTGTATGGAGCTACTTCAGGGGATGGGACTACCTTAATGAAAGTGCCTCTGATTTTGTGCCGGCGGATGTATGGCAACTGGCCGGGATGATAATAGTTCCCTCAGCGTTATTGGGTGTGCTCTATATGTTGGTTAAGAAAAGAGAGTGAGTTGTCAGCAGTGAGTTGTCAGCAGTGAGTTGTCAGCAGTGAGTTGTCAGCAGTGAGTTGTCAGTAAGATGATGGCATCAGGCTATATTCCCCCTGGCAATATGGGCCTCCTCTTCCATTTTTTCAAGTTCATTCTTGCGGAATACATACACCAGTCCGTAAATCATGGCCTGCTCACGTTTATTATGTTCATCAAGAGTTGCAAATGAATCTTCCACCTCGTTCCATATCTCCAGAATTATGGCATCGGCCTCTTTTCTCATTGCTGAAACCTTATTTGAGTAATCGGCAGTTCTTTTGTGAAGAGTCTTCTGAAACTGCAGCGCATCCTTAAACTTTTCAAAATGGACCTTGACAAGAGCTATGGTGGGATTGGTTATGGGTGTTCTGCCAGCCCTTATCCTCTTTGCCTCCCCCTCTATTATTTTCTCTCCCCAGGTCAGAAGATCCTTTTCAGTAGTGAACTGCGGAAGCTGGGAGTTATCATCGGGGAGACCATAAAATCCGAGACTGTCGCGACGGATATCTCCTCTCTGAAGTGCCATACTCATTACCTTAAGAAAATGTCCCAGGTAGAGTCGCGCCTTTTTCATTACCTCCTGGTAATCACGGTTGCTGTTTACCTGATTGTTCATCGATTCGCGCTGCAATTTATAAAAATGCTCAAACTGGGGAAGAAATCCCTGGAGTCGTACAAAAAGCTTCGAAGAGTAGGCAAGCTTGAATGGTGGCAAATCTCTGCCTTTTTCCAGAGCCTCTTTCATGGCCCTTATTCTTGCAGCATCTGTGTTGGGTAACCGACGGTATGGCATTCTCAGAAGGATTGATGTTAATAACCTGTTAATATCTCATGCGAATATAGCAAATAGAATTTTAATAACAATAGTATTCGCCAATGATTTTCAATTAGTTTGTTGTTTCAGATGAAATTGACATTTTGAAAATATGGCTCTGTTAATATTGGATAGAATAGGGCTAAGAAGACAGAGCAAAGGGAGCTGTTGCAGAATAGTTCAGTCATCAAATCCGGTTAAAGTGAAAATTAATCCGGTGTCAAACAGATCCTGTGACACTCCTGATGCCAGAGAACGAAACTATTCCTGGAAAAATTTCCCATGTAATCAAATCCGGTAACAAATCCAGTGGAACTTGCGCATATCTTCAAACTCTTTCCGTGACATCAATCCGATTACCGTAAATCTATTTTGCAATACCCTGCAGAAGCAGTATTTTTATAGATTATGACACGGAGTATTAATGATTAAAATCTAATAATATGTTTAAGCCGGAAGTATACATCAACAGAAGGAGTGCCCTTCAGAAATCAGTTAAGGGAGGAATCGGGCTTTTTATCGGAAATATTGACTCCCCGATGAATTATACAGCTAATCCTTATCATTTCAGGCAGGATAGTGATTTTCTCTATTTCTTTGGTCTTGATCTGGCCGGACTGGCCGGGGTAATGGATTTTGACTCGGGTGAAGCAATAATTTTCGGGGATGATATTGAGGTGGGTGATATTATATGGATGGGACCCCAGCCGGCGCTTAAGGATCTTGCTCTTAAGGTTGGCGTTAAAAGTACCAGACCATCCGCTGACCTCGCCACTATTATTTCAGATGCAGCAGGCAGCGGCAGGAAGGTTCATTTCCTTCCCCCTTACAGGGGAGAGAACAAAATGATACTGGGTAATCTGCTGAAGGAGAATCCCTGTCAGATGAAATCAAAGGCATCAGAGGAGCTTATCCGGGGTGTTGTTGCCCTGCGGTCAATAAAGGAGCCGTGTGAGATAGAAGAGATTGAAAAGGCTGTGGATATTGCCTGGGAGATGCATACCACAGCTATGAAGATGTGTAAGCCCGGTGCCATTGAGCAGGAGATTTTTGGAGCAATGGAGGGTATTGCCCATGCAAGGGGAAGGGGCCCTTCCTTTCCGATTATCCTTAGTATAAATGGCCAGACACTGCATAATCATGCTCATCACAATACCCTTGCCACAGGCAGAATGATGGTTGCAGATGCAGGTGCTGAGACAAATATGAACTATTCATCTGATATTACACGCACAACTCCTGTGGGCGGCAGGTTTGACCAGCGCCAGAAGGAGATATACGAGATTGTTCTGAAGGCAAATATGGATGCTATTGATGCTGCTGGACCGGGAATGTCGAACCGCGATCTCCACCTGATGGCATGCAGGGTTATTGCCTCAGGATTAAAGGATCTTGGTCTGATGAAGGGAGATGTGGATGAGGCAGTAGCTGCAGGGGCGCATGCTCTTTTTATGCCTCACGGCCTCGGGCATATGATGGGGATGGACGTTCATGATATGGAAGGACTGGGAGA
>JAIVHO010000002.1 GCA_020201035.1 Bacteroidales bacterium
TCCAACCTCCATGATATCAATCTCTTTAGGTTGCAGCGTTAACAACCCTCCGTTGATAAAGATATGTCGCGACTCCCCGATTGCTCCGTTGGTAGAGTGGTAATGATCTCCCACCTCACTGTTGTAGAGCGTGAGCGACCCGTCAAGCGTCTCCCTGAAGGAGATGCTCTGTAATATGTCTTCTCCTTTATCCGGTTTTTCTGCCATTTATAAACTGCCAGTTAGTATCTAATCTGTGGTTCTTTACTCCGCGTTTTTTCCGCCAGAGCTTTCCGTTACTCTTTTCCGTCAGTCTGTTTCGCCGCTAATTCCCTTCTGTCTTTTCCGTCAGTCTGTTTCACCGCTAATATCCTTCAGTTTTTTTTACCAGTCTGTTTCACCGCTAATTACCTTCTGTCTTTTTTTCCAGCGGTTTCGCCGCTCATACCCTTCAGTTTTTTCCGTCAGTCTGTTTCGCCGCCAATTCCCTTCTGTCTTTTTTACCAGCGATATTCCTTATGTCATAATAATCCCGAAAGTTAATAAATTATGGGGTTGGAACGGCTTTTCCTTTCAATGTTGACAGGAGAACCTGGGGTTCTACCATCTGTGATCCCATATTGCCGACAGCAGCAGTATTTTCTCTCTCTCCAGATCCAGAATTACCTCCTCCACAGCCCAATAGTCCTGCAGTCCCGCCAAATATTCAGTCAGTGTGATAGCACCTGTTTGCAGGCTGATATCGAGCAGTTTTCCCGCTTCGCTGCCTTCTGCATAATCTCTTACCTCCTTCAGATTGGCGCTGACTGCCTCAAAGGCATTCAATAGTGACAATGTCTCATTTTCAAGTCGTGTCATATCAGCTGCTGCCTTTGATTTCTCCCATTCAAGGGCTGCTCTGGCGGCACTCACATTACCGCTCTTTTCCCAGAGCGGGATTGAGAGTCCTGCCATTGGGCCTATAAACTCCTCGCCGGCAACAGATTCAGAGCTGTACCCCACTGTTACCCGGGGCAAACGTGAGGTTTTGCTGACCTTAAGTCCGGCATCTGCTTTTTCCACCTGCATCCTGTTAACAGCGAAACCGGGGTGCAGCTCTCTCTTCTCCTTCAACAACTCTTCCCTGTCGGCAACAGGAAACACCGGATACTTATCTCCTGTAATCAGCTGACTGTTATTTCCGCTTATATAGTTGAGGTGAATTGCTATCGAGGAGACTTCTCCCCTGAGGCCGGCAAGTTCAGATCTGAGGGTTACGGCTTCAGCCGTTACCCTGTTGAGTTCCAGTATTGTTGCTTCGCCATTATCCACCATCAGGGAATATGCCATTACAAGCTTCTCCATATTTCGAACCCTAAGTTCTGCCACATCTATCCTCTTTAGCAGCGCTATATATTCAATTACACTGTTGCCCGCATCGGCTAAAATCTCTGTTTCAAGCTGCCTGCTCATTGCAATGGCCAGACTCAGATCGCTGCGTTTCAATTCTGCAATCCTGCCATAGATAGTAGGAAAATCAAAGGATTGTGAAACTGACCATGTCCTTTTTATTCCGGAGCCTTCCCTGGTGCCGGGGTGCCATCCTGCTGAAATATCCGGACCGGAAGGATAAAGGCCGGTGCGTGATTCAGCGCGGGATGCTGCATCGAGTTTTTCCAGCGATTTAAGCGCAGGATGGTTTGTCTTAACCGAATCAATAAACTGTGCCGTATCCTGTGCTACTCCTCTCTGCACCAGGAGAGTGATGCAGATCATAAGAAATATTCTTTTAGTAATCATGATAGCTTTATTTTTCATTGAGTACTCTTTTTACCTTTCCTGTTTATCAGAAAGTAAACAGTGGGAATCACAAAAATATTGAGCAGTGTGGATGAGAGCAGGCCGCCAAGAATAACCACTGCCATAGGACTCTGTATCTCATTGCCGGGTTTATCACCACCCATGGCCAGCGGAATCAGAGCCAGTGCTGCTGTAAGAGCTGTCATCAGAATGGGATTAAGCCTGTCGGCTGACCCGATTATAATCCTCTCTTTCAGATTTTTAACAGAATGGCGTAGCGATTCATATCTTGATACCAGCAACAGACCGTTACGGGTTGCTATACCAAAAAGGGTAATAAAACCTATTATTGAAGGAATACTCAGTACTCCTGATGAGATTTTAAGGGCAAAGATTCCACCTATAAGGGCAAGGGGAAGGTTCAGCAATATTATCAGCGCCAGCCTTGTATTATGGAACTCCTGATAAAGTATGACAAAGATAAGTACCAGGGCAATAAGTGAGGTTACCAGTAGCCTTCTGGATGCAGAAGCAGCACTCTCAAACTGTCCGGAATACTCGATAAAATAGTTTTCGGGCAGGGTAACATGTTCCTCTATCCTCTGCTCTATGTCATCAACAACGCTCCCCACATCACGGTCGGCAACATTCACTGAAACCACTATCCGTCTTCTGACATTCTCCCTGTTAATTGCATATGCTCCTGCCGAGGATTCAACAGAGGCAACCATTGAGAGGGGAATCTTATTACCGTATCCTGTATCTATCATGGCATTCCTGATGGCATCAGCACTTGAGCGCGACTCTTCATTGTATCTCAGAACCAGTGGGAAGCGGCTGTCTCCCTCAAACATATCAGATACCTTTTCACCGGCTATTGCTGTCTTAATAAAACCTGTGAAGCTTGTCAGGGGGATACCATACCTTGAGAGCATCTCCCTGTTGGCCCTGATCTTGAGCTGAGGGGCTTCGGTCAGTTGTTCTACCGTAAGGTCTCCTATACCATCTATATCAACTATCTCATCTCTTATATTATTTGCTGTCTGATAAAGGGTATTGAGGTCGTCACCAAAAATCTTAATCGCTATATTGGCTTTTGTCCCGGAAACCATATGGTCCATTCTGTGAGTTATGGGCTGTCCAACCTCAACACTTACCCCGGGGATTCCGGAGAGAGCCTCTCTGACATCTGCAAAGAACTGTTCACGACTGCGCTCCCCAAGGGTGAAAGGAACATCCATCTCTGACACGTTTTCACTGAAGGAGTGCTCTGCCATCTCTGCTCTTCCTGTTTTGCGGGCTACGCTGATCACTTCAGGAAACTCCATAATGGCCCGTTCAGCCATTGCTGCAGTGCGTGCCGACTCTTCCAGATTTGTTCCCGGTGAAGAGGCGAGGTTGATGGTAAGGGCTCCTTCATTAAAAGGTGGCAGAAAGGTATTGCCCAGTGTAAAAAAGAGCAGTGCTGCCACTGCCAGACCCAGTGCTGATACACCTGTAATCACCCTGTTCCTGTTCAGGCTTTTAGACAGAAGGAACCGGTAGAGGCGGGTCAGGTTTCTTTCAACCCATGATCCTTTTGCTCTCTGCCTCAGCCGGCGGTTCCCTGTAAGCAGATAGCTGCACATTACCGGTGTAACAGTTACCGCCACCATTAGTGATGCAAACAGTGATACAATAAAGGATATTCCCAGTGGCTTCAGCATCCTTCCTTCAAATCCTTCAAGGAAGAAGAGAGGCATAAAGGTTATTATTATTATCAGCGTGGCATTAAGGATTGAGGGCCTTATCTCTACTGAAGCTTCATATATCACCTTCAATGGTTTCTCCCGGTCACTTTTGGGCAGCACCGCATTCTGCCTCAGTCGTTTATATACATTCTCCACATCAATGATAGCATCATCTACCAGTGATCCTATTGCGATGGCCATCCCTCCAAGGCTCATGGTATTGATGGTATACCCAAGCAGGTGCAGAACCACTATTGAAAAGAGAAGGGAGAGGGGTATGGCAAGGAGAGAGATGATTGTGGTACGTACATTAAGCAGGAAGATAAAGAGGATGACAACCACAAATATTCCCCCTTCAGCTATTGCCCTTAGAACGTTTCTGACAGATGTATTGATAAACTCTGCCTGATTATAGATATCGTTGTGCAGGGTGTAGGTTCCGCCTGAGTTTTTGCCTATATCTTCAAGGGCACTGGTAATATCACCGGTTAGCTTAACTGTATTTACCCCGGGCTGCTTTGTGATGTTTATAAGAACAGCATCCATTCCGTTATAGGAGGCTGCACCTATTCTTGGCGAAGCCCCTGCTTTAACTACTGCAACATCCCTTATCCTTACCGGTTCACCGTTATGAAAACCTGTTACAGAGCTTCCAATCTCCTCAGGATCAGTGGTACGGGCCATTCCGCGGATAAGGTAGATATTACCATATTCATTGATAAATCCACCTGCTGAGTTCTCATTTATCCCTCTGGCAGCTTCTGCAAGCTCCTCAAGGGAGATGCCGTAGAAATTCATCCTGTAGGGATCGGCCAGAATCTGGTACTCCCTGGCATCTCCTCCGATAGTTGTTACCTGTGAAACCCCGGGAATTGAGAGCAGTCTCGGCCTTACTGTCCATTCGGCAACTGTTCTGAGGTCAGTGGGTGAGAGGGAATCAGAGCGCAGACCAATTATCATCATCTCACCCAGAAGTGATGACTGGGGAGCTATCACCGGGTTACCTGCTCCCAGGGGGAGCTCTTCGGATACCTGTATCAGTCGTTCCGTAATGGTCTGCCGGGCATCATAGATATCTGTTTCCCAGTTAAATTCGGCCCATACAATAGAGAAGCCCATGGAGGAGCCTGAGCGGACCCGGCGCAGTCCGGTTGCACCATTTACAGCCGTCTCAATGGGGAAAGTTACCAGTTTTTCAACCTCTTCTGCGGCCATTCCGGGAGCCTGGGTCATTATTACTACTGTGGGAGCGGTAAGTTCCGGGAAGACATCTATATCCATATCGGAAGTGATAAATCCTCCGGCAACCAGCAGAATCAGCGCTCCGATAACTACCGTTATTCTGTTTCTTAGTGAAAAACCAATTATCCTGTTAAGCATAATAAGATCTTTTGGATTAATGAGTATGAGCTGCGGGAGCAGATGAGTTAAGTGACATCTTTATCTGGTAGGCGCCTTCGCTGACTATTACTTCACCCGCTGATAATCCGTTTTCGGCTATTGTGTGGATACCATCGGTTGCCCCCGGAGTAAAATATCTCTTTTCAAAAACACCTTCACTTGTTTCAATAAGAAGATATTTTTTTCCATAATCCTCGAGAATGGCAATATTTGGAATCACCAGTGCATCCTCAATTGTTTTGCCCAGCAGCCAAACATCTGCAAACGATCCGGGAATCAGATCATCTGTGAAATCAAATCTGAAGTAGACAGGGATATAGAATGAGTTGTCACTTGTGCTTCTGCCGTAAGAGAGCCTTGAGCCGCCCATCTCATCAATTGAAAAAACCCTTTCACTGTATCCGGGTGAAAATCTTGCCCCGGTGATATCTTCAGCCATTTGCATCATTGTGTGCGGCATATCAGCTTTCAGAATCATATTATGTCTTATTGTAAGAACGGCAAGGATCCTGCCTGCCTCAACAAGCTCTCCCTCCCTTACTGTTATGTCCTTTATAAATCCTTCATGGGGTGACACCACTGTAGTTAAGTCGCTCCCTGAATTGGAGCGGTAGCTGTTAAATAGTGCCGTGGCTACAGAAAACTCATTTTTGATGCTGTTATAGTGCTCTGCCGTGATAAGCTTCAAGCCTATCAGGGAGTCGGCGCGCTGCATATCTGCCTCAGTCTTTATATAATTGGCTTCAGCTCTGGCATACTCTACATCCCTGCTGTTTCCTGTGATATTTTTTCCTGAGAGCGTAAACAGGGAAGTTCCCTTTTCAATCTTTACTCCCGGGAAAAGAAAGTGATCGGTAAATTCAATTATCCCCGGGGTGCCGGCTGTTATTGCAACCTCATCCCTGCTGTCGACCATTATAATCCCGCTTGTTCTTATCACGGCGTTAAAGGGAATTTTCTTAACTGTATAGAGGGTATGAGGTACAGTGTGGGTATGCTGCTCCGCTGATGCCTGATCCTGATCATGTGTTTCTCCGTCGGTGTGGTCATGTGTTTCTCCGTCAGTGTGATCATGTGTTTCTCCGTCGGTGTGGTCATGTGTTTCTCCGTCGGTGTGGTCATGTGTTTCTCCGTCGGTGTGATCATGTGTTTCTCCGTCGGTGTGGTCATGTGTTTTTCCGTCGGTGTGACTGTGATCTGATGCTTCAGTATGAGTATGTTCTCCATTCTCAGTGTGGCTATTGCCTGCAGGTGAGTTGCATGCAGCTGTTAATGCAGCCATTACAGCTACTAACAGTAATCTGTTAATCATGATATAAATATTTTAGTTACAGGTAAAGAATTGCCGTTCAGTTGAACAGCTTACTGGAATTGACTGTTGACCATTCGGGGTCAGGCGATACGGGGAGGTCCCCTCAGGGGACTTAAGCTGATAGGCGGGGCAATTACCGGTGATAGTGCCTCAGGTGTGTTAACAGCTGTTATTTGTTGAGAAACGAGATAAACCGGATTATCGGTTAAGATTGCCACACCTGTTTCCAGTCCGTGACTCCGGTAAAGTCCGGACGAGAAATGGCAGACAACACTATGGTCATGATTGTGACTTTCCTGTGAAAAATCAGAGTAAGAAAACGCATCATTTCCCTTGCCTGTCTTAACAGCGGCGGGTGTGATTTGTTCAGGAGACGCAGAGTGTATCAGTGCATGGCACTGGTGTTCCGGTGAGCTGTCATGGTTATGTGGTATGGCGTCATGGAGGAAAATTACCATCCAGGCTACCGCTATAATAAAAACCTTTGTTTTGAGAGCTTTCCGCATTTTTTATCTCCTGTTCAGGCTTTCAAAGATAGCAAAAGTTATAAATATACAAATGCTCTGTTTGATCGCAGTATTCACGCAGTCAGTGAGATTAAACCGGATTGTTTAATGTACAACCTGTACCCGGGTACTCATTTATTGTTAACCGGGAGCATTTGATAATTATTACATTTGTGAGATTACTGTATAATTGGCAACAGAATATTAAACGAGTATGGTGACAGCGGAAGCAATAAAGATCAGGAAGGTGATGAATGAAATGGGAAGAGAGAAACGTCCTTTCTTCTTTATTGTGGATTTTGAGATGGAAAAGCCAGTGATCTGGCCTCTTGATGCTATCCCTTCATATATTGTTGCCGATATGCCGCTATTCAGCAACATTGAAGGAGAAGGAGCCGTCAGGCAGGGACTGGCTGCTCCTCGGGAGGCTGCTCCTCGGGAGGTTAAATCGCTGGAGGTTACCCCTGTAGCGTGGGAGAAATACCTGGAGGCATACAACAAGGTTCTGGCAGGGCTTAACAGGGGCAACAGTTATCTTGTAAACCTTACATTTCCAACCTCGCTGGGTGGCCGGCCCGATCTGCAGGCAATATTTTACGCAAGCAGGGCACGCTACCGGCTGTTGTGGCACGACAGGTTCGTGCTTTTTTCACCCGAGATATTTATCCGGACAGAGGGTAATACCATCTCCTCATTTCCCATGAAGGGGACCATAGATGCCTCGGTTCCTGATGCTCAGAGGAAGATCCTTGAGGACAGAAAGGAGGAGGCTGAGCATAATACCATAGTAGACCTTATACGGAACGATCTGAGTATGGTAGGAGAGGATGTGTATGTAAAAAGGTACAGGTATATCGACAAAATCAGAACATCGGATCGTGAACTGTTGCAGGTGAGTTCGGAGATCTCGGCCCGATTGCCTGATGACTGGAGGGAGCATCCCGGCGACATAATTATGCCTCTCCTCCCGGCCGGATCGGTCAGCGGAGCTCCAAAAAAAGAGACTCTCAGAATAATAGGTGAATCGGAGATGGCATCACGCGGATGGTTTACCGGGGTTTTCGGGGTGTTTGACGGTGAAAGGATTGACAGCGGTGTGATGATCCGGTATATTGAACATAATGAGCATAGCTATGTTTACAGAAGTGGGGGAGGTATCACCGCATTGAGTGATCCGCACAAAGAGTACAGTGAATTAATTTCCAAGGTTTATGTCCCTGTTGGTTGAAACAATTAAGATAAATGACGGGGTTGCTGTTAACCTGCCTTACCATGAGAGCAGGCTCAACCGTACACGACGTGAACTGTTTGGCGCCTCCCCTGATATTGACCTTTCGCGGACTCTCCTGATACCTGCCTTTGCAGGTAAGGGTTTGTTTAAGTGCAGGATAGAATATAATGACCATATCAGGAAAATAGAGTTTAATCCCTATAAGTTCAGGACAATCAGAACACTCAGGATGGTGGAGGCGGGTGACCTTGACTACAGCTTTAAATGGGTTGACAGGTCAGGTATCGAAAAACTGCTGGAACAGAAGGGTGAGTGTGATGATATACTGATGGTAAAGGATGGGAAGTTGACGGATACCTCCTATGCAAACATTATTTTAAGAGGGACGGATAACCGGTGGTACACTCCGTCTGAGCCCCTGCTTAAGGGAACCAGGCGTGAATGGCTTTTAGATAACGGTATAGTGAAAGAAAGAGAGATTACACCTGCGTCACTAAAGAGGTTCCGGGAGCTCCGCCTGATTAATACCATGATGGATATTGAAGATAGCGCGAGCATAGCAGTAAGGGCTATATGCTTCTAATGCCTTTTCAGGCATCTAACTACCCTGCCGGGGCCTGTGGCCTGGCAGGTTGGGCAACAACTTTTTTGCGTAATATCATTACCTGAATTTAGACTGCAGGCGTTTGATATTTTTCACCGGCCAGTTGTATTCTTCTTCCCTGTAGGTGAATGTGAGTCGGTCCGGGCCTCCGGTACTTTCATAATCATAATTCTCGACCATTGAAAAATCTGTTGCCAGGGTTGCCTTAAGAGTGACAGTTCCATCATTGGTGACTGTTGTGACAGGTACTGTAAGTCCCCTGAAGGTAATGGATTGAAACAGTACAAGTGAATCTGCATCTGTAACTACCACCGTAAGATCGGTGCCTCGTTCACCGTTTGAACGTGTCCAGCTCTGGTAGCTGATATCCTTTACTGTGAACAGGTCATGGTTGCTTTCACTTTTTACAGTACACCCTTTTCCTGAAGCCATGATTCCCATTATTATGATCAGAGGTGTAAGTGCTATTTTTGTTATCATTTCTTTCAGTTTTTATTGTTTATCCATTTTCAAAACAAATCATATAACTTTACTGTTCCAAAAACCATGCTAATTTTATCCGGTGGTCTGCCCAGTCTGCCCCGGGGAGTCTGCCCCGGTTGGTTGCCCGGTTGGTTTCCCTGAGGCTGCCCCAATTGGCTGCCCGGTTGGCTGCCCGGTTGACTGCCCTGAGGCTGCCCCAATTGGCTGCCCGGTTCACTGCCCTGAGGCTGCCCCGGTTGGCTGCCCGGTTGGTTTCCCTGAGGCTGCGCCGTTTGACTGGGTTTTTGGCTGACTTGGTGAACTGCCATGTTGGCTGCATTTCTGGCTGCCATAGTGAACTGCCATGTTGGCTGCATTTCTGGCTGCCATGGTGGATTGCCTTCTCAGGGGCTGTCATTTGTAGCAGCCTGCTTCCGGAGGATGCAGCGCGGACTAATGACGGAATATTTCATTTTATTTATTTATTATGTTCATTTAGGTAAAATTATAATTGAATATGCTAAAATTGTATTGTCTTTGGGCACATTTTTTGATATTGATTGTTATAGATTTATAATGTTGGACTAAGAAAATAAAGTTATGATAAGATACAGATATTTTGTCGTGGGAGCCTTTCTTTTTATTACCCTTTTTGCCGGGTGCAAAAAGAAGGTTGAACCTGTGCAGAATGAACCTGTGCCATCTGAGATAAGCCGTTTTGTATGGAACGGACTAAATGATTACTATCTGTGGTACAAGGATGTTGATAAACTCTCGATGGATTATTTTGAAGATACTGAGGGTTGGTACAAGTACCTCAACACTTTTGGCAGTGACCACGAAGGGCTTTTTTATGATCTTTTAAACCAGTATGGGATCATTGACAGGTTCTCATGGATAGTTGATGACTATGTAGCCCTGGAAAACTCCTTTTCCGGTATATCAAAGAGTACGGGGCTCGACTTCAGGCTGGTGAGGTTTTCAGGTTCAGATGATATCTTCGGCTATGTGCGATACGTTGTTCCTGGTTCTCCTGCCGACAATGCAGGGATAAAGCGGGGCGACCTTTTTATGGAGGTTGATGGTCAGCAGCTGACACTTACAAACTATACTGATCTTCTTTTCGGCCAGGATGATTTTGTGCTGGGGATGGCGGAGTATAATGAGCTTCAAAACAGTATAGGATATAACAGTGTTGATCATTCACTTACAGCTGTTGAGCTGCAGGAGAATCCTGTACACTACAGTACTGTAATTGATATTGGAGGAGTTCCCACAGCCTATCTGGTCTATAATTCCTTTACCTCAGATTTTGACTTTGATCTTAATGACCTTTTTGGGTCATTTGTCTCAGATGGTGTACAAAGGCTTATTCTTGACCTGCGATATAACGGCGGCGGTTCCATTCAGAGCTCAATTTACCTGGCAAGCATGATATACACCACTGAAACCAGCAAAGTGTTCAGCAAGGTTCAGTATAATGACAAGCTGCAAAGCTACCTGCAGAATGAATACGGAGCAGACTATTTTGACTATAATTTTGAGAATACACTATACGCTACGGACGAGCATGATGCTGCTGCTCTTAATTCATTGGGACTTACTGAAGTATATATTATTACGCTTAGTGGCACTGCCTCAGCAAGCGAACTTGTCATAAACGGTCTGGAGCCTTATATTGATGTTATTATTGCCGGTGAAACTACTACTGGTAAGAATGTCGGATCCATTACAGTTAAGGATTACACATCTTCAGGCACCATTAACCCGAACCATAAGTGGGCCATGCAGCCTATTGTGCTGAAGATTGCCAATTCGGTCGGATTTGGCGATTATACATCGGGGCTGGTGCCTGATGTATCAGCTTCTGAAAATTATCTTAACCTGCTTCCATTCGGTGATCCTGAGGAGCCAATGCTCAAAACGGTTATTGAGTATATTACCGGCACAACAACAAAAAGCATCAGCGCCTGGCAGCCTGTTGAGGGTATCGATTATGAGGTGGTTGCTGATTCAAGGGATTTAAGACCATTTAGCAGGGAGATGTATATTGAGAATTTCCCGCCATTAAAGAAATAGGGGTTGATGGTTTAATCCTGAAAATCTGACAAACATTATGTGACAGCCTGGAAAGCAGTCCCGGCTTCAGAATAATTAAGCAGAGTATTCCCTTAATTTTGGTATGTGCCGGGTAACCGGCCCGGTTATCTGCACCGGAACCGGAGTATTTTTACTGTGAGATTTTTGTTACTGGTGTCAGAGGTTGTACCAGTCCGACTTATACCATGATCTTACATCCACCGGTATCATCCCCGCCTTTTCAGCTGCCTCAATGCCAAGTTCACCATCCTCAAAAACCATTATTGATGAGGGGTTTATGTTCATCATTTCAGCACATTTCAAAAATGTTTCGGGGTGAGGCTTGTGGTTGGTAACATCGTTTGCCGTTACAATGATATCAAAATATTTTCTGAGTCCGGTAACTTCAAGAGTGCGTTCCACTGCCTCACGGTGACCACCGGTACCAACGGCCATTGGCAATGAATTATGGTATTTGCGTACTATGTCTGCTACAGGTTCCACAGCCTTTACCTGATCCTGAATTGAGTAGAAGCCTTCATTTTTTTTAAGCAGGAACTCCTTTACATCAACCTTATCAGACATACCCTGTTCCTCAAGAAGTATTGATGCTATCTTCCACGCAGGAGTTCCTGTATGATTCCTGAGAAATGATGTCGTAAATTTTATTCCGAAATGGCCGGTGGCATAGATCCATGCTTTAACATGCAGTGGCATTGAATCTGCGAGTGTACCGTCAAGATCAAATATCAACCCCTTTGTTTCTGGTGTTAATTCAAAATTCATTTTTATGATTTATTTCAATGATAATATAAAAGCCGGCTGTTGCCGGCCTTTATTACTCCTGTTAATTGTTAAAGATTTGATCAGAGGTTTAGAAATTCCTTTACCATGAGGTAAACATTTTCACCTGTAAACCCGAATTCCTGATCAAGAACCGTGTATGGTGCTGAGTACCCAAAATGATTGAGACCATACACCATTCCGCTGTCCCCTGTGAGACCTCTGAGGGTTACCGGTAGACCTGCTGTTAGTCCGAATTTGGGAATGTCAGCCGGAAGCACCGAGTTCCTGTACTCACTCGTCTGGCGTGAAAAGAGTCCTTCCGATGGTACGGAGACAATCCTGATGTTCAGGTTATTCCTTTCACGCAATAGCGCAGCTCCCTCAACAAGTGTGGCTACTTCTGAGCCGCTTGCAAGCAGTATAACATCCGGTTTTTCTTTGCTCTCTTCAACTATATAGGCACCTCTGCTGCTCTTCAGCGCTTCTGTGAATCTGTCGCCGTTAGCGGGCAGGTCAGTGATATTCTGTCTTGAGAGAATAAGGGCTGTTGGTGTCGACTGGTTTTCCAGTGCCATTTTCCATGCTGCGGTTGTTTCTGCAGCATCTGCCGGTCTCAGTACCAGCATGCTGTTTTCACCCTTGTGGTTTTTGAGATGTTCCATCAGCCTGATCTGGGCTTCCTGCTCAACGGGCTGATGTGTTGGTCCGTCTTCACCTACCCTGAAGGCATCATGGGTCCATACATATTTCACCGGGAGTCCCATCAGCGCTGCAAGCCTGACAGCAGGCTTCATATAGTCTGAGAAAACGAAGAAAGTGCCGCAAACAGGTATTACCCCTCCATGCAGTGCCATTCCGTTCATTATTGCAGCAAGAGTAAGTTCTGACACTCCTGCCTGCAGAAACTGTCCGGTAAAGTCGCCTTTGGTGAAATGGCTTGTCTTCTTCAGGAAGCCATCTGTCTTGTCTGAATTGGCAAGGTCAGCCGATGATACTATCATGTTTTCTATCATTCCGGCATATTGCCCCAGTACAGTTGCTGATGCAGCTCTGGTTGCTACGGACGGTTTATGTTCAATTTTGCTGTAATCAATCTCCGGCAGTTCACTTACAAAAAAGCTTACCAGCTTATCCTTTAGTGCAGGGTTTTTTGATGCCCACTCTTTTGCCTCCTCATTTATTAAAGCTATTTCCCTTCTTTTTTTGTCGAGAACATCAGTGTAAAAATCAGCAACATCATCGAATATTTTAAATGGATCTTCCGGGTCACCTCCAAGGTTTGTCACCGACTTTTCAAACGAACCTCCCGCAGCGCTTACCGGTTGACCGTGGGTTGATGTCTTGCCTTCAAAGCTGTTACCGTTGTCATCAACAAGTCCTTTACCCATTACCGTTTTACCGATAATAAGTGTTGGTCTCTCTTTCTCCTGGATTGCATTATCCAGAGCTTTACGTATCTGATCCTGGTCATTGCCATTGATGGAAATTACGTTCCAGTTCCATGCTTTGTACTTGGCAGCGGTATCCTCGGAGGTCACTACACTTGTTTCAGTTGAGAGCTGAATATCGTTGGAGTCGTAAAACATCACCAGATTGCTAAGACCCAGGTGTCCGGCAATGCGGCCTGCTCCCTGTGAAATCTCTTCCTGAATACCCCCGTCCGAAATAAAGGTAAAGGTCCGGTGACTCATCCATTCGCCGAATCTGGCAGCAAGGAACCTCTCGGTAATGGCAGCACCTACTGCCATTGTATGTCCCTGTCCGAGCGGACCTGAGGTATTTTCTATTCTCCTTGCTACATCTGCTTCGGGGTGACCCGGTGTAGGACTGTCCCACTGTCTGAAATTCTGTAACTCTTCAATAGTGAAGTTATTTGTAAGGGTAAGGACAGAATAGAGCATTGGCGACATATGGCCTGGGTCAAGGAAGAACCTGTCCCGGTTTATCCATTCGGGATTATCAGGATCAAACCTGAGATACTCTGAAAACAGGATATGGATAAAATCGGATCCTCCCATAGCACCTCCGGGATGACCTGATTTTGCCTTTTCAACCATCGCCATTGACAATATCCTTATATTGTCAGCTGCCCTTTCATTAACATTTTTTGCCATTATATAAATCTTTGATTCTTTTAATTCAGATTGCAAAAATAGTAAAAAGAGAGCACGCCTGCCAATAAAATATTGATCAGTGGAACTGTTTGAAAAGATAATTTAAAGGGACTCGATACCCTTCAGGAGATCGGTTACTCTTGATATATCACTGATTATTGACTCTACGGATCTGGTGGCACCAGAGATAGCATCAATATTCCTTCCCGATTCAATTTTTTTATCTCCATTGTAACCCGTGAACTGTTTGAGCCAGCCTCTGGATGTTATCTCCATACCATGAGTTGCCTGATAACTAAGGATGTTGATTTTCTCAACGGATACTGATTCCCCGAATATTATCATATAGTCAAAGTATTCAGATCTTTGAATCCCGTTTTCTCCTTTTCCTGTACTGCAGCCGCTGGCAGAGCAGGTAAATACCCTGCCGGAATAGATAAATCCCTTCTTTTCTCCATTTATTTTTATCACTGCAAAACGATCACCTGATCCCCCTCCGGAAATCATATTACCAATATACTCAATTACAGGTACCCCCTCCTTTTTACCAAAGTGAGAGGTTACCTCCTTTTCAATTCTCTTTACGTAAGCATCAGGGAAACAGTAAGAGTCCGTTTCCGAATTGTTTCCGAAACTTACGGCTGCTCCGGAGTGCAGGAGCGCCAGAGTCATTATTATAATCAGGTTTTTTGCCATTTAATTCATCTGTTATTGTATTATTATACAGCATATTGTGGGTTGCCGCATATTGAAATGTGTAATAATTTTCTATATAGCATCGTGGTACTCCGACTTATGGCATTTTCACTAAAATACCATCAGAACATTATACCTATACCGGCATTAAATGTTTTACTGAATGAACCGGCTGATTCTGGTTTTGTCAGCTGGATATCACACTTGATAACAGCTCCGTTGCTGAGTCTTATGCCTGCACCGGTTGTAATAATTGTTTTATGGTAGCTGTTATTAGCTGTTAATGACTCATCTACCCTGTGATGGGTATTATAGTTTGAGTAGCGGATAAAGGGAATAAGTTCATAGTCTGCTGCTTCAATGCTTCTGAAAAGGTTATAGGAAGCTTCAATGTAATATCCGGTCATCTGACTTCCGAGGTCGTTGGAAATGCCGGTCTCGCTAGTAAAACTGTTGTAACGGTCACTGTTTGATATAATAGTATAATATAGCTGACCTCTGAGACTTAAACCTCCCCTTGTAAACCTGCCGTCGAGCCCTGTCATGGCAATACCCACAATTGACGAATCGGCTCTGGCAAGTGCTGCTTCATCTTCCCTGCTGATACCGTTAAACAGGGAAGAGGATGTCTTGCCAAAATATCCTGAAACTCCAAGATTGAGTCCTCTTATGCCGAAGTATTCTGTTTTAAAGGTGAAGTTGGGATGGCTGATAAATGATTCTGCCCCTTTCTGCCGGCCTTTCCGTAAGCCGCTTGAACCATTGAGTGTCCCGCTTCCGTTATAACTGTTGAAACCGTTAACCAGATATGCCTGATACTTTATGGAAGGGGCAAGGAGCACACCGGTAAAACCAAAACCTATCTCTCTCCATGTGGTAGGTGCCAGGTAACTGTCAATCACGGGTCGTTCTACGCCATTATAGGTGGTTGGTTCGTGGAACTCATTTATGATGCCCATAGGTATCAGCATAAGACCACCTCTGAAATTGATACCATCGGTTATCCTGTGCTGCAGAAACGCCTGTTCTACATATACCTCTGTTACATGCTCAAATTCTATCTCTGTGACAAATGATGTACGTTCAGAAAAGTTATAGCCAAAGAGCATTACCAGCCTGTGTATATCGAGCTTCCCGTTGTAGCGTGTATCACTGCCAAATGGCTGATTATAGTCTATCTGTGCATATCCGCCTATGGTAAGCCTTCCATCGGAAGCGAGGAGGTTATCGGCACTGTTGTTGTATAAACTGTTACTGTGCCCGCTTTCCTGTGCCGTGCTGATCAGTGTTGTCAGCAGGGCAATAATAAGAGTTGCTGTTTTTTGCATTGTGATTATATTAAATTAGATTAATTAAAAACAATGCAAATCTACCCCGTCTGGCCGACAGATGAAATCCCTAAAAGTTGGTATTTTTCAGATCAGATCCTCGCTCCTTATATCATCGGGGTTAATTATGCCCTCAATTATCGCATAAACGGTAATGCCGGGGATAGATCTTATGCCCAGTTTTGCGGTAATATTTTTTCTGTGAGTTATCACGGTGTGGTTGCTGATAAAGAGTATGTCTGCTATCTCCTTTGTTGAATACCCTGTAGCTACCAACCTTATAATCTCCCTTTCACGCCGGGTAATGGCGCCCCGCTTTTCCCCGGTCTTTCTGTTTTTGCCCGGTGAAGTTTCAGAAGTGCGAATGTTTCTCCTTCCGGCCCTTCTTGCCGGTGATGATATATTCCCCTCTTCCGGTTTTGAACCGTATCTTCTTTCAATGGCTTTTACAGAGGGTACAAGAATTTTATCCTCAAGTCGGGCATGGTCGGTAACATCTTCTTCGAATCTGGCAAGCGAAAAGAAAAACTCATTACATAAATTCTGATCATAACCCGGGCCGAGGTTTTTTATCAGCAGCATTCTGAGATCAGAAAGCTTTTCCTCAACATTTGAGTGTTCAGCCTCAAACCGGGATATTCTGTAACCGGAAGGGGTCTGTTGACCTGATGTCAGTTGAAGGGCATATGGGAAGACCCTTTTCTCCTCATCTTCGATATGGTCAAGCAACTCCTTCTTGTACTGTATATAAAATTTATTGATAAGGGAAAGATCAGAGCAGTTCTCCTTACAGACAGACATCATCTTTCTGAACAAAAGGTCCAGCTCAGGCAGTATATATTCAATATAATAGTTGTGGGTTTTTCTAAGGTAGTCGATTATCATATCCGGCGCAAAGTGTGGTGTGTCAATCTCGGGATGATAATCCTTATGGATAAATATGTTTATTACCAGAAGAAAAAAATCAGGATTAATGCCACTCTCCGCACAGATCGCTTCAACGTTCCTGACGCCGTCACCCAGGCCTGTTCCGAACCTGTTAAGCAGCGGAAGAATATTGTAGTCGGCTGCAATAATCTCCGATACAGTTGAATTTTTATTAAAGAGTTTCATACGTTGATATGTCTGCAATTTTAAAATTATTCTCCGGCTTCACCTTATTCTCCGGCTTCACCTTATTCTCCGGCTTCACCTTATTCTCCGGCTTCACCTTATTCTCCGGCTTCACCTTATTCCCCGGCTTCACCTTTAAGCAAGGTATACTGTGCCGGAACTTTAATTACGAATGAAATAAATATTGCTAAATACGTTGCAAACGTAAACTGTTTTTACTCAATTTGCATTATATTGAGAGTTGTTGTTTCTGCTTGTCTCAGCTTTTATCCATAGCAGGACATAATGAACCTGAAAATGATATTAAAATTATATTTCTTTTTCAATGAAGAATCCGGACAACGATAACCAAAAAGAGGTTTAAATGAGCAATGAGGTTTTTCTTAAGCATCTGGCTGAGGTAGGTGATGATCTTATTTACAGGTATGAACTGACTCCTGAGCGGGGCTTCTCATATGTCAGCAGATCCGCACTCAATTTTACCGGATATAGCAGGGATGAGCACTATGCTGATCCGGATCTCGGGTTTAAACTGGTGCACCCTGATGACAGGCATCTTCTTGAGAGGTTAGTAGAAAACGGGGCAGATAGCAGGATTGTTCTTCGCTGGATTAAAAAGGATGGAACCGTAGTTTGGGCAGAGCAGCGTAATGTTATTGTTTATAATGACAAGGGTATGGCTGTTGCAATAGAGGGAATAGCAAGGGATGTTACGGATAAGATGAGAGCTGAAAGTATGCTTAAGGAAAGTGAAGCCAGATACCGCACCATCTTCGAGAACACCGGGACTGCAATAGCTGTTTTTGAAAATGACGGCACCATTTCACTTGCAAGCAGCAGTTTCGAGGAGTTGTCAGGATACCAAAATGATGAGGTTCTCAACAAAATGAAGTGGATGGATTTTGTAGTTGAAGAGGATATTGAGTGGATGATGGGGCAGCATAAACTGAGACGATCCGACACCCTGGCAGCCGTAAAGGAGTATGAATTCCGGCTACGTGACAAAAGCGGTGAAATTAAGTATGTTAATATACATATAGATATTATTCCCGGCACAACAAAGAGCATAGCGTCAATGATTGATATTACCGAAAGGAAACATGCGGCTGAGAGGCTTGAACATTCGCATGACCTTATGCGGTATATAATTGAGCACGCAAATAGTGCGGTTGCTGTTCATGACAGGGATTTGAGATATATATATGTAAGTCAGCGCTACCTTGATGCATACAAGGTTAAGGATCGCAATATAATAGGGAAACACCATTATGAGGTATTTCCGGATCTTCCGCAGAAATGGAGAGACGTTCATCAGGAGGCCCTGAAGGGGAATGTTACCCGGTCCGATAGGGACAACTATCCCAAAGCCGATGGTTCCGTTGAATGGACCAGATGGGAGTGCAGGCCATGGTATGAGGCTGACGGATCGATAGGCGGATTTGTTATATATACTGAGGAAATAACCGAGTGGGTTGAGGCAGAGGATAAACTGAGAAAGAGTGAGGAGAAATACCGGCTCATGGTGGAGAATCAGACTGATCTGATTGTAAAGGTAGACCCGGAAGGGAGGTTTCTTTTTGTAAGTCCTTCCTATTGCCGGATGTTTGGCAAAAGTGAAAAGGATTTGCTGGGAAGTAACTTTATGCCATCTGTGCACAAGGATGACAGAGAGTCAACTTCTGAGGCAATGAAGGATCTTTTCAGGCCACCACATACTGCATATATTGAGCAAAGGGTCGCAGGTTCGGAAGGATGGCTCTGGGTTGCCTGGGTGGATACGGCTATACCCGATGATCAGGGTAATATTAAGGAAATTATTATGGTAGGGCGTGATATCACCGATCGGAAGAAGGCGGAGATTGAACTGCAAAATAAAAATGAGGAACTGGAACGGTTTAACAGGATGATGGTTGACAGGGAGAACAGGATGATCAGTCTTAAGAAGGAGGTGAATGGACTCCTGACAGAGCTGAACAGAACAAAAAAATACAGATCACCTGATGATGTGGACGAGGCAGACAGATAACTATAAACACTGATCACCGGACATGGGTGACCTGCGCGGGGTGAAAGTCTCGGGGATCAGGGATAAATGAATTTTAATTATGGAAACTTCGTATGACCTCATTATGCTGATGCTAAACCTCTCCCGATTGGATGATAAGGGAGAAGTGAAGGAACTTTTCACCGGGGGAATGAGTGAGATTTTTAAACCTGTCGGATTTGACTATTCCGATAAGGCAGGGAGTGAGGTTAAGGATTTCTTTGAGGTCAGAACCCTCTTATCACAGTATGGCTACGTGAGGATAGATAATCCGGAATCACTCTCTGGCGAAAGACGACAAATGATTGATAATGCGGTTCAGATGCTGGCAGTGATACTGGAACGACTCGATTTTGAAAAAAGACTTAAGGAAGAGCGCGATTCTCTGGAGAAAATTGCTGAGGAGAGACTGTTGGAGCTGAAAAAAAATATTAAGGATCTGCACCGGTCGCGAAATGCATCCCTTAACCTGATTGAGGATATGGAAGAGGAGATTGCCAAACGTATAAGTTATGAGAAGGATCTGGCTGAAAGCGAAGAGAAATACAGGCTTATCCTGGATAACAGTTTTGATGCAATCCTTCTTACGGTTCCGGATGGTACAATACTAAGTGTTAACAAGGCCGCATGCAAGATGTTTGGAATGACTGAGGAAGAACTTATAAAGGGGGGGAAGGATGCAATCCTTGATCCTGATAATCCCGGTCTCACTGATATGCTGAGTGAAAGGAGCAAAAAAGGGAAGATCAAGGGTGAACTCATTTTCAGGCGCAGCGATGGAACCAGATTCCCCGCAGAGGTTTCAACATCTCTTTACTCAGACAGCAAGGGGGAGATACGGTCAAGTATGATTATCAGTGATATAACCGAAAGAAGAGAAACGGAGAATAAGGTTAGTAAGCTTAGAGAGCAACTCCGTCAGGAGCTTGATCAGAAGACTCTGGAGTTGAGAGAAAGGATTACAGAACTTGAGCGGTTTCAGAAGGCAACGATAGAACGGGAATTCAGGATTAAGGAGCTGAGGGATGAGGTTGCAAAACTGAAGGCGGAACAGGGAGTTTAATTGTATACCGAAAACCTGTTATAGTTTATATTATGAGATATGCCTGGAAAAACAGATCAGTGTGGATAAAGATATCCGTTGTGTCTGTTATAGCTGTAATGGTGATCGCTGTAACAGGACTGGCAGGTTACCTTCCCGGGTTTACTGCTCCGGGCAGCGTAAAGGAAGGTTATATTCCTATGGCACCTGCAACCTCAATAGGATTTATTATTTATGGGGTTGTGATACTGGTCCTTTTAATCAGAAGAGAGGATAATGATCCGGTCTGGCTACCGGCATTTCTTTCCGGAGTGGTAATGCTTTTTGGAATTCTGGAAGTCGCAGGATTTCTGACCGGTCTGGACCTGAGCCTCGAAGACAGGTTGGTTCCTGAGATGGGGCATCTGGGAGGAATCCCCGTTGCAAGGATGTCTCCCGCTACTGGCGCTGTATTAGCAGTGACAGGGCTTATTATGTACCTGAAAATATTTGATAATAGGTTGAGACGGTTTTGCCGGAGTATCGAGCTTCTATCTGGTATACTGATACTTATGGTAATGATTTATGGAGTTCTTTTTTCACTCGCTTACCTCTATAGAAGACCTTTGCTATACGAAGCGGGTGAAGTAATACCGATGGCTGAAACTACAACATGGGGGGTGGTTTTGATGTCAGTATCCCTGCTGGCATTGAGGGAGAGATTATATCCGATGAAACTGCTTACAGAAAATACAACCCGCGGATATCTTCTGAGGTTTATTCTTCCTCTTGCTATTCTGGCAGTTTTGTCCGGAGGAGTTACAGCTTTCTTATCATTGCAGATATTTAAAATTAATCCGGCTTTTATTTCAGCTTTCTTGTTAATAATCGTGATAATAATTGCAGGGATATCAGCTACAGTTATGGCTCGTTATCTGGGTGGTTTAATAGATATGCACAGGAGCAAAACTACCAGGACTGAAAAAGATTTGATAATTAGTGAGGAACAATATCGCACACTTTTTGAGACTATGGCAGAAGGTGTGGTATATCAGGATTCAGGGGGAGAGATAATTTCTGCCAACCGTGCGGCATCGGAGATTCTGGGTCTTACTATAGAGCAGATGAAAGGAAAAAGCTCAATTGATCCGGAATGGAGGGCTGTTGACAGAGAGGGGAATGAGCTTCCAGGTGAAATGCATGCTGCAATGATGGCCCTGAGGACAGGTAAAATAGTTGACAACTTTATTCAGGGGATATTTAATCCGCAGAAGAAGGATTATGTATGGATTATCGTAAACTCGATTCCACAATTCAGGAAAGGGTCAGATAAACCATTCAGGGTGTTTTCAACATTTCTGGAAATCACCAGACGCAAGAAGGCTGAAGATGAATTGCAGATTCTTAAAAGCAATCTTGAAAAGGAGGTAGCAACGAAGACCCGGGAGCTTAATGAAAGAATCAGGGAACTGGAGCATTTTCACGAGGTTACGATTGAAAGGGAACTGAGAATGGAGGAGTTAAGGAAGGAAATAGAATTATTGAGAAATCAACCTCCTGAATAGATGGTTATTTTTAAAATATCTCTTTATAATTGATTGAATGATAATGAATTTGATAATAAAACATCTGGTTTCAATTGGTATATTGGTGAGCTGTTTTGCAGAGTTAACTGGTGAAGTAACCCTGAACCAGTGGCAAAGGGACACTATAGTTATAGCTTCAGAACCCGATTACCCGCCATACTGTATGTTGGACGAGAATAATGAACCTGTAGGTTTCTCTGTCGACCTGTTCAGGGCTTCTGCTGATGCGGCCGGACTTGAAGTGAAAATCAAGATCGGTGTCTGGAGTCAGATAAAAGAGGATCTGGCACATGGGAGGATTGATGCACTGCCACTTGTCGGACGCACACCGGAGCGAGAAGATTTATATGACTTTACTATGCCCTATATCTCCCTCCACGGGGCTGTATTTGTAAGGAAAGGGACTGATGATATTAACTCCGTTGAAGATCTGAAAGGGAAGGAGATAATTGTTATGAGAGGGGATAACGCTGAAGAATTTGTGAGGCGCGAAAAAATAAGTGACCATATAATTACCACAGCTACCTTCGAAGAGGCATTCAGGCAGCTCGCAGCAGGCGAGCATGATGCCGTGGTCATTCAAAGAGTGGTGGGGCTTACTCTACTGGATGAGCTCAGGATAAAATCTGTTGTACCTCTTGGCTTTCAGATACCACAGTTCCGGCAGGATTTCTGTTTTGCTGTGAAAAAAGGTGATGAGATTCTCCTTGAACGCTTAAATGAAGGCCTGTCAATTATTATTGCAAATAATGCATATGAAACAATACGGAATAAATGGTTCGGTCCGGTTGTTCATACCGGGATGTCTGCCAGGCAGGTAATCCGAATAATCCTTTTCGTGATTCTGCCACTTGTTATGATTCTGATTATTCTGTGGATAATATTCCTGCGTCATGAGGTGGTCAGGCGGACAGCTAATCTGAACCTTGAGATTGAGCACCATCAGATGACAATGGCAAGGCTCGAAGATAACCAGAGGACCCTCAAAGAGAGCGAAGAACAGATAAGGCTGCTTCTGAATTCAACGGCTGAAGGGATTTTTGGTATTGATAACAGTGGGGTTTGCACATTTATCAATAATTCAGCCCTTGATATACTGGGTTATCTGTCACCGGAAGAGGTGACGGACAGCGACGTGCATAAACTGATCCATCATTCACATACAGACGGATCATCATTCTCCAAAGAAGATTGCCTGATCTTTAATGCGCTGAGGGATGGAGGGAAGGCATACACTGACAGTGAGGTTCTGTGGAAAAAAGACGGCTCCCCTTTTGAAGCAGAGTATTTTTCCTATCCAATCAGGAACGAAGATAAGATTACCGGGGCGGTAGTAACCTTCTGGGATATTACAGAAAGAAAAAAAGCAGAAAGGGAACTGCTGGCACTGAAAAACAGTCTGGAACAGATCATTGAAGAGAGGACCGCGGAACTTAACAGTCAGGTACAGAAGCTCAACAGGAGCCAGACTGCAATGCTTTACCTTGTTGAGGATCTGAATAGTATATCGTCAGAACTGAAGGAGGAACGCAGAAAGCTGGAGTATTCAAACAGTGAGCTTGAAGCATTTACCTACTCTGTCTCCCATGATTTGAGAGCTCCTCTTCGGGCAATTGACGGATTCTCAAAATTCCTGATGGAAGATTATTATGAACGTTTGGATGATGAGGGGAAAAGATATATTAACACTATAAGAGCTAATGCTTCAAAAATGGATCAGCTGATACTCGATATGTTGAACCTCTCACGCATATCCCGTGCAACAATCTCAATGACAGAGGTTGATATGGGTGCCATTGCTGAATCCATTTACATGGAAATTGCAACTGAGGAGGAGAAGCAACAGTTTGAGGTGTCAATAGAAAAGGGCCCGGTTGTAAAATGTGACGCGGCACTGATAAAGCAGGTGTGGCAGAACCTGATTGGTAATGCTTTAAAGTATAGTTCCAGATCAGACCTTAAAAGGATTGAGATAGGTCACAGAAAGGAGAATGGTGAGGTGATATGGTCTATAAAAGATCAGGGGGCAGGATTTAATCCCGAGTATAAGCATAAACTCTTTGGCGTATTCCAGAGGCTTCACAGAAGCGATGAGTTTGAAGGTACCGGGGTTGGCCTGGCGATAATTCAAAGGATAATTCAGAGACACGGAGGAAGAGTATGGGCTGAAGGGGAAATTAACAGGGGTGCAACTTTTTCATTTGCATTACGGGTAGAGGATGGCGATAGTTGAACTGTGTGACCTGAGCAGAGGCTTTTCTTCAGTTAAGTATGCAGAATTTAATTTACTATATTTGCTCCGGACATGTAGACCAGACTAATAAATTGTTTTATGGAAAATATGAACGAGGTTGAAATACTGATTGTGGAGGATAATCCCAATGATGCGGAGATGGCGCTTCGTGCACTGAAAAATAACAACCTTACAAATCAGGTACTGGTGGTTGGTGACGGAGAAGAAGCACTTAATTTCCTTTTTGCAAAAGGGAAATATTCAAAAAGAAACCAGGCGACCCGTCCAAAAATGGTATTGCTGGATCTTAAGTTGCCAAAGGTAGACGGACTCGAAGTTCTGCGTAAAATAAAGAGTGATCCTGCAACCAGAATGATCCCTGTAATCGTGCTAACTTCATCAAAGGAGGAGAGTGATATTGTTGAGAGTTATAGGCTTGGCGTGAACAGTTATATTGTTAAACCTGTGGATTTTGATAAATTCGTTGATGCGGTAAGGGAGTTGGGACTATACTGGCTTCTTCTGAATCAAAATCCTTCCTGACTCAAGAGTGGGAGTTGAATCACGCGGTTACTTTTCCAGAAGTTCATCCTTAGGACATGAAGACACAATTTAAATTTTCACCGGATCAAAGGTTTCCCGAAGGAGTCTTACGGGAGCTTATATCCTGATAGGGGTTAACGTATGTCACCTGAAAAAAGAAAAATAAAGATTCTGTTTGTGGAAGACCTGCCTTCTGACGTTGAGCTGGCACTACGGGTAATAGCAAGGGAGAATATACCCTTTACCCATATTGTTGCTGATACCGAGGATAAGTTCAGGGAGGCACTGGAAAACTTCAGGCCTGATATAGTGGTTTCAGACTATTCTATGCCCGCTTTTGACGGGATGAGTGCACTTAAGATCACCCTTGCATCAGGATATAATATACCCTTTGTCATGCTTACAGGTTCCATGAATGAGGAGACAGCCGTTGAATGCATGAAAGCCGGAGCAAATGACTATGTTATTAAGGAACATATAAATCGCCTGCCTTATGCAATAATTGAGGCTATTGAAAATAACAGAATCCGCATAGAGAGAGATCAGGCAGAAAAAACGCTTCGACTTCTGAGCCGGTCTGTTGATCAAAGCCCGGTAAGCATTGTTATTACCGATAGCAACGGGATGATAGAATATGTTAATCCCACTTTTTCAGTTCTTACAGGTTACAGCTTCGACGAGTCAATCGGAAAGAAGACAAACATTGTTAAATCGGGCCAACATCCTGAAGATATTTACAGAAATTTGTGGGATACAATAACGCAGGGACACGACTGGAGTGGTGAACTGATTAATAAGAAAAAGGACGGTACACTCTACTGGGAGAGTGTGATGATATCACCCATATTTGATAGCGAGGGGGAAATAACACACTTTGTGGGTGTTAAGGATGATATTACGGAAAAGCGACAGATGGTAGAGGAACTGACCAGGGCAAAGGAGAAGGCAGAAGAGAGTGACCGGCTTAAATCAGCCTTTCTTGCCAATATGAGTCATGAGATCAGAACCCCGATGAACGGGATAGTTGGCTTTATTGATCTTCTGCAGTTTCCGGATCTGACCAGTGACGAACGGGCACAGTACTTTTCGCTGGTAAAAGAGAGTACCAATCGCCTTATGATTACTATCGATAATCTGATGGAGATATCCAGAATTGAAGCGGGACAGGAGAAAATTCACTTTTCCGATTTTAACCTTTATGAACTGCTTCAATACTATCATGGATTATATAAGCCGGAAGCAGAGATAAAGTCCCTTGAACTTCTGATTCAGTCAGATATTCCGGAGAATATGCTGATAACTGGTGATAAGAGTAAGCTGGGATCAGTTTTTTCAAACCTGATAAACAATGCAATTAAATTCACTTCAATAGGGAGTGTTGAATTTGGATGTAAAATTGTTCCCGGCAAGAGACTGGCGTTTTCTGTACGGGATAGCGGCCCGGGTATCCCGGCTGAAAAGCATGACATTATCTTTGAAAGATTTACTCAGGCCGAGAGCGATTTAAACCGGCCTTATGAAGGTTCCGGTCTCGGCCTCTCTATTGTGAAGGCATATACAGAGATGCTTGGGGGGAAAATTGAGGTTAAATCCGCACCTGGTGAAGGTAGTGAGTTTATTGTGACAGTGCCGCTGATGATCTCGGAAAATCCGGAAACAGCAGTAGCGGGCAAGGATACCGGGAGTGTGAGTAATGAAGCGTCTGATAGAAAAGCCGGCAGTGAAACCAATGCATTGATTCTTGTTGCTGAAGATGATGAAACAAGTATATCCTATCTTGATAAGATACTTGCTGATAATAAGTTCAGGGTTATTATTGCCCGTAACGGGGCTGAGGCTGTTAAAATGTTTGAGCAGAATCCTGATATCAGTATTGTTCTGATGGATATTAAAATGCCTGTGATGGATGGTCTGGAGGCAACCAGGCGTCTACGTAAAATAAACGACAAAATTCCGATAATTGCCCAGACAGCATATGCACTGCCTGCTGAAGCTGAATCGATTGCCGCCGCCGGATGCACTGATTATATCTCAAAACCTACCAACCGGACCGATCTTATCGCGCTTATAAATAAATACCTGTAGTCCAGGACCCGTCCCCGGACTCTACTCACTCTCCTCACGCCAGCCTCACTCTCCGCGCTCCGGCCTCACCATCTTCACTCTGGCCTCACGCAACCAGTTTCTGTAATATTATTGTAATAAAACCTTAATGGTTCTTTAACCATCATGATATAACCGCACCATACATTTGCAATGTGAATATGTTAATAATTAAATTTTAAATAATTCAAATTGTGAAACAAGTAATGAAAAAAGGATTGATTTCAGTAATTGCCGCGTTTATCGTGGTACTGACAGGGTGCGAAAAAGAGTATGCTCCTCCAACTTTATCAACACCTGCAGCTCAGACTGTGGAAGTGGGAGCATCAGTGGATCTTACATTTAATTTTACAGCAGACGGGGGATTTAAGTCCTCAATGGTCAGTGCAGTCAACGGAACTGCAATGGTTAAAACTGATGGTGACAATGGTGATGCTTCAGGAAATGTGGTTGTGACCTTTACTGCAGGTAACACATCCGGAGCAGGCTCGGTTACCCTGACAGTAGCTGATAACGAGGATCAGACAGCTTCATCAACTGCTGTGTTTACAGTATTTGAGGAGGGTGCTCCTGAGCTTACAGCACCTGCAAACGCAGATGTGGAAGTGATTGAATCAGTTGACATGGTGTTTTCCTTTAGTGCTGAAGGCGGATACGGTTCAGCTTCGGTTACTGCCAACAATGGTACTGCCGTAGTAAAAACAGAGCCTGCAACAGGTTCAGCAAGTGGTAATGTGACTGTAACATTTACAGCATCACGCCAGGCCGGAGCCGGGTCGGTGGTTCTTACTGTTGTTGATGAAAATGGTAAGTCGGCTCTTGCAACCGGAGTACTGAATATTGTTAATGTCCCTACAATATCGGTAACTGACAATATTGATGCAAATGAAACATGGGAGACTGGTAATGTATATATCCTTGAAGGACGTATATCAGTGCTTGATCAGATAACCCTGACAATTGAGCCTGGTGTTGTGATAAAAGGACGTGAAGGCTCAGGATCAAATGCAACAGCACTCCTGATTGCCCGCGGTGGAAAACTGATGGCTGAAGGAACAGAGACATCCCCCATTATATTTACCTCGGTAGCTGACCAGATACTTCCCGGTGAGATTGAGAGTCCGAATCTTGATCCTACACTTAATGGCCTGTGGGGCGGACTATTGATACTTGGTAAAGCTCCTATTTCAGCTGATGCTATTGCTATTGGTATTGAGGGAATTCCGCCATCAGACCTTAACGGACTCTATGGAGGTGATGATGAGGCTGATAATTCAGGTATAATTAAGTATATCTCAATAAGGCACGGTGGTGCCAATATAGGCGAGGGAAATGAGATTAACGGACTTACACTCGGAGGTGTTGGTTCAGGTACAGTGATCGAAAATGTGGAGATCATTGCCAATCAGGATGACGGTATTGAGTGGTTTGGCGGAACAGTTAGTGTTAAGAATGCCATCGTATGGAATACTGGTGATGACGCCATTGATACTGATCAGTCATGGGCAGGTACACTTGACAACTTTATTATAGTGAATCCGGGTGATGAGTGTTTTGAGCTTGACGGTCCTGAAGGGTCAATGGCTGCAAAACACATCATTAAGAACGGAACGGTTTACGCCGGTGATGCTGAAGGACTGGTAGATAATGATGCCAACTCATATCTGGATATGGATGGTGTCTATTTCTTTGGTCTGATGGCCGGACAGGACTTTGATGAGTTGCCAACTGTCTATAGCTGCACATTTTCTAACCTTGAAGTTACACTACCTGCCGGAACAGTAGTAACAGATTTCTTTAAGGGCGGAAGTGATCAGTTTGTAACTGTCGTAGCAGAAGGTGCAAACACGGTGGGTGCCGATCTGACTAAATTTCAGGGATGGTCCTGGGCTCAGGTATCAGGTGCATTGAATGGTTTCTAGAATAAAGATTTTACAACCAGACAAGACTCGCAGCATATTGATGCTGCGGGTTTTCATATTAATAACAGATTAACAAATATTAAAATGTACTTACTAAAATTTAAAGTTGCATTTATTTTTCTTTTCTTCTTTCAGCTGATTCAGGCACAGGATGGTACTATCAGGGGTTCCATTTTTGATAACTCTACCGGTGAGACAATGATAGCGGTTACTGTGGCAGTGGAAGGAACATCAACAGGTGCCTTCACAGATCTTGATGGTACTTTCAATATTAAAGTTCCTCCGGGGACATATAACCTGCTGGTATCCTTTGTATCATTCGAGACAATGACCGTCAGTGACGTTACTGTCACAGCAGGAGAGGTGACGCTTCTTGAGAACCTCTATATGGCGCCATCTACGGTAGAGCTTTCGGAGGTTACTGTTACAGGAACCATGGGCCGCAATAATGAAAATGCAATGATGGCAATAAGGATGAAGTCGCCGGCAGTACTCGATGGAATTTCATCAGCCAACTTCAAAAAGATGGGTGATTCAGATGCTGCCTCTTCAATACGCAGGGTTACCGGGGTTTCGGTTGAAGGAGGAAAATATGTGTATGTTCGTGGATTGGGCGACCGTTATACCAAGACCATCCTGAATGGGGTTGATATCCCGGGTCTTGATCCGGACAGAAATACAATGCAGCTGGATATCTTTCCTACAAGTATTATTGATAATATAATGGTCTATAAATCGTTTAGTGCCGAGCTGCCGGCCGATTTTACAGGCGGAGTGGTTGATATCTCCATTAAGGATTTTCCGGTCGAGAAAAAAGGGAATATAACTCTGGGGACTAGCTATAATCCTGATTTTCATTTTAATAATGATTTTCTTACCTATAAGGGTGGAAAAACCGATTTTCTGGGTTTTGACGACGGCACACGTGATATTCCGGCCATTGATAATCTTCCCTTTTTTGTTGAAGTGCTTGGTGATCCTCAGGGAGAAACAGGACAGAGATTCAGGGAGGTGCTTGAGTCCTTTAATCCAACTATGGCTGCTATTCAGCAGAGGTCGCTCGCCGATTATAATTTCGGAGCCTCTTTTGGTAATCAGAAGCCACTGAAGAATGTTACCCTGGGTTATAACTTCGGTTTCTCATATAAAAGCAATACAGAGTTTTATAAGAATGCCGAATATGGTCGTTACGGCCTGTCAGGTGATCCGGATGTAACAGATATGGAGGTCCGTGAATTTCAGAAGGGCGATTTTGGGGTAAGCAGTGTACTTATGAGCGGACTGGCCGGATTTGCCATGAAAACCATGAAATCAAAGTTCAGGATCAATATGATCCATATGCAGAATGGGGAATCAAAAGCCGGTGTGTTTGATTACAGGGGATCAGATCAGGGTGCTGTCTTTGATGCAGTGCAGCATAACCTGGAATACAGTGAACGATCACTTACCAATGTTCTGATCGATGGTAAGCATACATTTGCAGATGCAGGCCTTGATATTGTCTGGAAACTCTCGCCTACCTTGTCAAGAATAAGTGACCCTGATGCACGTTTCGTACGGTACGTTACTGATAATGGCAATTATAGGATTAACACCGAAGGTGGATTCCCTGAGAGGATATGGAGAGACCTGACAGAGATCAATCTGTCAGGAGTGCTGCATTTTATCAAGGACTACAAATTCAGGGGAAATGGAGCAAAACTTAATTTCGGAGGAGCATATACCTTTAAGGAGCGTGATTTTGTTATCCGTAAATTCGCCCTTAATGTGCGTAATATCCCGCTAACGGGAGATCCCAATGAGCTTTTCAGACCGGAGAATCTATGGCCCTACAATGACCAGATAACCAGAGGCACAACCTATGAGGCTCATTTTGTTCCCAATAACCCCAACCAGTTTAATGCTGTGGCAAACTATGCTGCAGGTTACCTGTCAACAGAGGTGGAACTATTTCCTAAATTCAATGCCATTGCAGGAGTAAGGGTGGAGAATTTTGTTCAGTATTATACCGGTCAGGACCAGCTGGGAATAAATGTTCTTGACAATGATAAGGTATTGGATAATCTCGACATTTTCCCGACGCTCAACCTGATATACAATATTACAGAGAAACAGAACCTTAGATTTGCCTATGCCCGCACAACAGCCCGACCGTCATTTAAGGAGATGTCCTATGCAGAGATATCTGACCCAATCAGCGGGCGTACATTTATCGGTGGCATGTTCCGCGATGCCGATGATGTTGCAGGAATTGAGTACTGGGATGGTAAACTGGTAAGTTCATATATCCATAATTTTGACCTTAGGTGGGAGCTCTATCATGGTCTCGGTCAAATGGTCTCCGTCAGTGGATTCTACAAGAGATTTATTGATCCTATTGAGATAATTCAGTATGCATCACAGACCGGTACCTTTCAGCCCAGGAACGTAGGTGACGGACAGGTTCTGGGAGTGGAGTTGGAATTCAGACAGAATATGGGTTCCGTGAGCAGCAGCCTTGAAGGACTAAGTATTCACTCAAATGTCTCGGTAACACGCTCACGGATTGAACTGGGAATGACAGAATACCTGTCGCGTATCGAGAATGCCCGAACCGGCCAGGTTATTGATAACTACAGGGTAATGGCCGGCCAGGCACCATATATCGTTAATGCAGGTATATCATATACCGGTAAAGATGAAGGATTTCTTAAAGGATTTGAGGCCGGATTGTACTATAATGTGCAGGGAACAACACTTCAGTACGTTGGTATTGCAGACCGTCCGGATATTTATACCCTTCCATTCCATGCCCTTAACTTCACAGCATCCCAGACTTTTGGCAGGGAAAAACGAACCAACCTGAGCTTTAAGATTGATAACCTCCTCGATGATGAGAAGGAGTCTGTTTTCAGATCTTTCAATCCTACCGACCAGTTTTTCACCCGGCTTGAACCCGGAATTACTTTCCATCTGAAATTGAGTTATTCATTATTCTAATATTTTTTGTTAGTAAGTGGTTAGTTATCAGGCATCCCCCGCGGGGGATGCCTTTTTTTTACGCCTGCGACTGAAAGGAGCAGGCTTTTCCATTCCGGAGATTACGCCTGCTCCTTTCAGTCGCAGCCTTTCCGTTCCGGAGATTACGTCTGCTCCTTTCAGTCGCAGGCTTTCCCTCTTTGGAGATTACTCGTCACTTTGTTCCTCGTGATCTCTCTATCGCTTTCAGCTTTGGAGATTACGCCTGCTCCTGTTGTCTCAGGCGTGATCTCTGAGGGGGTGGATTCAAGCAGAAAAGTCTTACAGCAAACATTCGTTTGCCTGTGGGCTCTTCCGTTTCTTCGCTTATGAAAACGATGTTTTCAACGCTTTAAAACGGAAAAGCCCTACCGCTATGCGGTAAGGCTTTTCTGTTTGTCGGGGTGGGGAGATTCGAACTCCCGACCTCTTCGTCCCGAACGAAGCGCGCTGCCTGGCTGCGCTACACCCCGCTTAAGGGCTACAAAATTAACCAATCCATTCTAATCACAAAATCTTTTCTCATGATAGATTGTTTGATGCCTTAAATTTGGCCGGAATACTCTTTACTGCTTCAAAGACCTTTAATATCCAATTTGTTCGTACCCTCTGTTACTTCTGTAATCAACTCCTGTACTTATGTTAAATTTTACCTGCAACAAAGAAATTATGTTCTGATATGCAAGATGCGTTTCACATAATGCGATACGCAAGTTGTAAAAAATATACGCTGATACGTTGACACGAAGTGAGCCTGTCACCGACCCGGGAGAAAGGGAGATAAGAAGAAAGTGATCCTGATAAAGTATAAGGAATTAATTCAGTAACTTATTCACCTGAAAAAATGGTTGAGGAGAGGATGATAAACACTGAGAAATATGATACGCCGGGAAACGAATAAGGAGAATGAGGAAGTAAAGAGAATGTGGAAGAATCCGGAGAAAGGTAAAATGTAAAGGAAAGAGTAAAAGATGAAGAAAATGCTAAGGATAAATAAAATGAGAAAAATTACTGTTATTCTGTTGCTGCTGTCATCTCTGATACATCTTACTGTCTTTGCAGGAAACAGTAAGCAAAACAGTTCAATTGATGTTGTTAATTATAAATTCCGGCTTACTTTATCAGATGCAACTGACCGGATTACAGGCGAAACCACGATTGTGATGACACTTATAAGCGAGGACGATTCATTAAGATTTGATCTGGTAAACAGCAATCCCGACGGAACAGGAATGAGGGTTGATTCAGTTAAGGTCAACACTGCGAAAGTGACCTGGAACCATACCAACAACAGATTGTCCTGTAAAACACCGGCCGGAACCAACACGGGTGACACTATTAAATTAACGATCTGGTATAAAGGTATTCCTGCCGATGGACTGATTATTTCTGAAACAAAATTTGGCAGGAGAAGCTTTTTTGCTGATCACTGGCCCGACAGGGCAAGTAACTACCTTCCCTGCGTCGACCATGTGTCTGATAAGGCTGCGGTTGACTTTATCATTACTGCACCTGATCACTACACAGTTGTTTCAAACGGTCTCCTGATAAGTGAAGAACCAAGATCCGGAGGATATAAAATGAGCCACTGGAGCGAAAAAACTCCCCTGCCTGTAAAGGTAATGACATTCGCGGCAGCAGATCTGGATAAACAACTTGCCGGATCAGTGAATGGCACAGAGGTGTGGTCTTATGTCTACCCTGAAAACAGGGACGAGGGTTTCTATGACTATGCCGTGGCTCTTGTACCTCTGAATTACTACACCTCACTGATAGGTCAGTATCCGTTTCCCAAACTGGCCAATGTGCAGTCCCGGACCATCTACGGTGGACTGGAGAATGCAGGATGTATATTCTATTCCGAAAATTCGGTTACTGGTACCGGACGCTCGGAGGGACTGATAGCCCATGAAATTGCCCACCAGTGGTTCGGTAATTCAGTAACCGAGGCCGACTGGCACCATATATGGCTTAGTGAGGGATTTGCAACGTACCTTACATCAATGTACTGGGAGATGAGGCTGGGAGAGGAGAGACTGAAATCGGATATGAAAAATGCCCGCAACAGGGTGCTGAGATCAGCCCGTAATAACCCTTCTCCGGTTATTGATACAACAATTACCAATTTGATGCACCTCCTTAGTGCCAACTCCTATCAAAAAGGGGCGTGGGTACTTCATATGCTGCGGAACAGAATAGGGGACAAGGCCTTTAGATGGAAGAGGTGAGTGGCCAGGATCTGCAACAGTTCTTTTATCAGTGGCTTATGATTCCTCAAAATCCGGAGCTGAAAGTAACCTGGAACTATGATATAAGGAGCAGGAAAGCAGTTATAACTGTTTTGCAGATGCAGGAACATATTTTCAATTTTCCACTGGAGATAAGCCTGGTTTCAGGAGGGGATATTTATACTGTCAAAACCGAAATATCCCTGAGAGAAACTCACATTTCTGTTGACTCCACTGGACCACCTGATACAGTTATCCCCGACCCCAATGTAAAACTTCTCTTTCACCAGGTACAGTGATGGGAAGAGGCTGAAGTTGGTGCTATGATAAAGTAAGATATCAGATGTGAATTTATCAGCATGCCATTAAGTTACCTGTTAAGGATGTTGCAGAGCTCCTGATTTACCTTACGGATTCTTTCACCATCAAGCTTTATTGCTTTTCTGTCATAGGTCATGAGACCGTTTACCTCTATCTCAACATCAGTTGTCTGGGTGTATACCGCGGCAGAGTAGCCGTATGGAATAAGCTTCTTCAGTTTTTCGGCCAGATTAACATATGCATCCGTTGCTTCATCAGAGGTTTTATACTGTACGTAACCCCAGTTACGCGACTGCCATTGTGGTGAGCGGTCGCCGCTGGGCGTATCCTGCCATACCAGAATCCTTTCACGGTCACAGTGGTAATACCATCGAGCCGGCTCAACCTTAACATGTTTACGTATCATGTTAAAGCCCATACTGTCTTTATACGTTCTCCTGCAGGCTGCCACTCCTGTGCGACTGCAGATCCTAAGATGAGTGTCACGGACAGTAATATAAAGACTCTTTTCATTCGTTTGGAATTTTTTAATTACCCGACAATAATTTTATCAAAAAATGGGAACCGGATTCAACCTCTTCTCTCGCATATGAAGAATTAATCTTCTTCTGTGGTGATATCGCAGGTCATTTTCTGGCCGACCCTTGAAATCATATTATCTTGGTTTTGGCAGAACCCCGGTTCTCCAGGCCCATCTTTCCCAGTCATCCTTCATCTCCTTTACAAGCTGCGGATACTCTGCGGCAAGATTATTTGTTTCACTCCGGTCCTTTTCCATATCATACAGTTCCCAGTCACGATTTCCCAGTGATACCAGTTTCCAGTCTCCCTTGCGGATATATTTGTTGCCTCCATGTTCAAAATAGAGGGCCTCCCGGTCAATGGGTTTATTCTCTGCCGCAGCGCCCATCAGGCTTACTCCTTCAAGTGGTATTATGGCATTGCCGTTGTAAAGCTCAGGATATTCTGCGCCTGTAACCTCCAGTATTGTTGCCATAATATCTATTATTCCGGATACCTGTCGGCGCAGTGCGTTGCCTTCATTTAACCTCTCTGGCCAGTGCATTATCAGTGGTGATGCCACTCCGCCCTCATGACCGTAATGCTTATACCATCTGAAAGGAGTATTGCTGAGGTTCGCCCATTCGGTGCTGTAGCTTGTATAGGTGGAGTCGGGTCCCGGAATAATGGAAGGATCGTTCCCAAATATGAGTTCAACACCGTCAAATGTATGTGTTGGACCATATCTTTTTATCCATTCTGTCTCTGTGTTCCATCCTTCGGCGCATCCGCCGTTATCTGCCAGAAAGAATATCAGGGTGTTCTCTTTCATACCATTATTCTCCAGCGCCTCAACAATGCGTCCGATTCCCTGATCCATAATATCAACCATGGCGGCGTATGTTGCCATTCTCCTTCCCTGCCACTCCTTTTCCGGAACTGAATCCCAGGGCATAACTCTTCTGTCGCGCTCTGAGAGTAGGATATCATCTCCGATAATTCCTGACTCCTTAAGTCGGATCATCCGCTCATCCCTCAGCTTGTCCCATCCTGCGCTGTAGAGATCCTCATATTTATTTATTTCTTCCTCTGGTGCATGCAGTGGCCAGTGCGGCGCTGTATAGGCCACATATAGGAAGAAAGGGTCATCCTTGTTTTCTTTTCCATGATCATTGATAAACAATGCCGCTGTATCCGATATTGCGTCGGTATAATAGAATCCGGGTGTTGCCTTAACAGGGTCATTCATCCAGGTAAGCGTTCCCGGGTCATAAAAACTGCCCGCTCCGGTAATGGTTCCGTAATACCTGTCAAATCCCCTCTGTAAAGGCCAGTTACTCTTGTCGTCAGGCGTTGATGACCTTGCAACATGCCATTTTCCCGACATATAGCTTTTGTATCCAGCCTCACCCAGGGCCTCGGCAATGGTTACGTTGTTCCGGCTTATTTCACCTGAATAACCTCCATCCCGTATCACCCCGTCAACCATCCCTCCCAGTCCGGTCTGATGAGGGTATAGCCCGGTGAGAAGCGCTGCCCTGGAGGGACAGCAACGTGCATTGTTATAGAATTGTGTAAACCTGATACCCTCGGTGGCGAGGTTGTCGAGATTGGGTGTTGAAATTTCGCCTCCATACGATCCGATATCCGAAAAACCCATGTCGTCAGACATTACAATAATGATATTAGGCCTGTTATCCTTCCGGGTATTATTGCCACATCCTGTCATTAAAACTGCCAGGATGGATATAGTTACTATCCGAAGTGCTTTCATAGTAGTTTATTCAGAGGGTTTAAAATAGATCATATATCTTTTGTCGAAAAGCCTGTAGAAGGGAATGAAGGTAAGTGAATCGCCTGAGCCGGAGGCAGCGGTAAAGATATTGTTTACTGATGATGAAAAGTCAGTTGAGGGATTCTCACGATCCGATATCCTGACCGTTGGGATCACTGCCTGTGCTACATCCATATAGGGGCCGTATCTTCCGTATACCTTCTCCTGTGTCAGTGAAGTGTCAGAGAGCTCCGCTGCCATCACAACAGGTCCGTATAGAAGAGCCAGGTTCTTGTGATCTGCCGGGAGTGATTCAAGGTGAAGCTCCATGGGCAGGGTAAGGGTTACCAGATCACCATTTTTCCATATGCGGTCAATTTCCAGATAACTGCCTGGTGAGGCAAGGGTAGTCACCTCTTTTCCGTTGATAGTAACCGTGTAATCTCCACCAGACCAGGAGGGGATTCTGACAGAGAGCATAAAGGATGCAGGAGATCCCGTTTCAATCCGTATTGAGGTGCTTTCCCCGTCCGGGAAACTTGTCTCCTGGGTAACTGAAAAACCTGATCCGGGGATATTTAATGATGAGGCAATAAACTGGTTTATATAGAGCCTGTTATTACCGGTCATATAGATTGATTCTCCTGTGCGGGCAAAATTTTCCATGCCTGAGCCTGTACAGCACCAGAACGAGTTTTCAGGAGTGCTGAAGGTTTTGTAATATCCTGCCTCCATTGGCACATAGTACATGGTCATACGACTGTCAGGATGCTGGGTGGGCAGTATGCCGTTCCACAGTGCCTTCTCATAGTAGTCCATATACCCGGCTGTTGGGTTGGCCCTGAAGAGATGCTTTGTCAGCTTAAGCATATTGTAGGTGCAGCATGTCTCATGACTGGTAGGGCCCAGCTCGGTATGCATATGAAACGGCTCACTGTTCCAGTGTTCGCCGTTGCTGGTTCCTCCTGTAACCCAGGAGCGTGCCGTAGTTACCTGATTCCAGAACCATTCTGCCATTCGGTACGACTCTTCATTGCCGGTAACCTCGTAGTGGCGCATCAGGCCTACCACATTAGGAATAAAGGAGTTGGAGTGCTGCCCTTTCAGGCTGTCGCGATACCACCGGATAGGCCTGAAATAGCTCTCCTGGGTGAACATACCGGCAAGTTCGAGGTACTTTGTATCATCCGTGCTCCAGGGCCTGACTGTTTCCCAGCAGTTGGTAGCTGTCATAGAGTCCGGCCATAATCTTGTGAAGCGTATAGTAGGGTGCCCATACCTCCTCCATCCTTTCAGCGCGGTCAATAAACTCCTCTGGGAAGGCAGACAGATAGCCATTGCCGTTTCCTGTCTGGCACTCTGCCAGTGAGTTCACTATATAGTTAACCCTCTCCAGCAGAAGAGAGTCGCCCGTGGCCAGAAACATCATTGCACAGGCAGAGAGATAATGGCCTGTGGTATGACCCCGCAGTTCCCGCTCTTCCCACCCCAGGTAAGCGGGTGCAATGGTATCCAGTCCTGCATTAAGCCTGAAGTGATGGAGGAGTCGGTCCGGATCCAGTTCAAGGAGGTAGCTGTGTGTGCGCTCCATGGCGACTTTAAACGGGCCGTCAAGTAGCGTTATCTGATCGTAGTCAGGGTATTGCGGATCTCCTGCGAAGAGACGTGATGGCTCTGTGGTGCAGGAGCCAATTATTAAGATGGCTGCAATCGCGGGGAGAAGTGGTTTAATTTTTGTCAGGTTATTCATTTCGTCAGGTTATTTTAATTGTCAGGCTTTTCATGCTATTGGTTTCCTCTATTGCTGGTGTATTATCCAGTTGCTGTCTTCTTTAGCTGGTTCTTTCTATTGCTTGTGTTCCTCTCTAGCTGACTTCCTCTCTAGCTGACTTCTCTTCTCTTTATGGTTTCTTCTCTTTCTGGTTCTTACCTCTGGTAATGGATTGAGAGTCCGGTAGTATCCTTAATCAAATCACTTTCAGGAAAAAAAAGCGTTACTGATTTTAGTTTCGCCGGTTAACAGCCTTGCTGTTAATAAGTTCAAATCCCTTGATATCTGTTGAATATATATGCATTGAATCATTCTCAAAATCAAGGGTTAGGAACCTTCCGGTCTTTTCACCTGCCTGGGGTGATCCGGCACTCCATACATCTATACCTTTCCACTGGTAGTGCTCGATTGCGTGATCATGGCCGTGAAAGACCGCTGCTATATTATAATCACGGATGACATTGTAAAAACGCTCCTGCTCAGCTTCTGTCCACCAGAGCAGGCTGAACCCATCCCATCCGTAATGAAAAAAGAGTATTACCGGCTGGTCGGGATGCTGAAGATTATTTTTGAGGTCAGTTTCCAGGAAGGCAAGACTCATCTCGGGATCCCTGAAGCTCTCATGGAAATAGTGGCACCATTCACAGTCAGGATCCCACTCCAGTCCGGGATAGATTCCCAGGGCAGCAAAATGCACCCCCGATTCATTCCAGCTGTAGTGAAGATCATTTTCTGACCTGTTGATACCTTCCCTTGCAAGGTTTCTTTCCCGTATTCCGGATCTTACCACGCCGTCAATGTTCCCGTCATGATTCCCGGGAATCTCATAAACCGGATATTTTAGATCAGCTTCACCTGTCATGCCAAAGTTTCTTGTATACCTGAGCCACTCATCCTCCCTGCCGTCCTGGGTAAGGTCTCCGAGTACAGCAACAAATTTTATATCTCCGCCTTCCTTGACACCGCCTCCATTTGTCATCTCCCCGTCATCCTTAACATCTTCTCCAACTGTCATCTCCCCGTCATCCTTAACATCTTCTCCAACTGTCATCTCCCCGCCAACATTTATCTCAGCACCCTCCCTGTATGTGCCCATACTGTTTATCCTCCGGATAACCGAGTCGATAACAACTTCCCTTACATCCGTTGAGTCATAGTGGAGGTCACTCAATATTATAAATGAGAAGTTGGTGCTTCTGTTGCATGAACTGATGGCCAGAAGAATTATGGTCATCTGCAGGATCAGTTTAGCAGGATGGTGTTTCATGGTTTAGTGTCTTAATATTTATCGTGCGCAGTTGTTTTCCTCAGCGGTTGGTTCCCTCATCAGTTGTTTTCCTCAGCGGTATCCAGCTGAATTGTTATTTATTTACGTTTTTAATAAAATGTCAGTTGCCTTCGTGCAGATTTACTGTAAGTTCAATTATTTCTCCGTTAAAGGTTTCACCGTTATTTAAAGCCCCGGCTATAAGTGGAGCACTCTGCCCTGCTATGCCTGCATTAAGAGTACCGGTAAGATATTCTGGTCTGCCGGGTTGAAGAGGTTTAGGCCATTCTGTCTGCCAGATGCCGGCTTCTTTGCCGTTAACCTTCAGCAATAGTCTGCCGTCACTTCCAAGGTTAACCTCTATCTCGCTAACATTGCCGTTATTATCTATCAGCCTGAATGTTTCATCATTGCCCCACGTCCGGAAGGCAGCAAAGAGGGTGTTTTCACTAAAGAAAAGAGCAAAACCGTGCGGCCCCTCCCGGTGGGTGATCAGGGGGCCTGACAAGCGGGCAGCGGGTTTCAGTTCAGCCCTCAGGGTAAATGATTTTCCTCCGAACGCCGGGCATTGATTGCCCCGCACAGTTTCTCCCTGCTGCAGTGATACAGCGAGGGGTAACTCTGCCACCGACGGGGCATTCTCATACCCTTCCCTTAATGTTGGATCTATACGGTAGAGATATTCACGGAGATCATCTGTCACCTCTGAGTATGCCGGATCAGCGGCAATATTATTAAATTCACCGGGGTCCTTTTTCCTGTCATACAGATCCGATTCCCTGAACTGACGGTACATACCGAACTTATAATCCTTTGTGACAACTGCCGTATTACCTATTATTTCAATTACTGCACTATCCCGGGCTTTCTCTTTCCCTGTAAGTACGTTGTAGAAGCTCTCTCCCTCCAGTCGCTCCGGCTTAACGCCCCCGGCAAGGTCAACCAGGGTGGGGAAGAGGTCAACGTGTGATGTGAAACCTTCTACGCTGCCTGGCTTCAGTACCCCTGGCCACCAGACAACAAAGGGTACATGTGATGAACGCTCATAATGAGTGCCTTTGTGTATCTGGTCGTGGTCACCAAGATGTGCCCCATGATCCGAGGTGAATATTATTATTGTGTTCTCAAGCTTGCCATTCTCTTCCAGTTTTTCCATCAGCCTTTCAATCTGGCGGTCTATCCAGGTCAGACCTCCGTAATGTCCGGCCCTTATCCTGTGAATATATTCCTCCCTCCGTTCAGGATACATATCTATCCGGTCAACTACTTTTCGTGTATAGTTGTATCGGGTTATTGTATGTGCATACGGTTTATTCTCCAGTTCGCCTTCAACATACCTGGCAGCAGGAAGTTCCCTTTCAAGATAGTAATCCATAAACTCAGCCGGAGGATCCCATGGGTTGTGCGGACCGTTGAAGGAGACCCACAGGAACCATGGATCATCAGGGAGGTTGCCATCCTCAACATACCTTACACTCTGTTCGCCAACATAGTAATCTATATCAAGTGTATCATCCATGGGCCAGTAATATACCCCGTGGAGATCAGTGCTGTCCTGCCAGGAGAGATAATCGAATCGTGTTTTCCCGGCCGCTTTCAGATAGTAGTAATAATCATCTTTTTTAAGAGTGTCATGGGCACTGTTGCCCTGGGCATCGGCAATTATCCTTTCGTCAAAACCGGCCATCCTGTCCCACGGACTGAAATGCATTTTCCCTATGCCAATCGTTTTATAACCTGCCCTTTTCAGCTCTTCCATCAGGATGGGTGAATCTTCGGGCAACCATCTGCCTCCGTTGTCCCACAGGCCGTGAGTGTGCGGATAGGTTCCCGATACTAATGTGTAGCGCGAAGGCATACATACCGGTGCTGTGCAGTAGTGATTTTCAAAAACAATTCCTTCGTTGCTTAACCTGTCAAGCGCAGGCATATCAAGTACAGGAGTCAGTTGGGGAGTGTCTTCCCAGGCCTGATAATCGGTGGTGATAAAGAGGATATTCGGTTTTTCAGGCAGGGTTTTGACGCAGCCTTGCAGCAGTATTAAACTGATAAGCGCAGCAGATGGGATTAAAAGCCTTTTCAGCATAGCGGCAGAAAATAAATGTTTATAATACACTTATATATATCATTGCTAAGATATGATTTTTTGATGATAGGTAAAAAGTTTTTTTAAGGGCCGGTATTGGTTTCAATGATTACCTGATCGGCATAGGATTTCCGGCAGGATATCAAAGGCTGGTGGTTTAGTAGTTTTGCCGGCAGGCAGAAGTTTACCGGGGGGCAGAAGTTTACCGGCGGGTTGAATTTTACCGGCAGGAACTGTCTTGCCGGCATAAATTATGGAATGACGGGGGTGTGTTATACTGGTTACCAGATTAAATATGTTCCGGTGACAGCAACGAGGTTACAAATTCGCGGGTTGTAACCCGTATATCCCGGCTTTTTTCCAGGGCTTTGATATAGCCGCTGCCGGCAATTGCGCCTGCTGCGTATTGGCATGCGGTTGCAAATGTTGCATGGTTTGATATACCGAAGCCTGCTATCAGCGGGTTTTTCAGATTCATGCTGCTTACTCTTTTAAAGTACTCTTCCTGTGATGCATCGAAACTTTCCCTGCTGCCTGTTATGCTCCTGGAGGAAACCATATAGAGAAAGCCTGTTGCAAGATCATCGAGCTGATGTATTCGTTCTTCAGTGGTATCCGGGGTTATCAGGAAAACTGATCTTAGCCCTGCTCCGTGGAAAATATCTCTGTACTCCCTGATAAATATGTCTGGTGGCAGGTCGGGAATAATAAATCCGTCAATGCCTGCATCATTACATGCATGGCAGAATTTTTCCGGACCGTACTGCAGCACCTGGTTAAAATAGCCCATAAAGAGTACCGGTTGTTGAATGGACTTTCCTCCTTCCCTGACCTGTTCAAAGTAGAGGTTCATGTTGATACCGTTTTTCAGTGCTTCTTCACTGCTGTGCTGTATTGTTTTACCGTCTGCCACAGGGTCTGAGAAGGGCATACCGGCCTCAATCATATCAGCTCCTGCTTCTTCAGCAGCCCTGATAATCTCTGCTGTACTTTGCAGGTCGGGATAGCCTGCAGTAAAAAATAGTGACAGAATATTCTTCTGTTTCTTTTTAAAGAGAGCGTCAAGTCTGTTCATCCTCTTGTATTTTGTTTCAATTATCTTATTGGTGTGATTTTCCTCCGTTATGCTCTTTAATATACTTCAGGTAGGCTTCCATATCCTTATCGCCACGCCCTGATAGGTTAATAACCACTGTCTGGTCAGGAGTGAATTTTCTTTTCTCAAGAAATGCAAGTGCATGAGCCGATTCCAGGGCGGGGATTATTCCTTCAAGTTGCGTCAGCAAAAATGCAGCATCCATGGCTTCCCTGTCTGTGGCATGTTGAAAATTTACCCGGCCCTTCTGGTGGAGGTGTGCAAACAGGGGACCTATACCCGGATAATCGAGTCCGGCCGAAACGGAGTAGGGTTCTGTAATCTGCCCGTCAGCATCCTGCATAACCACTGACAAACAGCCGTGTAATACTCCCGGCCTGCCAAGGGCTATTGTTGCTGCCGACTCTCCTGAGTCTACCCCATGGCCTGCTGCTTCTACTGCTATCAGTTCAACTTCCGGATGTTGGAGGTAATGGAAAAATGCTCCGGCTGCGTTGCTCCCTCCTCCCACACAGGCAATAACCGCATCTGGCAGGGGATTGCCGTTGTGCTGTTCAAGTTGTGCTTTGATCTCTTCACTGATAACTGACTGAAACCGGGTAACTATATCGGGGTAGGGGTGTGGCCCAACTATAGATCCGATAATATAATGGGTGTCGCACGGATTACTTATCCAGTCGCGCAGCGCCTCATTGGTTGCATCCTTCAGTGTTTTGTTGCCTGAATGCACAGGGACAACTGTTGCTCCCAGCATTTTCATCCTTTCAACGTTTGGTTGCTGTCGGGCCACATCAAGTGCGCCCATATAGACAACGCATTCGGTTCCGGTTAAGGCACATACTGTTGCCGTTGCCACACCGTGCTGTCCTGCGCCAGTTTCGGCAATAATTCTTTTTTTGCCCAGGTGTCGGGCCAGAATGATCTGGCCAACAGTATTATTTATCTTATGCGCTCCTGTATGGTTGAGGTCTTCACGCTTCAGAAAAATATTGGTGTTATAGTAATCTGATAGTCTGCCTGCACGGTATAGCGGACTGGGCCTGCCCACGTAGTCGCGCAGCAAACCGGTAAACTCCTCCCGGAACTCCCGGCTGTCGGTAATTTCCCGGTACCTGTTCTCAAGTTCCTTTAAATTGGGATACATCATCTCAGGTATATATGCTCCTCCGAAGCGACCGTAAAAACCGTTGTTATCAACTTCTCCTGTCACCTTATTCATTGCGAATACTGTTTATAAAATTATTTACTGCAGTGGCATCCTTTATTCCCGGGGATGTCTCAAAGCCACTGTTAATATCAATTCCGGCAAAAGATTTATGGCTGAAACCTATTATTGCCTCTACGTCTTCCGGCGATATCCCTCCGCTTATCAGGAAAGGTGTGTTACCATTGTACTGTTTAAGTATCTCCCAGTTGAATTTTTTGCCGCTTCCTCCATAACCGGCAGAGGAGGTGTCAAACAGGAAGAGATCACATATGGCGCTGTAGGGCTCAACATCCGGAATCGTGTTACCTGATATCCTGAAAGCCCGGATAAGAGTTATTTTCTCTTTTTTTATGTTGCGGCAGTATTCCGGGGATTCATCACCATGTAACTGAACAGCCTGAAGGTTGTGCCGCTTAACTATTGCCCTTACCGTCTCCTCCCTTTCATTTACAAAGACGCCGGTTTTTTTTATTGTCTCCGGCATATCGGAAGGAAGATCAGGGAATTGGTCATCCCCGACGTACCTTGGAGATCCCGGAAAGAAAATAAATCCCATATAATCGGGTAGGGACTCAGCCACTTCCTTAATATTGCCGGTAAGGGTCATTCCGCAAACTTTTACAATAAGGCTATTCATCTTTTGATGCTTTTTATCTTTTGATGCTTTTTTGTTCCGATGTTTTTCTGTTGTGGTGTTTTTCTGTTGTGGTGTTTTTCTGTTGTGGTGTTTTTTTGTTGCGATGTGTTTTTATTGCGAAGTCTTTTTTGTTCCGATGGTTTTTACTTATAGAGGCTTTTCATTTTGCAGTTTTTTTTAGAAGGGCAAGTTCACTGATAAAATTTTCCAGCTCTTCCGTCGGTTGGGGATGTCTCATAAAGCGCTCTCCCATAAGGAAGCCACTGAACCCTGCCTCACGGAGACTGTGAACCTCTTCGGGTTTGTTAAGGCCACTCTCTGTTATCCATATCCTGTCCCGGGGCAGAGAAGCAGCCAGTCGGGCCGACAGGCCGGTATCTACGGTGAAATCTTTAAGGTTGCGGTTGTTAACGCCTACATAGTCAATTTGTTCGGTGATATGGTCAAGCTCTTCTGCGCTATGGATCTCCAGGAGTGTCTGCAATCCCAGTGAGCGCGCCAGAGAGGCCAGGGTACGGATTTCTGCCGGGGTCATAAGGGCTGCTATCAGAAGTATAATATCTGCACCAATGCTTTTCGATTCAATAACATGGTATTCAGATGTGATAAAGTCTTTTCTCAGGAGTGGCAGGCTCACATGTGATCTCACTGCTGTGAAGTCATCTGCGGAACCGCCGAACCATTTCTGCTCCGTAAGTACGGATATGGCAGAAGCTCCTGCTTTTGCATATCCTGAAACCACGGGAGCGGGATCTTTTATATCATTGATTATCCCTTTTGAGGGTGATTTGCGTTTGAACTCTGCTATAATACCTGATGCTCCGGGATCTGCGAGAGCATCAGACAGTGATATGGTTTCGCGGGTAAAAAGGGCACTCTTTTCCAGTATCGCATATGGAGTTTGGGCGGCTCTTGAGTTAGCAGCCTCTCTGGCATCAGCAGCTATTGTTTCAAGGATATTCATTGCATTGAGATTAGTTTGTTCAGTGACTCCAATGCTCTTCCCGAGTCAAGGGATTCTGTTGCCATCGCGAAAGTGTCAGTCAGACTCATTTCAGGATAATAGCATTTGAGTGCAACGGCAGAATTTGCCAGTACCACGTTCCTTTGGGCTGTAGTGCCCTCTCCCTCTAAAATATTCCTGAAGATGCGCGCCGATTCCTCCGGTGTTGATCCACCGGCGAGATCTTCGGGCTTTAACTGCGGAAGAAGGAACGTTTCAGGGCCCAGTAATAATTCGGTATGGCCCGACAGGTACTTAAATGGTGAGGTGAGTGATACTTCATCATATCCGTCGAGTGAATGGATAATTATATACTCCTTGCCGCCAGTCTGGTATAGATAGTTATATAATCTGGCTACGGCCGGACTGAAGACACCTACCATCTGTTTGTCAGGAAATGCCGGATTCACCATTGGCCCCAGCATATTAAAAAAGGTTTTGACCTTCAGACTCCGTCGGACAGGTACCACATTTTTCATGGCGGGATTGAAGAGGGGGGCATGCATAAAGCATACTCCTGTTTTTTCAAGTTCCCTTTTCAGCTTGTCGTTATCTGCCGAGAATCTGTAACCGAGCAACTCCATCACATTGGATGAACCACACGAGGAGGATACTGCATAATTGCCATGCTTGGCTACCAGGGCGCCTGCTCCGGCAGTGATAAAGACGGCGATTGTGGATATATTGAATGTATCCTTGCCGTCGCCGCCCGTTCCGCAGAGATCAATAGTATCAAAACCGTTCAGATCAACCCGCCTGCAGAGGTTAAGCAGTGCGTCCCTGAAGCCTGACATCTCATCAACAGTGACTGCTCTCATCAGGTAGACCGTTATAAAGGCAGCTATTTCAGGATCACTGTAGCTGCCACTTGCAATGTTTGTAAGTACCTCTTCAGCTTCACTTTTTGTAAGTGTTTTATGGTCAAAGAGATGATTGAGAATTTTTTTCATTATATCCTGTTTCTGCTTATTGGTTCAATCACATTTAGTGTTGGAGCAGGTACCCCAAGCCAGTTTGCCATTATATGCAACCCCTCGGGGGTCATAACAGACTCCGGGTGAAACTGGAGTCCGTGCAGATCATACAAGGTATGCCTTATTCCCATTACCAGTCCGTCAGCACTGAGTGATGTTACCTTAAGTGATTCACCGAGTGAAAGGGGATCCACAACCCATGAATGGTAGTGCCCAACTGTAAGCTCGGGGCCAATATCCCGGAAAAGATATTCATCATTGTCGGTTACCCTTGTTTTACCCGTTATTCCGTGAAGCACTGATTCGAGGTTGATAAGTTTTCCCCCGAAGACTTCAGCTATAGCCTGATGCCCCAGGCAGATGCCAAGAATGCTTTTGTCGGAGGCATACCTCCTTATTACTTCCAGAGTTATCCCTGCTTCCGATGGTATTCCTGGTCCGGGTGAAAGAAGGATACGGTCATATTTCTCAAGATCCTCCACCACTGCTTCATCGTTTCTGATCACATCAGGTTTTGATCCGGTCAGTATGCGGATATATTCAACCAGGTTATAGGTGAATGAATCATAATTGTCAAGCACAACTGTACTGTTCATCATTATATGTTTTTAGCAATAGTTACTGCCCTGCGCAGGGCTCCCAGTTTATTGTTTACCTCATTTAATTCAGTGGCAGGATCAGAACCGGCAACAATTCCGGCACCTGCCCTGTAAATAAGGGTGTTGTCTTTGCTCAGGAAGGTTCTTATCATAATGGCATGGTTAAAATCACCGTTAAAACCAATAAAGCCTATCGCTCCGCCGTAGAAGCTCCTTCTGTCTGATTCAATACTGTTTATAAGCTGCATTGCCCTGTGTTTGGGCGCACCCGTTAACGTTCCGGCCGGGAATGTGGCTGCCAGCATATCAATTGAATCGGTCTCCTTGTTGAGAACACCCGATACGGTTGAAACCATATGGATAACATGCGAGTAGTACTGAATCTCACGCAATGATTCTATCTTAATATCAGAAGCATGCCGTCCAAGATCATTTCTGGCAAGATCAACCAGCATGATATGTTCCGAGTTTTCTTTTGGGTCATCCATAAGCTTAAGGGCAAGTTCCTTGTCGCTGGCGTCATCCCCGGTGCGCCTGAATGTGCCCGCAATGGGATTTATTGTTGCCTTCCTTTTTTCTACTTTAAGGTGTGCCTCTGGTGATGAGCCGAAGATGCGGTAATTGCCGTAATCAAAATAGAAGAGGTATGGTGAGGGGTTCACCGAGCGCAGACTGCGGTAAACATTAAACTCATCACCCCTGAATCTGAGTGAAAACTTTCTGGAAAGCACAATCTGTAGTATATTTCCCCTGAAACAATGCTCTTTCCCCTTTTTAACCATTTCCATAAACTCCTGTTCACTGATGCCTGCCTTCTCATCGTCAATGGTATCAAAACTGTATCCGGGGATATTTCGGTTGGCAATAAGTGATACAATGGAATCACTGTTACTTTGCTCACCCTCTGACAAAAACTCGGTTATGGTAAGCTCATTCCTGAAATGATTGATGGCAATAACATACCTGTAAAGGGTATAAACCATATCCGGAATGCTCTCTTCCTGTTGGGCATCTCCCTTTATATCTGTTTTTTCAAAATAGCGTACCGTGTCATAGGAGGTATAGCCAAAGAGTCCGGCAAAGGGTTGGGAGGTATCATCACCTTCAATCTGAAATGCCCCTGAAAAGCTTCTGAACAACTCCTTCAGATCAGGGTGCACCGGATTGGGTCTTTTAGGATCGTGGTTCTTCGGAGCATTGTTCTTCAGATCGGGGTCATTCAAGTCTGAGTTTTTCAGATCGTGGTTCTTCAGGTCTGTGCTTTTCAGGGTGGGGGGGTGCAGATTTTTACCCTTTATACCGGGTGTGAATCTCTTTTCCTCACCGTCAGGGAAATGGTACAACACCTCCCCGTTATCCAGAATAAACCAGGCCTGCGGCTTGAGGCAGATAAAGGAGTAGCTGTCACTTGCTGCGTGATAGTCTGAACTCTCCAGAAGGAGGGAGTTGGGGTATATATCGCGTGCCTTAAGATATATGCTTACCGGTGTTACCGTATCGGCAAGTATTTTTCTGCTGACTGTTCTTATTTTGTACCTCTTCATTCTTTTTATCTCCTGTTATTTGTCGGGGTCGACGGTGAACTTTCTGTTACAACTATGAAAAACGGCTTACCGTGAGTACGATAAGCCGCTAAAATTTATATTATCAAATAACAAACAGCTACCTCACGGATCTATTATTTCCCTGAGCCACCACCAGTTTGTATTGATTGTAAAATCCATTTTCTATTTTGTTTGACCCTGCAAATATAAAGCATATTTATTGTTGTAAACAAATTCATGTGAAATTGTTTACAGATTTTTTACCTTGTGTCACGGATTGTTAACTGTTTTTAAATAAAAATATAAAAATGATAAAGCCGGTAAACAGATGGTCGTTAGAGGGAAGGATAGCTCTTGTAACGGGAGGTTCCAGGGGCATAGGAGAAGGAATAGTTCATGAACTTGAATTGCATGGTGCATTAGTTGTTTCGGTGTCAAGGAGCGCTGTTACTGTTACAGGAAAAGGGATAGAAGAGAGGAGCGGTTTGCCTGATGGTGCTGATATCAGCACGAAGGAGGGATGCAAAAAGGTTTATGATTTTATTGAGAAGCGGTTCGGTAAACTTGATATACTTGTAAATAATGTGGGTACCAACATCCGCAAAAAGGCTGAAGAGTACACAGAGGATGAGATAGATTTCCTGCTGGATACTAATTTGAGGTCGGCGGTCAGGTTAAGCCGCAGCCTTTTTCCCCTTCTTGCTGAATCAGGGAATGCCTCTGTTATCAATATCAGTTCGGTGGCCGGACTGACCCATCTGAGGACGGGATTTGTTTATGGTATGACCAAGGCAGCTATGGTGCAGCTGACAAAAAATCTTGCCGGGGAGTGGGCCGGTAACGGCATCAGGGTTAACTCTGTAGCTCCATGGTATATAAATACACCTTTGGCCCGACAGGTGCTGAATGATAAGGAGTATCTTGGCCGGGTTCTGGGCCGTACACCGCTGGGAAGGATTGGCGAGGTGGAGGAGGTAGCATCACTGGTGGCATTTCTCGCAATGCCTGCAGCTTCCTATATCACAGGCCAGGTGATAGCTGTTGATGGTGGATTTATGATTAACGGCTTCTGAAAACGAATAAAGGAATTCGTAGCATCACCTGTTTATTTTCGGGAGACCGGAGTGTTACTGAGACCTGTCTGCTACTGAGACCTGTCTGCTACTGAGACCTGTCTGCTATATTGAAGCCCAGCTTCTCGAGTACCAGGCAGAGGTTTGGTAAGCTGTCGCTTCCCGTTACCCTGAAGCCGGAGAATTCCCTTCTTACCGGATAGCTGTTCCTGATCTCTTCAAACAAACCGGGTGAACTCCTGAAGTTATTACTATCCTTCTCTATATCATATGCTGCCTTAATAACAGCATTAAGAGTTTCAGGTATCTCCCTGTTAACAGAAAGGGAAATCTCAAGTTCCCCCGGGAGTGGTTCGGGAGTTTTGATCAAACTACTGTCAAGGTTGAAAAAACCGGCTACGTCTTTTATTATCATCAGGGCGGCATTGCGCTTGCCCTCAAGGGAATAACCTGCGATATGCGGGGTTGCAATATCGCACATAGCAACTAATTCAGCGTCGGCCCGCGGCTCCCCCTCCCAGGTGTCGATCACTGCCCCTGCTACTATGTTTCTGCAAATAGCATTCTTGAGTGCCTCCTCATCAATCACTCCTCCCCTTGAGCTGTTTATAATAATAGTTCCTTTTTTTAAGGAGCTGAAAAAGTTTCTGTTACCCAGATGCCGGGTAGGATATGCCCCGTCTGAAGTAAGTGGTGTATGGAAAGAAATTATATCTGATTCAGCAGCCAGCCTCTGAAGTGAAACAAAACCCTCCCTGCCTTCGGTCTCTTCCCTTGGCGGATCATTTACCAGTACCTTCATCCCGAGTGCTAACGCAGCCTTAATAACCTTTTTTCCCACGTTGCCTGCTCCCACTATCCCAACTGTTGTGCCCTCAGGAGTTTCTCCGTACAGTTTTGTAATATGCACCAGTGCAGACGTGATATACTGCATTACTGCACCTGAATTGCATCCCGGAGCATTTACAACCCTGATGCCCACGCTTTCACACCATCTGGTATCTATATGATCCATTCCTATGGTGGCTGTTCCGATAAACTTCACAGTTGTATCTTTCAGCAATGATTCATCACACCTGGTCCGGGTTCTTATTATTAAAGCATCATGATGAGACAACTTATCACGCGTAATCATTCCGGCAGGCAGGTATGTAACCTTTGCAACGGGTTCCAGCAATCCGCGCAAAAATGGTATGTTGCTGTCGGCCAGAATACTGATCACTTCATTAGGTTTATTGGCTTAATACAACCGGTAAATCTGGTGCAAGTTACAATTTTGCCTGCTTTATACTGCCCGTGCAGATTACATTTTCATAACTCCTGTGATATTTTGCTCTCCTTGTTGAATTAATCTACAAGTATTTTAAACTACAGTGCTGAGCAAGCCTGCTCCGGCAGGTTTGTTTAGACTTGATATAAATTGGGAAAACATGATTTTTGCTGGGTTTTTCGCTTTTAAGCTGTTATACTTTTAACAGTTAATTACGAAATGACATTATGTTAATTATAAAAACCATTCAGAAATGTATCAAACAGACAATTTAGTGAAGGAGCTTGTTGAACTTCACGGTGCGGGCAGGACAAGCCTGATACCTATTCTGCAGGGAATTGTGGAGAAGTACAATTACCTTTCAGACGATGCTATGGTGGAGGTTGCAAAAGAGCTTGATCTGTCGGCTGCCGAAGTATATGGTACAGCCTCTTTCTACTCTTTTCTCGACATTAAGCCAAGGGGTAAATATGTAATAAGGGTTTGCAAGACCATAACCTGTTCAATGAAGGGTAAGATGGAGGTAATTGAGACCCTGGAGGATATGCTCAAGATTAAAGTTGGAGAAACAACCTCAAACGGCAAGTTCACACTCCTGGAGACAAACTGCATGGGATGGTGCCATAAGGCTCCCGCCATGCTTATCAATGAGATACCTTACACTGAGCTTACTACCGAAAAGGTAGTAAAAATTATTAAGGACTACATGCACCAATAAAACAGGAGATTAATATGGAAACAAGAAAGATAACAAAAGTAGATCTTATTTTTGAGCACATTGATCCAAGGGAGGTGCTTGTAAAGGCTTATAAGCTAGGCAGTGAGGGTATTATCCAGGAGATGCTTGATTCAGGAGTAAAAGGCCGCGGCGGGGCAGGATTCCCAACAGGAATGAAGTGGAAATTCTGTGCTGCAGAGCCGGAACCTGAGAAGTATATCGTCTGTAATGCTGATGAGGGAGAACCTGGCACCTTTAAGGACAGGGAGATACTTGACAGGGTATCGTACAAAGTATTTGGCGGAATGGCGATTGCTGCAAGGGCTGTTGGAGCCAGGAGGGGATATGTTTACCTGAGGGGTGAATATAAATTTCTTATGCCACAACTTCTTATGGAGCTTGATGGATTTCATAAGATGATAGATGAGATCGGATATGATTTCAGAATTGAGTTCAAACTGGGAAGCGGCGCATATATTTGCGGAGAAGAGAGTGCACTTTTTGAATCAATTGAAGGTAAGAGGGGGGAGCCCAGAAATAAACCACCTTACCCGACTAAATGCGGACTTTTCGGTAAACCAACGGTTGTTAATAATGTTGAGACGCTGGTAAATGCTGTTATCATAATTAAATACGGTTCTGAGAAATACCGCAGTATGGGAACCCAGTTCTCAACAGGGGCAAAAGTGTTTTCTGTATCCGGTGATACTCCTACACCGGGTATCTATGAGCTGGAACTCGGAATGACATGTCTTGAGTTTGTAAAGGAGTTTGGTGATGGTGATGCCAAGGCGGTACAGGTTGGTGGAGCTGCCGGCTTCTGTGTTCCCCGAAAGGCATTTGCCAAAACAATAATCGGCTTTGAAGGAGTTCCTACCGGTGGATCTATGAAACTCTTTAACAGTTCAAGGTCAATGTATAATGTACTGCATAACTACCTTGATTTTTTTGCTGAAGAGTCATGCGGGCAGTGTACCCCGTGTCGTATTGGTACCCAGCAGCTTCTGAGGGGTGTGGAGGCTGTAAAGAGAGGCGAGATGAAGTCTGCTTACCTAAATGAACTGGTCAAACTTGCTGAGACAATGAAGATCTCATCAAAATGCGGATTGGGTCAGTCAGTTGGAAATGCCTTTAATTCCATTGTTGAAAACTTCAGGGAAGAGATCATCTATTAAAACCGTAAGAAATGAAAAAAGATAAAATGATTAATCTCACAATAAACAGCAACCCTGTTGCGGTCCCTGAAGGATGGACAGTATTGCAGGCTGCCGAGAAACTAAATGTAAGAATTCCCACACTGTGTAACCACCCTGACCTTTGTGTAGCAGGTAATTGCAGGGTATGTGTTGTGGAACAGAAGGATGCCAGAACACTTATTGCATCCTGTTCACAACCGGCAACGGAAGGAATGGAAATCATGACCAACACTCTAAAGGTCAGGAATGCCCGCAAACATATTGTGGAGCTGCTTCTCTCGGAGCACCGGGCCGACTGTACCAAGTGTTATCGTAATCAGAACTGCGAACTTCAGGCTCTTGCAAATGAATTTGCTTTTGGAGACCACCTGTTCCTTGATCTGGTAGGCGAACATGAACATCTTATTGACCGTACATCGGCTTCCATAATTAAGGATGACAGTAAGTGTATACGCTGCCAGAGATGCGTTCGTACATGTACTGAACTTCAGAAGGTATCAGCCATTGCGGTAAGTGGTAAGGGTCACGAACAAAAGATATCTACTTTTCATGACAGGCCAATAAGTCACGTGGTATGTACCAATTGCGGTCAGTGTGTTAACAGATGCCCAACAGGAGCCCTTACAGAGAAGACCTATATTGATCATGTATGGGATGCCATATATGATCCTTCCAAAAAAGTGATTGTTCAGACAGCACCCGCCGTAAGGGTAGCTCTCGGTGAAGATCTGGGTTATGACCCGGGTGAAAGGGTGACCGGCAAACTGGTATCAGCACTTCGGCAGCTTGGCTTTGATTATGTTCTGGATACCGACTTTTCCGCTGACCTCACCATAATGGAGGAGGGTACCGAACTGCTGACCCGACTGAAAAAAGCTCTGGTTGATGGTGACAAGGAGACCTCACTGCCAATGTTTACAAGCTGTTCTCCCGGCTGGATCAAGTTTATTGAACATAAATACCCTGAGCTTCTTCCTAATCTCTCAACGTGCAAGTCGCCCCAGCAGATGTTCGGAGCACTCGCAAAAACCTATTTTGCAGATAACGTAAAGGTTGATCCTGAAAATATTGTATCTGTTTCAATTATGCCGTGTACTGCAAAGAAATTTGAAGCCAACAGGCCCGAGATGAGGGATAGCGGATATAAGGATGTCGATTTTGTTCTTACCACAAGGGAGCTGGCGATTATGATCAAACAGGCAGGGATCGATTTCAGAAGACTGGATACCTCTAACTATGATTCAGTAATGGGTGAGTCAACCGGTGCTGCTGTTATTTTTGGTGCCACAGGAGGAGTAATGGAGGCCGCTCTCAGAACGGCATATGAAATAGTTACCGGCAAAGAGGTGCCTTTTGAGAATATCAATATTATGCCTGTAAGGGGAATGGAAGGCGTTAAGGAGGCTACCATTAAAATTGAAGGTTGTCTTAAGGAGTGGAGCTTCCTTGAAGGAGCCGAACTTAATGTTGCTATTGCTCACGGACTCACAAATGCTGATAAGGTAATGAGTGCAGTGGCCCGGGGCGAGGCAAACTACCATTTTATTGAGATAATGGCATGTCCCGGAGGTTGCATAGGTGGTGGCGGACAGCCGATACCCACAAGTACTGCAATCAGGCAAAACAGGATTGATGCCATTTATGCCGAGGATATGTCAATGGCTATCAGGAAGTCACATGAGAATCCTGAAGTGGTGGCGGTATATAAGAATTTCCTTGGTGAGCCTAACAGCCATAAGGCACACGAATTACTTCATACCCATTACGTTGAGCGCATGAGGTATTAATTTCATCCCATAGTTAACAGAGAGAGGGCTGCTGTCATTGTACAGCAGCCCTCTTTTTAGTGCGCCCGGGCATGGACGAGAACTATTTTATCTTACTCCTGCCCGATTATCAAGCAGGATTTTACTGATTCAGCTTCTTAAGAAGCCACACTATATTGGCTCCCAGGGTTCTCATGGTCTTTATGCCCTCAGCATCATTCGCAACATCACCCTTATCCCCGCCAATGCCAATGTTCCAGTAGGATGAACCGGGTATGATCATCTCATTAATCTGAAAAAAGTGATTTATGGTGTCAAAAGTGTGAATGCCCCCCTCTCTTCTTACTGCCACAACAGCAGCTCCGATCTTACGGCGCAGGGGATTGCCTGCTGCCCTGAGAGAATAACCCGCAACATCAAGCAGAGCCTTCGTTTCAGCCGTAACATCTGTAAAATAGACCGGTGAACCTATAATTATAGCGTCTGCCTTTACCATCTTTTCAATTACCTCATTGAGCAGGTCATTCTTTATGTGGCATCTTCCGTCCTTCTCTTTTTTGCATTTCATGCAGGCGGTACAGCCATTTACTTTTTTAGCTCCAATACGTATAAGTTCACATTTAATGCCCTCTTTCTCAATTACAGACAATACCTCTTTCAAAAGATATTCAGTGTTTCCGTTCTTTCTGGGACTTCCGTTTATTGCAAGTACATTCATAATATCACTGTTTTGGTAGTTTTGATCATGGTCTCGTCATGGTCTCATCAGGGTGTCATCAGGATGTCATCAGGGTGTCAGATCATCTATGCTCGGTGCAGCAGCATCATTTCGCCTGCTATCATTTGTATCATCTTCCCTTTTATAATCTGCGTAGAGATCTTCTACCGTTACCCTGCCGTTTTCACCACGGCCTGATTCCACCATAATCTCCTCCTCGATTCCCTCTGTAATGGGATCATTACAATTGCTGACAGGATAAGGGAGATTATAAGAAGAATTATGGTGAAGAGCGCCACAAAGCCCATATTGGTCCAGAAACGGCGGTGTCCGAGGGTGAATATTCTTGAAAGAGTATCACCTATGGTTCTGTTCTCAATCATCATTACAGGTGCTGTTAAGGCAAAGAATATCATTGCGTACAGAGCCGCGAAAACTGCTCCGATAATAAGTATCACAACACCCAGCATCAGGGCAACCATGGTCAGCACGGAAAGAATAATATATACAGCCAGTACCGGGAAAAGGTAACGGGTTGTAACTTTAATTATATCTGCTGACAGATCACTCTCAGGGCTGAGAGGTCTGACAATAATAAAATACTGCAGTATTATGGTAAAATAGAGCCCTGTTACAGCAACAAGCAGATATCTCCATGCCATTGGCTTCATTGCAGCCACCATTTCGGCCGGATCTGTTGTGCCCTGAAGTCCGGATATGTCAATCCCTGCCGACATGAATGAGGTGAGGAGGGAAGATACCAGAGATATCCCGAAAAGGGGCAGAAACCATCTCCTGTAAAACTGAGAAATCTCGTTAAAGGCTATATCAATATTGTATCTCTTTTTTAACGGATGGTTGTCAATGTCTGTCATTATTAAAATTTTATGATTGGGACAAAATTAGTCAATTAATCAAGCAGTTCAAGCATCTCCTCAATATCGAGATCCGAAAAGGGATTATTGGATCCGGTAAATGTCTCAGCGAGTTTTGATTTCTTCTCCTGCAACCTTAGAATCTTCTCCTCTATGGATCCGGTGGAGATAAACCTGTATACAAAAACACTCTTCTCCTGACCAATCCTGTGTGCCCTGTTCAAAGCCTGCATCTCAACCGCCGGATTCCACCACGGATCAAGTATAAACACGTAATCAGCAGCAGTAAGATTGAGGCCAACACCACCGGCTTTCATCGAGATCAGAAAAACACGGCAATCGGGATTGTTCTGGAAGGAGTTTACGATCTTCTCACGGTTTGTGCTTTTTCCTGTGAGTGTTGCATGTCTGATGGACTTTCTTCTGAGCAGATCGCCCAAAAGATCCAGATGTTTTACAAATGATGAGAAAATCAGGATTTTATGGCCCTCTGAGAGAATGTTCTCAATATCCCCGGTAACGGTATCAAATTTTCCTGAACGGTCAGGGTAATGGGGGTCTGACAGCAGGGGATGGTTTGATAAAAGGCGAAGTCTCATCAGACCCTGCAGAACAACAATAGATTTTTTATCATCTGCAACCCCTTCATTGACATCAGTGATAAGATTTCGTATTGCCGACTTCTCCTCATCATATAACTTCTGCTGCTCATCGGTCATATCACAGAAGACAGTCTGCTCGGATACAGGTGGAAGATCTGATGCTACTTCAGACTTGCTCCTTCGCAATATAAAGGGCCTGATAATCTTCTGTAATTTCTCCTCCTGCTGTACCGACTGTTCTTTTTCAATTGGTCTGGCAAACTCCTTCCTGAACCATGCAAGAGATCCAAGGAGACCATTATTAACAAAGTTAAGCTGTGTCCACAGATCTGTAAGGGAGTTCTCTACCGGAGTACCAGTGAGCACAAGCCTGTGGTCAGACTGAAGTCTTGAGACACTTTTGTACAACTGTGAGGCAGGATTTTTTATCACCTGACTCTCATCCAGTATAACATAATGAAAGTGAAAACGTGAAATAAATTCAATGTCCTGCCTTACGGTATGATAGCTTGATAAAATAATATCATACCTGCTGAATAGGGAGGTATCCTTTCTGCGGTTCATCCCCTGGTGACAGTGTGTCTTAAGTGAAGGCGTGTAGAGCATAACCTCCTTCTCCCAGTTATAAACCAGCGAAGCGGGCACAATGATCAGAGAGGTGAGCTTTGCACTGTTCTCCCTGAAAAGAGTCATCTGACCTTCTGAGGTCTTCTCCGGAGGCTCCGTTCTGGCGTTCCGGTTATAAAGAAGCATAACAAGTGTCTGAAGAGTTTTTCCCAGACCCATATCATCAGCGAGGCATCCTCCAAGGTTGTTATCCTGCAGAAAGAGCATCCAGCTTACCCCGTTGACCTGATATGGTCTTAACTCCGCATTTACCTCCCCGGGAATTGTTACCTGTGGTAGTGCACCAGGAAGTACCAGCTTCCCCAGCGCATCACAACTCCGGCACTCGTCCCCGCTGAAGGCCTCATTAAGCAGGGCAAAATGTTGTTTCTGCACCTTCAGGGTATCTCCTTCAGGAGTTCCCAGTTCCAGCAGATTCCTGTACTTCTTAAACCACTCTTCAGGCAGTATAAAAACTTTACCGTCAGGCAGAGTAAATTCTCGGTTACCATCAATGATATTTCTCCGGAATGTTAAAAAGGGGAACTCAGTATAGCCTATCAGCACCATAGCTTTAAGATCAAACCAGTCAATACCCGTTTCATAATTGATAGTTAACTCAACCCGGTCAAACAGATATACCTTGTCAGCACTGCCCTGTCTTATGGAGAATCCCGATTTCTCAAGCTCAGGATATACGGTGTTAACCTGCTCGACCAGACTATAAAATTCGGTTTCGGGATCTTCACTGTTGCCTGTTGCTGAATAATTCACTCTGTCGTCACTGAAAAACCCAAGTTCCAGAAGCAGATTATGGGTCTCTTCTTCCCATGGGGTGTCGCGGTAGTACTTTTCAAAACGGTAAATGCCGTTAATCTTTTTCAGTCTTGTGAAGCTCGTTGACCGGGAGTTGCTGAATATCTCATCCTCCTCATACCTGAAACTGACAATTATAACCGGTGAGTTTCTTATTCCCCTCTCAATAGTAAGGATTCTTCTTTTCTCCGCTACTATATGGTCTATCCTGAATCCGGTTGCCTCAACCCTGTTGCTGTTAACAATGTTCCTGATAAATCCTGAAAAGTATCTCTCTTCATGACTGGATGGTATCCTGATGCTCTTTTTTGTAAGAAAGGGTTTGAGCTTTGATCCCTCCATATCCTTAACCTCGGTTATTATATCATTATGCCTGATTATGCACGGACTGTTGCAGATGATCTCCATATCCTGGTTCACAAGGGGCAGAGGTTTATCCCTTAATGAGATCTGCAATTCATATCTGATAACATCATCTTCCCTGATAAACCTGAACAGTGGTTCTGCATTTACCGGTTCAACGATCAGAAGATCTTCACTGTGTAAATTGACTGTCCTGGTTTTCTGCCTGTAGACAGGGACACCATATGATCTTACAATGCCTGTTATCAGCGCCAGCTTTTTTTCAATATATGGTCTGATATGATTGACTAATCTCTCCTCGGTTACCCTGTCAAGAAACTGCATCACATTTTTCTCCCTTGAGAATAACCTGAAAAGATACCTGTCTGAACAGGAGTTGGCAAGGTTGATTATCTCCAGTTCATGTTCTGTAATTTCATTTATAGTATCGGGAGAGGCATATGGGGAAAGAGACTCTTCAGGGGTAAGATAGCTTCTCCCTTCAAGCCCGGTGACCATATAGGGAATTAACAAAGACCCCCACATACGGTGGGTGGTCAGGATCAGAGCAAAACTCCTTGTAGTGTCTCTTATTTGTGCCAACTGAGATATCCGGTTTTAACAATCCTGCAATAATGGTTAAGTTTAGGGAGAAATCAAAGCGTATTTTGCCACATTTTTAACAATTTTACCGGGTCAATAATACTCCTGACTTGAAGCTGGTGATACATATAGACATGGATGCATTTTTTGCGTCGGTAGAGCAGAATGATGATCCCTCACTGAGGGGCAAGCCGGTTGTTGTAGGGTCACCATCAGAGCGGGGAGTAATTGCAGCCGCCAGCTATGAGGCCCGAAAGTTCGGAGTGCGGTCAGCAATGCCGGCCCAGGTGGCCTGCAGGCTCTGTCCTGATCTGATATTTGTCAGGCACCGGAAGGAGAGATACCGGGAAGTCTCGGACATAGTCTTTAAACAGTTTTACCTGTTTACATCAAAAGTGGAGCCCCTTTCAGTGGATGAGGCATTTCTGGACGTATCGGATTGTTGTGCAGATCTTTTGTCGGCACGGGATCTTGCTGTTAGAATAAAGGAGGCAATCATGAAGGAGACATCCCTCTCTTCATCGGCAGGAATTGCATGCAATAAGTTTCTGGCCAAAATGGCAAGTGATATGGAGAAACCTGACGGATTAAAGGTTTTAACACCGGAGGAGGCAACGCTCCTTATTCCGGAACTACCGGTGGATAAATTTTATGGAATAGGAAAGGTTACTGCAGAAAAGCTTCACAGGTACGGTATCCATACCGGAGCAGATATGGTTGAAGCCGGACCCGATTTTCTGCATCGTAATTTCGGTAAGTCAGGTTCATTTTATTTTGATATGGCTCGGGGGATAGACAACAGGGAGGTGGAGTGTGGACGGGAGCGCAAGTCGATAGGAGCAGAACTAACATTTGAGAAGGATTTAACAACTCTCTTTGGAATTATTGCTGAACTTTACCGTATTGAACAGGAACTGTGGCGAAGGGTTGAGGAAAACGGGGCTGCAGGCCGCACCATTACCCTTAAAGTGAAATATGATGATTTTAAACAGATTACAAAAAGTATTACAATTGATACCCCGGTAACTGATTTTCATACTCTTCACGGGAGAGTGACAGACCTGAGGAAATCGGTTGATTTTTCAAACAGGAGGATAAGGCTTATGGGGGTTACAATTTCGAATTTTGGTTTGGATGATAAACCGGGCAAACAGTTACTGATATGGAAGAAATAGAGAGTCATGGAAATAGAAGAGATTCAGAGAGTGTGATAATAAGAGTTGCAACGCCCGGGGACCTCGGGGCTGTGGATGATATATACAGCTACTGGATAAAATCGGAGTGTTCCACAGCTGACAGGATACCCTATTCCCGTCAGGAGAGAGAGGAATGGTTTGCCTCTCATCCGCCTGATACCTTCCCTGTTTTTGTTGCTGAATCAGGTGGGGCAGTGGCCGGTTATTTCAGCTTTTCTCCCTACCGCAAAAGGAGGGAGGCACTGAAATATGTAGCTGAGATAAGTTATTTTGTCTCCCCTGAGTGGATGGGAGCCGGAGTGGGAACAAAGATGATGAGCCATGGGTTAGCCGTTGCTCCCGGTCTGGGGTTCAGAACACTGGTGGCAATCCTGCTGGAACACAATACGGCAAGTATTGCTCTGCTGAATAAATTCGGGTTTGAAGAATGGGGAAGAATGCCAGGGATAGTGGTGTTTGACGACAGGCATTATGATCACCTCTTTTATGGGTTGAAGCTGGATCATTAATTTATTATTTTGCCTGCTGGGAATAATTAATTTTGTACTTTTGAGCCCCTGTCAGGAGAGATGCCGGAGTGGTCGAACGGGGCGGTCTCGAAAACCGTTGTCCTGCTTGCGGGACCGGGGGTTCGAATCCCTCTCTCTCCGCTTTAATAATTAATAGAAATCCCGTTTTCCCGGGATTTCTCATTTTTTATTGCTTATTTTGTTAGAGTTAACCCAAAATTTTAATAACGTGAAAAAACTACTATTCCTAACATCAATTATTCTCATTGCCATGAATGCATGCAGTGAAAAGGGTAAGGAGACGAATCCCTTCTTCAGCGACTACAACACACCGTTTGAGGTACCTCCGTTTGATAAGGTTACAGCTGAACATTTCGTTCCGGCCTTTGAAAAGGGTATGGCTGATCATAAGGCGGAAGTGGAAGCTATCCTCTCATCTTCAGAGGAGCCCACCTTTGAAAATACAATTGTAGCAATGGACCTGTCGGGTGAGTTGCTTAACAAGGTAAGTTCAGTGTTCTTCGGACTGAGCTCGGCAAATACCTCTGCTGAGCTGCAGGAGATACAGATGAAGATAAGCCCGGAATTGTCTGCCCACAGTGACGCTATCTCACTTGATCCGCGCTTTTTCGAAAAGGTGAAGGCTGTTTATGATAATCGCGATAATTTTGATCTTACTACAGAAGAGGCATATATACTTGAGAACCTCTATAAGGGTCTTGTTCGCCAGGGTGCTGATCTGCCTGAGGATAAGAAGAATGAACTGAAGGCATTTAACCAGGAACTCACTGTCCTTGGGGTGAAGATCAACCAGAATGTACTGAAAGAGATTAACAGCTTTCAGATGGTTATAGAAGATGAAGAGAATCTGGCCGGATTGCCTGAATCAGTTAAGAACGGTGCAGCGGAGGCAGCAGCAGCGGCCGGAATGGAAGGGAAATGGCTTTTTACAACGCAAAAACCCAGTATGCTGCCGTTCCTCACATATGCACATAACAGGGAACTCAGAATGAAGCTGTATGACGGGTATCTGATGCGCGGTGATAATAACAACGAAAATGATAATAAAGAGTTGCTGGCCAGTATGATGGAGATCAGGGCAAAGCGTGCTGAACTTCTGGGGTATCCAACCCATGCGCACCTGGTGCTCGAGTCAAGAATGGCAAAGGAGCCGCAGAATGTATATGACCTGCTTGATCAGCTATGGGCGGGTGCACTGCCTGCTGCAAAGCGGGATCTGCTGGAGATGCAGGCAATTGCCGACAGGGAAGGGGCGGATTTTAAAATTGAGTCCAGCGACTGGTGGTATTATGCCGAAAAACTGAGAAAAGAAAAGTATGATCTTGACGATAATGAGTTAAGACCCTACTTTGAGCTTGAAAATGTTATGAACGGAGCATTTGCAGTTGCTACAAATCTTTACGGAATAACCTTCACTGAGTTGACGGATGTTCCCAAACCACACAGCGAAGCTGTTGCGTTTGAGGTTAAAGAGGAGAATGGTGAGCATCTGGGAGTTCTCTATCTTGATTTTCATCCACGTGAGAGCAAGAGGCAGGGAGCATGGTGTGGCAGGTACAGAAGCCATAAGGTTAAGGATGGTGAAGAGATAACCCCTGTTGTGACCATGGTGATGAACTTTACAAGGGGAAGCGGCGATGTTCCATCACTTCTATCCCTGGATGAGGTTGAAACTCTTTTCCATGAATTCGGACATGCACTGGATGGACTGTTTGCTGAAAACAGTTACGGTTATTCATATGTTGCGAGGGACTTTGTGGAGCTGCCCAGCCAGATTATGGAGCACTGGGTGACCCTGCCGGAGGTGCTTGATATATATGCAAAGCACTACGAAACAGGTGAGGTTATTCCTGATGAACTGGTGACCAGGATCAGAAACAGCAGCCTCTTTAACCAGGGCTTTATCAAGACTGAATTTCTTGCTGCATGTTATCTTGATATGGCATATCATACCGTTGCCGCGGGTACAGACATCACTGTCTCAGAGTTTGAGGAGGAAGCTCTCGACAGGATAGGCCTGATTGATGAGATTGAACCACGATACAGGAGTACCTATTTTACTCATATCGTTGGAGGGTATGATGCCGGTTACTACAGCTATGACTGGTCGGCAGTTCTCGATCATGACGCTTTTGAAGCATTCAAGGAGAACGGCATATTTGACAGAAATACTGCTGATAAGTTCAGAACAAATATACTTGCGAAAAACGGTACTATGGATCCAATGGAGATGTACGTCGCATTTCGCGGACAGGAACCTTCAATTGAGCCTCTGCTGAGAAACCTTGGTTTTTTGGATTAGATTAAGCCGGAAACAGAATGATATGCTGCCCTGAACACCAGGGCAGCATTTTTTTTGCATAAGATGTTTTTTAGCCTGTCTTTTTACGGTCAGAAAACCGTCTTATTGTATATCTTCGGTGAGCGGTTAAGTTTTCTGGAATAGCCGGCAGTAACAGAAATATCAACCTTCAATAATAATAAAACAGAAATAATGAAAACCACCAGAAGAAAGTTTATGCTGATGAGTGGAATGGCCCTCACAGCTCCGGCCTTTACCGGTCTGGTAAGCTCATGCTCAGGTGCTGAGGACATGTCACTGGAAAATTTAACGCATGGAGTAGTTCCGGTTGATGGTTCAGATTATGCGATGCGCCTGGGGAAACTACTTGCTTCCATGGAAAGGAGCGGGATAGAGGCCCTTTTTATTGAAGGAGCCACCAATCTGAAGTACTTCTTTAACGTCTCCTGGTGGCAGAGTGAACGGGTTTTTGGTGCAATTGTAAACCTTAAAAGGGAACCGGTATGGATATGTCCCGCTTTTGAACTTGAGAGAGCATCCGAGATTATTCCTGAAAACCACAGGATAGTAACATGGGAGGAGCATGAGTCGCCATACAGACTCTTTTCATCCATTGTGGGAGAACTGGGATTACAGGATGCAGCAATAGGAATGGGCCCCTTTGTCAGAAGCTTTATCTCTGAGGGGGTAAGAAGGGAACTTCCTTCCGGACTGGTGGATGGATCTGATTCTGTTAACAGGGTAAGAGCCATTAAGAGTGAAAAGGAGATCGCCTATATGGAACTGGCCAATAATATTACCAAGAGAGCATACAGGTACGGATTTGAGAGGCTGAGGGAGGGAATGGCAGCAGGGGAGCTGTCACAGACAATAAGGGATGCTCATGCGGCAATGGGTATGACCGGTGGTGGAACACCTCAGTTTGGATTCACCTCTGCATTTCCTCATGGCACACGTGAGAGAAGGGATCTGCATTCAGGAGATAATATCCTGGTTGACGGAGGAGGAGCCATAGAGGGGTTCAGAAGTGATGTTACCCGTACCATAGTATTTGGAGAGCCCTCAGAGAGGCAGAAGAGAGTCTTTGATATTGTACTTGCTGCACAGCAGGCAGCGCATAAGGCCATAAGGCCGGGCGTGACATGTGGTGAGATAGACAGGGTCGCCCGAAAGACAATAGAAGATGCCGGGTTTGGACCCGGGTATAAATATTTTGCCCACAGACTTGGGCACGGGATAGGAATGGATGTGCATGAATATCCTTATCTTGTAAAGGACAGCCAGGTTGTGCTGGAGCCCGGAATGACGTTCAGCAATGAACCTGGTATCTATATTTATGGTGAGTTCGGAATAAGGATAGAGGATTGTTTTGTGGTTACTGAGGATGGCGCAAGAATGCTGGGCGGACTCTTTACCGAAGGAATAGACAGACCTTTCGGGGCCTGACGGTATTAAAACAATGGTCTCAGATAGCAGGGTTGATAAGCTGATAGAAAAGCTCATCGCTGAATCCATTCTTTTCCCTTATCCACTCTCTTTTTACTCCTGAAAGAACAAAACCTGCCTTCTCAAAGAGCGCGGTACTGCCTCCGTTGCCAGGTAGAATATTGCACCACAACTGGTGAATCATCAGATGGTTAAAACAGTATTCTGAAAGTGCGGTCAGCGCATTGAGTGCATAACCCCTTCGGCGATCCGATTCCTGTGCTATCAGTATGCCAATACCTGCACGGAGATGGAAAGAATCAAATTCGAAGAGATCTATTGCTCCCACCGGCTCCATGTTGTCGCTCCGACAGATAATAAATCTTGCCTGCCCTGATTCATAAATATTTGCTGACGACTCCTCTATATGTTTTCGTATTGCATGCCTTGAGAATGGGGCAAGGGTATTGCTCACCTTCCATATCTCACTGTTATTTTCCCACTGGTATAGCAGTTCGATATCATCAGGCTCGGGGGCCCTTAGTGCAATATTGCCTTGTATCATTTCTGGTTTTCAACGTAAACGGTCTTGACAAATACATCGTCCGGGTACCCCAGTCTCTTGAGTTCATCCCTTCTGATATAGGCCTCCTCCCTGGTTCTGAACCGTCCTGTTACATACCTGTAGAAAAGATCTTTCTTATTATAGAACACCATTACGTCCAGATCCTTAAAAAAGCTGATATCTACCGGATTATAGAGAGCATGCAGTTGTACGGTATAATAGAGAACATTTGAATCGGTTTCATCAGTCTCGCTCACATCCCTGGTCAAAACATCGGTCACAAGTACAGATGAATCAATCTCATCAACAATCTTCATCTGTGAATAATCCACCTTCTCAATAACCTCAGGAGTATAATCCGGATCAGGTTCCAATAAAATATCAATAACTTCAGAGGTTACAGGGTGATTCTCCTTTATCTCCAGATTTCTGGACTGACTTAGATATCCTCTTCCCTTCCATATAAGGTGGTAGGCTCCAGGTTTCACCTGGAAATGATAGAAGCCTGTGGTCCTGTTAGGGAAACTAATATCCAGGGTGTCTCCTCCATCCCGGAGAGTAATCATTGCCATGAAATCCCTGGTGAACTCAATGATGGTGTCACTTAAGGTAATTATACCTTTAATTTCAAAAATATATGAACCCGGGTCTTCACCCATGGTGATGTAATGAATTCTTTTCTCCTTGTATCCGGTATAGATTGAATAGTATCCGTGTTCTCCATGGTTAAAAGGCTGGAAGAAGAGGTCATCATCAGAAGTGCTTAACGGATATCCAAGATTTTTAGGCGTTTTCCATTCATTTCCTTGTTTTGCCGACTTGAAAAGGTCATACCCACCCATATTATAATGGCCTTCAGAGCTGAAAAAGAGAAGAGAATCATTTGGGGTAATAAATGGTGTATTCTCATTAAAAGGGGTATTAACTGTAGGGCCGAGATTTACAGGGGCTCCCCATTCACCTCTGGAGTTTAGTTCTGAGACATATATATCAAGACCACCCATTCCACCTTCACGGTTACTGGTAAAGTAGAGTCGTTTACCATCCGTTGATACGGAGGCGTGTGACTCATAATATTTAGTGTTAATATTTTTGTTTAGTTTACGTATTTTTGACCATTCTGTGCCGTCAAATTCAGATACATAGATATTACCATCATACTGATCATTCTTGTAGAGGTAGAGAACAGTGCCGTCATAATTAAGAGATGAGGATGAACAGTCTCTGGAATCTCCAAGTTGCTGTGTAATCTCTGTAGGTTCCTTCCAGATGCCATGGACTTTCTCCAGATGAAAAATCACATTTTCGAGACCCCTCTGTTCGGTAAATACCAGGGAGTTGCCATCTCCGCTGACAGCGGGGTGAGAGTTTATGGATCCCGGATTAAGGTAGGAGCCCATATCCTTTTTGATAAAGTTTACCGGCTCTTCGATCATCCTGATGGCCGTTTTGCATGCATCAATTTGCTGCTTAATGAAATCCATGTTTATCATTTCGCCCTCATCTGGCAGCAAATCGTTCAATCTGGAGTAGGTTTCCAGAGCAAGATTAAACTGATTGTTTATCCTGTATGCCGTTGCAAGAGAAAAGAGTGCATCAAGAGGTGCACGTGTCTCCCGGTATGACTCTGGTTTTGCTTCATAGCTGGCGTTCTTCACAGCCTCTTCCAGAAAAGGGATTGCCTTCTTCTGTTCCCCCGGAATATTGATATAGCAGTTTCCTATTTTATACTTGATATTGTCATTCCCGGGCAGATAATCATTAAGTATCAGATAAAGTGGATTTGCAAGTTCATACTCACCAAAGAGGTAGTGTGATTCAGCCTCTATAAAGACTGACCGCATTTCATCAACCTGACCGATAAGAGGAAGGGTTGTGAATAACAGTGTAATGATTAATGGAAGTATCCTCATCCTCTTGTTTTAATGAAATTTTATAAAATAGATATCCTCCTTGCCGTATCCTTTCCCTTCCCGGTGAAGAGGCATATATCCGTCATTGCTGTCAACAGGCATATAGAAAACCTCATCATCCGGAGTGTTAAACGGGTATCCCGGGTTTTCAGGTTTACCCCACTGACCATTTATATCTAATTTGCTTTTAAAAATGTCATAACCACCCATATTGAAATGACCCTGGGAGCAAAAGAAGAGTAATGAACCTCCCGACGTAAGGGCCGGCCTGTCTTCATTGAACTGTGTGTTTACATCAGGACCCAGATTTAAAGGTGGCCCCCACTCCCCATCCTTGTCCCTGAAGGAGACATACAGGTCAAGCCCTCCGTATCCTCCCGGGCGGTCAGAGGCAAAAATCAATGATTTACCGTCCGGGGAGATAGCTGCATGGGATTCCCAGTTTCTGGTATTGATGTTGTTGTTGAGCTTACTTGCCGGGGACCAGCGGGTGCCATCAAACCGGCTTACGAAGATATCACTGTTTTCGTCAGATATCCTTGTGAGAAAAATAAGTGATCCGTCTGATGAAAGGGATGAGACATACATATTGCCGTCTGACTGAATATCAGGGGTGATATTGACCGGATTGCTCCACCCGCTTCTCTCTTTCCTGCTGAAAAATATTGCATCATAGAATTTCAGGGAAGTCATATATGCAAATGATTTACCGTCGGTTGAAATTACAGGGTTAAAATTGGAATTACTGTCATTAAAGAGTTCTCCTAGATTCTCCTCCGTAAAATCGACAATGTCTTTCATTAGCTCCCCTGCATTTCTGCATACCTGAATCTGATGTTCAATAAAAAGGATATTTTCAGTGTCACTCTTCATAAGCGTGGTACCAAAACGCTCAAATGCATATATTGCCCTCTCAAACTGGTAATTGATCCTGTAGGCTATGCCCAGATAGTACCATGATTCATATGGCGCGGTCTTCTGATTCAGAGATCCCTCCCTGTATGATGCTGCAGAGTTTCTGGCAGCATCTTCGAGGTAATCGATGGCCAGATTTTTTTCTCCTCTAATATGCAGATAACATACCCCGGTTTTGTATGAAAGGTTGTAGTTGTCAGGATAGATTCTGAGTAATCTCTGATAATAAGGAAGTGCATCGCGGTACTCTTCCAGCATCATAAAATATTCTGCCTCCAGATATGATTCCTGATCACTCTGGTAATTTTGTGCTACGGCTCTTCCTGAAAAGGGTAGCACTATTATCAGAAGTATTAAAAATCTTTTCATCATTCAGGAGATTAGTTACAACAAAAATATTAAAATTCTGATAATTAAAAAATCTGCTGTTCCAATAAGGTGCTAATATTTAGCATAATCAGGAGATTAATACATTTGTAATTACCTTGGGTCTTCTTTTTTTCTTTTTCTGTATAAAACAATAAAAATCAATAATACTCCACCTGCCAGCAGAAAATAGAGTAACCATCCGTAACGTGGTTCTGGTTTTTCCGGGTCATCCTCTGTTGCTCCCGCTGGATCACTTGTCATAACATCGAGGGATGGATCCTCAGGCTTTTCATCCGGCTTCAGGGAGGTCTCTGATTCAACCTCTTCTTCAATAGTCAAAATCGGTTCATCCTCACTGAAGGTGATTGTGTCACTGGAGATAATTGTTCTCTCAGGAACGGTTAGTAATAAATCCTTGGTAATTATATTGTTAAACCGGTCCGTTAAAGTAAATGTAAGTTTGTTGTCACCTGGTTCAGGCATTATCCTGTACTCAAATAAGCTATCATTCACAATAAAGCTTTCACTAATAATAAGCGAGTCACCAATCATCCACTCCACTGTAAGCATTGAAGCGGGTTCAGTATCAAGGCTGATGACAGCTCTTTCTCCCGGTGTAAAAATGGTGGAAAAGTCAATTCCTTTGATATTTAGCAGGGCCTCAAAGTCAGCTCTGGGGAGTACAATATCATCTATTTTTACCGTATCGCCATCCCTTGTAAGCTCCAGAATGAGATTTTCACTCTTTTTTTCTGAACCTTTTGCTTCAAAGTCAACCCTGTAGTTTCCGTGAGGTACCTCAAATTCATACTCTCCTGTTTCAGGGTTGGAATAGACCACCACCAGGGTATCAAGGTTCCGGCTGTTAAGGGCACTTATTTTAATGCTGTCCCTGAAGCTGCTCATAAGATCCTTAAGTGTGGCTATGCCCCTGATTCTGAATTTTCTGGGATGATTATCTGAAAATACTTCCAGCCTGAAAATATCCTGCCCGCCAAAACCATTCGGATCAAATTTTGAACGGTAGGCAACATACCCTTCTCCTACAGGTGAGTAGAATATGTCATCATCGGTGCTGTTTACGGGGTATCCCATATTCAGGGGAACAGACCATGTTGTATCATCCAGCATTGTGGAGTAGAATATGTCATGTCCTCCCATATTGTAATGACCACGGGAACTGAAAAAGATTGTTCTGCCTGATTGGTCAGGGAAAGGAGTATCTTCATTATATGGCGTGTTTATTACAGGCCCGAGGTTAGCAGCTGGCCCCCATAAGCCTGAACTATCCCTTGTGGAGACATAAATATCGAGACCACCAAACCCTCCCTTTCGGTTACTGGTAAAAAAAAGTTTCTTTCCATCTGCGGACACTGCCGCATGAGACTCCCAGTAGATGGTGTTGATATTGCTGTTAAGCTTTTCTGCAGGGGTCCATGCATCATCAGCAAACGTGCTCACATAAATATTTCCATCATAATTGTCGCTCCTGTAGAGATATAGTTCTGTGCCGTCGTGTGACAGACTGGTGGATATTCCATTATCCAGCATCAGTTGCCCGGTTAATTCCAGCGGAGTAGTCCACCTTCCGTTAACTTTACGTGTGTACATAGGAGTAGTATAAAACTGCATTGCTCTGGAGAAGACCATAATCAACTCATCTGCAGAGAGAACAGGATTAAACTCTGAAAATTCTCCGTTTATCCGGTAACCAAGATTTGTCTCTTTCAGGTATTGTGGTGCAGCCATCAATGCCAACGCATTTTTGCATGATTCAATCTGCATCTTTACAATCAAGGAATCGTAAACCTGGAAATCCATTCCGCTCAGAAACTCTTTATAGATATCAATTGCCTTATCAGGCTGGTTGTTTATCTGATAGGCGGTTGCAAGATGGTAAAGAGCATCATATGGAGCACCCTGCTCACGGTAGCGGCCCTCCTGGTATCCGGGATTGATATGGAGAACAGCATCCTGCAGGTAGGGGAGTGATTTCTCTTTTTCACCAGGAATATTGAGATAACAGAGTCCTATCCTGTAACTGAGGTTATAGTTTTCAGGTGATCCTTCCCTGAGTCTGAGGTAGCCCGGAAGGGCCTCCTGCCACTCTTCGTACAGCACAGATGCCTCTGATTGGAAGAATAATTCTTTTAGCTCAGATCTTGTCTGTCCGTCCGAAAAGGGGATGCAAAAGAAGAATAGGACAATAGTCAGGCAGAGTACCGGTCTTGTCATTGTGTCAGGTTTCTTTTGTCCAAATCTACTATAATTAGGCTAATATTAAAAAAAAAAGGATCATCAGCATGACCCTTTTTTACACATTTCCAAAATTTTATATTTTGTTTCAGGCTGACAACGTCCTGATAACGTCTACCTTCAAACTTCAAACTCCTCCAGCCATGAATTGGATGTAAATGATTCCAGATTCTGCTTAAGCTGACTTATAAATGTCCCTGCAAGTGCTCCGTCAATAACCCTGTGGTCATAGCTGAGTGAGAGATACATTATCTGTCTGATAGCTATTGCATCACCAGATGGGGTCTCTATCACTGCAGGCATCTTTTTGACGGCACCTATTCCCAGTATGGCACATTGTGGCTGGTTAATTATGGGTGTACCCATCAGGTTGCCTACTGTTCCGTAATTGGTGATGGAGAATGTTCCTCCTGAAATATCGTCGGGCTTAAGCTTGTTGCCGCGTGCCCTGACAGCAAGATCATTAACATCCCGGGCAAGTCCTATAAGGCTCTTCTCATCTGCATTCTTTATTATGGGAACTATAAGATTACCGTTGGGCAGGGCCGTGGCCATTCCAAGGTTAATACTCTTCTTCCTTATAATGGTGGTACCATCAACCTGGATGTTGATCCCCGGGAACTGCCTCAGGGCACGCGCTGTTGCTTCAAAAAAGATTGGTGTAAGGGTCAGCTTTGTTCCTGTTGATTTAAGAAAATTATCCTTAACCCTGTTTCTCCAGTTGATAATATCTGTTACATCAACATCAATAAAAGTGGTCACATGAGGTGAGGTTCGTTTGGAGCTGACCATATGCTCGGCTATAATTTTTCGTATACGATCCATCTCAATTATCTCATCTCCGGCATCATTATATCTCGCCTCCGCTGAAGGTGCTGCAGCTACGGCTTCCGGGCCCTTAACTTCAGCCTGAGATGTCTGCTTCTTTCCTTCATCAGCAGATGCGGAAAGTGTGCTTTCGGCCTCTTTTGTCCCCTGCGGTTCTTTTTCTACAGGTTTATCTGCACTTCCTTTCCCGGAGATAAAAGAAAGAATATCCTCTTTGGTAATCCTGCCATCCATTCCTGATCCTTTTATTGAATCGAGGTCTGATAATGATACTCCCTCTTCGGAGGCTATCTTTCTGACCAGAGGGGTAAGGTATTTACCCTCCGGTGTGCGGCTTTTTACCTCACTCCCTTTTGTTTCAACCTCTCTCTTCTCTTCGCGTGCGGCTACGCTGAGGTTCTTGACATCAATATAGTCAGCTTCTACCTTTGGTGATGATTCCTCGCTTACTTCGCTTATCTGCTCATTTTCTATCCATGCAAGCACATCTCCTACCTTTGGGATTTCTCCTTCGGCGAATGCAAAGCCGGTAATCACTCCTGATGCTGGGGACGGGATCTCTGTGTCAACCTTGTCAGTTGCCACTTCCACCACCGGATCATCCTCTTCCACTTCTGTTCCCTCTTTGACAAGCCACCTGGTTATGGTTGCTTCAATAATTCCTTCACCCATTGCGGGTAGTATAATTTCAACTTTTGCCATGATTTGAATAATTGTTTTCCTGTATAAGTTAAACAAATAAAACAGAAAAAGTTTCATCAGGGAAGCTAATCACCTGCTATTTTTTTTGATCCAGCTTAAGGGTGTATATTTTTCCTTTTTCCCGGGCAGGCCTGCCGCCGAGAACACTCTGGGAATCGGTTCGTGCAATTTTCTTAACTGTCCTGTACCCGGCCAGACTGCTTATTGCCTCAATTATTCTGCCTGTTTCAATATCTTCTGAACTGAATATGATCTCGTCCGGGGCGTTTATCCTGACTACCTCCCTGATATTCTCCAGCCTGCCAAGCCAGCCTGTACTCTCTTCAGCATCAGGAGTGACCCTGCCTGCCAACAGGTATTGTCCCTCCTCCCCGGCCAGCATATCCCTTATCTTTTCAAACTCTGCGGCTCCGGAAACGATGATCACCTTTTTTACCCTGTTTGATACCCCTTTCAGATCATTTCTGCCTGCAAGTGTGAGAATTGCTCTGACAATCCAGGCAAGTGCAAATACCATAGCTGTACCGGCCGGGATCACAGCTCTTGAAAAGCGGAGGTGAGCCGGCAGCAGCGCATAAATAACTGTTATCAGAAGGGTGCCTGTTATTACTCCCCTCAGAATGGCGCCTGCGGTGCTGCTTTTCCTGTAATTTCCTGTAATCGCCAGACCGGTACTCCATAGCAATGAGTAGAGGGGTATAAATGTGAGATAGTAGAAGGCAGGATAATATCCGGGATCCGAAAATTTTACAACACCCCATCCCTTTGAGGCGAGTCCCAAACAGAGAGCAAAGAGCACTGCCTCTGACAGTGGGAATGCTGTCTTTCGTAAGACCCTGAAAACCAATGATATAAATGCCCTGAATAGTATCGCCGCCTTTATCATCAATATAAAAAGGCCGGGCCTTTTGTTACTCATATGCTTTCTCACGAAGATTGCCATGGAGCGGTAGAAGTGGATCAGGTAATTGAAGTCTGATTGCCGTGTGCTTTCTCCCTTGTAGTGAATTATTGCTGGCTCGGGAAGGTACCAGATGGTAAATCCGGCCGAGGTGATCCGGTAGCTTAGATCAATATCTTCTCCATACATAAAGAAATCTTCGTCGAGCAGTCCCGCTTTCTCCAGTGCTTCACGCCTGATAAACATAAAAGCTCCTGTGAGTACCTCAATCTGCTGAATCCTGTCTGAGGGTTTATCTCCCTTATAGTAGCGGTTGATAAATGGTGAACGTGGAAAGAGTTTGTAAATACCGGAGATACGGAAGAAGGCGGCAGAGGGCGTGGGAAGACCACGTTTTGATTCAGGGAGGAAACGGCCCCTGCCATCTATCATTCGCAGTCCCGCCGCTCCGGCATCCGGTCTCCCTTTCATAAAGTCAAGAACCGTTGAGATAGCGTCTGCAGGCAAAACGGTATCGGGATTGAGCAGGAGCAGGTATTTTCCGGTTGCTGCTATGAGGCCCTGGTTGGTGGCCGTTGCAAAGCCCGGATTATGATTGTTGGGAATCAGCTTTATCTGGGGAAACTTCTCCCTGACCATGGAGCAGGATCCATCGGCCGAATTGTTGTCAACAACTATCACTTCTGAGCTGATCCCACCAAGGGCTGTTAAAAGAGAAGTGAGGCACTGTTCAAGGTAGTGCCTCACATTATAGTTTACTATAACAACCGATACCTCCATCAGGAGTTATCCTGTTCAGCTATCATGCCGTTGATCACGGCTGCCAGTCTTTTTATACCCTCCTCAATAAGTTCGTCATCACTGTAGCTGAAATTTATGCGCATGGTATTTTTCCCGGTATCATTACAGTAGAATACTGAGCCTTTGACAAAGGCTACATTGTTTTTCACTGCCCTTGCAAAAGCCTCATCTGCATTGATTGTCTCAGGTAGTGTGATAAAAAGGAACAAACCACCCTCCGGCCTGGTCCAGCTGACCCCTGCAGGCATATGCTTCTCAAAACATTCAAGCATCAGATCTCTTCGTCTGCGGTAAAGGGCAATGGTCTTACCCATGTTCTTTTCCAGAAGACCGCGTTGCATATACTCTGCAATAATCTTCTGCAGTATAACGGGTGAACAGATATCTGCCGATTGCTTTGCCATTATAAATTTGTCGATGATATCACTGTGGCCAAGGAGCCATGCAACGCGGAATCCCGGGGCAAATATTTTGGAAAAGGTGCACAGGGTTATTACCCGCCCCGATTTATCAAGCTGGTACACCATCTTCTGGGGTGTGCCCTCAAACCTGATGTCCCTGTAGGGGCTGTCCTCTATCACCAGCAGGTCATACCTCTCAGCAATTTCAAGTATCTCCAGCCTTCGTTCCTCCGGCATGGTTATTCCGGCCGGATTCTGAAAGTCAGGGATGATATAGATAAATTTAATCTTTTTACCCAGGTCTGTAAGTCGCTGCACTGCCTCCTCAAGCAGGTCAATGCGCATCCCCTTATCATCAAACGGGATACCCTTCATTTTGGCTCTGTAAGCATTAAATGCAGTGATGCCGCCAAGATAAGAGGGAAGTCCGCATATCACATAATCTCCCGGATCAATAAATATCTTTCCAAGGATATCAAGTGCCTGCTGAGAGCCTGTGCTTATTGCCAGATTTTCAGGTTTGGCATTGAGCCCCTGGCCGGCATGGCGTTTGAGAATCATCTCCCTGAGGAGAGGATCTCCCTCAGTGGTACCATATTGAAGAGCTTCGGCTCCCTGAGTCTCAAGGATGTGAGTGGTGATCTCCTTTACCTCTTCAACAGGAAAGGAGAGGGGTGATGGTAGTCCTCCCGCGAAGGAGATCATTTCAGGTTTCTGAATAAGTTTCAGAATCTCCCGTATGGCAGAGCGTTTCATTGTACGTGCCGATTCGGAGAATTTGTCGTTGATGCCTGGTAACATATTGCAGGTGTGTGTTTTAAGTTAGAATCAATTAACATTCCAATATAGGAAAACTTTTTGACCCGGCAAAGAGATGATGAGGAATAGGATCACTGCTGCCTGCCCCCTTCAAAAGGGGTGCGGTTAACTATTGATCTGCCCAGGGTTATCTCATCGGTATATTCAAGTTCATCGCCTATGGCAACACCCCTTGAGAGAGTGCTGACAGACACATTGTAGGGTGAAAGTTTACGGTAAAGGTAGAAGTTGGTAGTATCTCCCTCCATGGTGGTGCTTAATGCCAGGATTACCTCACTTATTCCCCCGGCAGCAACTCTCTTCTCCAGATCGGCTATCCTGAGGTCGGCCGGACCGATACCATCCATTGGTGAAATTATCCCTCCCAGTACATGGTAGAGTCCCCTGAACTGTCCTGTGTTCTCAATAGCCAGCACATCCCTGATATTTTCAACCACGCATACAAGAGCGTTGTTGCGGTTGGTGTCGCTGCAGATGGAACATGTTTCAGTGTCGGAAATGTTATTGCACACCCTGCAGTAGTGTACCTCCTTTTTCAGTCTGATAATTGACTCTCCAAATCGCTCTACATCGGCGTCGTTCCTGCGCAGCAGGTGCATGACAAGCCTCAGGGCACTTTTCCTGCCTATGCCGGGCAGGGAGGCAAACTCATTGACTGCATTTTCAAGAAGCCTGGAAGGATATTCTGTTATAGCCATATTCTGTTTATTGTTGCTCCAAAATTAGCTTAAAATAATGAGCAGGTAAATTGAGTTATTAATTATCTTGCCCCATAATTTCAGGGATGGTAATTCAGAATATGTTATAAACGCCATAACACCTGTTGAATGTTTTTATTCCCGGTGGTATAAATTGGAAATTCTAATGAATAAGATATGAGCCCGGTAACAATATTGCTGGTTATAGCCGTATATTTTTCCATACTTCTGGTAATTGCGTGGTTTACAGGGAGGCGGACCGACAGTATGGGGTTTTTTCTTGGGAACCGGAGGTCGCCATGGATGATTGTGGCAATAGGGATGATAGGAACATCTCTCTCCGGAGTAACCTTTATCTCGGTGCCGGGCTGGGTGGTTGATTCCCAGTTCAGCTATATGCAGATGGTACTGGGATACCTTGTCGGGTATGCCGTTATAGCAGAAATACTGCTGCCTCTCTATTACAGGATGAGGCTGACATCCATCTATACCTACCTCAATCACAGGTTCGGAGTCCGTTCCTATAAAACCGGAGCTCTCTTTTTCCTGCTTTCACGCACTGTAGGTGCTTCTTTCAGGCTCTACCTCGTTGCAGGTGTACTCCAGCTCACCGTTTTTGATGCATGGAATGTTCCATTTGTCCTCACTGTCTGCCTGACACTGGCACTTATCTGGCTCTATACCTTCAGAGGTGGCATAAAAACCATTATCTGGACTGACACCCTTCAGACTCTCTTTATGCTCTCAGCCCTGGTTCTAACGGTAATATATATTGTCAAAGCAATGCCTGCCGATGTAGCGGGCGTAATATCACAAGTGAAAGAGCATGAGATGACAAGGATATTTTTCTTTGATGATTTTAACGATGAGCGCCACTTTGTGAAGCAGTTTCTGGGAGGTATGTTTATTACGATTGTAATGACCGGACTTGATCAGGACATGATGCAGAAAAACCTCTCCTGCAGGTCGCTGCGTGATGCCAAAAAGAATGTTTATTCATATAGCATTGCCTTTGTTCCTGTTAACCTGCTGTTTATGATACTGGGAGTATTACTGGTGATATTTGCCGGCAGCACGGGTCTGGCTATCCCCTCACGAACCGATGATCTCTTTCCCATGATAGCAACATCAGGCACACTCCCTGTTATTGTAACGCTTCTGTTCCTGCTCGGTCTTATTGCCGCTGCCTATTCAAGTGCTGATTCGGCACTTACAGCTCTTACTACCTCCTTTACCGTTGATATTCTCGGCAGGGAGGGTGCTGAGGAGAGCGGGCTGAGACGCACCCGCATCAGGGTACATCTTATGTTTTCTTTTATTCTGATGGGAGTGATACTTATATTCAGGGCGGTGAATGACACCAGTGTGATCAGCGCTCTCTTTACCGTAGCAGGGTATACATACGGACCACTGCTTGGAATGTTTGCATTCGGCCTGTTTACGTCAGCAAGGATAAATGACCGTGCAATGCCCTGGATAGCAGTGGCATCACCCCTTATTACGCTCCTTGTAAACAACTATTCGGAGGTTCTTTTCGGTGGTTACAGGTTCGGATTTGAGCTGCTGCTGGTAAACGGACTGATCACCTTTGCCGGGATGGTGCTTATATCATCCGGGAAGTGGAATGATCCAGATAAGGTGGTATGAAAAGCCCGGTGAAATACTTTTGCTGAGAGTACCAATACCCGGTATCATGGCAGGCCTTGCCCCGGAACCGGCACTCTGATATAGCAGAACCCTTGCCCTGATGCTCCACCCAATAACGATGTTTTTGACTACCTCTCCCCGCACACCGCCACTCACCTCCAGGAAATGAGCGTGCACAAACCGTGGATCAACACTGAAACTATGTTCACCCCAGTATCCGGACCAGCTGGCAGATGGTGTCTCCTGACTGAAGAGTGCAATGCCATACCTCAATCCCAGTCCGGCAAAATGGTTGACTGGATCTCCCTTGGTGCGCATCAGGTTAATGTCTGCACCGACCCTCAGGAAGAAGCCTCCTGATTTGTAACTGTAGTTGTACTGGCTGTAGGAATAGCGCCCTATGCCGGGCTCAGCAACAAGGTGGTATTTTCTGTTAAGCCTGTATGCCAGACGCATTTCAAGGTTAAAAAGAGAGGAATCAGCAAAATAAATAAGAGGCCCGGACAATTCAATCCCTATCTCCAGCGTGGATGGGACCACGATGGTATCATTTTCCTGGGCTCTTACCTGGTTTGAGGCAGCCAGGAGGCTAAAAAAAAGCACGAAGGTTTTCCTCATACCCGGGTGTTATGTAATCATTAATGACCAGTATTCTGTTGATGCTGTTTGTTGTATAATTTACCTCCCTTATAGTATAAAAGAAGGAGTATCCGCACGCTTTTGAGATAAACTGCAACTCTGAAGTATAGCTGATCAATACCGTATCGGTAAACGAACCGTGCCTGATAATGTATGAGACACTCTCTGAGCCTGGGAACAGTGGCAGTTCAATGTTGGAAAGGGAGAGGGTGTCATACAGGAGAAACTCCTCCATACCAGCACCGTAAACCGTGACACTGTCAATAGCTTCTGCATCAGGATCGGTGTCTGACCTGAGTGATAAGTTGATAAAAGCATCAACCGGCTCCTCACATGAATCGGAGGAGCATGATGACAGAACTGCCATCGCAATGGCAGCTAAAACTGATATATACCTGAGCGCCGGCATTAATTATTTATGAACCGGTTCAAAAGTAATAAAAATGTGCTTACTGATCCCCGTTCATACGGTATATCTCCTGTATCAGGTCTCCATAATTTTTATGTAGCAGATTTCTTTTGAGCTTGAGGGTGGGTGAGAGCTCTCCGGTGACCGGGGTCCACTCTTCTGCTACAAGCCTGATTCTTTTTATCTGCTCGTGGAATCCCAGCATCTTATTTATATCTGTAACCTCCTGGCCTATCCTTGTAATCACTGACCTGTTTGCGATAAGCTCCATATTATCCCTGTACTGAATCTGATTATGTGAGCACCAGTCGTGCAGAAACTGAAAATTAGGCGAGACAAGAGCCGAAGCAAATTTCTGGTTTTCTCCAACAACCATGGCCTGCTCAATGAAAAAGGACTCCTTTAGTTTGTTCTCAATAGCCTGTGGCGCAATATATTTGCCTGCAGAAAGCTTGAATATCTCTTTTTTCCGGTCTGTGATCTTCAGCCATCTTCCTTCCACCATTGTGCCTATGTCTCCGGTATGGAGCCATCCCTCACTGTCAATTACCTCTCTGGTTAGTTCCGGCTCATTATAGTATCCCATCATTATATGTGGCCCCCGGGTAAGTATCTCGCCATCTTCCGCAATCTTTACCTCAACACCGTTTATTACCGGACCAACGGTGCCGAACATTACATCACCCTTCCTGAACGGGTTAACGGCAATTACCGGTGATGACTCGGTGAGTCCGTATCCCTCAATTACCGGTATTCCTGCTGCCCAGAAAACCCGCTCAAGGCGTGGCTGGAGGGCGGCTCCGCCTGAAACAACAATGATAAGCTCTCCTCCCAGGGCTTCCCTCCATTTACTGAATATCAGCCTGCCGGCAATGGCCAGTTTTAGTTTGTAGAGAGGTCCCTTGCCTGAGAGTTCATACCTTAAGCCGAGATTAACAGCCCAGAAAAATAGCTTCTTCTTTACTCCTGTAAGATTTTTCCCCTTGTTTATTATGCCGTCATAAATCTTTTCAAGCAGTCGTGGCACTGTATTCATTACATGTGGCTTAACCTCCTTTATCAGATCTGTCAGGCTGGCCATGTTCTCAATATAATAGATGCTTATCCCCTTAAACTGGAAATGGTAGTTCACCATTCTCTCATAAACATGGCAGAGAGGAAGAAAACTCATAGCACGGTGACCGTATCCCAGAGGGTGTATGTCATTAATGGCAAGCACATTGCTTACAAGGTTGCTGTGCGAAAGCATTACACCCTTTGGGTTTCCTGTTGTGCCTGATGTGTATATTATTGTCAGAAGATCTGACGGCTGAATGCTATCCCTGATGCTGTTAAGCTCTTCCCTGAATCTCTCTTCGTGCTCCCTTCCCTGTTCAAGAATTTCACTGAACTGACGCAGACCGGCTGTACTATCAAATGATATCACCTCCATGACAGTGGGAATTGATGGTACCACTTCGGCAATCTTTTTGTAAATGGGCCCGTTTGAGATAAAAATAACCTTTACATCCGAATGCCTGAGTATGTAATCATACTCCTCCGTTCCTATAGTAGGATAGACAGGAACATGTATCATTCCGGCCTGGGCAAGGGCCATGTCAACCAGATTCCACTCCGGCCTGTTGCCGGTTATAGTGGCCACACGGTCGCCACGCTTAAGCCCCATGGCAAGCAGCCCGTAGCTTACCAGGTTGACTTCATCACGATATCTTTCAGGTGACCAGGTGATCCATTCAGTACCGTACCTGCCGGCCATTGATACTTCACGCGGATAATTTTTTATATTCCAGTCGAGTAGCTCAAAGATTCTGGTGATTTCCATATTTATAGAGTTTGGTTGATATAGCCATAAAACATCAAATGCCGTAATTGAAAATTTCAGATCAGCAGTTTGGAAGAACCGGCAGCAATTCTACAATTATTTTTCGAACAAAAAAATGCTTTACAGCTATTCATAAAAAAAGATACCCGAAAACCTCTATAAATGAGGGTTCCGGATATTAATTGATGTGAGTGTTTTTCGACCCGAATTATAAAATGATCTGCGGGCTGATCAGAGGGATTTTATTATATCGCGAATTCTTTCAAGTGCAGCATCTATTCCGGCCGGATTTTTACCTCCTGCTGTTGCAAGAAATGGTTGTCCTCCTCCTCCTCCCTTTATAGATTGTGAAACTTCACGGATTAATTTGCCTGCATTAATCCCCCTTTCCTTAACCAGATCATCACTGGCCATTATAACAATTGAAGCCGTTCCGCCGATATCTGCTCCCGCAGCCAGAAACAGTGATTCTCCCGTTGATCTCAGCTGTGAAGCCAGCCCTTTCATTATATCAGCAGAATCAACATCGATTCGTGCAATTATTGTCCTTATGCCGTTAATGATTTCACTTCTCTCCTGGAGTTCTTTTCTTAAGATATAGACTGACTGTGCCTCCAGCTTTTCGTTTTTTTTGCGAAGCATCTGGTTCTCTGCCAGCACTCTTGTTACAGCATCATTAATATCCTTTGGGTGTTTAAGTAATCCGCTGATATTATCCAGCTGGCTTAGTCTGTCGTCCACAAACCTGTAAGCCTCTTCGGCCGTTACTGCCTCTATTCGCCGTATCCCGGCAGCTACAGCACTTTCAGCTACTATTTTGAAGAGGCCTATAGCTGAACTGTTCTCTACGTGAGTTCCCCCGCACAGTTCAACTGAATCTCCGAAAGATACCACCCTCACCCTGTCACTGTACTTCTCACCAAAGAGTGCAACGGCACCTCTGGTCAGGGCTTCTTCCATTGAGACGCCGGTTTCGACTCCCGATTTGAGGTTTTGCCTGATCTCCCGGTTAACCTGTGCCTCAATCTCTTTAATTTGATCATCACTGATCTTCTCATAATGGCTGAAATCAAAACGTAGCTTTTCGGCTGTTACAAGTGATCCCTTCTGTTCAACATGTTTACCCAGCACATTGCGAAGTGCATGGTGCAGCAGGTGTGTTGCCGAATGGTTGCAGGCGATCAGCTCCCTGCGCCTGCTGTCAACAACTGCTTTGAAAGTGGATGAAAGCTCCTCAGGCAGCGATTCGGCCAGATGAATTGTAAGGTTATTCTCCTTTACAGTGTCAGTGATCCTTATCTTTTCACTTTCATTGCTGATAAACCCGGTGTCTCCCACCTGGCCTCCCGCTTCAGCATAGAAAGGTGTTTTGTTAAACACCAGATGGAACATCTCTTTGCCCCTGCTTTTTATCTTCCGGTACCTGCTTATTGTGACGGTGTCAACTGTATGGTCATATCCGGTAAATTCACCTGATTCATCCCCTGTAACCGTTATCCAGTCTTCAATTTCCCTGACTGCATCGCTTCTTGATCTCTCTTTCTGCAGAGTCATCTCCCGGTCAAAGCCCCTGGTGTCGAGACTAAAGCCCTTCTCTTTGAGAATCAGTTCGGTAAGATCGGCCGGAAAACCAAAAGTATCATAGAGGGTAAAGGCATCTGTGCCCGGGAACAGGCTGATCTTAGCTTCTCCAAGTTCCTCCAGCCTTTTATCAATAAGCTTAATTCCCCTGCCAAGGGTATGTAAAAATGTGGTCTCCTCCTGCAGTATCACCTTTTCAATATTCTCTTTCAGGGCCTTGATCTCCGGAAACGCATCACCCATGGTATCTGCCAGGGAAGGTACCAGACGGTAAATAAAGGGGTCTTCGCAGTTGAGGTAGGTATATCCGTACCGTATTGCCCTGCGCAGAATTCTCCTGATTACATACCCTGCCTTGTTGTTGGAGGGCAACTGTCCGTCAGCGATTGAGAATGCCACAGCCCTGAGATGGTCTGCCACCACCCTCAGTGCAATATCTGTCTCATCAGATTTGCCGTAGGGTATTCCGGTAACAGCAGAGGCTTCTGTTATCACCGACTGGAAAATATCTGTATCGTAGTTTGATTTTTTCCCCTGTACAGCCATGCAAAGCCTTTCAAACCCCATGCCCGTATCAACGTGCCTGTTGGGTAGCGACTCCAGTGATCCGTCGGATTTACGGTTGTATTGTATAAATACCAGGTTCCAAATCTCTATTACCTGGGGATGGCCGCTGTTAACAAGGCGGTGTCCGGGTGTTTCCGCCCTCTCTCTTTCATCCCGCAGATCGAGGTGTATCTCTGAACATGGTCCGCACGGACCGGTATCTCCCATCTCCCAGAAGTTGTCTTTCTTTGACCCGTTGAGTATACGGTCAGCAGGATCACTGAAACATTTTACCCAGTACTCTGCTGCCTCATTATCCCTCTCAAGGTTCTCTTCGGGACTTCCTTCAAAGACGGTAGTATAGATTCTGTCCTCCTCTATTCCCAGTACTGATGTCAGGAATTCCCATGCCCATTCAATTGCCTCCTTCTTGAAATAATCACCAAAAGACCAGTTGCCAAGCATCTCAAACATGGTGTGGTGGTAGGTGTCATGCCCTACCTCCTCCAGATCATTGTGCTTGCCGCTTACCCTGAGGCATTTCTGGCTGTTGGATATCCTTAAATAATCTGCCTGCTGATTTCCCAGGAAAATATCCTTGAACTGGTTCATCCCGGCATTGGTAAACATCAGTGTGGGATCATTCTTAATTACCATAGGGGCTGAAGGAACGATTTTGTGTCCCTTTTCCCTGAAAAAGTCTAAGAACAGGGTTCTCAGCTGCCTTGAATTGATTATTTTCTTCTCCTCCACGTCTCTCTTTTCTTAATGAGCTTGTAAAATTAGTTTATTTAATTTAGATTTGCCGCAACGTCAAAAAAAATCGCATACTGAAAAAAGCCTGATGATTAGACGCAGATACTATTTAGATAGTGAGAGTTTGCAATACAGAAGAGTCCGTTTTTCAATACGGCAAAGATTTAGCAGGGGACTAAAGTTTATTCTGATTTCAGTACCTGTTGCCGCCTTCTGGATTATCATCTTTCTCCTTCTTACAGGTTCTCCTAAAGAGAGACACCTTCAGTCAGAGGTTGAGAGTATTAAGTTGCGCTATTCCCTTCTGTTCAGTGATTTTGAAAAGGCTGAGGAAATCCTTGAAGATATAGCATCCAGTGAAGATAATATCTACCGACCTGTACTCGATCTTCCACTTCTGAGTGAATCATTCCGGGAATCCGGTTTCGGGGGTACCAGCAAGTATGACGAGATGGAAGGTTATGAATATTCCGATCTTATGATAAGTGCCTCTTCCAGACTTAACAGTCTGTTAAGACGCACTTATGTTCAGTCAAAGTCATTTGAAGAGATTATTCCGGAGGCTTCAGACTGGAAGAAGCGGCTTGATCACCTCCCCTATATTAAGCCGGTCAGGGTAAATATCTCGCTGGGCGAAGGAGTACGGTTTCGTGAAAGTCACCCCGTACTGGGTGTTCCAAGATGGCACCATGGCCAGGATTTTTATGCACCTCCCGGCACAAAAGTTTATGCCACAGGCAATGGAGTGGTAACAAAGGCGTCCTGGAATCCTCATGGATTCGGGAACAGGATAGAGATAGATCATGGCTTCGGCTTTATCTCTATTTACGGTCATCTCAGCGGGTTTAACGTAGAGGAGGGCGATACTGTCCGGAGAGGCCATCTGATCGGGTTTTCCGGTAATACCGGGATCTCGTCCGGGCCTCATCTCCATTATGAGATTCACTATAACGGGCTGGTTCAAAATCCGCTTTATTTTTTCGATGATGACCTTTCCCTTGAGGAGTTTTATGAGATGATATCTGCCGTTACAGAAGCCGATTCCATGTACGAAGATGGTGTATAACTGCTGTAAATTGTTGATAAGAAACTCATTGATAGTAGACTGTTTGCCAAAAAACCATTATATTTGCATCGCAATTTGTAATCTATGGCGAAAACAAAATATAAATTTAATCCCGATTCCCTACGTTTCGACAGGATAGAGCTGACCGTCAGGGAGAGATTGCTTCGCTCACTGGCCTTTCTGGTAGGATCCCTTATTATAGCAGCACTGTACGGAGTCCTCTTTTTTATTTTTTTTAATTCACCCAAGGAGAAATCACTAAAGCGTGAGATAGCTCAGCTCTCACTGCAGTATGATATGATGAATCGTGAAATGGATAAGGTGGAGAGAGTTCTGGATCACCTGCAGGAGACTGACGATAATCTTTACCGTACAATATTTGAAGCTGAACCTGTCTCAGTATCGCTGCGTGAAGCGGGTGTAGGTGGGGTAAACCGTTATGAGGAGCTTGAAGGATATGACTATTCCGATATAGTGATTGAGACAGCAGGAAGGCTCAACAGGATTATGAAGAGGGTATATGTGCAATCAACCTCCTTCGATGACCTGATTAACCTTGCAGCGGAGAAGGAGGAGATGCTGGCAGCTGTTCCTGCCATACAGCCAATAAGTAATAAGGATCTGAAACGTACTGCTTCCGGATGGGGATACAGGATACATCCTGTTTACAAGATAAGGAAATTTCATTACGGCATGGACTTCACGGCTCCAACAGGCACAGAGATTTACTCTACCGGCAACGGTACCGTTGTTAGTGTGCTTAGATCAAAGAGGGGGTTCGGAAACCACATAATTGTTGACCATGGATATGGTTATACCACCCTTTATGCTCACCTCAGCAGGTTTAACGTGAAGAAGGGCCAGAAGGTAAAACGCGGAGATGTAATTGGGCATGTTGGAAATACAGGGCTCTCAACAGCTCCTCATCTTCACTATGAGATTAAACTGAACGGTAAAAATGTAGATCCTGCCAACTACTATTTTAATGACCTTACTCCGGAAGAGTATGAACGGATGATTGAGATTGCCATGAAAAGCGGGCAGTCATTCGATTAACCCAATAAGCCTCCGGAATGACCCAACGAATTCTTCTTTTATTGCTACTCGCTATCCTGTCAGGGGGATGCACTCTTTTTCGTCCTATTAACCAGGAGGGCAATATTGATAATGCAGATAATGGAGAAACTATCACTCTGAGCCGGCAGCCCGGGGTATATGGTGTAATAAATGACACAACCGGCCTGCAGCGGGAAATTGGTGCCGCGCAGGACACTATTTCCCTGCAGCGGCAGATTGATGACGTGACACAGGAGACTGTTTCTAAACCCGGAGAGGTCCTCATATTTAATAGTGACTCACTTTTATGTGAGGCTGATACGGCTGCTGTGGCAGTGGAAGAAATCAGTGTTGTGCCGGCTGTCTATACCTTCGCACTTACGGGTGATATAATGCCGGGAACATCCTTCCCTGATAACAGATATCTCCCTCCGGGCGATGATCCGTGGCCCCTGATAAGCGAGGTGGCCCCTTTTATCTCAGAAGCTTTTATTGCTGCCGGAAATCTTGAAGGACCTCTTACCGACAAAGGCGAGCTGGCAAAAAAATGCAGGGATACAACTTCATGTTATGCCTTCCGTATACCTGAACGATACGGCTCGATGCTCACCGATGCCGGATTTGATATTTTGTCACTGGCAAATAATCATATCGGGGACTTTGGTCTTGAAGGCCGCAATCGTACCGCCTGGCTGCTTGATTCACTCGGGATAGCTTCAGCCGGACTCGAGACTTCACCCTTTACCATTGTTCAGAAGGATAGTCTCACGATCGGATTTGCTGCTTTTTCACCCAATAAGGGTACTCCCTATATAAATGATTATAAATATATGCAGGAACTGGTAAGGTTCCTGGATGATACATGTGATATCGTTATGGTCTCTTTTCACGGTGGAGCCGAAGGAAGGGAATATGAGAATGTTACCGGTGCTAAAGAGTATTTTTACGGTGAAGACCGTGGTAATGTAGTGGAGTTTGCCAGGCTTGCTGTTGATAGCGGGGCAGATATAGTTTTTGGTCACGGGCCCCATGTCACCAGGGCAATGGAGGTGTATAAGGAGAGATTTATTGCCTATAGCCTCGGAAATTTTCTTACATATCGCAGATTTAATCTGAGCGGGCCAAACGGAATTGCTCCTCTTGTGCAGGTTTCGGTTGACCCTGACGGTAAATACCGGAGTGCAGTTATTATTCCCCTGTATCAGGATAGCCAGGGGCATGTCAGGGTTGATCCGCACCGACGGGTAATTGGAAGGTTGAGAGATCTTATAGCAATGGATTTCCCCGACTCGGATATAACAGTAAGTGATGAAGGATTTGTAGAACTTAAAACCGCTGAACAATGAGTGACAATGCAGTAAGGGAAAAGTTGTACTATTCCATAGGAGAGGTTGCCCGGATGCTGGATGTGCAAACCTCCGCTGTCAGATACTGGGAAAAGGAGTTTGATATCCTTAAGCCCAAAAAGAACAGGAAAGGAAACAGGATGTTTACCCCCGGGGATCTCAGGAATATAAAAATCATACATCACCTGCTTAAGGAGAAAGGCATGACCATCGCAGGAGCAAGAAAGAAGATGAGCGAAAATCCTGAGGGAATAAGCCGTAATATGGAGGTCATCGATTCACTCCATAAGATAAGGGATATGCTTACCAACCTCAGGGATACCAAGTGATTTCTGCCTCTGCCGGAGTGAGGCTCCACCTGGTCGCCCGCAGGCTTCTCCGGGAGAAAAACCCCCGCTTTGTAGCCGGCAGGCTTATCGCGGAGTGAGGCTCCACCTGGTCGCCCGCAGGCCTCTCCGGGAGAAAAACCCCCGCTTTGTAGCCGGCAGGCTTATCGCGGAGTGAGGCTCCACCTAGTCGCCGGCAGGTTTCTCCGGGAGAGAAACCCCGCTTTGTAACTGGCAGGCTTATCGCGGAGTGAGGCTCCACCTGGTCGCCCGCAGGCTTCTCCCGGAGAGAAACCCCGCTTTGTAACCGGCAGTCGCGAACCGGAGGGGTTAACATGATGAAATACAATCAGAAAGGGAAAATATGGAAAAAATAGTTGTTGCCGATATCGTATCTCTGCTGAATGAGGTTATCCCATTCGCTTACCAGGAGGATTACGATAATTCCGGACTACAGGCAGGAGACCCTTCCGCCGGGGTGGATTCCGTGATTCTCTCAGTTGATGTTACCGAAGAGGTGGTTGAGGAGGCAATAAATACCGGTGCCGGGATGATAATTTCACATCATCCGGTTATCTTCAGGGAGATAAAGAGCATTACCGGGAAAAATATGTCAGAGAGAGCACTTATCAGTGCCCTGAAAAATGATATTGCAATCTGTTCAGTCCATACAAACCTTGACCAGGCAGTCGGGGGTGTAAGCTATCGGATGGCAGAAAAGATTGGCCTGAAAAATGTAAGTCCGCTGATTCCGCTGACCGGGAAACTGACAAAAATTGTTGTATTTGTACCTTCTGATCATGCTGAAAAGGTGAGGGATGCAATGTTCAGTGCCGGAGCCGGGTCAATAGGTAATTATGACAGATGCAGTTACTACTCATCCGGTACAGGAACCTTCAGGGCAGGTGATAATACCTCTCCGTGGGTTGGTAAGAGAGGAGACGATCACCATGAACCGGAGGTGAGGGTGGAAACCATAACGCCTCGTCATCTTACCGGAAGGGTAGTGTCCGCAATGAAGAGTGTACATCCTTATGACGAGGTCGCTTTTGATATCTATAATCTGGAAAATGAGATTCCCGATGCAGGGATGGGAGTGGTGGGAGAACTCTCTGATCCGCTCTCTGCAATGGAATTTACCGGTTTGCTTAAAAAGGTCTTTGACCTTGAAGCTCTCAGATACAGTGATTTCAGGGGAAGTGAGATTGTCAGGGTGGCTATGTGCGGAGGAGCAGGTGGTTCGCTGGCCGGGAAAGCCAGGACAGCAGGAGCAGATGCCTTTGTGACAGCAGATGTCAGATACCACTCGTTCTTCGATGGTGAAGGCAAAATGATGATAGCTGATATAGGTCACTATGAGAGCGAAAAGTGCTCATTAGAAATTTTATATGAAATAATTACAAAAAAATTCCCTAAATTTGCAGTCCGATTTTCAACAATAAATACAAATCCGGTAAACTATTTGCCAGCATGGAAAAAGTAAAAACTACTGAGAAGGAGATGACTGTGGAAGAGAAGCTAAGGGCTCTCTACAGACTTCAGCTTGTCGATTCAGAGATAGATAATATTAAAACCCTGAGGGGAGAACTTCCGCTTGAGGTTCAGGACCTTGAGGATGATGTGGCAGGTCTGGAAACAAGAATTACCAAACTTAAGGAAGAGGTGGATGCTCTCCAGAATGCTGTTAATGCAAAAAACAACGAAATAGTAGATTCTCTTGCTGCTATCAAGAAATATGAAGAGCAGCAGAATAATGTGAGGAATAACAGGGAGTATGATTCTCTCTCAAAGGAGATCGAATACCAAACACTGGAGATCGAACTCTGCAATAAGAAGATAAAGGAGTTTACTGTGCAAAAGGATGAGAAATCAGCAGCCGTTACTGACGCTGAAGCGGCTCTTGCTGAAATGCAGGCTGATCTCGATACCAAGAAATCAGAGCTCGATTCAATAATTGCTGATACCCGCAAGGATGAAGAGAGTCTCGTTTCCGAGTCTGAGAATATCAGGGACGTTGTTGAGGACAGACTCCTTTCAGCATACAGACGGATAAGACAGAATGCAAGAAACGGTTTGGCTGTTGTATCAGTTCAGCGTGATGCATGCGGTGGTTGCTTTAACCAGATTCCTCCCCAGCGTCAGCTTGATATCAGGTCACGTAAGAAAATAATTGTTTGCGAATATTGCGGAAGAATACTGGTTGATGATGAGATTATGGGAGGAGCAAAAGAGTAATCCACCGGTTGACATAATTACATCTTATGATTATTGAAGGGTGCTATTTGGCACCCTTTTCCTATTTTTGTAACAGAGACTGACCAAAAAACATTGATATGACTGCTGAAGAATTCAGAGATGAGATAACCAGAGGAATTCCGTCATACCTTCCGGATAAAAAAAAACGGGATCCTGATCTTAATCATGCCCCTGTCAGGAAAGATATACTGACTGTAACGGAGAAGAGACTGGCCCTTAAAAATGCTCTCCGCTATTTCCCTGCCGAATGGCACCGGGAACTGGCCCGGGAGTTTGCAGAAGAGCTTAAAATATATGGCAGGATATATATGTACAGGTTTATGCCCGACTATGAAATCAGGGCAAGACATATTGATGATTATCCATCCCGTTCGGTACAGGCTGCCGCAATAATGCTGATGATATGCAATAACCTGGACAGGAATGTTGCCCAGCACCCTGAGGAGCTTATAACATATGGAGGAAACGGTGCTGTCTTTCAAAACTGGGCTCAGTACAGGCTTACTATGAAGTATCTCTCTGAGATGACAGACGAACAGACTCTGGTGATCTATTCAGGTCATCCGGCCGGACTCTTTCCATCGCACCGCGAAGCCCCAAGGGTTGTGGTTACAAACGGCATGGTTATACCCAACTATTCAGGGCAGGATCACTGGGAGAGATTCAATGCACTGGGTGTATCACAATACGGACAGATGACTGCAGGCTCATATATGTATATAGGTCCTCAGGGCATCGTCCACGGAACCACCATAACAATTCTGAATGCCGCCCGCCGTCTTACGGTAAAGGATTCAGGTGAAGGAGTACGGTTGTTTGTTTCGAGCGGACTCGGAGGGATGTCGGGTGCTCAGCCAAAAGCTTCTTCCATCGCAGGGGTTATTTCAGTAGTTGCAGAAGTAAACAGTAAACCCCTGCAGACAAGGTATAGCCAGGGATGGGTGGATGAGGTGATTGATAATATGGATAAACTGATATCCCGGGTCAGGGAGGCAAAGATGAAAAAGGAAGTTGTTTCAATAGCTTACCATGGTAACATTGTTGAGGTGTGGGAACGGTTTGCTGATGAGGATATCTTTGTTGATATGGGCTCTGACCAGACATCCCTGCACAACCCGTGGGCAGGAGGCTACTATCCGGATTCCCTTACTCTGGATGAGGCAAACAGCATGATGTCATCCGATCCGGAAAGATTCAGAAAAGAGGTTCAGGAATCACTCCGCAGGCAGGTGGCAGCTATCAAACGTCATACTGACAGGGGAACCTATTTCTTTGATTATGGCAATGCATTCCTGCTTGAATCGTCGCGGGCAGGTGCTGATATAGTGAAAGATGACGGTACCTTTATCTATCCCTCATATGTGCAGGATATTATGGGACCTCTCTGTTTTGATTACGGTTTCGGTCCGTTCAGATGGGTCTGTACCTCCAATGACCCGGAAGATCTTAAAACAACTGACAGGATTGCAGTAGAGGTGCTTTCATCAATAATGAAGGAGTCGCCAGAGGAGATCAGGCAGCAGATGGCTGACAATATCCACTGGATTGAACAGGCAGGTAAAAACAGGCTCGTTGTGGGCTCTCAGGCCAGAATACTTTATGCTGATGCCGAGGGAAGGATAGCAATTGCACGTGAATTTAATACTGCTGTTGCGGATCGACTGCTGAAAGCCCCGGTAGTGCTGGGACGTGACCACCATGATGTTTCGGGTACCGATTCCCCCTTCAGGGAGACATCCAATATTTATGACGGATCATCCTTTACCGCCGATATGGCCGTACAGAATGTTATTGGCGACAGCTTCAGGGGAGCTACATGGGTCTCAATACATAATGGAGGCGGTGTGGGTTGGGGAGAGGTGATAAACGGAGGCTTCGGAATGGTGCTGGACGGATCACCGGAAGCAGAACGCAGGCTGCAGATGATGCTGCACTGGGATGTTAACAACGGAATAGCAAGAAGATCATGGGCCCGTAACAAGGAAGCGATATTCGCTATCAGGAGGGAGATGGAAAGAACCCCGCTACTGAAGGTAACACTTCCGCAGATAGCAGATGATGAGATAGTTAATTCCTGTTTCTGACACGCTTAAAACTTACCGTTATTGAGCATAACCAGAAGGCAGTCATCCACTACCTCAATTCCATTTGCCCTTGCTCTTTCGGCAAATTCAGGATTCCGGGTTCCTGGATTGAAAATAATTCTTTTGGGCCTGATCTTAAGCAGGTAATCATAAAATTCTTCCTGGAGCTTTGCGTTCATGTAGAGAGCTACGGTGTGAATCTCCCCGATATTATCGGGTTTGCCTGACATGATCTTTAATCCGTCAAGATCCGTATCCTTTCTTCCAATGGCTACAACGGGAATATCCCTTCTCTGAAGACTTCTGATTGCCTTGTAGGCAAACCTGTTTGGATTGGGACTGGCACCCAGTACAAGAGTTCTTTTATACATATCAGGAAATTTTTTGATAAAAATAATAAAAGAACAGCGATATTTCAGACTGATCTGATAAGAACTGCAGCCTGGGCAGCAATTCCTTCTCCCCGGCCTGTGAAACCCATCTTTTCAGTTGTGGTTGCCTTGACACCTATCCGACTCTTTTCCAGTCCGGTAACAGCGGATAATGATTCCTTAATGGCATCTATATGAGGAGCCAGCTTCGGCGTCTCGAGACATACCGTTGAGTCAATATTGACAAGGTGATAGCCCTTGAGCATAACCAGTTCAACGCATTTTGTCAGCAATATCCTGCTGTCAATGCCCTTGTACCGAGGGTCGGTATTTGGAAAGTGAAAGCCTATATCTCCAAGGGCAGCAGCTCCGAGTATCGCATCGCATATGGCATGAATAAGGACATCACCGTCAGAGTGAGCAACAGCCCCTTTGTCTGAACTTATGGGAACTCCTCCAATCCAGAGCTCGAGACCTTCCTCCAGCCTGTGAAAATCAATACCCTGTCCTGTCCTGATATCCATTAGCCAGCCCGTCTGATATTCCTTAATGCATCAAAATCAAATGACAGGGAGAACCTTAATGTGCGGGCAAGTGGATGGTTAACTGCTAGTGGCATAAGGTAGGCAAAGTCAAGTGAGAATACATTCAGCATAATCCCTGCACCGGCAGTGAAATACTTACGGTTTCCCTTACTGGCGTTCTCATGGAAATAGCCGCTCCTTATTGCAAACTGGTTGTTGTAAATATACTCTACTCCGGCTGACCACATAATCTCGTTCATCTCCTCCCTGAATCCTCCGGGGGCATCAGCAAAAGACTGGAATATTGCAATAGGGACAGCCACATTGGGATCCTTGCCCTCTATAATTTCGCCTGTAGCAATATCCCTCACCGGCGGCGTGGGAACCAGAAGCTTGTTCAGATCAATGGATATCCCCAGCTTATTGTACCTGTCCATGGAGAGGTAATAGGATGTTCCAAGCTTCATATTCATTGGAATAAAGTCGGGATCGCGGGAGTCGGTATAACTCATTTTAGATCCTATGTTTGAGATATTTGTTCCAAATGAGATATTGCCGTCCTGGTTAAAAAGTTCCAGTTCATTTACATAATAGAAGGAGATATCTGAAGCAAGTGAGAGGCCCGGTTTTGTCTCTGTAATACCATCATAATATCCCCCGGTAAGATTGGAGTAGATAAACCGGAAGGCAATACCGGCCGAGAGGTGTTCATTGAGCTTTCTGGAATAGGCTGCGTCAATACTGAATTCATTTGCCCTGAATACCAGCTGTTCATTACCAAAATTATCTGTAAAGGGAATATCTCCAAGATTTGAATAGAGGAGAGTGGCACTAATAACCTGCTTGTCGTCAAGTCTGTAATAACCCCCAAGATAAGCAAGATTGATGTCGGGTACCAGCGTTCTCAGCCATGGTGAATAAGAGATTCCTATTCCGCCCTCTCCGTCAATAAATGCATATTTGGCCGGATTCCAGTGCATGCTGTAAATATCGGGAGTGGTGGCCGCTCCAACATCTCCCATTGCTCCGGCCCTGCTGTCAGGGGCTATGGTCAGGAAGGGAACCACCGTCTGTATTGCATTAAGCTCACCCTCCTGGGCTGACACCGGGGTAATAACCGGTACCATCAGAAGCATCGCTGAAATTATTGCTAATAACCTGTTTCTCATCATATCTTCAGTTTATGGCACAAATATAAAACAAATTCACACTATGATTATTGTGTGATGCTTAAAATAACCTTTTGCCGAGACTCCGGATTCCCCGTAAACGTATCGGTTAGCCCCTGAATCAACAGACCTTGATTCCTCAGTTTCAATTTAGCAACTCCGTATTCCCCAATTTCGGATCCCTCAACTCCGGATTCTCTGGTACCTGATCAGGTAGCCTCGGTTAAAGTCACCCCTGATTCAGTAATTCCCGCTTCAGGATTTCTCTATTGACAGCTTTCTTATTTCATAATCACCATTCTGCCGGACTTTACCTCAGTTTCACCATCAGGGGTGGATATAGTAACCCGGTATGGATATATGCCGGCAGCCACCGGCTGTTGGTCCGAACTCCTGCCATCCCATATAACCGGACTGGTTCGGTATCCTGTAGAATACTCATTAACAACAATACTCCTGATATGTCTGCCTCCTGCTGAAAAGATATCTATCCTTACCTTTAATTCACTGCCCGGCCGGTTATGTTCTACGGTCACTGATGTTGAGCCTTTAAAAGGGTTGGGGAAGTTAATCAGATTGTCAAGTATAATACCATTATCACTCCGTACAACAAAGGTGATATCTCCTGTTGCAGAGTTGTTGAAATTATCCCATGCCTTGAGCTTAATGGTATGGGTTCCTGGTGAAAGCCTGCTGAGCGGATATGCCAGACTTCCGGTGGTATAGCTCCCGGGATCATATTCAAAATAGCTGTTTAGTACCCTGGAGTCGGCAGTAGGATTCCCAAACCAGGCCATCAGATCGTGACCAATCCCCACACCCGTGGTATTGATGCCTCCCGGATCACTTATTAGGGCAAGCAGTACCGGTGACTCCCCTGATATTCCCCCGTTACGGAAAAGGGTATCATTAAGGAAAAGTCTGATATAGGGACCTGTAGTATCTGAGATAGAGATGTTGCTGAATCCGCCGGTAAGGAGTGTTTCCATCCCTGCAAAATCCCTTACCCCATCGGTGGCATAGAGGCTTATCCGGGCATCGCCGTAGCTGTAATCAATGTCCCTGGGAATCATGAAGGTAAGCATAAACCGGCCGTCCGTAACAGGAGCCTTTCCCTTAAACAGTATCCGGTCATCCAGAGTGTAGGGGAATGCCAGTCCGCCGTCATTTGCCTGGGTAACCGTCGGGTAACTTTTATCGTACAGGGTTATGTCGGCCATTCCCGTAAACCCCTGAACAGGATCTCCTTCATTTCCTTTCAGAGATCCTTCTATCTGTACTGTTGAGAGTGCATTCAGTGTATCAGTGAACTGTTCTGCTGCAATACCATTGACTGAATCAACCACTGCCACTCCGTTCCACGGGTAGGAGAGGGTAAGGGCCGGGTCACCAAGGAGGGTGAAGCTCCTCTTGTTGTCACCCGGGCCGGCATTGTTCTTTGCCAGCCTTACTATCTCACCAAGAGTAAGTGCCCTGCCGTCGGGTGAACGGGTAAAGAGATGCCTGTAGATCTGGTTGTTAAGGGTGAAGTTGGGCGCGGAATAGACAATACGGGTTGTTGTAAGCAGGGCAACGGCGCCGCCCGACGGGTTGAGAAGTGCCATCTCACCGGCGGATATCTTGCGTGAAATTGCTCCGGTGGCAGGATCTGTTTCAATATCATCATATCTGCTGAATTCACAGGTGGCAGTGATAAACAGTGCGAGCCGTGTACTGTTGCTCCATGAGTTGATATCCTCAATCTTTACAACCCTCTCATGGGCCAGACCCAGTTCGTTTCCGTGTCCCAGGTAGTTGAAGATCAGTGTTCCGCTGTTAATACGGTCGTTGATGGCCGCAGTTGCCGCCGGATAGGCATCACCGTTAATGGAGGTCTCCTGTGGATATGAGTCAAAGTAGATCTTATTAATATTGAATGCCGGACCATAGTCAGAAATTACCCTGGCGAGGGCTTCGGCATCAGACATGTGGAGGTTGCCGTCTTCATCATCGGCAGCCAGTGTGATAATGTTACGCCATGAACCGGCAGCCTCAGGGGAATAATATCTTTTTATTTTGCTTACCAGCGCAACAGCTTCATCTGTTGAGGCTGCAGGAAGCCTTCCAATGCCGATATCAATTGCTCCTGCCGACTCCCCCTCACCTGGATCGAGGAGGCCGTAGTAGTCGTCAGAGGTGAAGGATAGTATATTTATATGTGAATTCTGAGTCTGGTATGTGGGTATGAAGGAGGGATTAACAGGGGGAGGAGAGGTGTTGTTATAGGATCCGTCACCAAAAAGCAGAAGATTCTTAAGCGGGGTTCCGTCATTAAGACCTCTGTTGCGTACCATCCTTACAAAATTGCGTATGGCAGATATATCCGGTATGCCCCCGCTGAATTCATTATATATCTGCTGAGGTGTTACAATAATAGTTGAGTAAGCATTCCTGTCGGCGTGAAGATTTGCAAGCTCCCCAGCCTGCTGAAGAAAAAGGGGATGGCTTACAATTATCATATCGTGGCCCCCTGCTGAATGAAGATTCTGATTTGGAACAGGCCCCTCCGTTCTTACAGGTCTTACAGCATCTGTTAACCTGAAAAGGGCTATCCTCCTGAGGGTATCTGATGGTACAGTAACCGTGATGTTACCTGCACCGGATGTAATATTCTGGGCAACCGGCGACCGGCTGTCTGTTACATCCCACACAATAATATCTTCCGCTGATGTTATTATTGAAAAGGTGGTTGCGCCTGCCCCGTTAACGCTTCTGAAGTCAGATATCACTTTCTGTTTCCCGCTGTAGGAGTGCCGGATCCTGGAATGAATCTGCAGATAGTCAAGCCATCCCCTGGCGCTGTTATCCCCGTTATTGTGAAAGCTTACCGACAGGGATGATGCTGCGTCGGAAGCTGCTGTTTCACCTTCAGTTACCACCAGCCTGGCATAGGTTCCGGTGGTATTAAGAATATTTATCCCGTCTACTCCGGTTGAAGAGATCGTGCCTGAAGCTCCTGATAACCTGAAAAGTGTTGGATTTGAGGATCTGGCAAGCACCCTGAGCCGGTACCTCATTCCTGTGCCAGGTTCATAAGAGGATCCGGCTGCCGGAGCCGAAATAGTAATGGGCTGAAGAGACGATACGGGCTGGTACCATTCACGCCCCGATTTAAGAATATTCTGCTGTTCAATCTCGTGAATACTCAGTTGATCACCATACAGGGAGGTGCTGCCGGGGGAGTATACCGAATCATCGTCAGGTATCTGTTTCGGATTGTTCCCTGCCCTGATAAAATATACTGCAGTATCGGAATAGATATGCCTTTTAAAGCTGTAACTGCTGTCACCATCAAAAATCCACCGGTGCGTTCCCTCATTGTAGAAAATCAGGTAATCCCCCTGACCAAACTGGTTGTCACTACCCGTATCAAGGTGAACAGGTATCTGTATCAGGTCATCAGGTGCTGTACCATCGTTATAGAATGAGAGCAGCCCATTATTGTTCCCATATAGCTCAGGATAGCCGCTGCTGAAATCGAGTGAGCTGATATCCTGATAGTTAATCCTTACAGCTCCTTGCTCTGTTACAAACACCTTAAGCCATACTCCCTTAATCAGGAGACTCTCCTCTTTTGTCTCCTGAGCCACTGTTAACAGTGGGAGAGAAAGAAGCACAATAGCTTGTATGACTTTTAAACAGGGTATCATCGTTTATGGTTACTCCGGCTTCAAAGATAACTTAATAAGAAATATACTGCGTAATAACAATAATTAACGATGATAAACTGTTTCTATTGCAGCTTTGTGGTAACAGTTGAGAGCATTATCTTTGAATCCGTGAAAGGTTCCTTTATAACACCGTATGTGCTACTGGCAGGGGTACTCCTGAGCTCTGGCGCCGACGCCCAGGAGGGTGGGGCCGGAACCTTTTTTACATCCCCCCTCTCCTCCAACCCCGCATATACCGGAACCTCAGGCAACAGCCTTGTTACACTCTCATACGCAGCCCTCTATCCCGGATACAATATGGGAACGGCAACCATCTATGGCTCGTGGGATTCCTGGTTTGAATCCCTGCACGGAGGTGCCGGTCTTTATGTTCTGGAAAACAGGCTTGGTGATATACTGAACGATCTCAGGATAGGGGGCACATATGCCTATCATCTGCAGGCTGACCGTAACCTGTGGATCAATGCAGGCTTTACTGCTTCAATGATTCACCGTTCCCTTAACAGCTCCGCCGTTATTCTGCCTGACCAGATAGACCCTCTGCTTGGCCCTGTTCTTCCTTCAGGGGAATCAGTAGAGGGCCGGTCACGAACACTTTTTGATGCCTCGGTGGGATTTCTTGTCAGATGGTACGATTTTACGGGCGGACTCAGTATCAGCCATATTGCAACACCTGATCTTACCGGCGACGCGAAGAGCTTCTCCAGACTGCCACGGCGCTATAGCATACACGGATCATACATTTTTACTTTTCAGCGCAACAGGTATGGACTTGAACCTGTTTTTGCTGCGTCATACCAGGGTTCTGCCGGTTATCTGCTTGGTGGATTGGTAGGACGGTATGATGCTTTTTCAGTTAATCTGGCCTCACATTTCTCATTTCCTGAAGGATTATCGGCATTTCAGGCCGGTGTGGCAGTTGAAGCGGGAGCAGTTGAAGTTGGATATAATCATTTGTTTACAGCAGGTAATCAGCGTGTTGCGACGCCCAAAACATTTTCTTCGGTAATAGTTCTGCGTTTTACGATTCCTGAAGGAGGGAAAAGTGCCCCTCAAAGGGCAATAAATTATCCCAAATTGTAGTTATATTTGGGAATTGAAATTTGTTTTTATCTATTTTTGTTATATTTGAGCATCTGAAATAATACCAAAACTTTAGTATTATGTACAAATTCGCATCATCGCTTCTCTTATTAGCCGCTTCTGTTTTAGTGGTTTCGTGCGGAAGAGGCGACAATCCTAATGTGTCTCCGACTACTGGCTGGGAGTACAATAATCCCGATAACGGTGGCTTTGAGGTAAATGTCGGAGCCGAGCAGAAAACCGGACCGGGTCTTGTTCTTATTGAGGGCGGTACCTTTACCATGGGCCGGATCCAGGAGGATGTAATGTATGATTGGAATAATCCTATCAGAAGAGTAACGGTTTCATCATTCTATATGGATGAAACAGAGGTCAGGAATATTGATTACAGGATGTACCTGTGGTGGTTACAGAGAGTATATGTTGACTATCCAGAGGTTCATGTAAGAGCGTTGCCCGATACACTCGTTTGGAGAAGTCCGCTGGCCTTTAATGAACCCTATGTTCAGTACTATTTCCGGCACCCGTCATATAACAACTACCCGGTGGTTGGTGTTAACTGGCTGCAGGCAAATGATTACTGTATATGGCGAACCGACAGGGTGAATGAGCAGCTCCTTATTGATGAGGGCATACTGTCATTCGATCCCAACCAGGTAAATGAAAATAATTTCAATACCGAAGCCTATCTGGCCGGTCAGTATGAAGGTGTGGTGTTGCAGAACCTTGAGAGCCTCGATCCCAACAAGGAAGAGAGAAGGGTTATGCTGGAGGATGGAATACTCCTGCCCCGTTACAGGCTGCCAACAGAGGCTGAATGGGAATTTGCCGCTTATGCCCTGATAGGAAATACTTTTGAAGAGAGAATATTTGAAAGAAGAATATACCCGTGGGATGGCCATAACGTCCGTAACAGTCGACCAAAGCATATGGGTGAGTTTATGGCTAACTTTGTCCGTGGAAGAGGCGACCTGATGGGGGTGGCCGGCAGCCTTAATGATAACGGAAGTATTACTGTGGACGTGAAATCTTACTGGCCAAATGATTATGGTCTCTACTGTATGGCAGGAAACGTGAACGAATGGGTGCAGGATGTCTACAGGGCATTATCAGCTCAGGATGTTGACGGATTTAACCCTTTCAGGGGTAATGTATATACCGATATGAGCCGCGATGCCAACGGTAACCTCCTTACCAAGGATGAACTGGGCAGGATGCAGATAGATACGGTGAATGATGCCGATGTTGCCAACAGGTTTAACTACCAGAAGGGCGACTACCGCAATTACCTCGACGGGGATAAGCTGTCAAGTATACAGGAGAGCCGCGACTGGAGCGGAAACGATTTTGATTCCAACCAGATGTACGTTCAGAGTGATGACGAATATTTCTCACTGATAAATGATAATGTAAGAGTTATCAAGGGCGGTTCATGGAAAGACAGGGCATACTGGCTGAATCCTTCTACTCGCAGGTACCTTGACCAGGAGGCAGCGCGCGATGATCTGGGTTTCAGATGTGCTATGATAAGGGTTGGAAGCCCGTCCGGATTCTGATAGTATTAATGTAATAAATCAGGGCCTCATTATGTAAATCCATAATGAGGCCTTTATAATTGTAACAGGTGGATCTTCTGAAAATTTTTCTTTCAGGAAATGGCAGGGTGACAACCGACTCCCGAAAGGTGCAGCCTGGAGATATCTTTTTTGCCCTGAAGGGGGACAATTACGATGGTAACCGATTCGCGATAACAGCCCTTGAGAGAGGTGCTGCGCTGGCAGTAACAGACGATCCTGCGCTTAAGGGAGAACGGATAATGTTTGCAGACAATGCGCTGTGTAAATTGCAGGAACTGGCCGGCAATTACAGACGTTATACCGGTGTTCCCCTCCTGGCAATTACCGGAAGTAACGGTAAAACAACTACCAGAGAACTGATCTCGGCTGTGCTATCCCGGAAATTCAGGGTGCACTCAAGCAGCGGGAACCTCAATAACCATATAGGTGTACCACTTACCATTCTGTCTGCTCCCCGTGATACAGAGATTATGGTGGTGGAAATGGGAGCAAACCATACCGGCGAAATTGGTTCTCTATGCCGGATAGCTGACCCCGATAAGGGAATTATTACCAATATAGGCAGAGCCCACCTTGAAGGATTCGGATCATTTGATGGTGTGGTGCAGGCCAAATCAGAGCTCTATGCCTACCTTGGGAAAAAAGGAGGAACAATAATCTGTAACCGCAGCAACCAGATTCTTGATATGATGGTTGAGAAGTTTGGCTGCGGAGCCTCTGTTGTTGATTACTATCATCCCGGCGATAACAGGTGGGTGATAAAAGAGCAGGGAATGGACCCTGGTCTTGTTGTTGAAGCGGAAATTAGCGGTGTGCCATACACAATACGGACACACCTTTTCGGGAAGCATAATACTGAAAATGTTGCAGCAGCAATTGCGACCGGACTGCTTTACGGAGTTGAACCGGGTGCAATAGTAACTGCCCTTGAAGATTATCTGCCGGAGAATAACCGTTCACAGATAATGATTACTGAAACCAACAGGGTGGTGTGCGACTCCTACAATGCAAATCCGTCAAGTATGGAGGAAGCTATTAACTCATTCAGGGAGGCATCAAAGGGACGGGGAACCGTGATACTGGGTGATATGCTGGAACTGGGCGGATATTCCGGGGATGAACACCGGAAGATAACCGCTATGCTTGACAGGATTCCGGGTTTTGATGTAATACTGGTGGGACCTCAGTTTGCATCGGCGGGTAATCCGGCCACACATAAAATGTTTGATACCGTAAATGATCTTATATCCTGGTTGACTGATAATCCTGTAAAGGATACCTTTGTAATGGTGAAAGGTTCAAGGGGAATTGGCCTTGAGAAGATATATCCGCACCTTTAGGATAAACATGAGGAGGCAGATAATGAAACATAAATAATGCACCATCCGGTGAGTGACCGGTGAGTGAATATTGATTGCCAGGGGACCTGGCGAAGAGAAATAACATCAACAGGGAATTAACTTTAAAAAGAGAAAAAGGATATGGACAATCTGATGGATCCGATAGCCAGACTAATGGGCTTAAGGTATAAATCACACCCATGGCATGGCATTGATATAGGGGCGAACTCTCCGGATATAGTGACATGCTTTATAGAGATGGTGCCTACTGATACCGTGAAATATGAGGTGGATAAGGTTAGCGGATACCTGCGTATCGACAGACCCCAGAAATATTCAAATGTGGTGCCGGCACTTTACGGATTTCTGCCCAGAACCTATTCGGGTGACAGGGTAGCTTCATTGAGCAGGGAGAAGACAGGGAGGGAGAGCATAGTGGGTGATGGCGATCCTATTGATATTTGTGTTCTTACAGAGAAGGTTATATCACACGGTAATATACTTGTAGCTTCCAGACCAATCGGGGGATTCAGAATGCTCGACGGCAATGAGGCGGATGATAAACTTATCGCCGTGTTGCATAACGATGCTGTTTATGCACAGTATCAGGATATCTCTGAACTGCCAGAGGTAGTAGTGAACAGGCTTAAGCACTATTTTCTTACATATAAGGATCTCCCCGGTAATGTGGCTGATGTTGAAATTACCCATGTTTATGGCGCTGATGAGGCAAAAGAACTTATCAGCAGATCACTGGAATCATAAATCCTTTTTACTATATGCTCAAGCGGCCACATCTGCCCCCTGTGTGTATGACCTGAAAGCATAAGGTCAAAATCCCCGCCGGGACGAGACCCTTTTAACGGTGGCTGGTGATCAAGAACTATTACAGTGCGTGAGGGATCTGTTTCTGCAAGCAGTTCGTCAAGACTCTTTCTCTCCTCTCCGCTGAACCGGAATGAGTCACGGTCGCGGCGCCCCACCACCTGAATCCCGTTTTCAAGAACCATTACTTCATCATTAAGTATTCTGTATCCCTTATCCTCAATATATGATGTGGTGCGGGATATACCCCCAATATACTCATGATTGCCGGTGATCATTAGTGTGTGTGCCCCTTCAGGCAGAGAGAGGGAAGTGAGCAGATCGTCACGCAGAACCGGATTTATCTCGCCGTCAACAATGTCTCCCAGAAAGAAGATGATATCCGGGTTTTCCTTTTTTATCATGGAGGAGAGTTTACGGAGTGACCTCCTGCGGACTACCGTTCCCATATGGATATCTGAGACCGCAACAATTTTATAGCTTTTCTCCCCGCCATTGTCGCCTCCTGCTTTTACAGTATATCGCGTTGTGGCAGGTATAACCGAATTGATAAAGCCGCCAGTGATAATTATTACCGCTAATCCCGTTACCCGGATAAATGCCCTGTACCTGATTAATGCAACTTTTTCGGCAGGTAGTGACCCGGATAATTTGATTATCAGGATAACCATATCTGACAATAACAACAGGAGTGTGGCATAAAGCATAAATGCCAGCCAGAATCCGCCCGCAACATTAAGAATATCAACCATAACAGAGTTGGAGCTTCTTTCCAGTATCTTGCCGGCAATAAAGAGGGAGGCAAGAGATAAAAATATTATCGTGTAAACAGGTGCTGAGAGATGACCATCCAGGGCCCGCAGTCCCTTAATATAGATATAGATATTAGCCAGAGTGTAGATGGTAAGTACAATGGCAAAAAAAATAAACATAGCTCGGCTTTTCATTTATTATCCCGTTCATTTCCGGGCCCTGCCTGGAAACAGCTGATGCACCGGATTTTTGATATTAACCTCTTTTTTTAACCTCTCTTCTTTCTTATAACCTTCCGTTTTCTTATAACCTTTTGTCAGGATCCTTCACATAATAATCGGTGAAGACTTTTTTCCCTCCTATATAAAAGCCGGCAATAATACTTTTGTTCAAAATAGGCATCTTTTTGTATCTCTCCTCCTCACTATTTATCTTCCTGCGTTTTTCATCCAGCCGGGGCCTGTCACGAAGGTAATCATGATGAGCCCGCAGAACCTCCCTGAAATTTCTGAAGTGAAAAGTGAAAAGGAACATTACCGCAGCCACCCCGTCGAGTACCATCCGGGTGAATATCCTTTTGCGCAGTATTCTCTCAGGCAGATTCTTGTGCAGCAGGTACAGGTTATTCCTGAAATTCAGATACACCTTCCTGGGTGAACCGTAGTTAAGTGTTCCGCCTCCTACATGGTATACTACTGATTCAGGGACCGACATTATGGTGTGGCCTGCCGAGTGAATTCTCCAGCAGAGATCAATCTCTTCCATATGCGCAAAGAAGTCGCCGTCAAACCCGCCTGCCTCTCTCCATACCTCTGACCGTATCGCCATACATGCACCACTCGACCAGAATATCACTCTCTGATCATTGTACTGCCCGGTATCCTTCTCCAGGTGATTCTGTATCCTGCCCCTGCAGAAGGGGTAACCGTATTTGTCAATATATCCACCTGCGGCACCGGCATACTCGAAAGAGGTGTGATCCTGTTCACTCAGTATCTTTGGCTGGCAGGCGGCGGTGCCGGGGTTGTTGTCGAGATATGAGATCATCGGACTGAGCCATCCCGGTGTAACCCGGATATCAGAATTAACAATTATATAGTAGCGTGCATCAATCTTGTCGAGAGCACGATTGTATCCCTCTGCAAACCCCTGGTTGCTTTCCAGCTCAATAATGCCTGTCTCAGGATGGTTGGTGCGTACCCACGCAACAGAACCATCTGTTGATCCGTTATCGGCAACCCATATTGCGGAATCATCGCCCCCACTGTTAGCCTTAAAAACAGGGAGGTAACTTTTAAGTAAGTCCAGCCCGTTCCAGTTGAGTATAACTATAGCTGTCTTAATCATTAACGGCAGGTTTTTTATGCTTCCATCTGCGGTGCGACCATAACCACAGTTCAGGTCGCCTCACTATCTGTTCTTCCAGCTTCCTTACATGCATCTCTGTAATAACGTGTTCGTCAAGTGTTTGCGGGGAGTCTGTAAGTACCTCTATATTAATAGTGTAATAACCTCTTCGCTCCATCTCTATATTGAACCATAAAACAGGCATATTCATCTTGCGGGACAGTTTTTCTATACCAAGATAAACCGGCGTATCCTGATTCAGGAACCTGGTCCAGTACCGGATTTCGCGCCTGGGTGGCGTCTGGTCTGAAAGCAGGGCCGTGACCGAAGGGATGCCCTCTCTTACATCTCCTGCGATCTCCCTGAGCGTATGTGACATCGGCACAATTGAAGTGCCGTATTTGCGTCTCAGTTTCAGCAGGTAGCTGTCGAACCACGGATTCTTCAACGGCTTATATATAGCTATAAACTTTGACCGGGTGAACTGCTGCGCAATAACTATCCATTCCCAGTTGCCGTAATGACCGAAAACAGCCAGGGCACTCCTCCCCTCATCGTGCAGCCTGTTGAGGATTTCAGGGTTTTTTATCCTGTATCGCTTTTTGAGCTCCTTACCGCTCATATGCTGTAACTTCAGGGACTCAATCACAAGATGGGCAAAATGAAACCAGTAACGGCGGCGAATTCTTTTCAGCTCTTTCTTGCTTTTTTCAGGGAAGGCATTCCGGAGATTTCTGATGATTACCTGCCTGCGGTATCCGGGGAAGGCCAGAACAAGAAAAAACAGCCAGGCAAATATGTATAGTATCCTTAACGGGAGCAGTGTAATTACCCAGTTGACAGCAAAGAAAATCCGGAACAGAATAGCTTTCATCCCTTTTGACAGTTATTGTTGACCTGTAAGGTGCTGACTCTCCACATTCTTCACACTTTTTGTGTTCTCATTAATTTCTCCATACACTCCATTTCCTCCACTCCACCACCTCCACACTATCTAATCTCTCCACTATCTCCACTACCAACCATAAATGTACCTACAATTTTTCTGAAATTATCATACAGCAGACTATTGGAAGCAATGGTCTCAGCCCCGGTCAGATTGTCACCATCACCTGAAAAGTCAGATGTCATGCCTCCCGCTTCCCTTACAAGCAGTGCCCCGGCAGCCACATCCCACGGATTAAGATTATACTCAAAAAAGGCATCAAACCTGCCACATGCAACATATGCAAGATCAACGGCAGCAGATCCCATCCTCCTTACCCCGTGGGTGTTCCGGATAAAGTAGTCCAGGGCCCCCATAAAAGCGTTGAGTCGTGAAAAGTTCTTATAGGGGAAGCCCGTTGCAATAAGCGAATCCTCAATCCGTGAGACGTCCGAAACTGATATCCTTGTACCGTTCAACCATGCCCCTCCAGCAATAGTGGCTGTAAACATCTCATCGGAAGTGACTATATAGACAACGCCTGCCACTACCTTTCCCTCTTCACTAAGGGCAATGCTGATAGAGTAGGGAGGGAGACCATGCAAAAAATTGGTTGTGCCGTCCAAAGGATCAACAATCCAGGTGTAGGTGCTTCCGTTTTCCGGCGCACCGGAATCACCAGTCGCCCCGCCGGTACCACTGCCCCCTGATAAAAGGCTCTTACCGCCGGAGACCTTCCCCTCATTACCGGCAGAGGTTCCCTCTTCGGTAAAAAATCCAGACCCCGGCAGTATCTCCGATAATCCCTTTACAATCATCTTCTCCGCCTCCACATCAACATAGGAGACAAAATCATGCAGTCCCTTTTTTTCTGCCATCTCCGGATCAAATCCGGCCGCCTCACCCGTGATAAACAGACCTGTTTCTCTTGCCAGTTTAGCAACCTTAAAGGTTATCTCAAGCAGCTTTTGTCCGGTTCTTTTCATGGTAGTATAATATTATGTTCAATTCAATTATGTTCGGTTCAGTCTTGTTCAATTCAATTATGTTCAATTCAATTATGTTCAGTTCAGTTATGTGCCGTTCAATCTTGTTCAATTCAATTATGTTCAGTTCAGTTGTGTGCCGTTCAATCTTGTTCAGTTCAGTCTTGTTCAATTCAATTATGTTCAGTTCAGTTGTGTTCAGTTCAATGAGATTTTTCAGTTTATTCAGGTTCCCTCTCTTAATGTTATTGCAGGTTCTATTTACAAATCAGTAACAATGAAACCTCCGTTCTTATCGGGTTCTGTCAGCATAACATCTGTTATCCAGCCCTCCTCAACCTCCTGTGACGGGGTAGTAACTCTTATATAATTATCCGTAAATCCCGATATTAACCCGTTTGAATTCCTGCTCTCCCATAACACCCTTTCTCTCTCTCCCCTGTTTGACAGTGCAAAACGGAGTGCCATTTTGCCGGATAAATCCTGCAGCAGATGGCTCCTCTGCGTGGCATCGGATGATTTAACAACCGGCTTCATCAGCGCTGCCGGGGTATTAATTCTGGGTGAATAGGTAAAGGCATGCAGATATGAGAGATCAATATTTTCAAGAAACTCATATGTACTCCTGAACTCCTCCTCTGATTCACCGGGAAATCCTGCAATAACATCAGCACCTATTGAAGCATGTGGCATCACCTTTTTTATCTCAGCCACCTTCTCCTCAAAAAGCTCCCTGCGATACCTTCTCCGCATCCGGGCAAGAGTTTCGTTACACCCGCTCTGCAGGGGTATATGGAAGTGAGGCATCAGCTTATCGCTGGCAGCCGTAAGCTCAATTATCCCTGAGGTTAAAAGGTTCGGTTCTATCGATGAAATCCTGTACCGCTCTATACCATCCACCTTAATCAGCTGCTGAAGCAATTCATGGAGTGATTCGCCCGTTGACTTTCCAAAATCACCCGTATTGATACCGGTAAGCACTATCTCCCTGATCCCTCTGTCTGCAATAACCCGGGCCTCCCTGACACATTCTGCTACCGGCTGGTTCCTGCTTGCCCCCCTAGCCAGGGGGATGGTGCAATAGGAGCAGTGATAGTCACATCCGTCCTGAACCTTCATAAATGCCCTGGTACGGTCACCCATTGAGAAGGATGAGATAAAACTGCTTCTTTCCATTGATTCACAGGAGTGTACAATTGGCCCGGAAGCAACATCGGATATTTCAGTTCCGGGCACAGCACTGACATTTTCCGGATTAGCAGACAGCTCATCCAGATACCCGGCAAGATGAAATTTTTCCTGATTGCCAAGGATAAGCCGTACTCCTTCAAGAGCGGCAGCCTCCTCACTCCGCAGCTGGGCAAAGCAGCCCATTACCACTATTTTTGCATTGGGTGACTGCCGCGCGGCCTTGCGTATAGCCTGCCTGCACTTACGGTCGGCAGCGCCGGTAACTGTACAGGTATTGATAACATATATATCTGCAGGCTCATCATATGAGACCTTCTCATACTTACCGGTATCCAGAGATCTTGCAATGGTTGAAGTCTCCGTATAGTTCAGTTTGCATCCCAGGGTGTGAAATGCCACCCTTACTTTTCCCCCGCTCATCACTTGCTGATTTAATCTGCAAAATTAGCGAAAATAAGGGAAAGGGGAGCAATGGCACTATTTGATCTCCTTTGGCTTGATCATTTTAAATTCGAGACACTGCAGCTGCGGAATATCTGCCCAGCTGTCGGCATCAAATGTTATTATTGCCGTCCCGGTTGTGGGGAGGAAGGTGGTGGCACCGCCGCTCAGCAGGTAGGCCATATCAGTAATCCCCGGATTGTGCCCTACAAGAAAGACAGTCTGCGTTTCATCAGGCAGGGGTGCAATCTCAGACATAATAGAGTCTGTAGTGCAATGATAAAGGTTGTCCAGAACATTGGTAATTCCGCTTCCAACTCTCATGGCACGGGCAAGGATAAGTGCAGTGTGGCTGGCACGTGCGGCCGGACTGGTTAATATCCTGTCAGGGATGATCTTCTCCTCAACCAGTTTATATCCGATCTTATACCCGTCATATACACCCCGTTCTGCCAGAACCCTGTCAATATCCTTTTTAAAGGTGTCAACCGGCACAGCTTTACCATGCCTGATAAGCACGATTGTTCTCTTCATATATCACTCTTTTTTCAATAATGGATACTTTTTAACCAAAACCCGGGTACTCAATTTAACCAAAACCCCGATACTCAATTTAACCAAAACCCGGGTACTCAATTTAACCAAAACCCCGATACTCAATTTAACCAAAACCCCGAGACTTAACTTAACCAAAACCCCGAGACTCAACTTAACCAAACCCCCGAGACTCAACAGCCCCGGTGAAACCACCGGCCATATTTTTTTTTACAGAAGCCTGCTGGCAAGCTCTGAAAGGAAACTCCTCTCTCCCTTAATAAGATTAACGTGTGCAAAAATATCCTGTCCCTTCATCTTGTCGGTAAGGTAGGAGAGTCCGTTCGATCCTGTATCAAGGTATGGGGAGTCAATCTGTTCAATGTCACCGGTGAAGATCATCTTGGTGTCCTCGCCGGCACGTGTAATAATTGTCTTTATCTCATGCGGTGTAAGGTTCTGAGCCTCATCAACAATAAAGAAGATGCTTGAAAGACTCCTTCCCCTGATATAGGCCAGTGGTGTTATTACCAGCTTATCCTCCTTTATCATATCATTGATCCTCATAAACTCGGGGCTCTGATGGCTGAATTTATGTTTTATCACCGTAAGGTTGTCAAAAAGCGGCTGCATATATGGCTCTATCTTCTCCTTTACATCCCCGGGCAGGTACCCCAGATCGCGGTTGGCAAGCGGCACAATAGGCCTGGCCAGAAAAATCTGCTTGTACCTCTTGTGTTGCTGAAGGGCGGCAGCCAGTGCCAGAAGTGTTTTACCGGTGCCGGCCTTGCCGGTAAGCGCAACCAGCTGTATCTCAGGATTGGTGAGAGCCTCAATGGCAAATGTCTGTTCGGCATTCCTGGGATCTATACCGTAGGTTGTCTGTTTCATTATTCTGACAACCTTTTTGGATACAGGATTGTAGTGGGCGAGGGCACTCGATCCGTTATTCTTGAGAATATAAAACATATGGGTGTTGGGTGCTACCGGAAGCCCCATCTCTTCAACCGGTATCCCTTCAGGCTCATTGTAGAGCCTGTCAATACGTTCACTCTCAATATTGCTTATGGTCTCAACACCCTTGTACAGGTCGTCAATGTTGGTAACCTTATCACTCTCATAGTCCTGCGCAACAATACCCAGCGACTTGGATTTCATTCTGAGATTGATATCCTTGGTGATAAGTACAACATTTTCTCCCTTGTGCTCATTGCATATGTGATCGGCAATGGCAAGTATCCTGTGGTCAGCGGTCTTTTCAGGAAAGGATTGTGCAACCCTCTCTGAAAACTCCTTGCCGGTTTCAATAAACAGTGTCCCCAGCTTATCTCCCAGCTTAATGCCCTCATTCAGAAGAGCATCACCTGAAAGCTTATCAAGCTCACGGGTAAACTCGCGGGCGTTGAAGTTTATCTGATCGTTGCCCTTTTTAAACCGGTCAAGCTCCTCCAGTACTACTATCGGTATAATTATATCATTCTCCTCAAAATGGTATATCGCCTTGAAATCGTGAAGCAGTACGTTGGTATCAATTATAAAGATCTTTTTCCTCTTCTTCTTGGTCATTATCCTCTTCCTTTCTCTTAATTATTCCCGTTGCGATAATAGCAAAAATAGTGCTAACCGGTCTTAATGTGAGATTATATTTTTGTTATTTTACACAATTATTCAACAATTATATGGATTACAGGGAAACAATTGATTACCTATATAGTTCACTTCCTCTATATCAGCGTGTTGGAGCCGCGGCATACAAGTCCGGTCTTGATAATACCATTGCCCTTGACAACTACTTCGGCAGGCCACATAAGCGATACAGAACCATACATATAGCAGGAACAAACGGCAAGGGCTCGGTCTCTCATATGCTGGCTTCGGTTATGGCTGCGGCCCGACTCAAATGCGGTCTCTATACATCCCCTCACCTGCGGGATTTCAGGGAGAGGATTAAGGTTAACGGTACTCCGGTGGAAGAGGATTATGTGGTATCATTTGTGGCTGAGCACAAAGAGATCCTGGAACGGATTAAACCCTCCTTTTTTGAGATGACGGCTGCAATGGCATTTGATTACTTCTCACGAGCCGATGTTGATATCGCAATAATTGAGACGGGTATGGGTGGACGACTCGATTCAACAAATATTGTCACCCCCATAATATCCGTGATTACAAATATTGCACTCGATCATACCGCTTTTCTGGGACCTGATCGTCTATCCATTGCAGCAGAGAAGGCGGGTATTATCAAGCAGGGTGTGCCGGTGGTTATAGGTGAAAGTGATCCTGAAACAAACCCCCTCTTTGTCCGTATAGCATTCGAAAAGGAGGCACGCGTGAGCTTCGCCGACAGGTTCTTCAGGGCGTCGGTGACTGCTGATGCTGATTCCCCTGAGACATCACGGTTGACCGTAATGCGTGGTGATAAGCTTGTGATAGACGCAATTCCGTTTCCTCTCCAGGGAAAATACCAGGAGAGAAACGTTCAGACGGTGATGGAGGTGCTTGAATCTCTTGCAGGGGAACTGGGGATTACAACTAACCATATATCAGAGGGATTAACAGAGGTGATAACCAACACTTCCCTTGAGGGTCGGTGGCAGGTGATTCACAGAAAACCGATGGTGATACTCGATACTGCCCATAATGAGGCAGGCCTGAGAAGCACCCTCGCCCAGTTGCATGAGATCCCCAAGACTGGCCGGTTACGGTTTGTTATCGGGTTTGTTAACGATAAGGATGTTACAGGCTTGCTGAAGCTATTCCCCAGGTCGGCTGCATACTATTTTACCCGCTCCTCAGTGCCCAGATCAATGCCCGCAGATGAGCTGGCATCATTTGCCTTGTCAGCCCATCTAAAAGGTAATACCTTTGGTTCGGTAGCCGAGGCATACCGTACAGCTATGGAGGAGGCATCACCCGGGGATATAATATATGTCGGGGGCAGTACATATGTTGTGGCAGATTTGCTGACATCCGGGAAGCAGTGATCCGGTAAACTATGATCTGGTAAGCTGTTATCTGATAAGCTGTGATCTGGTAAGCTGTGATCTGATAAGCTGTGATCCGGGAAGTGGATATCTTGTATACTTAATTCACCTGCTTAGTATCCTGATAGCCGGTAAATGGAGTAGCTCAGTCTCAAATGTTTTTACTAAATTGGTATCCGGAAATGAACCGTTCCCTTTGATCAAACGTTTTCTGATATTGTATTAACCGTAATACCTGATCTGTCCACAACTGATAAGGTATCTAAAAACAGACCTTTATGTCATCTGCCAGAGCTGTAACCTGTTCCATAGTTTTAATGCTTCTCTTACCTCTCCTGATTTCTGCCCAGGAGAATCAGAAGCTTGTTATACTGCATACAAATGATATGCATTCACGTCTCGAGGGTTATGCCCCCTCAGGAGAATACTCCCCGCTAACTGTAAACGATGATAATACTACAGGTGGTTTCAGCCGTATAGCCGCCCTTATTGAGAAGGAGAGATCACAGTTTCCGGAGGGTACATTGGTGGTGGATGCCGGCGACTTTCTTATGGGGACAATCTTTCATCCCCTGGAGGAGAAAACAGGCTTTCAGCTTCCATTGATGGCTGAAATGGGTTACGAGGTGATGGCACTGGGTAACCATGAGTTTGATTATGGTCCGGCCACCCTTGCCCGCATAATAGAACGGTCGGCACAGAATGGCCCCATCCCTCAGCTTCTGCTCGGGAACGGCGATTTTGATGCAAATGATACAAGGGATGACGGTCTTGAGAACCTCTTCAGCAGAGGAGTTATCAGTCGGACCATGGTGCTTGAAAAAAACGGTCTCAAAATAGGCATCTTTTCACTTATGGGGACTGATGCTGATGAAGTGGCTCCCTATGCACCGCCGGTAACATTCTCCAAACAGACAGCGAGCGCCAGAATGATGGTGAGGGAGCTGAAGAGCAAAGGATGTGACCTTATAATTTGTCTTTCGCACAGCGGACTGGAAAAGAATAAGAAAGGTGAATGGTCAGGAGAAGATGTTAAGATTGCCTCAAAGGTGAAGGGGATTGATATCATTATCAGCGGCCACAGCCATTCAAAGCTGTCGGAACCCCTGCGGATAAATGGTGTTACTATTGTTCAGACAGGAAGCTATGGCAGCTCAGTGGGTCGACTTGATCTTGAAGTGTCAGCAGGGGAGGCGGTTGTGACAGAATACCGGCTGATTCCCGTAGATGACTCTTTTGCCGGCGATCCTGAAGTGCATAGAAGGATTGAGGAGCAGAAAGCTTTAATTGACAGAGAACTATTGTCTCCCCTGGGATATGAAATATCAAAACCCCTTATCTCAACGCCCTTTGAGCTTAGTTGTGATGAAAGTCCTGATCTGCTTGAGAAAAGTAATCTGGGACCACTGGTGGCTGATGCCATCTACAACTATGTAAACAGCAGCAGTGAACGAGGGACCGATATTGCAATGGTTGCCGCCGGGGTGATAAGGGACGCCATTGTGCCGGGCACCAACTCCGTGCAGGATATATTCAGGGTGATGTCACTGGGTTCAGGGAATGATGATGTTCCAGGATATCCTATAGCCACGGTATATGTCACCGGCAGGGAACTGAAGTCAGTTATTGAAATACTGCTCGTTGCATGGAAATCGAGTCCCTCCAACTACTGCTACTACTCAGGTATAGAGGTGGAGTACGATCCTGACAGGTGGCTCCTGAGAAAAATCTCATCGGTGACCTTGAGCCGGAGCGACGGGTCAATGGAGGAGGTTGATTTCTCAAAGAATAATCCCAAGCTCTATTCCATATCTGCTAACTCTTATATGCTGGAGTTTATCGGGATAATAAAGAAAACCACATTCGGACTTGTAAACGTAGTGCCGAAACTGAGTGATGGTACTCCAATGCTCTCCATAACTGATGCCGTGGTTGATTTTGATCCCTCTCAGGAACGGTTTCTGGAGGGGAAGGAGTGGATTGCCCTGACCAGACTGCTGTCGGAAATGCATGATACGGATGGTGACGGGGTGCCTGATATGAACACCTTCTACCGTAACCCTCCCCTCAGGGTCATCCCTGTGGAACGTGAATAATCAGAGTGTTTAAGTACATGCTATACAGGAATATAACTTCAATACTGGCATGTTCTTACAATACAGGTATGTTATATACGCCAAGGTACTCATTCATATGCTCGTAGCCCGAAATGGCAACAGCCGCTGAACTGACAAAATCTTTGTCGAGTACCCATTTAACAGCCCCCGGATAGGAAGCCTTTTCACCTCCCGGAGCGTAGGGGCCTGATGAACAGGTCTTCATGGCAACAATGGCAACCCCTGTTTCAGCTGATCTTGTCAGTTCACTGATAAGTACCTCCTGATCCCATTTTGCTGACCATCCCGATAGTGAATGGATAAATGAGCCCGAATGATTGAATGGATGCATAATAACATCCCAGAATCTCTCCCTGTTATTGTGCTTAAGAATATTAAGCTCGTAATCATGTGATGAAAAGCCATGTGCCCTGTAGATACCCTGACTTTTCTGGCTTTCATAGAATTTCATTACATCCTCGTGAAAAACAAGATATTCAACCTCCGCGCTGTGGTACAGCATAATATCAATATAGTCGGTGCCGAGAGCATTGAGGCTCTCCTCGGTACGCTTCGACAGGATATCATATATCTCAGCCGAACCCCTGCGTCCTTTGCCACCATACCTTAATTCACTCTCCTCAAGGTATATCTTGGACTGAATCACTACATTCTTCCTTATATCACTGGTAACCCTGCCCACGAGCTTCTCATTGTTTCCGTTGGCATAGGCACGACCGGTATCCAGGAAGTTGATACCCCTGTCAATGGCATACCTTATCAATCCTTCATTGTTGGTACGTGATGCCCCGAAACAGATCTCCGAGACCATTATTCCGGTATCGCCCAACTTTCTTAAAGGCATGGCGCCTGCCGCCCGTGAAGCCCCTGTTCCCGATAACATACCCAGTGCCGCAATGCCTGCACTGCTCTTCCTGATAAACTCCTTCCTTGATATCTTCTTCATAATATAACTTTTAAGCAGCAGTCCTTCCTGTGATTAAGCAGGATCACCTGCCGGCAATAATGTTGCATCCTTCAAATATAAGCAGTTCAATCTGTAATATGCCCGTTTTGATATGGATTATGATTTTGCCTTGTTTAAATGTAAGAAGTTCATATCGTAATAAGACCCGTTTAATCCACCTTCGCGTTCCGCTTCGGCGGACGAGAGGGTGTGGTTAAATTCCCCGGGGCTTGCCCCGGAAAGAAGGGTCCAGGGCTTGCCCTGGGGGATAATACTATTTATTCAGTATAAAGATCTTACAGGTATCAAATATAATCAGTTCATTCTGTAACAGGGCCCGTTTAAATCTGTGTTATAATATTATACAACACAATTATGAAGCATTTATGGCATACTGCAACCGCTATTCATGGCTAATTCATTGCTGCACCAGACAGCTGGCTTGATGTTTCTGCTGCTGTTTGAAGCAAAATAGATAACTTTGCAGCCTGATAAATTATTTTTTACCAATGAAACGAACATGATATTTTTTAAGCATAAATATCACAAAAGAATATGTTTAAAGAATATTATGCGAGAGCGAAGCGGTTCCATTCGTTCTCAAATTTTTAATCCACCTTCGCGTTCCGCTTCGGCGGACGAGAGGGTGTGGTTAAATTCCCCGGGGCTTGCCCCGGAAAGAAGGGTCCAGGGCTTGCCCTGGGGTATAATACCATTTATTTAACTTCTTGTAAGATAATTACAAAATTTTAAACGTATGAAAAGTATTACAGAAGGCGATATATATATTACCCCTGCCGGTTCTGCTTCTGCCGGTACTGCCTCTGACGGTACTGCCTCTGACGGTTCTGATTCCACCGGTTCTGCTTCCACCGGTACGGCTTCTGCCGGTTCTGATTCCACCGGTTCTGCTTCCGCCGGTTCTGCTTCTGCCGGTACTGCAACTATCCGGGGCAATCTGAAATCCTTTGCCGGATGGCTGCGAAGAAGCCGGATGCTCTTTCTTGCAAAGTACCTATCAATTGTTTTCAGAACCCGTAAATCGGCTATCATGGGAGAGTATGATACAGAGGCATGGTCTGACTCCTCGCTGGAGATCCTTAAGCTTCTCGAAAATGCAGGTGCCCGCTTTGATATATCGGGACTTAATAGTATCCGGAAGGCAAGGAAACCTGTTGTCTTTATCGGGAATCATATGAGCACCCTTGAGACAATGATACTGCCGGGTCTTATTGCTCCTGTTACAGATGTTACATTTGTGGTGAAGAAAAGTCTTGTCAGGCACCCTCTGTTTGGCCCGGTAATGAGATCCCGGGATCCTGTTGCCCTTGACAGGGAAAATCCACGGGAGGACTTTGCCAGAGTAATGAGTGAGGGATCGGAGATTCTGAAAAAGGGACGTTCGGTTGTTATCTTCCCGCAGGGAACCCGTAATTATGATTTCAACAGAGAGGAATTTAATACACTTGGCGTAAAACTGGCCGCCAGGAATGATGCAACAGTTATTCCGGTGGCACTGCGAACCGACTTCTGGAAAAACGGCTGGCTGGTAAAGGATCTTGGTCCGTTTGACAGGAGCCTGAAAGTTTATTTCCGGTTTGGGGAACCTCTGAAAGCTAAAGGAAGGGAGCGTGAGGTACAATCAGAGGTGGTGGAGTTTATCTCTGATAATCTGGCCCTGTGGGGAGTAAGGGTTGAGTGACAATAGCTATTCCGGACTAACATAACCCGGCAGCAAATAAAAGAGGCTTTCCTTAAATTCCGGGCAACTTCATCAAAAAAGGTAGTCCGGCAGAAATCTTCTCTTAGGAGAGATGGAATTCCGGCCGGACTAACAATTATTTCAAAGTGCTTATAAATCTACACCTTATTATTCCTCAGATAATTCTCTTTTAAGGAGGTTGACTCGTATCGAGCTGGGGTACTCCCTGCTGTTATATATTCTGATAGTCGATTTAACAAAATCAGACTCGTTGCATTCATAGATATTTACAAACTGCTGTGGATTACGATCCACGAGCGGAAACCAGGAGCTCTGTACCTGCACCATAATCCTGTGTCCCTTTTTAAAAGTATGGGCCACATCAGGCATTGTAAACTCCACTTCGGTCACTTTGCCCGGAACAAACGGTTCAGGCTTTTCAAAGCTGTTACGGTACTTACCTCTGAATACCTCACCGCGGACAAGCATCTGGTAACCACCCAGTGGCACGTCAATGTCCTGACCTTCAACAGGTCTTGCCTGATCCGGGAAAACATCAATCAACTTTACAATAAAGTCGGCATCTGTGCCTGTCATGGAGACAAACAGATCGGCTGTGAGCGGACCGGTAAGCGTAATATCTTCTTCAAGGGGAGGAGAGGAGTAGACGGCCACATCGGGTCGACTAGAAGCAAATCTTTGATCGTCAGTCATATAGGAAGGATCTCTGCGTAAATGGACATCCTCCCGGTAGGGAACCGGTCGTGCCGGATCAGAAACATATTCATAATAGCCACCGTCAATTCCAGGTAGTGTAAAGGAGAGAGAGCCGCTGCCGCCGAACCACAGGTTTTGTTCCGTTGCATCTGCAGGAGGCCATTGTTCAAACTCCTCCCACCTGTTTTCACCCGTAACAAACATAAATGCTTCAGGGTGATCGTAATCGCCACCCTCCTTTAGGTAACGATTGAAAAACTTCATTTCAAGGTTCTGGAAATCCGGATTAGCATCGGTGTTCCAGTACATATCTCCCATATTGCGCGCCTCTCCGCCTGCCCATTGCCCGTGTGACCAGGGACCCATTACCAGAAAGTTGGGAAGTGTTGAACTGTTCTGTTTCTCAAGTGACTTGTATGTATTCAGTGTACCCCACAGGTCCTCTGCATCAAACCACCCCCCGACAGTCATTACGGCCGGTTGAACGTTCTTCAGATGCGGTCTGGGATCCGTGGCCTTCCACCAGTCATCATAATCGGGATGTTTCATCAGCTCGTGCCAGTAGGTAACACTTTCAGGAAATAACCTTCCAATATTTTTCAGGGTTCCCATCTCCAGATAAAACTTGTAGCTGTCCTGCATTCCAAACTGAAACAGTGCAGGAGAATTGCTTCTGGTTGGATTATCCTGAGGGTCCCCGAAGCTGTTGTAGAAGCTTGTTCCGTCAATCAGGAAAAATGCACCATTATGATGCCAGTCGTCGCCAAGAAACCAGTTGGTCACCGGAGCCTGCGGTGAGACGGCCTTAATAGCCGGGTGCCTGGCCAGTATTGCCATGGTGGCATAGAATCCGGGATAAGAGATCCCTGTAACACCAATACGGCCGTTATTAAACGAAACGTTGTTAATAAGCCATTCGGCAGTATCATAAGTATCCGTTGCCTCATCAATCACACCTTTACCTTTCTTCTCAATATAAGGCCTGACGTTTACAAATTCCCCTTCACTCATATACCTTCCCCGCACATCCTGGAAAACAAGTATATATCCCTCCTTGAGATAGCGGTAATAGGCTGTGACAAAATAGTTGTATGACTCTTCAGAAGGCTCTGCATTATATGGAGTTCTGAATAGCAGTACCGGCATAGGTCCCGAGATTTCCACGGGAGTGTATATGGAGGTAAAGAGCTTTACTCCGTCCCGCATCTCAATATAAACCTCCTCCTTCTTATAGTTCTCTCTTATTGATTGAGGGTGATCCTCATCCTTTGCAACAGGCTCACGGCCAAACCTCATCATCTCATTTATTGTCCCCTGTTTGAAGTAGCCTATGATGCTGGTATATGCAGGATCCGTTATCCCGGTAAAACTGAATCCCGAGGGGATAAACTCAAATTCAAATTCTGCCCCCTCAAGAGTTACAGTGGAGAGAGGGATATTTAAAGCGCCCTGTTCAGGCACATCAAAGGTTCCGGTTACAGTACCGTTTTCCTCACTGATATTGATTACAAACTCAAACGGGATACCCTGGATATCCAGTGAGCTGTACCATTTACCGGCCACTGACTGGGATGAAAGATTCATGGAGGCAAAGAGTAACATCAGGGCAGTAAATGCAATACTCCTAAAGGTTCTGGTTTTCATAGTCAAATAATTTTTGTGGATGTAATTTGCTCTTTAAAATGAATAATTAATACTTACCTGAACCGGTTTTAAAGCACCGGCACATCTGCCGGAAGCTATTGTGACTGTTATACGGTCAATTATTATATGCCGGTTGTTCAGATTGGTTATTATTAAGGACGCATATTAAAGCTGAAAGTTGCAGACTTATCCATACAAAGTACAATCGGTATACCAGGTAATTATTCCGGGGTATAAAACTTTTTTCTACTTTTCAGGAAACCATGGGAAAAAGGAACTGGTTTTTCGGATATAATCCCGGTATTGTGGTTTCGTGGTTTTTAAGGATGTTTCAAGCAGGAATACCCCCGAGACCTTAATAATCAGCACTGTCATTATTATTGATCCAATAATATGCCAGTAACCTCCGGCAGATATACTAAAAAGCGCATAGGCCCACCAGACAGCAGAATCTCCAAAATAATTGGGATGTCTGGTATATCTCCAGAATCCTGTACTAAGAACCTTTCCTCTGTTTCCGGCATCTCTTTTAAAACGTGACAACTGATAATCACCACCTGCTTCAAATGTAAAACCAATAAGCCAGACCAGAATACCGATGTAATCCAGTATATTAAGATCATTTGAACGGGTACCTGTGCTTACTCCCAACAGGGGTAAAGAAACAAGCATTATCAATGCACCCTGCAATAAAAAGGTCTGAAAAAAACTAAACCACCAGTAGCGCTGAGGGCCATATTTCCGCCTGAACTCCTGATACCTGAAATCTTCTCCTTTGCCAATGTTCCTGATGGCAAGGTATATGGAAAGCCTTAGTCCCCAGATTGATACAAGCACCAGTAACAGGATCTTTCTGGTATATAATTCGCCGGACGATAATACATAGAAAATATTAACCACCACAAAAGCAAATCCCCAAAAGAGGTCGATTATACTGACATTTTTTATAATTATACTCCATACCCATAACAGAGTCACGAGAACCAAAACTATCAGTGATGCCTGTAAGAATAGAGTGACCATCAGAAAGAAATTAATTGTCGAACATAACTGAGATGGCGATGGATCCTTTCCCTGCATGCATGCCAATTACCGGAGAGATATCAACAACTGAAACCGGGTTTTTACCTGTCATCTTAAACATAACCTCTTCTGTTTCCAGTGCACCATTGGGATTGTGAGCATGAAGTATAATGTAGTTCCATAAAGTCTTTCCCTTGCTGATCTTTCCGATATGCCTGTATATTTTTTGCAAACTGGATTGCTGACTGAAAGTTTTTCCGAACAGTTGGGATTTTCCATTCTCATCCATTGTAATAACAGGGTTTAAACCGAGGGTGCTGGCTATAAGCCCCTTTGGCCTGGAAACCCGTCCTCCTTTAATCATATATTTTAAATCCCGTACACTGACAAATATTTTTGTTTGATTCACATCATTTCTGAGGGATGCAACCAGTGATTCTACAGAACTGCCGCCCTCAATCTCCATGGCTGCTTTCAGTACAATCAAACCCAATGCTCCCGATAAACTTTTTGAATCGATAACATGAACAGGCTTGTTAAACTCTTGGGAAATGCGGTTTCCTGCTTTTACACTATTTGCAAAAGTTCCGCTGAACTGGCTTGTTAAATGGACTGCAACTACAGCATCGTAATGAGAGGCCAGATGTGAATATAAGTTGGTAAAGGTCTGTTCGTTTATTTGAGATGTTTTAGGAAATTCAGCATCTGTTTCAAGCAGGTCGTAAAACTGATTAGGTTGGATGGTTACTTTATCCAGGTAATGATTGTCGCCAAAGTTCAGATTGACAGGAACGATATGAATCTGATAAAAATCGATCAGTTCCTGTGATAAATCGCATGTAGAATCAGTAACAAGAGCAATATTCCACTTCCGTCGGGTAACTGCTTCCTGCTGCCGAAACATATCGTCCACTTTCTGATAGGTTATTGTTCCAATATCCTTAAGCTGATGAAAAAGTTCTGCCGGATGATTGGTGTGAACATGAATCCGACTAATACTTTCTGAGCCCGCAATCACTACTGAGTCACCGTTTTCGTTTAACCTGTTTTGAAGTTCTGATCTGCTGCTGATATTCCTGATAATCGCTTCGGTGCAGTAACGGTGGGTCAGCTCTTCATCTGTCAGCTCTTCGGAATGAATAAGGGATATGCTTTCCTGCGATTCAACAACCAGATTGCGGATATCCCTGGTTTTAATAAAATCGATGATGCCTTTAATAAAGAGCACAAAACCTTTTGCCCCGGCATCAACAAATCCTGTCTTGTTTAATACTTTCAGCTTAAAGGTTGTCTCTGCCAGTGATTTTTCCAGCACTTCCAGAGAATCAACCATCACGTTTTCAAAATCGTGAATAGCTTCTTTTTTGCTGCTGAGAAATTCGGACCACTCTTTAATTACCGTCAGCATTGTTCCCTCTACAGGATTGGCAATGGCTTCATAAATGTAAGGGATTGATCTTTTTATACTTTCAGTAAATTCATGAAAGGTAATATTGGGTTTGTTAAGGGTTTCTTGACTCAGACCGTGTAAAAACTGAGCGAAAATAACACCCGAATTTCCTCTTGCTCCAATCAATGCAGCATCCGCTATATTATTTACAGTTGTTTTATATGATTTGTGCGGTTTGATGTTGTCAATAACCGAGCGAATTGTGGATGCAAGGTTTGTCCCTGTATCTTTATCGTTTACAGGAAAAACGTTTATCCTGTTTATTTCCAGCTGGTTTTGCAATATTTGATTGCCACCGGCGATAAATGCATAGTAGAGGAGTTTTCCGTTTATAAGAGGGGTCTCAATATTATACATAGCATTTTTAATTAATCCATTTAAAAATGTAAAACCCGGAGATACTAACTATTGCAGAGAGAACCGTCCCCCATAAAATATCAATAAAAACTATTGGCAATGGCCACTCTTTAAGTGTGGCTAAATTAGTTAAATCATATGTTGCGTATGTAAAGAATCCAAACAAAGCCCCCATTATAACGGCGTAAAATACAGACCCTTTGTTAACTGCCGGGTAAATGGCAAATATCATAATTCCCACAACAAAGATGAGGTAGAAAATGAATGCTGCGGTCCAGTTAACCCTATCAGATAAGAAAGCGCCCAGATATTTCTGATACAGGTTTTTCGCAATAACTCCCAGCCACAGCATATCTACCATTAAAAATACTATGAAAGTGAGAAAGTAGCCGATAATTATACTTTTTATATTCATCCGGGTTATTGTTAAATAATCAGTAGAAGTTAATCAATTAAATAATCAGTAAAAGTAAATCAATTAAATATTTTTTTTGGGAGATATGTTAAGTTAAGTATTGTAATCTTAAAACCAATAATAATTTCTATCCGGTCTTTTTTAGCAGGAGACATATCTTCAGGGCCTCATCTGCATGGCGCTGTACTTCTTTCTGAGATTCGAAAACATACACTACCCTGGCTGAGCGGTCTGCTACATATGTTACCCTTCCCGGAATTAATCCGAAAATCTTTCCGGGAACACCGAATAGTTTCCTTACACTATTACCAGTGTCACTTAACAGGATGTAATTAAGCCTGTTTTTGTCAGCAAATTCTTTATGACTTTCAACCGACTGGCCGCTGATGCCTATAACAACTGCATCTGCCTCATCAAATACATCAGAGAGATCCCTGAAATAGCAGGCTTCCCTTGTACAGTTCAGACTGCCATCCTGCGGATAGAAAAAGATAACCAGCTTTTTTCTGCCAATAACACTGTTTATATTAAATATACTACCGTGCTGATCATATAATGAGAATTCTGGTATCATGTCTCCGATCTGGATCCTTTTCATGCTTCTAAGGTTTTAACGAATATAACCGCTTCGCTCTCGCATAATATTTTTTAAACACATTCTTTTGTGATATTTATGCTTAAAAAATATCATGTTCGTTTCATTCATTTTATCTATTAATGTTCAGGAAAATTTTGGTTATAAAAATTTGTGCCTGCCTCAAATCGATGCAATTTCTAAAATTAATATTATATCCTCTGTTCTATACAAACTTTGTAATTAACTATTTACACTATTTTTTCAAAATATGGTCCTTAATTTTGGAACTCAACATACATAAAGTTAAAACACTTTTATTAATAATTTGTTTACTGTTTCGTTTTTCCTGCTCCCGGGAGGCGGAAGCAGGCTTTCGCCGAAGCTGAAAATAAAAAACCGGACACTCTCGTGTCCGGTTTCCTGGTGTGGGTAGTACTGGATTAACTTCGCTGCGCTCGTTGATCCATGGGGGGGTGGTGTTTCACAACAGGAAACCTCCATCGCTTCGCAATTTGCCGGTTTTTCTGTTGCTGCTTTTCGGAAACCGGGTTTCCTTCAGCACCAACAAAAAAAACCGGACACTCTCGTGTCCGGTTTCCTGGTGTGGGTAGTACTGGATTCGAACCAGTGACCCCCTGCTTGTAAGGCAGGTGCTCTGAACCAGCTGAGCTAACCACCCGAAAAGCGTTTGCAAATATAGAGCGAAAAATAATTAGAAGCAACCAAATTTGATCCCAATTTATGCTGACTGACCAAAAAAAATGTAATCAGCAGTAATATAGGTCTATAAATATAGCTTCAAAGGAGGATTATTTATGTTTTTGACACTTTTGACTTAAAGACTTCACAGAGAGGATAATCCTGTGAGGTATCTCAGGTTTCAGGTGTGTTAAAATGCTAATAATCAGATATTAATTGAATGGCAAAAGGTTCAATGATTGTTTAGTAACACGGTGTTGAACCAGGCAACCTTCTGTATCAGTGAATAACTATTTAAAACTGAAATCAGGATCATCAATCATTTTTGCAACTTTTTTAATAAATTAACAGTCTTGATAATATGTTATAATGAGGCTCTGAACAGGATATTATGGAAATATTTATTTATTTTTAATGCCTGTAGATACTTTCATGAGTTCTCCTGTGTAAAAGGAGGAAAAAAATAAATTGCTTGCCAGCATAATACTGACAGGCAATAGCTTAAGAAAACTGAGAACCTAACTTATATGAGAAGAGCTCTACTCCTTCCGCTAACAACACTGATTTTGCTTGTTACCTGTGTCCCTTTAGTGGGACAAAATGGTCCTGCCGGTGTGGGAGATATGTCAAATATGCAGCTCTGGCTGAGATCCGACAGGGATGTGATAACGATAGGCCCCAGTCAGGTTGTGATCTGGCAGGATTTATCAGGTAAGGACAGGGATTTCGGCGTGGTTGTATCGGGTCAGGATGTGCCTTCTCTGGTCCCCGGCGTTGTGAAAGGTTTTCCTGCTGTCAGATTTAGTGATAACGGCGGCGTTAACGGCCAGTTTCTGGGTTTTACCGGTGATCCCGGATTTTCCGGAAGTGATGGTGCAACGGTAATTATGGTAGCACGCAATACTACTCCTGCCAATGAACAGAACGGAGGTCTTTTTATGGGTATCCGTAATGCCGGATCTCCAAACCAGGTGCGTAATTACAGCCTTGAGTATGCTGATGGCGTAAGGATAAACGGTGCAGATCAGATATTCAGTGACGGACATACACAGGATGACCTTAAAATGGTTATTTATCAAAATGGTGATGGTGATCAGTTACAGCAATACCAGGCCTATATCAATGGCAACCTGCTATCTTCGGCCTCATCCTCAGCAGTTGTTCCGGCAACTGCCATTGACTGGCTGCTGCTGGGAGCTACCCAGAATGACGGCACCTTTGACGGTGAGGGGTATTTTAACGGCGATATGTTTGAGGTGGTGGTATATACGGATAAACTGACTGAAGCAGAACGTATTGTGGTTGAGAACTCTCTGGGTGCTAAATATGATCTCCCTCTCAATAATGATTTTTTTAGTTTCCAGGATACTCACTATCATGATGTCTCAGGTCTGGCAAGCACCGGAGGTACAACCTTTACAAATTCATGGTCGGGGCGGGTACTTAATATAACCTCACCTGCCGGTATGTCAGAAGGGGAATACCTCTTTTATGGCAGCCAGGGAGGGAGTGTATCATCCTGGAATAACACAGAGGTCTCGTTTCCGGGAATGTACCGAATCGACAGGGAGTGGGTATTTGACGAAACAGGAGATGTGGGGACGGTGACGGTAAATATACCGGCCTTTTCATTACCTTCTTTGCCTGCATGCTATCAGACACTTGGTTTGCTTGTTGATCCTGACGGGGATTTCTCAGACGGCAACTCTCTGTTTTATGAAGCAACACTGGCCGCAGGAGTATATTCGGTAAATATTGATCCGGTAACCGGCACCCATATTACTATTGCAGTCAGAGATATTACACCTCCGGTGGCAATATGCAGGGATATAACCGTTTATCTTGATGATACAGGCAATGTGTCCATTGTTGCTGCTGATGTGGATGACGGCTCATATGACAACTGCGGCATTGCAGGTATGACTATAGACAATAGTACATTTGACTGTAGTAATACAGGCGGCAACAATGTTTTGCTGACTGTATCAGACGGCAGCGGTAACAGTGCTTCCTGCACATCTGTGGTAACCGTGCTGGATACCATTTTCCCAACACTTACATGTCCGGCACCCATTGCCGCAGAGTGTGCTGCTGATATTCCTGCACCCCATACCACATATGCTCTTTTTGTTTCCGACGGTGGTAGTGCATCCGATAATTGCGGAATCGATCCCGGTTCGTTTATTCATACCGGTGATGTTTCAGATGGTAACAGCTGTCCTGAAACCATCACAAGGAGTTACAGCATAAGTGATGTTAATGGAAATAGTATTGCCTGCTCTCAGGAAATAATAGTGAATGATCTCACTTCCCCTGTGATGATTATGCCGCCCGATATGGCGGCTGAATGTATCTCTTTAATTGATCCTCCATATACTGATTACGCAGCCTTTACGGCAGCCGGCGGATCTGCTGCTGATAACTGCGCTATCAATGAAGCAAGCTTTTCTCATGTAAGTGATGTATCTGACGGATTAGCGTGTCCTGAAACCATTACACGTACATACAGCATATCGGATAACTGCGGTAATATGGTGACAGGTACCCAGACAATTGTAGTGATGGATACCCGCTCTCCTGATGTAACAGGCACACTGAATGATTCTGCTCTGGAGGGTTGCGAGGCCGCTGACAGACCGGCACCAGAGTCAACAGTGGCAGGTATTGAGGCTCTTGCCGGGAGCCTGTTGATTACAGATAACTGCAGCGCTGATGCGGATATTATGGTTGCCAGCTCTGATGTAATATCGGGCAGTTGCCCGGTTGAAATAGTGCGGACATATACCCTTACCGATGAATGTGGCAACAGTACCATACTTACTCACAGAATATATATCACTGATTCAACCAGCCCGGTACTTACACTCCCTCCGGATTTCTCTGTGGAGTGTGCCGGGGACCTGCCCGCTCCCTATGCCGATTATGCGGCATTGACTGCCGGTGGGGGCAGTGCAACTGATGGCTGCGGGATTGATCAGGCCAGTTTCAGGCATTCGGGAGATGCTGATGACGGACTTACAGATCCAAAAACCATTTCACGAACCTACGAAATATCTGACCTGTGCGGTAACACTGCTCAGGCGATCCAGCTGATAGTTATTGATGATGTAACAGATCCTGTTATACCTGTTCTTCCGGATATATCGGAAGAGTGCTCGGTAACCCTTACTCCACCCACCACTACAGATAATTGTGCGGGAACAGTGACCGGGACAACATCAGATCCTTTAACCTACAACAGTGAAGGAAGCTATCTGGTTACATGGTCCTTTGATGATGGCGACGGAAATGTGGTGACCGCTCCGCAGAATATTCACATTGATGATATTACACCTCCGGTTCCGGATGTGGCATCACTGCCTGATATAACCGGCGATTGCAGTGTTACAATACCATCCGTACCCACTGCCACAGATAACTGTGCCGGCCCGATAAGTGCAACAACTACAGATCCTGTTGTATATAATACTCTTGGAACATACTCCATTACATGGACCTATAATGATGGAAATGGTAATGTATCCACCCAGACACAGACGGTTATAGTGTCTGATGATATATCTCCTCTCCCTGATGAAGATCCGTTGCCGGATGTTACAATTCAATGTAACGGAACTGTGCCTGTTATACCTACAGCAACGGATAACTGTGCAGGCGTGATTGCCGGAACTACATCTGACCCTCTTACATACTCCTCCCCCGGTAACTATTCAGTTACATGGACCTATGATGACGGCAATGGAAATTCTGTTTCTCAAATACAGAATATCCTGGTTCAGGATACCACGGAGCCTGTACCGGATGTTGCAGTGCTTCCTGATCTTACAGGTGAATGCGGCGTTACAGTAACTCTGGTGCCTACTGCTACTGACGAATGTGCAGGAACCATAACAGGAACAACAACCGATCCCCTGGTTTATACGGTCCAGGGTGTATATTCAATTACCTGGACCTACAGTGACGGTAACGGAAACAGTGTTGATCAGGTGCAGAATGTAATTGTGGATGATATAACTGACCCTGTCCCCGATATTGCAATACTTCCTGATCTTACAGATCAGTGCGGTGTAATTGTAACAACACCCCCTGAGGCAACTGATAACTGTGCCGGGACACTGGTGGCTACAACCACGGATCCCCTGACATACAGCAGCCAGGGAACATTTATCATTACATGGGTTTATGATGATGGTAACGGAAACAGTGTTCAACAGACACAGAATGTGATTATTAATGATATTACACAACCTGTCCCTGATAATCCCACCCTGACTGATATAAGTGAGGAGTGTTCGGTAACGACACTTAGTGCGCCTTCAGCAACAGATAATTGTTCAGGAACAGTTTATGGTACTCACAATGTATCTTTACCGGTTACAGCAAGCGGACTTACAGTTGTGACATGGACATATGATGATGGTAACGGAAACCAGGTAACCCAGACTCAGAATATATTAATTGCAGATATCACACCGCCATCCCTTGTTACAAAAGATGCTGTTGTGGAGATAGGGGCAGGCGGAACAGTAACCATTGACAGCTCATATGTTTTTGATATTCTTCTTTCAGGCGATAACTGCGGTGATTATATGGTTATCCCTGAGCGTACTACATTCACCTGCGCTGATCTGGGGGATAATGTTATAAATGTCACTGCAACCGATCTTGCAGGAAACAGCGTTACGGGAACTGCAACAGTGACAGTGACTGATCCGTCAGTGATTGCAGTTGAAGCCGGGCCTGATGATTCATTGTGTTTCACCGACCCCGGTTACGCAATAACAGGGGCTTCAGTTGTAAATGGCACAGTACTGTGGGGCACTACCGGGGACGGATCATTCAATGATCCAACGCTTTTAAATCCGGTTTATACCCCGGGAGTTACTGACAGCGACAGTGTAAAGCTATATATCGATGCAACTGCGGTAGTGGGTTGCAAAATTGCGTCTGATACCCTTAAACTTTCTCTCTTTAATGCTCCGGTGGCTGATGCCGGTCCTGATACCGAAGTGTGCAAAGGAGTCGCAACGGTTGATATTACGGGTGCATCCTACGCTGAGGGGTCAGTTTTATGGACTACCTCAGGTGATGGCTCTTTTGATGACCCAACAATCATTAACCCGGTTTACACCCTTGGGAGTAATGATACCGACACCGGAATGGTGACAATTACACTTACTGTTACCAGCGATGGTCCGTGTGATGCAGCTGTTGATGATATGGTGGTGACAATAAGCACAATAGGATTCAATGTGGATAAACACAGCGATATTACATGCAATGGCCTTACAGACGGAGTGATAGAGATCAGCGGAAGCGGTGGTGCTCCTCCCTATCTATACAGCATTAACAGTTCTCCTTATCAGGCAGGTGGAGAATTTACGGGTCTGGTTGCCGGGGATTATCTGTTAAGTGTAATGGATCAGAATGGTTGTGTGTATGATTCAACGATTACAATAATTGCCCCCGATCCATTTACATACAGCCTTGATAACGTCTCCGGAATAACCTGTTTCGGTGAAAATGACGGCTCAGTATCAATAACCATTAATGGCGGTACAGAACCTTATATTATCAGTTGGAGTGGTCCGGACGGATTTCTTTCAACTGATGAGGATATTACCGGGCTCTCTGCCGGCGATTATACACTTTCCCTTACCGATGCAAATAACTGCGCGGTATATACAACAACAGAGACCATTACTGAACCCCCACAGATTTCTGTTACACTGGATGCACTCTCTGACTATAATGGATATGGAGTAAGCTGTGCCGGGAGTTCTGACGGGTCAATTGATGTATCGGTTTCAGGAGGAATAGGAACCCTTGTTCTTTTATGGACCGGTCCTGATTCCTTCTCATCTTCAGATGAGGATCTGACAGACCTGTCAGGTGGAGTGTATACACTTACTGTTACCGATGATGCAGGATGCTCCATGATGCTGGATGTTACTCTGGCTGAGCCTTCACCAATAGAGATTACATATATTGTTACGGATGCTGATTGTCCTGATGAGGAAAACGGAGCAATTGATCTGACAGTAAGCGGGGGAGTACCTTCGTATATCTTTGCATGGAACGATGGTTTTACATTTGAGGACAGAACCGGAGTACTGCCTGCCGATTATACTGTTACCGTTACTGATGTCAATGGCTGCAGGGAACAGGCAGTCATACCTGTTGGCTTTACCGGAACCAATTGTCTGGTTGTTTATGAGGTGATTACTCCCGGCGTGGTGGATGGCAGGAATGACGAGCTGATAATCCGTAATATAGAACTCTATCCCAATGCTGAGATAAGGATATTTACCCGGTGGGGCAAGCTTGTTTTTCAGACGAAAAACCCCGGTGAGAATCGTTGGGATGGTACATATAAGGGCAATCCGCTTCCTGTTGATTCATACCATTACATCCTGGATACCGGCGATGGCAGAAAACCGGTTACAGGTACCATTACAATTGTTAGATAGTTATGACTAAAAACCCGGGCCTGATGAAACTGATAAGCAGAACACTGATAATCGTTGCCGGAATTATACTGGGAATTAATCTCCATGCCCAGCAGGTTCCGATGTACAGTCAGTATGTAATGAATGGCTTTCTGATAAACCCCTCTCTGGCAGGTAATGATGGTTATACATCAGTAAACCTTACAGCAAGGGAGCAGTGGCTTGGCTTTCCAGGTTCACCCAGTACTTATGCTGCCAGTTTTCAGACCCGACTCCTGAAGGATAGCTATATACAGAAGTCAACTTCTGTCAGGAGGAAGATGGTACGCCCTACCCGGGGCGGACGGGTTGGTCTGGGAGGATATGTTTTTAATGACCGTAACGGAATAATAAGCAGAACAGGATTTGAGCTGGCTTATGCCTATCATATCCCTGTCAGTGACAATAACCAGCTATCTTTTGGCCTGGGAGCAACAGCCTACCAGTTTGCCATTGATCTTGAAGGGGCTTTACTGGCACATACGGATGACGAATTCCTGAATAATTATGACAGGGTGGTTTATATACCCGATTTCAACTTCGGGGCCAGTTATACAACACCACGGTACTATCTGGGTTTTGCTGCCACACAGCTCTTCAGGGGATCGCTTATCCTGGGCAATTCATCTGATAATGAACGGACACAACTGGGTCACTTTTTTCTTTCAGGGGGGATAAAGATACCCCTTGAGAATGACTGGATGGTTGAACCTTCTGCCCTTCTAAAATCATCAGATATGCTGTTTAAGTCGTTTCAGGCCGATCTTACAACCAGGGTATATTACCGGGAGAACTACTGGCTGGGATTGTCGTACCGGACTCAGGATGCACTGATATTGCTGCTCGGGTTTACTTATGACAGGTTCTTCTTCTCTTATGCCTATGACCTGATCCTGACAGATATACGTAACCACAGTTCGGGCTCCCATGAACTATCGTTTGCCGTGAAGTTTGGTGACAGCGCAAGAAGATACCGGTGGCTTAACAGATATTGACCCCATTCCTCCCATTAATGACCCGTTATGCACAGGTTCGTTCTCTTTATCTCTCTTATTTCAATAGTGGCCCTTTCATGCAGTGAAAGAGTTTTTATGGAAGAGGAGGGTATTGTTCCGCTCTTTTCAGAGGATACTATCCGCTTTGATACTGTATTTACTGTGGCCGGAAGTACTACAAAAGAGCTGAGGGTGGTAAATCCGTACAACAGGTGGGTGAAAATTGACAGAATATTCCTTGAAGGGGAGGGGGAGTCTTCATTCAGGATCAATGTAGACGGAATGCCGGGTGGGGCAGAGAATATCAATATAGCGCCCGGGGATAGTATATTTATCTTTATTGATCTTATGGCAGATCCGTCTGGAGAGGATATACCGGTATTCCTTACTGATTCAGTGATATTCGATGTCGCTGGCACCATCAGCCAGGTTATTCTGGAGGCCTGGGGTCAGGATATACACCTTATAAGTGACGAGATAGTTAAAACTTCCCTATGGGGGGCGGGAAAGCCCTGGGTAATATGGAATTCAATGGTTGTTGATACCGGTGAGGTGCTTACAGTTGAGGCTGGAGCGAGACTGTTGTTTCACAGAGGAGCCACAATGTTTGTCGCCGGCACTCTAATAGTAAACGGGGAGTATGATAATAAGGTGATCTTTAGCAGTGACCGTACTGAGGCTGCATATAATGATGTTCCCGGTCAGTGGAACGGAATTGTCTTTTTAAACGGAAGCAGTTCAAACTATATTGATAATACGGTTATAAAGAACGGGACCAGTGCCATTCAGCTTGGAAACCTCTTCTCAGAGGAGGCTCCTCCTGACCTGTCTATAACCAATACTATAATCCGGCATATGACTGTGGGCGGGATCTCATCACTCGGTGGAACGGTTACAGCCGCAAACTGTGATATAGGGCATTGCGGGTTCTATGCACTCTATTTTGCCATGGGAGGCAGTTACTCTGTGACCCACTGTACTATTGCCAATTTGTGGGAATACTCAACACGGGTTACTCCCTCTGTGCTGATTTCCGATTACTATGATTATGATGGTACGAGGTTCACAGGTACACTGGAAGGAGCTGCCTTTGCAAACAGCGTTGTCGCGGGAACTCTCAGAAGTGAGATATTGATCCTCCCTTCCGGCAGCGAAACGGAACTTCCATGCTCATTCATAGATTCATGGCTGGATATTGACAATACCGATCCTTTGTGGTTGCAATATGAACTCACGGGAGTAGTAACGGGTGATGATCCCATATTTGTCGATTTTACGGGTTATGATTTCCGGCCCGATTCACTGTCACCACTCATAGACGCTGCGGGAACAGATGCTGCACTGTTATGGCCCACCGATATACGCGGACTGGACAGACTTTCTGATTCCCGACCCGATATCGGGGCGTATGAACGACAGCCAGGAGAGAACGATGAAAAGAGTAAATAGCTTCCCGGAAAAAATGGTTTTTATACCAGCAATCCTGATCCTGCTGCTGTTATCTCCTCTAAACAGTACCACAGGATATTCACAGGAGAAGACCTTAATGTTTTATAATGTTGAAAACCTGTTTGATACAATCGACTGCCATCTCGATGATGATGAATTTCTTCCCTCTTCACCACGCAGATGGGGATCGTACCGGTACTACAGTAAGCTTAACAACCTGTTCAGGGTAATTGTAACCGCCAACGGATGGAATCTCCCACAGGTTATTGGACTCTGCGAGGTGGAAAATAAAGACGTTATTGATGACCTTCTTCGATATACATACCTTTCAAGACATAACTATACTGCAATTTTTGCTGAATCAGCTGATATCCGGGGAATAGGAGTGGCCCTGCTGGTGGATACATCCTCCTTTACTATATTGGATAAAACGGTTGTTGTTCCTGTTGATGATAAGGGTGAAGCAATGGATACCCGGTCAGTGCTTTTTGCCAGACTGGCTGACAATATTGACACCATCACCGTTGTTGTGACCCACTGGCCCTCAAGGTGGGGTGGGGTAGCCGCTACTGATCCCCTCAGGGCAAGGGTGGCGTCTCTGATTTCAGATGAGCTGGAATTAACAAGGGAGAAGCATGGAAGGGATGAAAAGATAATCGTGATGGGTGACCTTAACAGCGATCCGGATGATCCTGTTGTGACAGATGTGCTGGGAACAGAGAGCAGTGATAGGAACAGTACCGGTAATGAACTGGTTAATCTGTCACGGTATGAGGAGGAGACTTATTACGGAACATATAAATACAGGGGCACCTGGTCTCTGTTTGATCAGATTATCGTATCGGGATCCCTGGTAAACTCCTCTGCGGGATATTCCATCAGCGGGGAAGGATACAGGATATTCAGTGACAGTTACCTGCTGGTTCCTGATGAAACATATAACGGATTTAAACCTTTCAGAACATGGCGCGGACCCGTATGGGAAGGAGGCTACAGCGACCATCTTCCTGTACTGGTTACCGTTACCTGCCAGCGTCCGGATGTGGAGTAAGGCCCATCTCCTTACCCTTTTCTATCATTAAACCGTAGGCAGCATCGTGGTTATTTGGAATAATCCCTTCGAGGATAGATTCCCTGATAATGTTCTTGATAATTCCTATTTCTCGTCCCGGACCAATACTGAAGGTGGCCATAATATCCTCTCCGCTTATCGGAGGCTGGAAATTCATTAGCTGATCCCTCTCCTCAATCTCCTTCAGTTTGGCGACCACAATACTGAAATTCTTCATATGCTCCTGTACCTTCTTCCTGTTTTTTGAAGTAATGTCTGCCTTGCAAAGGATCATAAGGTCATCAATCTCGTTACCGGCATCGAACAGAAGACGCCTGATGGCGGAATCCGTTATGTTTTCACCGGAGAGAGAGATAGGCCGCAGGTGAAGCGCTACAAGCTTACTCACATATTTCATCTTCTCATTCATGGGTAGTTTGAGCCTCTTGAATATTCCCGGAACCATTTTTGATCCCCTGTACTCATGACCGTGGAAGGTCCATCCGGTGCCCTCAATAAATCTCTTTGTTACAGGCTTGGCAATATCATGAAGAAGTGCAGCCCACCTCAGGTATAGATCGTCACTCTCCCTGCTGACATTATCAAGTACCTGCAGTGTATGATCAAAATTGTCCTTGTGCCCTTTTGTCCCTACCGTATCAACTCCTTTAAGATTATGAAGCTCGGGGAAGAAATGGAAAAGCAATCCGGTATCAAGCATCAGCGTAATTCCGGACGAGGGCTTACTGCATAACATCACCTTGTTGAACTCGGTAATAATTCTCTCAGCAGAGACTATCTTTATTCTATCGGCATTGCGGGTGATTGAGGCCAGTGTGGGGGGGGCAATGGAGAAGTTAAGTTGCGTGGCAAACCGTATTGCTCTCATCATTCTGAGCGGATCATCTGAGAAAGTTCTGTCCGGATCAAGTGGGGTGCGTATGATCCTGGATTCAATATCCTTAACACCGTCAAAAGGATCAACAAGAGTTCCGAAATCCTTCTCGTTCAGGCTTATTGCCAGCGCATTAATGGTGAAGTCGCGACGCAACTGATCATCTCTTAAAGTACCTTCCTCAACAGCAGGTTTCCTGGAATCTGCCCGGTACGACTCTTTTCTGGCGCCAACAAACTCAAAGGTGTAGCCACCAAATTTGAACATGGCAGTGCCGAAATTCCGGTATTTAACAACCTTTATCCCTTTTCCGAGTCCCCTGGCTATCTCAGTGGCCGTGTCTATCCCATTACCGGCAACAACAATATCAATATCCATCCCGCTGTTCTCCCTTTCCATTATGCAATCCCTGACAAAGCCACCAATTACATAGATATCCTTTCCTGAATCAGCGACAATTCTGGATATTTTACTGAAAATTATGTCATTTATACATTTCTTCATATATAGATATGACGATTTGTTCGTTTTTCATGACAAAATTACAATTTATAGCCGATATTGTACTCTATTATTGCCTTAATGAACAACGGTATATATTTTGCGGTTAGTGTGTAAATATTACTATTAAGATAATTAAGCAAAAAGAGTTATGGTTGAACATTTGACAAAAGAGACTTTTATTGAAAAAGTATTTAATTACGAGGAGAACAAAGACTGGAAATTTGAAGGAGATAAACCATGTCTGATAGATTTTTACGCAGACTGGTGTGCCCCTTGTAAAATGGTGGCTCCTATTCTTGAAGATCTGAGTAAGGAGTATGGTGAAAAACTTAATATATACAAGATTGACACTGAAGCAGAACAGGAACTGGCCGGAATTTTTGGGGTAAGGAGCATTCCGTCACTTCTTTTTGTTCCCAGCGATGGACAGCCTCAGATGGCTATGGGTGCCCTTCCGAAGGAGACATTTGAAAAGGCGATCAAGGATGTTCTGGGAGTAGAAAAATAATTTTATATTAAAAAAACGTTAAATCTATTAAAAGTATCTTTTGTTTGTGGAACAATTCGTAACTTTATTACGTTTAACAGACAGAAGGTAGTACTGAGAAAAAGTAGTTTGTTTTCTGTGATTTAGGTTTAGGGATTTTAGGGAGAATCAGGACGTTCAGGTCCTGATTTTCTTTTTTACTCCATTTCATCCAGAATTTTGTCAATCTCTTCTTCCGTAGACTTTAACTTTTTCCGGCATATTTTAATCAGTTCAGATGCTCTTTTAACCTTTCCGGAGAGCTCATCCACATCAGGTTCGCCTGATTCAATCTGTTCAAGGATATTTTCCAGTTCCTTTATCGCCTCGTTGAAAGAAATCTTTTTTTCAGCCATTATTATCAGTTATATGTAGGAAAAATGTTGTTTCAGTTCCTGGCTTTGTCTGAAAGCTGAGCCATGAGCCGTTTAATTCAGCCAGGTGCTTTGCAATCAGTAGCCCAATACCGAGAGGTCCTTCCTTACCTGACGGATCTCTTTCAATATCAAAAATCTTATCCTGCAGGGAGACGGGTATACCTTTTCCGAAGTCGGTAATTGAAATAACAGATCCTGATGTAGCCCTCTGACCCCGGATAATTACATCGGATTTTGCCGGTGAATGACTTATGGCATTTTCAACTAATATCCTGATCACCGATTTTAGAGAGTGTCTGTCATATGAAACCGACACTTCAGGATCTATATCAAACCTTACCCTTACATCATTTTTTACTGCCTTACCGAGCATCTCGGGTAACTGGTCATGCATAAAATCATTTAGCTGGATAGTGCTTTTTTTAATTGTGTATTTGCCTCTCTGTAGTTTTGACCACAAAAGTATTCTTTTAAGGTTCTTTTCTATATAGTCGCCGGTTGCCACAATCTCCCTGAGACTGGAAAGAAACTGATCCCGTGCAATAGTATTCTGACTCAGAACCAGAAGCTTCTCAAGACTTCTGGTAAGTCTCTCAAACGGTATCTGGAGTCGGCCCGATATCATCCTGAAAAACATGTTTTTACTTGCCCGGGTCTTTAGGATTTTCTCCTTGTATCTGAGGTTTCTTTCGTAGGCAGCTTCAAGTTCATGCTTCCTTGTTGTAAGAATACCGGCGTTGCGCCTGACAGAAAGATGACTGATCATCAGGTTTAAAAGTAGTAGTGTCACAAGGGCAAGAGCTCCAATCATTACATATTTAATCCTCTCTTCAATCTGGATCCTTTCGGCAGAGAGCCTGTTGATCTCATTAAGAGACTGTAACTCCTCCTCCGATATCCTGAGATTAAAGCGGGTTTTAAATTCTGAAGTCATAGTAACAGTATGATGCCTCTCCTGGTTCATGTGGAGTTTTCTTGCCAGCCTTGAGTAGTGCAGCCCCTTTTCTGTATCTCCGTTCTCCAGGAAAGTGTCTGATAGTTTGAGGAATGTTGTGACCGGTGAAATTACCTCCACAATATAAACCGAATCAGTCCTTACCTTTTTAATATATTCCTCACACCTGTCCAGATCTTTGACAGCAAGGTAATATGTAGCCCACCGGAGGTTTATCATCTGTTCATAGGATTTACTGCCAACAATTGAATTCTCCTCTTCAAGTTTTCGAATCCAGTATGGAGCCTGCTCCGGTGAGAGGATGTTGAGGTTGTCAGCAATAAAGGCAATACAGTCTATTCTTCTTGGATACCCGGTTATATTGCCATAGTATTCAATTGCCTGGTAAAGATTTCTGAGGCTGACCTCATAATTTCCGTACTCAAGGTGTACCTCTCCCAGTGTTGTTAATCCATCGCCTATTCGGCGGGTATTTCCGGACATCTTTCTGACAGCAACAGATTCATTATAAAGTTTCAGCGAGTTAAGTGTATCATCCCTGGTGTGGTGGACGAGTGCAAGATTATGGCATTCAGTTGCAAGGCCTTCAAAATGATTCAGGGAGTCGTAAATAGCGTAGGCCTTAAGATAGTACTCTTCAGCCTGGGAGGCAAGACCTGAAGTGTAATAGAGGTTTCCGTAGAGGTTATAGTTTTCGGCAACAGCGACAGGGTTATTTAAGCTTTTAGCAATCTCATACCTCTGGTCAGCATATCTGAGCGCCAGCTTGAGGGATGTCCCCTGGTACGATTTTGCCGCTTCCATCAGGGCTTCAAGTTTTCCGTCTCCTTCGGTCTGACTTATCCTCAGATCAACAGAATCAGGATCCTGCACCGCATAAACAATATTATACTGTGACAGCAGAAGCAGGGATATGATCGCTAATATAAAGATCCTATTCATGTCCTGAAGGAATTATTATGGTAATGGTAGTCCCCTCACCCTCTGAACTGGCTATATGCATGCTGCTGCCGTAAAGATCCAGCAGTTCCATGCATATGGTAAGTCCCAGTCCGCTTCCCTTTTCATGCTGCGTTCCGGGATTTGATATAAAATACTCTTTTGATTCAAGCTTTAGTCTGTATTCCTCCGGCATTCCTGTACCGTAATCCCGGGTAATAACGGAGATCATTTTTCCTGATTTGCCAATCCTGATGTCGATTGAATTGTTTTCAAAGCTGAATTTAACAGCATTGCTGATAACATTGCGCATTACGGAACTGAAAATTTCCCTGTTGATCAATCCTCTTGCTTCCCTGTTTCCGCTGATATTTATCTTAAGGCTTTTTTTATGCAATGCAGCGGAAAATATGGAGGTAACATTCTCAAGTTCCCCGGTAATTTTGAAACTTGTTGAAGGAGGCATATGCTGATCTCCCTGCAGCAGCGCCATGTTACGAAGGTTCGAAAGCAGCTGGTTGAGGTGAAATGATGTTTCTGACAACAGAGTGGTATATTCTGTTATATCCTCCTTTTCGATACTGTCATAGTCGGTAAGCATCAGTCGGGAGAATCCCAGGATGGCCTGGAACGGGTTTATCAGATCGTGCGCAAAGACTGAGATAAGTGTGTCGAGCAGATTATTTTCCTTCTCCAGCAAATGGTTGCTGCTATTAATCTCCCTGTTCAAAATGGCGAGTTTATTGTTCTCGGCGGAGAGAAGCGTACTGTATGATTTCCGTAGCCTCCTGAGCCTTATCAGTACTACGATAAAAACGGAAAAGAGTAATATTAATAGCAGGAAGCTGTATATAAACGTTTTAAGTGAACGTTCCCTTTCCCTGTTTAATCTCAGTTCCTGTTCGGCCGTAATATGTGCTATATTATTAAGATTAAAGGCATAATCAGTCATTAACAGCGATACCAGTTCCTCTCTGCTATATGAAGTTCTTGAGAATTCAGTTTCACGGAGTAGCTTTTCAAATTGAAGGGCCATATCATAATTACCCAGTTGAGCGTATGCTTTCGAAAGATATTCCAGGGCGTCATATATTTCGGGAATAAATCCGGGATCAGGGGGCGGGTACAGATATTGTCCCAGTTCAGTCACCCTCTTGTAGTCACCCTTGTTGAAATATGTCTCCATCGCCGGCTCGCAGAATGAGGCCAGATCTGCGAATCCTGACAGATCAGTCAGTGAGTCGGGAATCATCTCTATCCATTGGAGCGCCTCATCATACTGACTTTTACTGTTATAGCACTCTATTATTACTCCAACGACAGTCCCTACAGAGTAATCTTCACGTGTATGGTCAAATTTGCCGTACAGGTCAAAAGCTATCTCCAGTGCCTTATCATGATTCCCCAGGAGTGATTCAGTGATGGCAACATTTAACTGAAGCGGCAGGTGTATGGGATCGTCAGGGGAGGTGTAGGCAAGTGCCCGGTTCAGATATTTAAGGGTTGATTCATGATCCTCTACCCTTGCAAAGATAATTGCGATATTATTGTATAGCGAGTTAATACCATCCCTGTTATCGTTTGCCAGAAGAATATCGAGAGCTTTAAGATAAGCCGAAAGGGATTTTTCATTTTCATTTTTATAGTATCTGAGAATTCCCTGCTGCAAATAAATATCTACGGAATACAGGGGGTTATAATAATAGATAAGGTCAGATAATCCGGAAATACTCATCTCAAGTCCCGCAATATCACCCCTTGTTGAATAGCGTGCGCCTATTTCCCTCAAATCTGCCGCTGTTTCATTCACCAGATTAGGGGCATGAGGATATTTCAGGCATCTTGTAAAGGAGGGATCCTGGCCTGTTGCTGATGTTACAGCAGACCCCAGTATTATTATAGGAATAAGATATTTTATCAGATGCATACAGATCACTGTTGATCTAAAAATGGGAAATTATTTTTTAATAATAACTATTTCACTGTCAAAATTGCCACTGCCAAGTGTTGTATTTACCCTGTCTCCTTTCTTTAACTTATCGGTATTTACCAGAGCCCGTCCGTTAATTCTTGTGATTGAATATCCTCTCTTAAGCAGTACATCGGGACTCAGGTTTGTTATATTCCTCTCCAGAAAATTTAATTTATCCCCGGAAGAGTTTTTTATGCCATCCAATGCTTTGATGAGTTTACCGTTATATTCACCGAAATATCTTCTCTCTTCCGATATATAGCGTCCAATGTTCCGTTGCATATGGTTACTGTAGCCTGTAAGATATATTGTTTGCCTGTTTAACAGTACTCCGGTGAGTGCGGGTATCCTGGACGCAATGTTCCGGAACTTATCAATACGTCCCCTGAGTAACCTGCCGGATGCCGGTTTAAGTTCCTTTTCAAGGTTTTGTGCTACCTCTTTACTCTCATCAATTATTTTTATTGTGGCTCTGCTGATATCTCTGGCCAGAGTATTAAGATACATCTCAGTTTCTGCTGTATGATCAATTATAAAGCGGGCGGCAGCAGTAGGTGTCTTAAGATGTCTGTATGCAACCAGATCAGTTACTGAAAGATCCTTTTCGTGACCTATCCCTGTGATTACAGGAAGAGGGAATTGTGTAATCATATATGCTATGTCATAGTCATCAAACCAGCTCAAATCGGCCTGTGATCCTCCTCCTCTGACAATAATCACTGCATCAAATTTATGTGATAGTGAGAAGATCTCATCCAGGGCACGGCAGACTGAAGCTGATGTCTCCTTACCCTGCATTACTGCCCTGAAAAGGGTTAAAGAAAACCGGTATCCCTGATTGTTGCCTGACAGCTCGTTGATAAAATCGGTATATCCGGCTGCACTTTCTGAGGAAATCACCGCAATATTCTCAGGAAAAAGAGGAAAGGTCATCTCCCTGTTCATCCCGGTCACTCCCTCTTCATCCAGCCTTTTCAGGATAAGATGGCGTTTCAGGGCAATCTCACCGAGAGTGAAGGACGGATCAATATCGGATATCTGGAGGCTCAGTCCATACAAAGGGTGATAGCTCACGTTAACTTTAACCAGTATCTTCATTCCGGGCTCCAGACTGCTTCCTGTTGCCGATTTGAAATAGGGGAGGATAAAGCCTGCCCGGGCTGACCAGATCATTGCCCTTAACCTGGCGGAGATAGTATCGTCTCTTTTTTCCTTCTCTATAAGTTCAAGGTAACAGTGCCCGTTCCCCTGTATCCTGAATTCAGCCACCTCAGCTGTTACCCATACCTGTTCCGGAAATTTATCCTCAACCTGTTTTCTGATAATCTCCTGCAGTCCGGCAAGTGAAAGGTAGCCAGGTTTAGGATCATTATTATCAGGAGTTACCATTGTATGCCTGTTTTAGCAGGGTCGGCAATAAGACCGCCTCTCTTCTCAAGTTCGTCGAGCATATCTGTTTCCTTCTGTATGATCTCACTGGCATTTGTTGCTACACCCATCTCATAGATTACGGTGCTACTGATTTCCCCTGTTTTGGTGTAGAATGTCCATTCTCCGTCACGCGTATCATTTCTATAGTGGCCTGCCAGCATTTTTGACCCGTTAGTATTAAAGGCCTCAAAACGACCATTCAATTTGCCATCGGTATAATTACCTTTCAATGCAAGAGTTCCATCGGTATAATACTGTAGCCACTGACCTGTCTTTGTTCCCCCGGAATAAAACACTCTTTCTGCAAGATTTCCGTTCCAGTGGTATTTGGTGCTCTCTCCTTCCCTTATGTCATCTTTATATATTTCTCTTCCAAGCAGGGTGTTTCTTAAATAGTCGGAAAAAAACTCCCATTCGCCAATCTTCTTACGGTCTATATAGGAACCTTTGGCAGATAAAAATCCATTGTTATGGTATAGCAGGGCGTCAACGGTATCGTTATCATGTCTGTATTGCATCACTGCCATCAGTTGCCCGTTTTTATGGTAGCGCTTTAGTTCACCAACAGGTTTATCGTCAATAAAGTGACCCTGGTAAAGTATGTTTCCGTTCTCATACCTGGCAATCCATTCGCCCTGCCTCAGCCCGCTGGAATCGGTTATATTGATGTTTTCCTGTGCGTTAACAGGAACAGGGAAAATCATTGAAACCAGAAGTAGTGATAGAATAACTTTTTTCATTGCAACGATTTTGGATTGTAAAAATAAAAAAACACCCTGACAATTCAGGGTGTTTCTTCAATTAGTTGTTATGGCCGTCTATTTGACCTCCTCAAAATCGACATCGGTTACTTCATCACCACCGCTGCCTTTATCCTTTCCGGAACCTGGCTCTTCACCCTGTTGACCGGCTTCAGGCCCTGCCTGTGAAGCCTTGTAAAGATCTTCTGATGCAGCCTGCCAGCCTGCATTTAGCTCTGTCATTGCTTTGTCAATAGCTTCCAGGTTCTGTGACTTATGAGCCTCTTTCAGATCAGATAGTGACTGCTCAATAGGTGCCTTTTTGTCTGCAGGCAACTTGTCTCCGAACTCCTTTAGCTGTTTTTCAGTCTGGAATATCAGGCTGTCGGCAGCGTTGACCTTGTCAACAGACTCCCTCGCTTTTTTATCGGCCTCTTCATTTGCCTTTGCTTCATCCTTCATCTTTCTGATCTCGTCCTCACTGAGGCCTGAAGATGCTTCTATCCTGATCCTCTGTTCTTTGCCTGTGCCCTTGTCTCTTGCTGAAACATTAAGAATACCGTTTGCATCAATGTCAAAGGTTACCTCTATCTGCGGTATGCCTCTTGGAGACGGCGGAATTCCGTCAAGATGGAATCTTCCTATTGTTTTGTTGCCTCCGGCCATAGGTCTTTCACCCTGAAGAACATGAATCTCCACTGAAGGTTGATTGTCCGCTGCCGTAGTAAATGTCTCTGTCTTTTTTGTAGGAATTGTTGTGTTTGACTCAATGAGTTTTGTCATTACTCCACCCATTGTTTCAATTCCAAGTGAGAGAGGTGTTACGTCAAGAAGAAGGACATCCTTCACCTCACCTGTAAGCACTCCACCCTGGATGGCTGCACCTACGGCAACAACCTCGTCAGGATTAACGCCTTTGGAAGGGGGTCTTCCAAAGAACTTTTCAACTACCTCCTGGATAGCCGGCATACGGGTTGATCCTCCTACCAGCAGTACTTCTCTGATATCTGAAGCATTCAGTCCTGCATCTTTAAGCGCTGCCTTGCAGGGACCAATTACAGACTGAATAAGAGTGTCAGACAGTTTTTCAAAGTGTGCCCTTGTCAATGTTTTTACCAGGTGTTTCGGAATACCATCAACCGGCATTATATAGGGAAGGTTTATCTCTGTGCTGCTTGAGCTTGAGAGCTCTATCTTAGCCTTCTCTGCTGCTTCCTTGAGTCGCTGAAGTGCCATAGGGTCTCTTTTCAGATCCACCCCTTCATCCTTCTTAAACTCTTCAGCAAGCCACTCAATAATTACCTGATCAAAATCGTCTCCTCCAAGGTGTGTGTCACCGTTTGTCGACTTAACCTCAAAGACGCCATCCCCAAGTTCCAGAATTGATATATCAAATGTTCCACCGCCAAGGTCAAATACTGCAACTTTCAGATCTTCACTTTTCTTGTCAAGTCCATATGCAAGAGCAGCTGCGGTAGGTTCGTTTATAATCCTTTTAACCTTTAACCCGGCAATCTCACCTGCCTCTTTTGTTGCCTGTCTCTGCGAATCGCTGAAATAGGCGGGTACGGTAATCACTGCTTCTGTTACCTCCTGTCCGAGATAATCTTCAGCAGTCTTTTTCATCTTCTGCAATATCATGGCTGAAATCTCCTGGGGAGAATACATCCTGTCGTCTATTTTTACCCTGGGAGTGTTATTATCACCCTTGACAACCTGATAAGGAACTCTTTCGATTTCCTTCTTTACGTTGTCATACGTTTCACCCATAAACCTTTTAATTGAATAGACGGTTTTACTGGGGTTGGTAATTGCCTGCCTTTTGGCCGGGTCACCCACCTTGCGTTCGCCATTGTCAATAAAGGCAACAATTGACGGGGTAGTTCTTTTACCCTCACTATTGGGTATAACCACGGGCTCATTACCTTCCATCACTGAAACACATGAGTTTGTTGTTCCCAGATCAATACCTATTATCTTTCCCATTTTATAACTTTTTTTTGTTTGTTGCTAAGTTTCACTGATTAAAACAATGATTGTGCCACTCATGATAAAGGCTGTTCTTATGAAATAATGACACCTTTTCTTCAGGCTATCTCAGCGATGAGGGTGTAGTTGTGACAAAAAGGCAGGATAAACCTGTGAGCGCCTATTCAAAACAAATTCGTAGATTTGTCAGGTATAAAATTAAATATGGCGATATGTCAGTTCACAGTTCGGTAAAAAAAGTAACAACCCATGTGCTTAATGAAATGAAGCTTAAGGGTGAAAAGATCGCAATGCTGACAGCTTACGACTTTTCAATGGCAAGAATAGTTGATGCTGCCGGGATAGATGTGATACTGGTGGGCGATTCTGCCTCAAACGTGATGGCCGGACATGAGACAACGGTCCCGATAACACTCGATAATATGATCTATCATGCCCAGAGTGTTGTCAAAGGGGTAAAAAGGGCTCTTGTTGTGGTTGATATGCCCTTTGGCACCTATCAGGGTAACTCCAGAAAGGCACTGGCCAGTGCAATACGTATTATGAAGGAGACAGGGGCCCACGCGGTTAAGCTGGAAGGAGGAAGGCAGATATGCGACTCTGTTGAGCGAATACTGTCAGCCGGTATCCCTGTTATGGGCCATCTCGGTCTTACACCTCAGGCGATCCATAAGTTCGGCACATACGTGGTAAGAGCCCGCGAGGAGGAAGAGGCCGCACAGCTCAGGGAGGATGCCATGTTGCTGGAATCAAAAGGGGTCTTTGCCATTGTACTGGAGAAAATTCCCGCCCAACTGGCTGGTGAAGTAACAGAAAGCCTCAGGATTCCCACTATAGGTATAGGTGCAGGAGGGAGAGTTGACGGACAGGTGCTTGTAATCCATGATATGCTGGGGATTACGCAGGAGTTCTCTCCCCGCTTCCTGAGAAGATATCATAACCTTTACCAGGAGATAAGCGGTGCCGTAAGGAACTATATTACTGATGTCAGATCACTCGATTTTCCAAATGAAAGGGAGCAGTATTAGAAGAAGCAGTATTATAAAAAGCAGAATTAGAAGAAGCATCATATAAGAAACAAACTTCATCCAGGCTCCTGTTATGGGGCAGGCCTAATGAAAAACAATGCTGATTAAAACCTGGAAGCCATATTAATGGAGGTTTATGGAAAAACCTGGTAATTACAAGGCAATTACTAATTAAAGAAGAATTATAGGACTACCAGGTAATGATAATATAATTACCATTTAAAGAAGCTACTTAAACAGATAATGGAGATACTATACGAAGATAATCACCTTATTGCGGTTAATAAGAAGGTCTCTGAACTGGTTCAGGGAGACAAGACAGGAGATGCTACGCTTGCCGACAGGGTAAAGGAGTATATCAGGGTTAAATATAAGAAGCCGGGCGAAGCATTTATTGGAATAGTGCACCGAATAGACAGACCCGTGAGCGGAGTTGTTCTTTTTGCCCGTACCTCAAAGGCTCTCACCCGGCTTAACGAGATGTTCAGGGAACAACAGATCAGTAAAAAGTATCTTGCAATTGTTAAGGAAAGGCCCCCGGCTGAGGAGGGCACACTTGTTAATTTTCTGAAGAAAAATGAGGAACAGAACCGCTCATATGCCTACCCTGAAAAGGTAAAGGGAAGCAGGGAAGCATCCCTTTCGTACCTGCTAATAGGTCACTCTAACCGCTATTATCTGCTTGAGATCGATCTTCATTCAGGCAGGCACCACCAGATAAGATGCCAGCTGGCACATGCCGGATCTCCGGTTAAGGGAGACCTTAAGTATGGCTATAGCCGATCTAATGAAGATGGTGGTATTTCACTTCATGCCCGGAGCCTCTCTTTTGTGCACCCGGTGACAAAGGAGAAGATTCTGATAAAAGCCCCTCTGCCCGGGAATGATATATGGCCGCTGTTTGCCGGTATGGTAAAATAGCACTTATTAATCTCCGGGAACTGTCCTTTTACAGCTTAACCTTCAGGCAGTAAACTCCCTAAGCCAACCCTTCAGGTACCAGCCCCTGCCTTACAGTTTCCCGTCTCCGTCCCAAAAACGAAATGACCGCCCGGCCAGGAGCAGTCATCTCTAAACCGAAAATATCAGAGGTCAGGATATTCTCCGCTTCATTGGTGTATTACTTTGTTGAACTCAAAATTATGATTACTGAAGTAAAGTTATATCATTTTGTATCATAGGAACTTAATGACAGGTTAAAAGCTGTTAATGAAAAGTTAAATAGGAACACTCTTTGCCGATATATAATTAAATTTGTCCTATGAAGCGTTGGAAGATA